>NZ_JBVJJE010000011.1:0-336897 GCF_055585925.1 Streptomyces sp. NPDC052064
CTACGAACGCAAAGCCGAGCACTTCCTCGCCTTCACCAGCATCGCCTGCACCCTCATCTGCTACCGCCGACTCACCAAATGAGATGGTGTCTAAGCACCATCGCACCGGACGAGGTGCGCCGGGATGTGGCTGCCTACGCCAAACGGCTCCTGACCGCCGACGGCCCATACACCCGCAGCGCCCTGCGGGCCGTCCGGGACACGTTGGCAGAAACGATCGCCGAAACCCTTACCACGCACGCTCCGGCTGGCCCTGGCCCTGGCCACGGCACCGAAGCCCTCGAGTGGGGCGAGTTCCTCACCGCGGGACTTTACATCCACCATCTCCTGGCCATCCCACCCGCCGCCACACCCGAGGAGGCCGCGCGACTGGGCCGGGCCGTGCCCCGCAGCCTGCCAAAGCTTCTCGAACTGGACCTGCAGCGCCACGCCGACCGAAACCATCTGCGTCCGGTGCTCACGGCTCTCGCCTTCGCCCAAGGCCGAGGCATGCCCGAAAGCGTCCTGGTCCACGCCGCCCTAACCGTCGACGGCGACCCTCCTCTGTCCTTGCGGGACCTGTACACCCTCCTGGATGGGGAAGCACGTTTCTACCTGCGGCGCGACATTGACACCGACGGCACCACGCTCTACCGGCTCTTCCACGAAGGTCTCGCAGACTGGCTCCGCCGGCCCACAAGCCAACCGGCCAGCCAGGGCCCTTCGACACGGACGGTACCTGGCCTGGCAGAGAACCTGTTCGAAAGGCTCCTGGAGTGCGTTCCCCGGGATCCGTTCGGCGGCATGCAATGGCAGCACGCTGTCGGCTATTTGCTGCGGCACACCGCTCAGCACGCAGTCGATGCCGGGCGCATGGACGAACTCCTCAACGACGTCGGCTACCTCCAGCACGCCGACCTCCACACCCTCGCCAATGCCCTGCCCTACGCCAGTTCCGACCAGACCAGGCTCAATGCCGCCGTCTATGGCACCTCCTGGGACGTCCACCACACGCTGTCATCCGCGGCACGCCGTCAGGTCCTCGCGCTGGACGCTGCACGATTCCGCAACACACCACTCCAAAACGAACTGCCTGGCGACGCCGACTGGAACGTGCAATGGGCAACGGGCAACCAGGTCTCACACGGGCCTTGGACAGACCGTGATAGCGGCACCGCCGCAGGCCGAAAGCATTCGGCAGGACAGAGCAAGTAGGGAAGAGCAGGGATCTGAGGCGGACTGGCGTGAACGTGGAGTTCTACTTACTCGGCACCGTCGAGGCACGGATCGACGGGCTGCTCGTCGAAAACCTGGGCCACGCCCGTCAACGGTGTGTTCTGGCAGCCCTGCTGGCCGATGCGAACCACGTGGTCCCGACCGAGCAGCTGATCGACCGTGTGTGGGCCGATCACCCGCCGCAACGGGCCCTCGGCACTCTCTACAGCTGCATCTCACGTCTGCGCCGCGCTCTGGCGCCCGCTGCCGAGAAGGTACGCATCATCCGGCAGTCCGGCGGCTACCTCCTCACCGTCGACACGCCAGCGGTCGACCTGCACCGGTTCCGCCACCTGGTCGCCCAGGCCGGTGCCACGGACGGGGACGAGCACGCCGAGCCTCTGCTGGAGCAGGCTCTCGGACTGTGGCGCGGAGAGGCTTTCGCCACCGTGGACACCCCATGGTTCAACGAATTGAGCGCCAGACTGCAGCAGGAACGCCTGGCGGCCGAACTCGATCTGACCGACGTCCGCCTGCGCCGCGGCCATCACACCGGACTCCTGCCCGAGCTGTCTGCCCGGGCAGTTCGGCATCCGCTGGACGAGCGGGTGGCCGGGCAGCTCTTGCTCGCCCTGTACCGCAGCGGACGGGTCGCCGAGGCGCTGAGCCATTACGACGCAGTCCGGCGGCGACTGGCCGAGGACCTGGGCACCGACCCCGGCCCGGCGCTGCGGCAGCTCCACCAGCAGATCCTCACCGCCGACCCGGCCCTCACCGCCGCCGGCCCCCTGTCCGCGACGGCGTCCACTCCGGTGCCGCGCCAGTTACCCGCGCCGCCACCGTTGTTCACCGGCCGCACCCGCGAACTCGCCGCCCTCGACGAGCTGATGACATCGTCCGCCGACATGGACAAGGTGCTGGTCATCTCGGCGATCGGTGGTGTGGGAGGCGTGGGCAAGAGCTGCCTCGCCCTCCACTGGGCCCATGAGAACCTGAAGCGCTATCCCGACGGGCAACTGTACGTCGACCTGCGCGGCTTCGAACTCTCCACCACACCGGTCGCACCGCAGACGGCGTTGCGCGGCTTCCTGGAAGCTCTCGGCTCCGATCCAGCGGCCATCCCCGCGGATACGGATGCCCAGGCCGCGCTCTACCGCAGTCTGACCGCCGACAGGCGCCTGCTCGTCATCCTGGACAACGCCCGTGACACTGCCCAGGTCCTCGCCCTGCTACCCGGCAGCCCGACTTGCACCATCCTCATCACCAGCCGCAGCCAGCTCACCGGTCTGACCGCTGTCCACGGCGCTCGCCCCCTCAGCCTTGACGTGCTCACCGATGCCGAGGCCCGTCAGCTGCTCATCCGCGCCCTCGGCGCCGACCGTGTGACCGCCGAGCCCGTGGCGGCCGAAGCCATGCTGAACCACTGCTCGGGCCTGCCGCTGGCCATCAGCATCCTGTCCGCCCGCGCCATCATGAACCCCGACATCTCCCTCGCCGAACTGGCCGACGAACTCCGCGAGACACAGACGCGGCTGGACGCTCTGGACACGGGCGACATCTCCGCCGATCTCCGGGCGGTGTTCGCCTCCTCGTACCACGCGCTCGACCCGGACACCGCGCACGTCTTCCGGCTGCTCGGGCTGGTACCCGGCCCCGACATCAGCCTGTCCGCCGCCGCCGGCCTCACGGCCCTCTCACTGCCCCGCGTACGCGCACTGCTGCGCAGACTTCAGGCAGCCCACCTGGTGCAGCAACATACGCCCGGCCGCTACCGCATGCACGACCTCGTCCGTGCCTATGCGGCCGAACGGGCGCGGGAGGAACCGGTCAACAACAGTGACGAGGCGCTGCTGCGACTCGTGGACTTCTATGTGCACACGGCCCACACCGCCGCCGGGCAGCTGGACCCGCATCGGGACCAGATCCGGTTGGCCACCGCTCGACCAGGTACCTCTCCACTGGAGCTGGCAGACCACAGTGCTGCCCTGACCTGGTTCACCGCCGAACACGCCATGCTGCTCAGCACCGTCGACCTGGCGGTGGAAGTTGGCTGCGACGCTCGCGCCTGGCAGCTCGCCTGGGCCCTTGAGACATTCTTCGACTACCGCGGCCACTGGCACGACTGGGTGGCCAGCCAGCACACTGCGCTCGACGCGGCACGGCGGCTGCGCGACCGGTCCTGGCAGGCAGGGGCTCACCGCAGCCTTGGCGCCGTCTACACCCAGATGGGGCGGCTCGACGACGGCCACACCCACTTCCGGCACGCTCTGGATCTCTACAGTGACTTGGGCGACCGGGTGAGCCAGGCACACACCTACCGTGGCCTCGGCTGGGTGTGCGACCGGCAGGGGCACCGTCGCGATGCGCTCGACTACAACAAGCGGGCACTGGCCCTCTACCGACAGTCCGGCCACCGAACCGGGCACGCCAAGGCACTGAACAATGCCGGCTGGCTGCACATCATGCTCGGCGACCACCGGCAGGCACTCGACTACTGCGCCCAGGCAGTGGCCCTCAACCAGGAGACCGGCGACCGGCACGGCGAAGCCGGAGCGTGGGACAGCCTCGGCTACGCACACCACCACCTCGCCGAGTACACCGACGCCATCGACTGCTACGAGCGGGCCCTCGGTCTGGACCGGGAATCCGGCGACCGGCACGGAGAGACGGAGATCCTGGACCACCTCGGCGACACCCACCTCGCCGCCGGAGACCCCGACGCCGCCCGTCTTGCCTGGGCACACGCTCTGGAGACCGCCGAAGAGATCGACCACCCGTCCACCGAGGAACTTCGTAGCAAGATCGCACGCCTCGCCCGCAACGACTCCAGCGACGCCCCCGCGGGAAACCGACACACACCGGGCTGATCTCTGCACGGCGAACCCGTCTCCCTCGCGCTGAGAACCGCGCTCACCGCCACCGTCGGAACTCCGGTGCCGACCTGGGAATGCGCTCGACCAGTAGGAGGGCATTATCCGTCTCTTCGCACGGATGCACCGCAGCGATGAACGCCGGGATACGCACCCTGCGGCACGAGGTCGCTGCGCGGCCCCGACAGGTCGCAACTCCGAAGCCCGGACGGACCGGACGCTGCCGGCCGCGCTCCCCCGCCTACTCGCACCTACTCGCCCGGACGCAACGCGGGCATTGGATCGTCACCATGTGGCCTTGCGGAAGGTGGCCCACTCGCGGGTGCCGGGTGACGGCACGGCGTGGGGCCGAGTTCTGCGGTGCGTGGAATGCGTCGGATCGCGGCAGTGCAGTTCGCCGTGCGCGCGGCGTGCACCCCACCGCCGCCTTCGACGCGGTCTTCGCCAGCGTGGGCATCACCGTCGCACGACGCCCCGACTTGAACCGAGGAGGTCGTTTGTGAACCAACCCGCCCGGCCCACCGGGCGGAGCAGTGCCGCTCCGACCAGCGTATTCAAGGTTCATGCAAGGTTCCCCGAAGGCCGGACGGGCAGGATCGTCGCTGCCCGGACAGACACGAACGGACTTGAGGAGTGAGTGTGATGCGCGTGAAGAGAGCATCAGCAGTGTTGGCGGCCACAATGCTCGCGGGCGCGGGGCTTGCGGTCGTCCCGGCGACGACAGCTGCGGCACAGGACATCTATACCACCTGTGGCCCGAAGATCAACGTCTCGTCAGGCATGTCCAATGTGAGCACGGTGGACCACGACTATTTCGGCTACAGGGCCGACGACGCCAGCACGCTGAAGCTGAACAGAGGTAACAAAGCCGGCTACGGCCAGGCGGGCGTGTACTGGGCGAAGATTCAGACCGGCAGGTATGCGGACACGCTGCCGACGGGTGCCACGGCCGAGCTCTGGTGGAGCGACTACGACCCGAACGACAGCGCGAACCGGTGTGTCGCATCCGTGGGAAGCGGCAAGACATACGCCTATACGACGGGTATCAACTCCGTATATTCCTCGGCTAGTCCCTGGGGAAGCCGGGTGTTCTCGGCATGCGGGCACACGCACACCACCAACAGGGCGGTTCCCGATGTGTGCCTCGGCTGGTACGTCTCGTACTAGCCGGTTTCCAGCCGAATCGGCCTGGACGGTCGGGGCGCTAGAGCCGTCGGTGTCTCTCGTGCCCCGCCGTGGGCAGTGCCGTAAACCGGGGAGTACTGGTGCTTTCCTCTCGTTACATCAAGGCTGGACTGGTTGTCGCCACGCTCATGGCCGCCGTTGCCTGCAACACCGGCAGTCCGGTCTCTGCTCCAGCCAAAGAGCCGCGTCTGGTGACCGGTGTCACGCACCCCATGGCGCTGGGGGACTTCGTCACCGTCGCCGACACGTACATCGGGTCATGGCGCCATCGGCAGACGCTGACCCAGGCGGAAAACGTCCTGGTCCGGAATTGCATGCGTCGGAAGGGACTTGATTGGGAGGTCGACCCGGTCAGGCAGGTACGCGTCACGCTGCAGGCCTGGGATCTGGGGCATCTCGACCCCGTCCTCACCGACGAATTCGGCTATCACCCGCCGGAGCTGGAGAAGGATCTCGCTGCTTCGGTCGGTGAGCGGCCGGTTCCCCGGAAACTGACTCCGGCCCAGGCCGCGGCCTATACGGGTGGGTCCGAGGCCCCTTCGCGGTCCCCCGCACCCCGTGCCTCTGGCGGGTGCTCGGCCGAGGCTTCGCGGGCCCTGAGCAAAGGCGCCCCGCCGGCCGCGGATGCAGTCGCGGTGGATCTGGCCAACCAGGACGGAGAACAGGCCCTGAGAGACAGCCGGGTTGTCCAGGTCACCCGAGAGTGGAGTGCTTGCATGCGCGCGAAAGGGTTCCGATACACCAGCCCCTACGACGCCCGTGACGACGCGAGGTGGACTGGGCGGCATGTGACGACCGCCGAGCTGGCCACGGCCCGCGCAGACCTCGCGTGCCGTCAGAAAGTCAACTATGCGGGCGTGCGCCTGGCGGTGCTCAACGCTTATGAACAGGCGTCCGTCAGCGCACGCAGGTCGCTGCTCGACTCTCTTGAGGAGAGGCTGCGCGTGCGGCTCCGCAATGCCGCCGAAGTCCTGAACGGGACCGCCAGCACGCCGTAAGCGCCCGCAGCACACAAGTGATCGCCTGGTCGTCGACGGTCACGGAAGCACCGCTCTGTCCGCGCTCCGTCTCGCGCCGTTCGGTGGAGGGGTCAGTGATGTTCGCACGTAGAAGAGGCACCTTTCCCCGTCGGGGGCTGTTCCGGTTCATGGCAGCCGCCGTGTCGGCGGCCATGTTGATCACAGCGCTTCCGTCCGTCGCGGCGGGGGCTGTCGCGGGTGTCTCGTCCCGCGCCCCGATGCGAGAGGCGCCAGGTCCGGCGCGAGAAGGCCAGGCGCGCATACAGCCGAACGAGCGCGACGACATCCTGGGAGCGGGATGGCGGACATCCGAGGACCGGGCCTGGACGACCTCCGGGGACGCCAGGGGGCTGCATATCCTGGTCGCCTACGCCCGGAACGGTTACGGCTGGCGGACCGCGGCTACTCTGTCGGAACCCGGGTTCGAAACCGACCAGTGGATCGGCAATGCGTGCCTCACGGGGTCCGGCCGCCGCTTGGTCGTCGCGTATGCACCACGGTCCTTCACCAACCGCGCTGAGCTGTTCTCTCGCGGCGCGTTCACCGCGACAGTGGACCTGGAGACCGGAAGGGTCACCAAACTTCCCGTCCTGTCGACTCTCGCGTACTACAGTCCCGGCTGCGGAGCTGACGAGGCGGCCGTGGTGACACAGGAAGGCCACGAAGGTGAGTCCAGGACGCGGCTGATCCGCGTGGACGCCGAGTCCGCCAGGACCGCGGCCCCCGTTGCGGTGACCGGTCAGGTGACCTCCGCGGTGCCAGTGAGGAACGGCATCGTGGCGGCGGACGTCAACCGGCTCGTACGCATCGACGCCAAGGGCAAACGGTCCGCACTCGTACGGACCGCTTCCATCCCTTTCAAACTGGTGGCCGGTTCCGACGACGGCATCACCTACCTCGACCGCCAACGGAACACTGCGCTGGTGCGGCATCTGGCGGGCACCACGGAGGCAGGGCGAAGGGTCACAACGGTCGCGACCGGAAGGCTCGCCGACGTGGATCTGACTGCGGGCGCGCGGGGAACGGCGTATGTGACCGGAAGGACGAGAGCCACGGCGAAGGCACCGTCCGCCGTGCACGTGGTCGACGCGCCGAAAGGCCCCAGACCTTCCACTCTTGGCATGTCCCTGATCACGGCCACCACACGGGCCGGGCAGCAGGATCCCCGAGTCGCCGACCCGCACTCCGACACCTCCAAGGCCGTCACCGTGCGCATACATGTCATGGCGACCGGCAAGAACGCACGATTCACCGTGATGCCCGGTGCCGACGTCCTGGACGCGTCTGGGTCCGGGCGAGTCAGCCACCCGAAGCTCAAGCCGCTTCCGGGCATCTCCCAGCGGAGTGAAGCAGCACCCAAGAGCGCGGTGGGCACGACCGATCAGGTAGCCGGTTCCTCTTCGAATCCTGTGGAGGAGGAACGGACCTGCGCGGTGCCACGCAACGATCCGCGCAATCAGGTGTTGCAGCCCAAGCCTCGGCAAGTGGAGTGGGCCGTGGACCAAGCAGTACGCAAGGTGCTCACGGTGCAGCGCGAGGCCAACTGGAAGGGCCTGGGTATGCCCGCCTACACACCGCAGGGTCTTTTCCCGCCCGTTGAGCTGAACGGCGGCGGTTTCGTGCCGGCACAGATCATGCTGGGCATCGCCAGCCAGGAGTCGAACCTGTGGCAGGCGACGGGACGTGCCATGCCCGGAGTGACCGGCAACCCCCTGATCGGCAACTTCTACGGCCGAGACGTCTACAACTTCAGTGAGACCGACGACTGGGACATCCGTTGGGACGAGGCCGACTGCGGCTACGGCATCATGCAGGTCACGGACAGGATGCGCTTGGCCGGCAGGGAGCGGCCCGGGGAGGTCGCGCTGCCGTACCAGACACAGCGCGCGGTGGCCCTGGACTTCGCGGCGAACATCGCTGCGGGCTTGCAGATCCTGCAACGGAAGTGGAACGAGACCCGCCAAGCCGGTCTGGTGATCAACAACGGTCAGCCGCAGTACCTGGAGAACTGGTACTTCGCGATCTGGGCCTACAACTCGGGCTTCTACCCCGACAAGGGCGATGGGTCCCCGTGGGGGGTCGGCTGGCACAACAACCCGGCCAACCCGCACTACCCGGCCAACCGGTCCTCGTTCCTGGACAAGTCGATGGCCGACGCCGCCCATCCACAGGACTGGCCCTACCAGGAGAAGGTGCTCGGCTTCGCCGGACACCCCATGGAGCTGCCCGAGGCGCCGAACACGTACGTGGCGGCCTACCGGCCCGCCTGGTGGCCGGGTGACGCGGCCTCCAGCCCCATCAACCGCACCCTGGTCCAACCGCCGCCGACCACGTTCTGCGACGCGAGCAACGACTGTGTGCCCGGTGGCTCCTACACCCCCGACGCCGGGGATGTCGTCGGCGAGCCGGCCGGTCCCTGCGCGCACAAGGACGCGCAAGGGAAATACGACCTGCGGTGCTGGTACCACGGCCCGAAGACCTGGAAGAGCGACTGCTCCGCCCAGTGCGGGCGTGAACTCTTGCGATTCGATCCCGGTTACGCCTACCAGACCGATGGCGCGTCCTATCCGCCGTACTGCGGTACCTCCGGCGTCCCCTCCAACGCCATCCTGATCGACAACGTCGGCGACGACGTGCCCTCGATCAGACCAGACTGCCCCCGCACATGGTCGAACGGCGGGGCGTTCACGCTGGACTTCGGCGCCGACCCGGCAGGACTGCGACCGTCGAAGATCGACTTCCATCAGTTCGGCTCGGGGTTCGGCGGTCACTTCTGGTCCGCCCACACCCGCGGGCCCAACTACCTGCCCGAGGGCTACGAGAAACGGCTCAAGGTCTCCGGAACCTGGAAACCCGCCCAGCCGATCCAGGGATGGACACGGATCAAGGTCTTCATCCCGGAGACAGGGGCCTGGACGCGGCAAGCCACCTACATCATCCATATGGGCAACGGGCGCAGCCGCTACCGGGTCGTCAACCAGGCCAAGCAGGCCAACGGCTGGGTCGATCTCGGTGTGTTCCCGCTGTCCGGCCCGGCCAGCTTATCGCTGAGCACCGAAACCCCGGACGGCCGGGGCGACGACAGCATCGTCTTCGACGCGGCCCAGTTCATCCCCACCTCGAAACCCTCCGCCTTCTATGTGGCGATGGGCGATTCGTACTCCTCTGGAGAGGGGCTGGCGCCCTATCAGCCGGAGAGCGACTACGAACGCTCCAACGGCCAGGAGAACAGGTGTCATCGATCGCAGACCGCTGCCTACCCCACCCAGGTGAAGCTGCCCGGGCATACGAAGACGATCGCGCAGGAGGCCGCCGAAGGCACAGCCAGCTTCGCCTTCATAGCCTGCTCGGGCGCTCGGACGACGGACATCACCACGACGTCGTACAACGTGCCGCCCCTGCCGGAGGACTCGGCGGGTCACACCGACTGGGAGGACACCGGGCTCAGCTCGTCCACGGAGAACGGCGAGCTGCCCCAGGTCGACCAGGGCTACCTGGACGAGGACACCTCTTTGGTGACCGTGACGGCGGGCGGCAACGACGTGCGCTTCGCCGAGGTCATGCGCAGCTGCACCCTCTCACTCGACCACTGCTTCAGCGACACCCACAAACTGACCCGTGACAATGGAGCGGTCGACCCTGAGCCACTGCGGTCGTACGAGAAGTGGCTGATCCGTGAACATCTCCCTACCCACCTCAAGGCGACCTACCAAGCCATCCACGACAAGGCGCCCAACGCACAGATTATCGTCCTGGGTTACCCGCAGTTGTTTCCCGACCGCCCCGGCGATCCGACAGGAACATGCGTGGGGATCACCCCCGACGAGCAGCATTTCCTCAACGTCCTCGCCGAACTTCTCAACATCACCATTGCCAAGGCAGTGGATGAACTCCATGGGCAGGGAATCAACATCACCTTCGTCAACGCCACCCAGCGGTGGAGGGAAGGCGTCAGCAAGTGGCCCTGCACCAGCTGGACCCAGGACTACAGGTGGTCAAATCCCGGCATGCTCGACGGCACAACCGTAGACCCTGCCAGCTTCCACCCCACCGCTCTCGGACAGGAACAACTCGCTGACCTGGTCAACACACAGCTGCGAGGCCCGAGCACCCCGACCGCCGTCCAACAACGCATCCTCAACTACGTGGCCAGCCGCCCAACCGGTATCGAGAAGTGGACCGTAACCCCGGACCAGGCGCTCACGGCCGCCCGGCTCTGCCTTGACTACACTCGCAGGGGCGGCGTAGTCGGCGATCCGTGCATGACCAACCAGGTCCTGTTCGTCACGACGCACGACGCTGCCGGCGCGGCCATCAACGACGCGGAAGCAATGGACAAGAACCCCCTGTGGGTCCAACAGAACTACGTTAGTACAGCCAACAAGAGTAATGTCGTCAAGACGCGGAGCTGGATGGACAACCAGCCCTACCAGCCGAATCCATGTCCAGTACCCCGAGGCACGACCACCCAGCAATGCGACGAGTTCCCCTTCTACACAAGCGAACTCGGGGCGGTCTGGGACAAGATTGACGGATACGAAGTCGTGCGGGGAGGGGCACGCTATCCGTCGGAGAGTTCAACCCAGTTGAAAATGATCCCCAGTGGTGAGAATCGGCGAGAGGGCACCGTTCTCTCAAACATGCTCACCGTTTGCCGGACGATGACCTCCGGCACCTATGCGGAGATCGGTACTACGGGATACTGGAACACCACGTCGATCGGCTCTCCGTACCTGACAGTCCCCATCAACACGCACGGCCAGGAAGTCGAGCCACAGACCTTCTACGTCTGCTGAGCTGGTCGTCAAGCTCGCCATCATCGACATACGGAGTCGAGGAGTTCCTCGGCGTCGAGTGCGGCCCCCTTCCCGCGAGGAACCGCAGTCGAGCGCATCGTGGCCTACCCCGGCAAGACCGCGTCCACCTGTTGTGCCGACGCCACAAGCCCGAGCCGCTCAGCGACGAATACGTGCCCGTCACCAGCTAAGACCTGGCACCAGGGACTTTGCGTGAAGTGATCTTGTCCGGTTTCATCCGGTGAGGGTCTGTCAAACGGGCGGTGTAACTGGGGTAGTTGGGGTTAGTGACGGGCCGCCGACAGGCGGCCGTCGAAGGTGATGTCGAAGGGTTCAGCGCGGTCTTCCATCGCATGGTCCAGCGGGCCTGGCCCTTGCCGGTGGGGTCGAGTGACATGATGGCCATGTACGGCGATACCGCCGCAGCCACGCCTCCGCCGCCCTGTGGTCGGGCCGCACGGGTTCGTCAGGTGACCAGGACAGGAGAAATGGGCATGACCGTCCGGGTGGTCGTCGTGGACGACCAGGACATGGTGCGCTCGGGGTTCGCCGCGCTGCTGTCCGCGCAGAGCGACATCGACGTCGTGGGGGAGGCGCCCAACGGCCGGCTGGGCGTCGAGATCAGCCCGCAGTACACACCCCGACGTGGTGCTGATGGATGTACGGATGCCGGAGACGGACGGGCTGGAGGCGGCCCGGCGGCTGCTCGATCCGCCGCCCGGTGTGGTGCACCGCCCAAAGGTGCTGATGTTGACGACTTTCGACATCGACGACTACGTCTACGAGGCCCTGCACGCCGGGGCCAGCGGCTTCCTGCTCAAGGACGCCCTGGTCGCCGAACTCGTGCAGGCGGTGCGGGTGATCGCGGCAGGTGATGCGCTGCTCGCCCCGTCCATCACCCGTCGCCTCATCGAGGACGTGGCTCGGCGCCGCCCCGTCGCGCGCCCGGACACCCGCCTGCGGCTCAACGGCCTCACGCCATGAGTGACGGAGGTCCTGCTGCTGGTCGCGCAGGGCCTGTCGAACACGGAGATCGCCGCGACGCTGGTGGTGTCGGCACAGACCGTCAAGACCCACATGAGCCGGCTGCTCGCCAAGCTCGGTGCCCGCGACAGGGCTCAACTCGTCGTCACAGCCTACGAGTCAGGGCTGGTCGCTCCGGGGACGTTCGGCTTGACTGCCGCACCCGCGCCGGCAGGGGCACGTCCCGGTACTCACCGACCTTGCGGTGCTTGAGCTGCGGTTTTGGCGTTCTTCTCGCTCCTTGGGCAAGTGGCGAAGGCGTACGGGACGCCGAGTGCTTCCAGGACCGGGTACTGGGGGCGCGCTTGCCGGAGCCGTCGTCGTGCCCGTCGGGAACAGTGGGAGTCCGAGTGTCTCCGTCACGCCCGGCGGGTCGTTCGGCTGCTTCGGTCGGTAGAAGCAGTCGGCTCGGGCGCCTCGCCGCTGCGACCGGGTTCAGTCCCGTTCCGATGCGGGCGGTCTGGTCAGCTCGAACCAGACCGACTTGCCGCGCCCCCTGGGGGAGTTGCCCCAGGACGAGGCCAGGGCGTCGACGATGAGCAGTCCACGGCCGTGTTCCGACTCGCGGTCGGTCTCGCCAGAGGCGAGCACGGACCATCGCGTACCGGCGGTCGCCCCGAGCTCATGCACCGCCTGTTGCAGCGTCGCGGCGAGCACCCGGTCCTCGGCGCTGAGAACCGCGCCGTGCTTGCTGAGCTCGCCGGATTCCCCTCGCCTTCCATGGCCGCTCCACGAAGCCGATGTTCCTTTAGCGAGGCTATACCTCGTCGCCATGGCGATCGCGTCGGCCGGTTCGTCCACGGACGCCCGCCGCCAGCATCCCGTTGCGTGAAGACCGCGGCTGCCTGCTCCGGCGCACAGTGCCGGCCTACGCCGACGGCAAGGGTCCTGAACGTGGGTAACCACCGCACCGCTGACGGGGCCACGCCGTGAGAGTAGCGCCAGGAAACCGGCTCTGACCTCCGTGAATGGAACGTTTTCCGCGCACAAAGATGCGTCAGCTCGTCGTTGACCGCCACTCCACGGCGGGGTCAGGGTGAGGGAGCCGGACCGGATGCCTGACACAACTTTTCCGGTCCCCCCTTTTCCGGTCATCGAACTGAGCGCAGGAGGTCGTGATGCTCCACACGGACACCCGTGAAACCACCGAGTGCGGGGAGTACGAAGCGGCTGCCGCCACCACGACCGCGCCCGCCGTGCCGGCCGCACCGGCGGCCGGCCACGAACTGTTCTTCCAGCGGTGCCTCTGGTGCGGCACCCCCGCCTACCGCCGGTCGTTCTGCCGGGCCTGCGGATCCACGGCCTTCCGACGCGAGCGCAGCGCCGGCTCCGGAGCCGTCGTCCGCCGAACCGGCCACGCTCCGCACCACACGTGGTTCGTCGCGATGGACGAAGGCTTCAACCTGCTCTGCCAGGTCACGGGGACGGCGCCGGTTGTGGTCGGGATCGGCGCCAAGGTGAGGGTCGTACGGACTGCCGCCCCTGTCGGTCAGGGCCTGCCCGTCGTCGAGCTCACCCACCCGGCGATGTCTTCGGAGCGCTGGTGGTGAGGGCTGACAGCTCGGACGGAGCGGTGTTCGCAGGCCGGTACGACGAGAGAGGAGGGTGCGTGGGCACCCAGTACGACGCGCCGGACGAATGGGTCGGCGTCGGCCGCGAAGGTGCGGGGCGCGGTGCGCTGGAAGGGCTGCGCATCGCCGACTTCTCCCGGATTCTCGCAGGGCCCTACGCCACGATGCTCCTCGCCGATCTCGGCGCCGAGGTGGTGAAGGTGGAGAGGCCGGGTTCCGGGGACGAGACCAGGGCCTGGTGCCCGCCGGCGGATCACGACGGCACCTCTACGTACTTCCTGAGCGTGAACCGGAACAAGAAGTCCGTCGCCTTGGACCTCACGACCGAGGCCGGTCTGGAACAGGCCCGTGCCCTGGTCGCCGAGTCCGACGTGCTGGTGGAGAACTTCCGTCCCGGCACGATGGAGCGGCTGGGGCTCGGACCTCGCGAACTGCGCGCCCGGCACCCGGGGTTGGTCTACTGCTCGATCAGTGGCTTCGGCAGCGGTGCGGGTGCGGCGATCCCCGGATACGACCTGCTCGTGCAGGCTGTCGGCGGTCTGATGAGCGTGACCGGAGACGCGGCCGGGGAGCCGGTGAAGGCCGGCGTGGCACTCGTCGACGTGATCACCGGCCTGCACGCCTCGCTGGGCGTCCTGGCAGCCCTCCGGCACCGGGACGCCACCGGGGAGGGCCAGTTGGTCGAGGTGAACCTGCTCGGCTCGCTGCTGTCGGCCATGGTCAACCAGGCGTCGGCGTTCGCCGTCGCCGGCGTGGTGCCGGGCCGCCTGGGCAACGCGCACCCCAGCATCGCCCCGTATGAGACCTTCCCGGCCGCCGATCGTCCGATCGCGATCGCGGTGGGCAACGACCGGCAGTTCGCGGCGCTCGCCGAGGTCGTCGGGGATCCCGGTCTCGCGCTGGACGACCGCTTCCGCACCAACGCCGACCGCGTCGCCCACCGCGCCGAACTCAAGGACCTGCTGACCGAACGGCTGGGGGTCGCCGACGCCGACCACTGGTCGGCCGTCCTGCTGGCCGCGGGCGTGCCCGCCGGACCGGTCAACACCCTCGACGAGGCATTCGCCTTCGCGGCGAAGCTCGGCCTTCCCGGCATCGTCGACATCCCCGCCGCACCCGCCGACGAGGCGGAGGGCAGGCCCTTCCGTCAGGTCGCGAGCCCCATCGCGCTGAGCGGCACACCCGCGCAGTACCGCCTGCCGCCGCCACGCCTTGGTCAGCACACCGCGGACATCCTCGACCGTCTTTCCGACTCCGCCACCGAACCGGAGGGGTCGGTCACATGACCGATCCCCGCCTCGACACCAGCACCCTGACCTCACCCAACACCGTCACCGCCAGGAGCCCACGATGAGCCGCAAGCCGCTGAAGGACCCGCTCGATCTGCTCGACTTCTCCTCCACCCTCACGGACGAGGAACGGGAGATCCAGGCCACCGTCGCCAAGTTCCTCGCCGACCGGGTGCGCCCGCACCTCGGCGAGTGGTTCGAGAACGCGCACTTCGCCCGCGAACTCGCCCCTGAACTTGGAAAGGTGGGCGTACTCGGCATGCATCTGGAGGGATACGGCTGCGCCGGCACCAACGCCGTCTCCTACGGCCTGGCCTGCCTGGAGCTTGAGGCGGCGGACTCCGGTTTCCGCAGCTTCGTCTCCGTGCAGGGATCGCTGTCGATGTTCTCCATCTGGAAGTGGGGTTCGGAGGAGCAGAAGCAGGAGTGGTTGCCCCGGCTCGCCGCCGGTGAGGCGATCGGCTGCTTCGGCCTGACCGAGCCCGACTTCGGCAGCAACCCCGCCGGGATGCGCACGCGCGCCGTCCGCGACGGAGACGACTGGATCCTCAACGGTTCCAAGATGTGGATCACCAACGGCGGCATCGCCGACGTGGCCACCGTCTGGGCACAGACCGAGGACGGCGTCCGTGGCTTCCTCGTGCCGAGTGGCACCCCCGGCTTCACCACGCAGGACATCAAGCAGAAGATGTCGCTGCGCGCCTCGATCACGTCCGAGCTGTACTTCGACAACGTACGGCTGCCGGAATCGGCTCGGCTGCCGCTGGCGGAGGGCCTGCGCGGACCGCTGTCCTGCCTGAACGAGGCCCGCTTCGGCATCCTGTTCGGCGCGGTCGGCGCCGCCCGTGACTCGCTCCAGGCGGCCATCGAGTACGCCGACTCGCGCGTGCAGTTCGACAAGCCGATCAGCGCCTTCCAGCTCACCCAGAAGAAGCTCGCCGACATGAGCGTGTCCCTGGGCAACGCCGCACTGCTCGCCGTCCATCTGGGCCGGCTCAAGGACCAGCACCGCATCCGGCCCGAGCAGATCAGCGTCGGCAAGCTCAACAACGTGCGGGAAGCGATTGCCATCGCGCGCGAATGCCGCTCAGTGCTGGGTGCCAACGGCATCTCCCTGGAGTACTCGCCGCTGCGCCACGCCAACAACCTGGAGTCGGTGATGACCTACGAGGGCACCAACGAGATGCACACGCTGGTCGTCGGTCAGGCGATCACCGGATACCCGGCGTTCCGCTGACCGCCCCGGCTAAGGAAGACGACCGTGAACATCGTCGTACTCGTCAAGCAGGTCCCGGACACCGGAGCCGAACGCACCCTGTCCGCCGACGACCACACCCTTGACCGCGAGGGCGCCGACCTGGTGCTCGACGAAATCAATGAACGCGCCGCGGAAGAGGCCCTGCGGCTGAAGGAGTCCTCGGGCGCCGAGGTCACCGTCGTGTCCATGGGGCCCGACTCCGCACTCGACGCCATCCGCAAGGTTCTGGCGATGGGTGCCGACCGTGCGATCCACATCTGCGACGACCGGCTCCACGGCGCCGACGTGGTGACCACCGCCAAGGTGCTGGCGGCCGCCGTGCGAACGGTGGAGGACGTCGATCTGGTCCTGGCGGGCGACGCGACCACCGACGGACAGGCGAGCGCGGTCCCCGCCATCGTCGCCGACCTGCTCGGTCTGCCGCAATTGACGCATGCGCGCGAACTGGACGTGGACGGGGGAGGCGTGCGAGCCGAACGCGAGACCGACAGTGGCGAGGCGACGCTGGAGGCATCGCTGCCCGCGCTGGTCAGCGTCACCGAGAAGATCAACGAGCCGCGCTACCCCTCGTTCAAGGGGATCATGGCCGCCAAGAAGAAGCCGGTGGAGACGGTCGACCTCGACGACCTGTTCCCCGACGCGGATGACGCCGGGTTCCGAGTGACCCGCACCCGCGTGGTGGAGGCCGTCCCGCGTCCGGCCCGGGCCGCAGGGATCCGTGTCGCGGACGACGGTTCGGCCGGCCGGCAGCTCATTGAACACCTGATTGCCCAGAAGCTCCTCTGAATCGAATCGCTCCGCAACAAGAAGCAGGCACCCCCATGCCCGATGTCCTCGTCCTCGTCGACCACGACGGGGAACGCGTCCACAAGTCCACGTACGAACTCCTGGCCGCCGCACGGCGGTTGGGAGACCCGGCCGCGGTAGTCGTGGGAACCCCCGGCACAGCGGCCCGCCTCGCGGAGTCCCTGGCCCGGCACGGCGCCACAACCGTCCACGCGGCGGAATCCATCGACGCGTCCGAGTTCCTGGCCACGCCCGCTGTCGATGCCCTTCAGCTCGTGGTTGGGGAAGCCTCTCCCGCCGCTGTTCTGGTCTCCGCGACGACGGACGGCAACGAGGTGGCCGGGCGTCTCGCCGCGCGGCTGGACGCCGGGCTGCTGACCGACGCGGTCGACCTGGACTCCTCCGGGGTGGCCACCCAGATCGTCTTCGGCGGGTCGTACACCGTGCGCTCGCAGGTCACCCACGGCGTACCGGTGATCACCGTACGCCCGGGGGCCTTCGAACCGGAGGAGCGTCCAGGGCAGGCCGTGCAGCGGACGCTCGCCCTGCCGGCGGCCGACCCCGCCGCGTCGGCCCGTGTCACTGCCAGGCGCGCCGCACCCGCCGGCGACCGGCCGGGGCTCACCGAGGCGAGCGTCGTCGTCTCCGGCGGCCGTGGTGTCGGGGGAGCGGAGGGCTTCAAGGTGGTGGAGGAGCTGGCCGACGCCCTGGGCGGTGCGGTGGGCGCCTCGCGCGCCGCGGTCGACGCCGGGTACTACCCGCACCAGTTCCAGGTCGGTCAGACCGGAAAGTCCGTCTCCCCGCAGCTGTACGTCGCCCTGGGGATCTCCGGGGCCATTCAGCACCTCGCCGGGATGCAGACATCCAAGACGATCGTCGCCGTCAACAAGGACCCGGAGGCCCCGATTCTCGGCCTCGCCGACTACGCCGTGGTGGGAGACCTGTTCGCGGTGGCGCCCCAGCTCACGGAGGAAGTGGCAGCCCGCCGCTCAGCCGGCTGACGTGGTGCGCCGTCGGCTAGGGAGCGGGGGGTGCTCGGCTGGGCGGTGGCAGATCCTCCAAACCCCCCGCACAAAGGCCGGCCCGCCGAGCAACTGCCTGCGACAAAGCCCAACCCGCCCCGGGCCAGCCACCTCGACGAAGCGATGACGTACCCATGCCCACTGACCATGCCTGCCAGAGTGCGGCTGAATCGGCCGCACAGGCCCTCGACTCACTCCGTCCCTTCCTCCAACCCGACTCTCCACCAGGAGCGGGTGGGTTCGACGACTGGGCGACGGGAGCGGCGGCACTGCTCGTCGTTCTCGCCGGCCTTCAAGCCGATCGGCCCGGTGAGCTGACACTGTGGCACGCCCGCATCGGCGATCAGCTCCACGAAGCCCTCGGCATGCCCGTCGCCGGGGCCGAGGGGCTCCGGCCGCTACTCCGTTCACGGAGGTGGGACGCTCTGGCCGCTGTGCAGCACAAGGCACGAGAGCTGCTGACCGATCTGGCGGGCGTCGGCCGCCCGGAGCGGCCGGTCGAGCTGTCGAGACAGCTGGACCTGGTGGAGGACGCGTGCGCCGGGGCCCTGCGGCGGATGGCTGTCCCGCCGGAGGCGGCAGTGCGATGCGCCGCGGCGTTGGCGGAGGCCGCCGGTTCCCTGTTCGGTCTGCACCCCGCCCCGCCGCCCCGCTACACCCCGCCTCCACCCGCGGCCGCACAGGCCACCGCATCGCCCCTCCCGCCCGACTGGACGACGAGCATCCTGTTCTAGTGCCGTGGCAGGCAACGCTCGCCCCGTCGCGACGCCCGGCACGCCCTCTCGCCGTACCGGACGACAGCCCAAGTACGTCCAGTACGAGGACTTCCGGCCGGCACGCCGAGAGCACGCACCGGACGCCGCTCCTTGACGGACAAACGTTGCCTGCCACGGCACTAGCTGCCGCAGCGCCGCCAGTGCGGGAAGGCGGCGGGAGCTCCTCGTCCTGGGTTGCGTGCACGGAGCAGGCCGGGGAGCTTCCGCGGGCCCGTCAACCGGTCGTCATGCGGCCAGGCGCCGGAAGCGGCTGCCGTGGAAGACCAGCGGCGCACGGTCGGGTTCGGCCTTCAGGCCGTGGATCTCCAGCACGACGATGGTGTGGTCCCCTCCGGGGAACTCCGCGTGAAGCGAGCAGTCCAACCAGAGGTTGGCATGGCGGATGTACACGCTTCCGCCCTCGCCGGCCTCCCAGTCGACCTCCGCGAACCGGTCCCCGCCCTTTCCGGCCAGTGAGCGGCAGACCAGGTCCTGTCCCTCGGCCAGCACGCTCAGGCCCAGACGGCTCTGCCGGCGCAGCTTCGGCCAGGTCGACGAGGTGTCCTGGACACAGACCGACACCAGAGGGGGGTCGAGGGAGACCGGGGTGAACGTACTCGCGGCCATGCCCACCGGCGTACCGGAGTCGAGCGCGCACAGGGCTGTCACCCCGGACGGGAAACAGCCGAACGCCTGGCGCAGCACGGCGGGATCCATCGGTGTCGCGACGAGCGGGCTCATCCGGTGACCTCCTGACCCGACAGGACCGCGCCCAGGCGACGCATCGAGCCGTTGTTCCCGGCCACATGCTGGGAGACACAGCGGACATCGCGCCAGCGACGCTGCAGGGGGTTGGAGCTGTAGAGCCCGGAGCTGCCCGACAGCGTCATGATCTCGTTGAGTATCCGGATGCCCTCGTGATGGATGTGCTGATGGCTGCCGGTGTAGCCGAACCACTCGGCCGGGGCGGGCTCCTCTCCCGCCAGGGCCCGGTCCATGACCGTACGGCCGGTCCGCTCCAGCAGGGCGTTGAGCGCCGTCGTACGCAGGTACAGCTCCGCGAACCTCTCCTGGAACACCGGATCCTCCCCGATGACCACCCTCGGGTTGAACGCCGGCCGCTTGGTGGCGGCCAGTTCGGCCAAGTCGCCCAGCGCACCCTCCAGGCAGCCGACGATGACGGCGTCGTGCGAGGCGCCCGTGGCCGTGTACGGCAGGTTGTAGAAGGGAGCGGGGATGTTGTTGCCGCCCGACAGAGGGCCCGTGAAGCGCTCCGGCACGAAGACGTCGTCCATGGTGAAGTCGGTGCTCTGCGTGGCACGCAGGCCTACCGCGTCCCACGTGTCGAGGAAGGTCACGTGCTCGGGGCGGATCAGCGCGACGCGCATGTCGGGGCGCCCGTCGGGCAGCGGGGGCGCGCCCTCGACCACGAAGCCCGCGAGCATCCAGTCGGGTGTGAACGAGCCGCTGGCCAGCGGCCAGCGGCCACTGATCCGGTAGCCGCCCGCCACCGGCGTCGCCGTCCCCTTCGGGGCGATCGCCCCACGGAGCATCAGGTCGGCGCCGTCGCCGAAGACCTCTCTCTCAAGCGTCTCCCGAGGCAGCGACCGCACGAAGAACCAGGCCATCGAGGCGGCCTGAACGGTCCAGCCGGTCGACCCGTCGGCCCGTGAGATCTCGCGGATCACTCGTGCGCTCTCCACCAGGTCGAGCTGCGAGCCGCCCCATGCCGTGGGCAGGCTCATGCGGAACACGCCGACGCGACGCAGGGCCGTGATGATCTCCGCGGGGACCGACCGAGCCGCCTCGGCCTCGGCCGACCGCGCCGCGATCTCGGGCAGGTGCGCGCGGACACGGCCGAGCACGCTGTCGTCGGTTGCCCGGTCGGAGGGTGCGGGCGGCTGGAGGAATGTCGTCATGATGTGTCCTTGTGAGTGCCTGCGGTCGGAGACGACCGCCGGTGGCTGAAGGGGGAATCCCGGGTGTCGCTGGTTGCGAAACGTTGTGGCGAAGCACCTTCCGGGCCGCGTGGGGCGGTCGGGATGTCGGCACGGCCGCTCCTGCGGGAGGTGGAGGGCGGTCCAAGAGCCGCCGACGCGTCCCGTTCACTGCCCGAATGATGTGGGGCGGAGCACAGGCCCCGCTTGTATGCGGGGGCACAGGTTTTTGCTTGGCTGAGAACAGCTCCTGGGCGGCCACGGCGGAGGAACGTCCCGCAAACGTGGTCGGTCGCAGAGCGGGTCGGACATCGCCCGGAGTGTCCTACACTCCGGCCAGGAGGAGGGCCGGGCCGGTCCGCTTCCGCACCCCGGGGGCCGGATGGGCCGGGAGGAGAGCAGAATGCCCCGGATGACGACGCCGAGCGATGCCACGGCCGGCGAGAGACTGGAATCCTGGCGGGACGCCGTCAGCCGGAGTCTCGTGCCCATGGCGGTCCTGCCGCGTGAGTGCTCCGACTTCCGCGCTTCGCTGCACGCCGCGCAGGTGGGCCAGGTACAGATGTCGGTCATCACGGCCGAACCGCACGGCGTCGCGCGCACCCGACGGCACATCGCCTCCGACGCGCCCGACCTCCTCCAGCTCACGCTGCAGCTCAGCGGGCAGGGAGTGCTCACCCAGAAAGATCGTCAGGCCCAGGTGAGTCCGGGCGAACTGGTGGTCTACGACACCCGCTCGCCCTTCACGTACGACCTGCGGCAGTCCCACACCGGCCTCGTCCTGATGTTCCCCCGCGCCATGCTGCGCATCACGGAACGTGATCTGGCGCGGGTGACGGCGACACCGGTGCCATGCCACGACGGGCTCGGCCAAGTCGTACAGCCTCTCCTGTACGGGCTGGCGCGGCAGATGGCACACCTGGAGTCCTGTGGCACGCCCCGGCTCGCCGACCACGTGGTCGGCCTGATCGGAGCCCTGCTCGCGGAGCAGGCGGGCGCGGACTGGAGCACCGAGGAGGACGGCCCGGGCGTGCTCACCCAGCGCCTCCTCGCCTACATGGAGGAGCGGCTCGCCGATCCCGGGCTGAGCCCCGAAGGCATCGCGGCCGCCCACCGCATCTCCCGCCGCTACCTGTACAAGTTGCTGGCCGCACAGGGACACACCGTCTCGGGCTGGATCCGGGAACAGCGTCTGGAACGGTGCCGCCGCGACCTCGCCGATCCGGCCATGGACCACCTTCCGGTCGGCGCCATCGGCGGACGCTGGGGCTTTTCCGACCCGGCCCACTTCAGCCACGCCTTCAAGGCGGCCTACGGCATGAGCCCCCGGGCTGCGCGGGCGGCTGGACGACGGCGTCAACGGCCGTAGTGCGAGAACGCCGTCGTTTTGGGGCGGCCGGTGCCCTCAGGCCACCTCGTAGTTCCCTCAGGCCGCCTGGTAGTTGAAGAACCCCTGTCCCGACTTGCGGCCCAGCAGGCCCGACTCGACCATGCGGCGCAGCAACGGGGGCGGCGCGTACAGCGGTTCGCGGTACTCCTCGTACAGGGCCTCGCCTATCGCCGCCACCGTGTCCAGGCCGATGAGGTCGGCGAGGCGCAGCGGGCCCATGGGGTGGGCGCAGCCGGCGGTCATGGCCGTGTCGATGTCCTCGGCCGTCGCGGTGCCGGAACCGACCATGCGCACCGCTGCCAACAGGTAGGGAATCAGCAAGGAGTTGACCACGAATCCTGCGCGGTCCTGAGTGACGATCGTCTTCTTGCCCAGGGTCTCGGCGGCGAAGGCGCGTACGCGCTGTTCCGTGGCCTTGGAGGTGTGCATCGAGGGGATCACCTCGACCAGCGGCATGGCGGGGACCGGGTTGAAGAAGTGCAGGCCCACCACCGCCTGAGGACGTCCGGTCACGGCCGCGAGCCGGGCGATGGGGATCGAGGACGTGTTGCTGGCCAGCACGGCGGACGCGTTGGTGACCACCTTGTCCAACTGCTGGAACAGCTCTGTCTTGGCCCGCTCGTCCTCGACGGCGGCTTCGATCACCAGGTCAGCGCCGGACAGCAGGGAGAGGTCGGCGGTGACCGAGATTCCGGCGAGGGCGTGGGCGCGGTCTTCGGGGCCGATGGCGCCGTGCTTCTCCGCCTTGAGCAGTGAGTCGGCGACGCCCGTCAGCCCGGCGCGGGCCCTGTCCTCGGTGACGTCGCACAAGGTGACGTGCAGCCCGGCCCGGGCGCAGACCTCGGTGATGCCCCGGCCCATCTGCCCGGCGCCGACGACGCCCACGTGCTTGATCGATGTCATGTGCTCCTCCGCCTGTTCCCGCGTCCGGCGGCGGTTGGCCGACGCCGTGACGGTCTGTGCTGCGGTGTCGAGACTAGGCCGGGGATAACCCCTCTGACCTGCTCTGATGATGCGTTTTCCGCGCACAAACATGCGCCGGTCCGGTGTCGGTCCGGAGCGTCGAGAGGAGCCGCCCCGATCACGACCGGGACGGGCACTGCGGCCGGGGCGCGAGGACGGGGAGGAGGGCGCGGGCATCGAGGCGGACGCCCTCCGGGAGAGAGATGATGGAACTGCTGAGGCCCCCTGGACAGACCGCGGACCCGCCCTCCCGGTCGGCGCGGCGTTTCCGCCGGCCAGGGGCGGGCCCCAGAGGTGCCCAGGCGCCGGCCGGGCGTCGGCAGGTGGCCGGACGCCCGCCGGAAGCGGCGGTATCAGCCGGCGGTGACAGGGGTGGCAGCCGCCTCCCGCAGACGGCGGATCACACCGCGCACCGCGGGTGAGGTCTCGCCCCTGCGGAAGGCGCCGACCAGACTGGTCGTCAGCGCCACGTCGGCCAGCGGACGGTAGGCCACGCCCGGAATCTGGACGCGGCGCAGCGAATCGGGGACCAGGGCGACCGCGAGACCTCCGCCGACCATGGTCAGAGCGGCTATGAAGTCCCGTACCGGGGGAGCACACCGCGGGCTGAAGCCCCCTCGCTCCGCCACCTCGAGGATCTGGTCGCGGCAGCCGTACTCCTCGTCGAAGTGCGGGGCGACGAAGCACTCGTCGCGCAACTGTGCCGCCGGTACCGCCTCGTAGGCCGCCAGCGGGGCGCCGGCCGGCAGGGCCAGGACGACGTCCTCGGTGAGCAGGCGGGTGGCCGTGACCTCGGGCGGGTACTCCGGCCTGAAGCGCAGGAATCCGACGTCGACGTCCCCGCAGACCAGCGCCTCCAGTTGGGCGGGTGTCTCCAGCTCGCGGACCTGGACGGTCAGTTCGGTGCCGGGAGCGGCGCAGCGGGTGAGGACGTCGGTGAGCACGCCGGAGAACGCGGCCGAGGCGACGTAGGCGATCTGGGCGTGACCCAGTTCTCCGCGACCGGCGCGCCGGCCTATGGCCTCGGCCCGAGCGGCCTGGGCGAGGGTCAGCCGCGCCTCTTCGAGGAACAGCAGCCCGGCACTGGTGAGCGCGGGGCGGGTACGCCGTCCGCGGTCGATGAGCCGCACACCGAGGTGTGACTCCAGTGCCCTGACCTGGGCGCTGAGAGCCGAGGGGGCCAGGTGCAGACGGTCGGCCGCCCGGGCGAAGTGCAGTTCCTCCGCGACGATGACGAACGATTCCAGCCAGCGCAGTTCCATCGGCTCCTCCATCCCGCTGGGCCCGCTCCGAGGAGGGAACGGGCTGGGCGTACGGCCTGTGGTGAGCACACCCCGCGGCGCTCGTCAGGGCAGAACAGGATCGCCGCGGGGTGAGTATGGGGTGGGGGCCGTCGGCAGCATGGCCGGCGGTTCAGGGGATGACGACGTAGTTGCTGAATCCGCCGTCGCGGTCCTCGAGTCCCGAGATCGCCTCGTTGACCCTGGCCAGCGGGAAGGGCTTGGTCTGCAGGTACGACAGGTCCAGGGCGCCGGTGGCCACCATGTCGGCGAGTTCCTGCCCCTGCGCGGTGGAGAACCAGTTGGAGCCGATCAGCTGCACTTGTTCGTCCATGAGCCACTTCACGTCCACGGGCAGCCGGTCGGCGACGCCGCCGACGTTGACGACCCTGCCACCGCGGCGGACGCCCTGCATGGAGTCGAGCATCGTCTCCACCGGAGCCTTGGCGCCCAGCGCGCTGATCACGTAGTCCGCGCCCTCGCCGCCGGTGCGGGACTTGGCCCACTCACCGGTGGAGCCGTCGCCGAGCCGCATGACCTCGATCCGCTCCGGGTCCAATTCCCGGACCCGCTTGAGGAGTTCCTCGTTGCGGCCGGTCCCGAGGACCCGGGAGGCGCCGGAGGCGAGCGCGAGCAGGGTCGACGCGACACCGAGGGTGCCGGTGATCCCGTCGATGAGGGCGACCTGGCCGGGGCCGGCGGCGGCGTTCCTGAGGGCGCCGTAGGACGTGCCGATGTAGCCGAGCTTGCCGGCCTGCTCGAACGTCATGTTGTCGGGGAGGTTGACGATCGAGGACTGGGGTGCGGTCATGTACTGCGAGAAACCGCCGTACGGATACAGGTCGAAGATCCGCTGGCCGTCGCGGGAGGTGCTGAAGTAGCCGTTCAGCGTGAAGTAGCGGCAGCGGCTCAGTTCACCGCCCCGGCACACCTGGCAACTGCCGCATCCGCGCAGCGGGTTGACGTACACCCGGTCTCCTGGCTTGGTATGCAGCACCGCCTCGCCGACCGCCTCGACCACACCCGCGGCGTCCAGACCGAAGATCGCGGGGAACTTGGGCAGCGGCTGGTGCGGGAACCAGGTGGGCCAGTTGTTGATCACGTTGGCCATGTTCGGCACGATCCCGCACGCCTTGACCCGCACCAGCACGTCGGTCGCCCGCGGGGTGGGCACGTCGATGCTGTCGATCGACATCGGCTCACCGAGCGCGTGCAGTCGTGCAGCGAGCATTTTCGCCATCGAAATACTCCTTGGAAATACTCCGTCCCGACGGTCGGGGGGCGGAGGAAACTTTTCTGCGACCGAGGCGGCGGACCGGCGGCTCGGCAGTCACTTCTCACGTTTTGAGGGGCCTTTGCGGCGCCGAGTTCTACGCTTTCGGGAAGGGATTCGGGTAATTTTCCTCTAGGTCGATGTCCAGCAGCCCCATGATGCGGACGCCGGAGTTGTACCAGGCGATGGACAAGGACAGTTCGACCATCTGCCGGTCCGTGAGCAGGTCGGCGGCGGCACGCCAGGTCTGCTCGGAGACGTCGACCTGGAGCGTGGACTCCTTGGCGAGGCGCATCACCGCCTTCTCCGTGTCGTCGAACAGGCCCGAAGACTCGAAGTCGGGCACCGCCGCGAGCTGTTCCTCGGTGAGCCCGGCCTTGAGCCCGTGCGACTGGTGGTGCGCGACCTCGTACGCGGACCGGGTCGCGTATCCGACGGTCAGGATCGCCAGCTCTCGCAAGCGGGGGCTGAGATCGGCGGCTCGCAGCGAGTTGGCATAGGTCAGGAAGGCGTCCAGCTGGGCCGGCGCGTTGGCCAGGGCGAGGAAGATGTTCGCCGTCGGTACCTTGCGTTCGGCTTCCAGCCGGTCGTACAGGGGTTTCTGTGCATGGTCCGCGTCCTCGCGGTTCAGGTAGGGCACTCGTGCCATGGTGTCTCCTCGGGTGACATAGGGGTGAAAAGGCCGGGCCGGGTCAGGGGGCGGACTGCTCCAGCAGGAAACGTTCGAGTGACATCGGCTTCGGCAGCTCGGCCGGCGGGATCAGCGGCGCGCCGACGAAGGGCGACGCCTCGAAGTACCACTTCTCCAGGGCCGGCAGGCCCCAGCGGGCGTTGGTGCTGAGGGACGCCGCGTCCCAGCGGACGGGCTCGATCTCGGTGTCGATCGTCTGGTAGTGGCTGTTGAAGACCTCCACCCGGTGCCCGTCGGGGTCGCGGAGGTAGGCGAAGAGCATTCCGCCCGGCCCGTGCCGGCCGGGGCCGCGCTCCACCCCGTCGCCGTAGCCGAGGATGCCCGCCCAGTCGCAGGCGGTGAAGATGTCGCGGCTCTCGGAGACGGTGTAGGCGAAGTGGTGCAGGGCGGGCCCGGTGTTCTCGACGATCGCCAGGTCCAGGCAGGTGCCCTTGCGGTACATGAAGGCGCCCAGCAGTTTGTCGCCGTGCTCCAGGTACTCCGAGTTGCGGAAGCCGAGCTCGCTGTAGAACGCGCACAGCTCGTAGGTGTCGGGCGCGAAGATCTGGTAGTGGTCCAGCCGCTGCGCGTGGGCGCCCTTGTAGGACGCGAAGTCGATGTGCAGCCGAGGCCGGGTCTCCATGTGCGCGCACAGTTCGAGCGGGGTGCCGATGGGGTCGCTGACGTGCAGGGTGCGGCCCTGGTAGGGGGCGTCGACCCACTCGGCGGGCAACCCCCGCTCACGGAACCAGGCGTACGCGAGGTCCAGATCCTCGTCGAAGAAGACCCGGTAGCCGACCCGCCTGCACGATCCGGCCCCCTCCTCGTCCAGCTCCAGCACGAGGCTGTGGTGGCACGCCTCGGCCAGGCCGCGGAGGTAGCAGGTGCGTTCGTCCTCGTCGCTGACGACGAGGCCCAGCGCGTTCACGTAGAAGTTCCGGCTCTCGGCCAGATCGGCGACCGTGAGACGGACGTGACTGGAGCGGGTGATGTTGAAACTCGGGCGCAGATTGACGGGTGGCAGCATGCTGGTCTCCGTGCTCGGATCGGCTTTTGGAATGCGAATGACCTTAATGCTCCGAAGCCGATTCAGGGCCTGGACGCAAAGGACGTGGGGTCGGCGAACGGGAACGCGGACCAGCCGCTGAATTCTGCGGAATCACCGAGGGACTCCTCGATGCGCAGAACCTCGTTCCACTTCGCCATGCGCTCGGAGCGGGTGAAGGACCCCACCTTCAGCTGGCCGGCGTCCCAGCCGACGCTCAGATGGGCGATGGTGATGTCCTCGGTCTCCCCGGAACGGGCCGAGACGATCGTGCCGAAGCCGGCCTCCTTTCCGGCCCGAAGGGCCTGGAACGCCTCCGTGACCGTGCCGGCCTGGTTCGGCTTGATGAGGACGGCGTTCACCGCTCCGCCGGTGGCCGCGGCCTCCACCCGTTTGGCGTTCGTGACGAGGTAGTCGTCGCCGATCACCTGGCAGTGGCGGCCGTGGCGCCGGGTGAACTCCAGCATTCCGTCGTGGTCGTCCTCACCCACCGGGTCCTCGACGGACAGGATCGGGTACTGCCTGATCCAGCCGCCCAGCATGTCGATCAGCGCCTCGGTGTCCAGTGTGCGGTCGTCCAGCGCCAGGGTGTACTTGCCGGCACTGCCGAACTGCGCGGCCGCGACGTCCAGGGAGATGCCGACCTGGGTGGCGGGGGCGAACCCCGCGCTCTCGATGGCGAGGCTCAGCGTCTCCAACGCTTCCTCGTTGGAGTCGAAGGCGGGCCAGAAGCCGCCCTCGTCGGCGACGCCCTGGGCCTTGCCGGCGGCGCGCATCAGGCTCCCGGCCGCCCGGTAGATCTCCGCCGTCCAGTCCAGTGCCTCGGAGAAGCTCCTCGCCGCGGGGCAGACCACCATGAAGTCCTGGACGTCGACGCGGCGGTCAGCATGGGCGCCGCCGCCGAAGATCTGGATCTCCGGCAGCGGGATGCGGACCGGCCGCCCGCCCGCCAGGTGCTGCCACAGCGGTACGTCCGCCGAAGCGGCGCCGGCGTGCAGGACCGCCATGGACGTGGCCACGATCGCGTTGCCGCCGAGCCGGCCGCGGTCGGGGGTTCCGTCCAAGTCGACCAGAAGGCGGTCGACGGCCTCCTGGTCGGCCGCGTCGAGGTCCAGCAGAGCGGGCGCGATCTCGCGGTTGACCGACGCCACCGCGCGCCGGACGTCGAGTCCGCCGAAGCGGTCGCCGCCGTCGCGCAGGTCGAGCGCCTCGCCCTGCCCTGTCGAGGCCCCCGCGGGTGCGATGGCCCGCCCGATCGCGCCGTCCGCGAGGTGGACCTCGACCTCGACGGTCGGCCGGCCGCGTGAGTCCCACACCCTGCGACCGTGGAGCCTGGCGATCCGCGTGTCTGTCATGACAGTGCGACCTTTCGGAGTGAGGAGCGAGGAGTGAGGAGCGATGAGCGCGGGCCGGTGCCGGCGTCCGTGCCTGCCGTGGCGGGACGGATCGGGGGAGAGGGCGGACCCGACGGTGCGACACCCGGACCGGTACCGCGACGTCGGCATGGGAGAAGGGACGTACAGCTCTCTTCGTGGTCCCGGCGCGGCCGGCGATGGAATCCGGGCACAGGGCGATCACGGGGGTTGCCCGACCATCGCGACCGATGAATGCTAACGATAGCGCAATCCTGCGAAGAGCTGGCGGTCCTGTCAAGGGGCAGGCGGCCTCAGGCTCAGTGTGGTCGTTGATCGTTCTTGCGGCGTTGGTGCGCCTTGGAGGGAATGCTATCGTTCGCACAATCTGGTCGCCCCCCGGCAACAGATGCTCCGGCGGACCCGCACTCCTCCTGGACGGACGGACAGCACAGGCGGGCGCGGGTCCGCCGGCCCCGATCGTTGCCGACATCGAAAGAGAGCCCCCTATGGCATCCGAGCCCTCGGCAACGCCGATGACCCTCACCACAGTTGTCGCCAGCACACGTCCCGGACGTGTGGGCAGATCCGTCGCTGACTGGTTCACCGCCAGGGCCGCGGAATACGACGGGTTCGAGTCGCACCTCGTCGACCTGCGCGAACTGGCTCTGCCCTTCTACGACGAGCCGAACCCGCCCGCGCTGCGGCAGTACACCAAGAGCCACACGGTGGAGTGGAGCCGGATCGTGGACGCGTCGGACGCGTTCGTCTTCGTCACCCCGGAGTACAACGGCGGCTTCCCGGCCCCGCTGAAAAACGCTTGGGACTACCTCGTCGTGGAGTGGCAGCACAAGCCGGCCGCGTTCGTCAGCTATGGAGGGGTATCGGCGGGCACCCGGGCGGTGCAGATGGCCAAGCAGGTGGTGGCGAACCTCAGGATGCTGCCGATCGGCCCGACCGTGAGCATTCCGTTCGTCAACGAAGTCGTCGCGGACGGCGTCTTCCGGCCCGGCAAGATACACGAGACCGCCGCCGAGCAGGTGCTCGACGAACTCGCCCGTACCGCCGGCGTCATGCGCGGGTTGCGTGGCGGAACGTACTGATGACGTACTGACGTGAACCGGCTTGACCGAAGTGACCGGTGACGCGAAGGGCGCCCGGAGCGACGCGCTCCGGGCGCCCTTCGCGTCGTGCGTGCCCGCTTGCCGCGGACCGAGGGGCCGGGTGGGAGTCCGGTTCATGGACCGGGCGAGCCGGGTGGGGCCCCGCCCCCGAACCGAGGGCCCGGCAGCGCAGCCACTCCATGAATCGGGGGCCCGAGCGAGGCAGTGCCTCAGCCGCGCCCGGAGGTCGTCGTCGCCGCGCCAGGGGGTGCCGTGCTGCCGCGCAGGACGAGCGACCCGAAAGAGACCGACGTGTACGGCCCGTCGTTGTCCGGCTTGGTCTTGAGGCGGCGCATCAGCCACAGCGCGCAGCCGGTGGCCATCTCCTGGATCGGCAGACCGGTCGTGGTGAGCCCAGGCCCCCACCAGGAGAAACCCGGTTCGTCCCCGAACCCGACCACGGACAGCTCCCCGGGCACTTTCACGCCCTGTTCGGACAACTCCTCCAGCACACCCAGGGTGAGCTGAGTCGATCCCAGGACGAGTGCCGTGGGCGCGTCCGGGCCGTCCAGCAGCCGGCGCGTCGCCCGGCGGCCGTGATCCACGGACGAGGGGGGCCACAGCTCTGTGCGCCCCGCGTCGTCCGGCAGGCCGCCTTCGCGCAGGGCGCTGCGGAATCCGCGCAGCCGCTCGGCGCCGGTGGGCAGTTCCTCGGGGCCGCCCATATAGGCGATGCGAGTGTGGCCCAGCTCCACCAGGTGGGCGGTGGCCTGACGCAGGGCCTCGTGGTCGTCCACGCCGAACCACTGGGAGCCGAGGGCGGGGTGACGGCGGAGTAGTTGCAGGTGCGGCAGGGTGCGCAGAAGCTTGACGGAGTCGCCGTGCGGGCGTGCGGTGGGCACGATGATGACGCCCGCGACACGGTTGGCGGACAGTTCCCGCAGGTGGCGCAGCTCCACCATCCGGTCGTCGTCGGTCTCCGAGAGCATCAGCTGGAAGCCCTCGGCCTGCATGTTCTTCGACAGCTGATGCGCGATGGTCGAGTAGAAGCTGTTGCGGATGTCCGGGATCACCAACGCGACCACGTTGCTCGACGCTCCCCGCATCATCCGCGCCGCACGGTTCCCCACGTAACCCATCTCGGACGCGGCCTGGCGGACCCGGAACTTGGTCTCCTCGCTGATGCGGGGATCGTCGGAGAGCGCCCGGCCGACCGTCGAGACGGAAACCCCGAGGCGTTCGGCGATGTCCCTGGTCGTGATCACGTAAGCGACTCCCTCAGGCGACTGGTCCGCTGCCATTGCCTTCCGCGTGCCAACGATAGCAATCCCATCGCGCTCCAGCGGTCGGAAGACGGGGGGCATCGGAGTTGATCACTGCTTTATGCTAACGTTAGCACTACTGGAGGGGCCCTTGCAGCCGCCCGCGGCTGCCTAGTTGCGGAGGTTTCCGTGAGGATCGTCAGGTACGCCGTCGACGGTGTGCGTCACTACGGGGAATTCGAAGACGGGGACACCAGGATCGTGAGATGCGAAGGTGATCCCTTTACCGGGATGTCCCCCACGGGGGAGGTCGACGAAGTCGGTGACGTGGTCGTTCTCCCGCCACTCGAAAGGCCGCGGATCTTCGGGTTCGCCTACAACTACGCCGCACACGTCGACGAAACCGATCGGGACGTCCCGGAAGTTCCCGTGTGCTTCATGAAGCCGAGCACCGCTGTCGTCGGGCCCGGCGATGCCATCGTCTATCCGGCGGACGGTGAACTCATTCATTTCGAAGGTGAGTTGGTGGCCGTCATCGGAAAGGAAGCCCGCCATGTGAAGGCTTCCGAGGCCCATGAGTACATCCTCGGCTACACATGCGGCAATGACGTCAGCGACCGTATCGTCCAGCGCAGGGAAAGCGCGTTCGGGACGCTGCTCATCGGGAAGGGGCAGGACACGTTCGCTCCTCTCGGGCCGGTCATCGCCACCGGACTCGACCTCTCGGATCTGTCGCTGACGACCCGGGTGAACGGCGCCGTAGCGCAGTCGGCGAGCACGGCCGACCTGCTGCTTGCCGTGCCCGACCTCGTCGCCTATCTGAGCCGCTACCTGACGCTGCTGCCCGGAGACGCGATCATGACCGGAACGCCGTCCGGTGTCGGGCCGATCCGTCCCGGAGACGAGGTCGAGGTGGAGATCGAAGGCATCGGCGTCCTGCGCAACCCGGTCGTGGCCGAGAGCCGCTGAACCGCGGATGCCCACCAGGTGACCGCTCGCCAGGGCCTGTTCCACCGTTCGGTGGTGGAACAGGCCCTGTGGCGTGTCGGCGCAGGTACCTCGCCCTGCCACCGGAAAACCCGTGTCGCACCAGCCGATCGGCTGGTGCGACACGGGTTTTCCGGTGGCAGGGGGGCCGGCCCGTCAGCGGACCGCGTTGTTGAACAGTGAGGTGCGGACGAAGGCCAGGGCGGCGACGCCCACCAACGGCAGGGCCGTGACCTGCAGCAACCCGGCCCGGCTCCAGCCGAAGGAGTCCACCAGGGCGGCGAAGAACAGGCCTGAGAAAGCTGCTGTTCCGTAGTAGCTGGTGACGAAGAGGCCGGAGGCGCGTCCGATCTGCGCGGGACGGACGGCCCGCTGCATCGCGCTGTTGGTGTTCGGGTAGATGAAGCCGAGGCCGAAGGCGCCCATGAGGAAGGCGAACACGCACTGCAGGCCGACTCCGGCTTGCGTCGTGTAGATGCACACGCTGACGGCGGAGACGGCCAGCAGGCTCACGATCAGCAGGGTGCGCTGGTTGACGCGGTCACCGATCCAGCCGCCGAAGAGGGCCGTCATGCCCCCGAAGCCGAGGAGGCTCATGGCCAGTGCGGCCTGTTCGGGGGTGTAGTGCAGCGAGGTGATGAGGTACGTCGGGTAGAGGCCGAGGAACCCGTAGATGGCCACACCGCTGACGATCGAGTGGACGACCAGCGCGATGGTGTTGCGGTTGTAGGGGGAGGTCGGCATGTACTCGTAGGTCCTGGTCGAGACGGTCTTCTCCACGGAGTGCTCGGTCAGACCGGCCTTAACGAGGAACAGGGAGGCGGCGGCGATCAGCAGCCCGGCCGCGCCGAAGAGATAGAAGGGCGAGTGCCAGGTGCCGTGCGCGTTCATCAGGCGGACGCCGATGAGCGGGGCGATGAACACGCCGAGGGAGTAGCCCACCCCGATGATGCCGAAGGCGAGGCCGCGGCGGTGAGCGAAGAAGGCACCGATCGCCGCGAAGATGGCGGCGGACTGCATGCCCTCGCCGAAGCCGGAGACGACCCGGTACAGGGTCATGTCGGCGAATCCGGTCGCCAGCGGGGTGGCCATCGTGCCCAGGGAGTAGATCACGATGCTGGCCAGCAGCACGGTCTTGCGGCGGAAGCGGTCCAGCAGGTAGCCGGCGGGCAGGCCCGCCAGGGCCATGCCGAGAGTGAAGTTCGTCGCCAGCAGCCCGCCTTGCTCGAGGGAGAACCCGTACTCCGCGCGGATGGCGGGCAGCAGCGGGGGAAAGACCTGGCGGTCCATCGCGTTGACCATGTAGGAAAGGACCACCAGAAGGAAGCCGACCCCGATCATGACGCGGGAAATGGGGGGACGGCTGCTTTCCTGTGCGTCGCCGACGGGCACTGCACTGGTGTCGACTTGCGCTGCGTGAGTCATAGCGGCTCCTGAGAGGGAATGGGCCGCGGCGTGCCGCGGCGGAGCTACCACCGGTACGGGGCGCGTACGGGCGGTGACGAGAAGCGGTGAGCGGAACACGGACTCGTGCCGGTGAGGGCGAAATGCTGCCGACAACCGGCGGATCGGGGGCGGTGGGCTGCCGCGCGGTCGGACACCGTCAGCGGAATTCAGCCCGACTTCGCCCGTCGGGGACGTCCGTGGCTATGGCGTCTTCGACAGCCGGACATCGTGCGGACACTTGGTGGTCACACGGTCGGCGCTGGCAGAAACCATGAAGGCAAGCACCCGGCGCGTCAAGATGTGAGGAGAGGATTTCTTCGCCGGTGTTCGCTTTCACCAGGAGTATCGGCATTCGGGCTGTGGCAGAGGCCCGCCGGAGGGATGTCGTCCCAGGAGCACATGCCGAAACCTTGACGTCCCACAAGCCCTTGGTGCTATCGTTAGCATCGCGTGGCTATGACAGAGTGATGCGACGTGCCCCGGCTTCTCGTGACCCGTTCCAGGGACGTACCGCGACGCCCGGACCGACCACAAGTCGGCGAGCGCCGGCGCCGAACCGAGTTCAGCGACTTAATCCCCTCTCCGCTCCACCCGTGGTGGCCGGCAGTCCCGTCGGACAGGCTGCCGGCCACTCGCGGGTGGCGATCACACCGATCACCGGGCGCGACCGGGCCTGACGCTCGCCGCCCGCCGCGGCCGTACGATTTCTGCGAGGACGACCTGCCATGACTTCACCGAGCCGCCTGGGCACCGTGCTGCTCACCGACTACGCCTGGCCCGACGACTCCGTCGAGCGATCGGTCATCGAGAAGGCGGGCCACACCCTGGTGACCGGCGCCGCCGAACCCGCCTCCGCCGAGGCGATCGAGGAACTGGTCGCCGAGCACCGGCCCGCCGGAATCCTCACCTGCTGGGCCCCCGTCTCCGCCACCGCGATCGGGGCCGCACCCGACCTGCGCGTCGTGGCCAGACTCGGCGTCGGCCTGGACAACATCGCAGTGGAAGCCGCCACCGAGCGGGGGGCGTGGGTCACCAACGTTCCGGACTACTGCGTCGAGGAGGTCTCCGACCACGCCGTCGGCATGGTGCTCGCCTGGACGCGGGGCCTGGCGGTGTTCGACCGCGAGATCAGGGCCGGACGATGGAACCCCGCGAGCGCCCGGCTGCGCCGGTTGTCCACGCTGACCTGCGGCATCGTCGGCTACGGACGCATCGGACGGGCGACCGCGGCCAAGCTCGGCGCGTTCGGCTGCCGAATCCTGGCCCACGATCCCTTCCCGCCGAAGGACGCCCCCGGGGTGGAGCTGGCGGGCCTGGAGGAACTGCTGCGCCGCAGTGACGTGGTGATCCTCCACGTGCCGCTCACCCGCGGCACGCACCACATCATCGGCGCCGAGCAGCTGGCGCTCATGAAGCCGGGCGGCCTGCTGGTCAACGTCAGCAGGGGCCCTCTGGTGGACACCGACGCGGTCGTCAAGGCGCTCGACAGCGGGCACCTCGACTCAGCCGCGTTCGACGTACTGGAGTCAGAACCGCACGTGCCCGCAGCGCTGCTGGACCAGCCGGGCGCGCTGATCACCCCCCACGTCGCCTTCTCCTCCGACGCCTCGGTGACGGAGCTGCGCCGCCGCGCAGCCGAAGAAGTCGTACGGATCCTGGCGGGCGAGCCGCCGGCCCACGCCTGCAACAGCCCCCGTGGCCTGACCGCCGGTGCGGGTGAGCGGCGATGAGTCCCGCCTCCGTGCAGGCATGTCCTGACCCCGCGCTGTCAGGCTTTCTGACCGCCCATGAACTCGCCCGCCCTGGTGAGAGCGCACGCTGGACCCCGCTCGCCGGCGGTGTCTCCTCCGACCTGTGGCGGGTGGACCTGCCGGGACGCTCCCTCTGCGTCAAGCGGGCCCTGGCCCGGCTCAAAGTGGCCGCCGACTGGCAGGCACCGGTGTCGCGCAACGCCTACGAGTGGGCGTGGATGCGGTTCGCGTCCCGGCACCGACCGAAGACCGTGCCGGAACTCCTGGCCCACGACCCCGGAGCCGGCCTCTTCGCCATGGCGTATCTGCCCCCTGAGCGGTACCCGATGTGGAAGGCGCAACTGCTCCACGGCGAGGTGGACGTGACGACCGCGGCGGCCGTCGGAGAGGCACTCGGCATGCTGCACGCGGCGAGCGCGGGCGACGCGTCCCTGGCCGCCGAGTTCGCCACCGACGACAACTTCCACGCACTGCGCATCGAGCCGTACCTGCTCGCCACCGCGGCCGCCCACCCGGCCCTGAGCGACATCCTGCACAGCCTCGCCGAGCGCACGGCCGCCACCCACCTGGCCCTGGTCCACGGTGACGTCAGCCCCAAGAACATCCTCGTCGGCCCGTCGGGACCCGTGCTGCTGGACGCCGAGTGCGCCTGGTACGGAGACCCGGCCTTCGACCTCGCCTTCTGCGTCAACCATCTGCTCCTCAAGAGCCTGGTGCTGGCCGGGCACCGAACCGGCCTCCTGCGGTCCGCCCGCACGTTGGCCGAGGCATACGTCCGGTGCGTCGACTGGGAGCCCCGGCCTGCCGTCGAGGCACGAGCCGCCTCCCTGTTGCCCGCGCTGCTGCTCGCGCGCGTGGACGGCAAGTCCCCGGTGGAGTACCTGACGGAGGACCGGCACCGGCTGTTCGTCCGCACGGTGGCATCCGCCCTGCTCCGGGCACCGGCCCCGACGGTGGAGGACGTGCTGGACGCCTGGACCACCGCGCTGACGACCCTGATCGAGTCCGGCACCGACCGGCCCGATTGACCGACGGTTTCGACGCATCCGGCGGACCCGACCGAGGAGAGACACATGCGCAGAGTCGTCACCGGCCACGACGAGGACGGAAGGTCGGTCGTCGTCAGTGACGGCCCCGTCCCGCGCAGCCGCGAATTCAGCAGCCTGCCGGGCTGGGTGTCCCGCCTGCCGTGGGCCACCGACCCCGGCGAACCGGTCAGCCGGGCGGGGGAGGACCCCACGCCGAAGGTGACCAGCCTGCTCCCGGCCCCAGGCGGCACACGGTTCATCGTGCTGACCTTCCCACCGGACACCGCGATGGCCGACCCGGCCTTCGACCCTGTTGCCTTCGACCGGGAGCAGCGGGCCGACTCGCCCGGCATCGCGGAACTCATCGAGCCCGACGGCATGCACACCACGCCGACTGTCGACTACGGCATCGTGCTGCAGGGCGAGATCGTCCTCGAACTCGACGACGGCCACCGCACCCGGCTCTCGGCAGGGGACATCGTGATCCAGAACGGGACCCGCCACGCCTGGCGCAACCATGGCGACCGACCGGCCACGATGGCCTTCGTGCTCATCGGCGTTCCGCACGACGGCGAACGAGTCTGAGCGGCAGACGGTGCTCGGCGAGCCGGTTCCCACAAAGCCGAGTCCCCTTCATGTGGCGAGGCCTGTGGCTCGTGGGTCACACCGTGACATCGGGCTCGGGGTCGGGACCGCCTGAGCCCCGGTGGCCATGGCCTCGAGGACGTCGCGCAGCTCCTCGCCGAGAGGGGTGAGCTGGTATTCGACGCGTGGGGGGATCTCCGCGTAGGTGGTGCGGGTGACGATGCCGTGGGTCTCGAACTGGCGCAGTCGGCTGGTCAGGGTGTGAGGGCTGATGCCGGGCAGGGCCTCGCGCAGTGCGGTGAAGCGGTGGGGGCCTTGCAGGAGTTCGCGCACGATCAGAGTGGCCCAGGGGCCGTTGAGGAGGGTGAGGAACCGGGCGACACCGCCACGCCGTCGTGGACGGTGCGAGCGTGGTGGCCGCCGCCTACTCCTCCGCCGCTGACCTGACCGACGCCTACCGTGGTGCCGACGGAGTGTTCGTCCACCTGCCGGTGACCGCGGAAGAGGACCGCCAGATCTTCGCGGGCAACATCCTCACCGCCGTCCGCGCGGCCCGGCCGGCCCGCGTGGTGTTCTCCACCAGCGGTTTCCCGATCGATCCCGCCATCGGTGGTGCCGCCGCGACGTTGGCGGCCGGCCTGGCCGACAGCGGCGTGTCCCACGCGGTGATCGCGCCCGAGCTGTACCTGGAGAACCTGCTCATGCCCTACGTCATCGACTCGGTCCGGGAGCGCGGTGTGCTGCCTTACCCGATCCGGGCCGACTTCCCCGTCTCCTGGGCGTCCCACCTGGACATCGCCGACGCCGCCGTCGCCCTGTTCGAGCGCCCGGACGTCACCGGTGTGGTCTCCGTCGGACAGTACCCGGCGATCACGGGGCCGGACCTGGCCGAGGCGTTCGGCGCCCGGCTCGGGCGGGACGTGGTCTTCGAGCCGATCACCCCCGAGGAGATGCGTGCCTCGGTCGCACCCCTGATCGGGGAGGGCGCAGCCGCTGATGTCGCTGGCGCCTACCAGGCGATGAGTGCCATGCCGGGCCGCTCGATCGCGCCGGAGACCTCCGCCCAGAAGCTGCTGGACGTCACCCCTCGGACCACGAGCCAGTGGCTGGCCGACATCGGGCTGTGATCGCCTGACCGCCTTCGCACGCGGTGGGTAAGACCCCGCATCCAGGCCAGGCGCCGAGCTCCCATGAGGTGCCCGGCGCCTGCGTCGCCCCGCCTTCGGCAGCGTTCAGGTGAGGCCATGTGTCCGGAGCGCACTGGTCACACCGATAGCGGAACTGTCGACACACGGGGTGGAGGCGGTGATCTGTCCGATGGCGCGGGCCTGTGTTGCCGAGCGGCGTCCCCAGATCGCCATCGATTCAGAGTGGAACGATCGCCAGTCGGATGCCGAGCCCGATGAGTGCGGAGCCCATGACCCTGTCGAGCACTGCCGAGAGTCCGGGGCTCGCGAGTCGGCGGCCCACCCGGGTCAGCAGATAACTCATTCCCGGATACCACGTCATGAGTACCGCGGTGTGCGCGGCGAGCAGTGCAGTGGCCGCCGGGACGACCGCATCGTCCGGCCCGATGAACTGGGGGAACACGGTGGTGTAGAAGATCCCCACCTTGGGGTTGAGCACGTCGCCGATGAGACCGCGGCGGAACCCGCCGAGTGCGGACAGCTCGGGCACGAGCCTGTCGGGCCGCTGGACCGTCGGCCGGCGCCGGGCCGAGCGCAGGGCCTGCACGCCCAGCCATATCAGGTACGCCGCGCCCGCGAGCCGGAGTACGTCGTATGCCGCGCGCGAGGTCGCCAGCAGCGTGGCGAGCCCGAGGACGGAGCCCGCTGCCCAAAGGACTTTGCCGAGCGTCAAGCCGACCGTGGCGGCGACCGCGGCACGCTGACCGCCCTGTCGCGCGCAGCCGAGCACGACCGTGAGATTGGCGCCCGGAGTCGCGGCAAGGACAAGGCACAGCGCGACGAAGGAGCCCAGCTGGGCCCAGCTGAGCCCTAGCACGCCGGCTCACCGCCCCCGGCTGCCCGCCCGACCGCCCTCACCGGCTCTTCAGGTGACGGTTCGCGTGGCGGCGCAGGCCCGTCCTTGAGGAGGTCCCCGGCCAGCAGCACGCGGCGGCGGCCGCACGCGCAACGCTGGTAGCGCACCCAGCCCAGGGAGGTCGAGTGCTTCGACAAGGTGAGGAAGAGGCATGGAGTCATGCCGCGAGCGTGATGCAATGAGTAAATGCATTTCAACGCTTACGGCGGCAATGCGGCCCTGCTGGCGGCGGCCCTGGCCAACCTCGACGACGGGTCCGATGCCCGCACGGTCGAGACGCTGCTGGCCGAGCACTGGGTGGCACGCCCCGATCTGACCGCCCAGCAGCTGCAACAGCTGCTGGCCTGGCGCCCGCGCCTGTGGGAGGCGTTCGCGGCCCCCACCAAGCCGGAGCAGGTCGGTGCCGTCAACCGGCTGCTGACCGAAGCGGCGGCCCGCCCGTACGTGTCCACACACGACGGCCAGCCGCCGCACCTGCACTACGCCGACGAGAACGCCGACGTCGTCACGCGCGTGCGGGCCGCCACCGCGGCCGGACTCGCCCTGGTCCTCACCGAGACGGATCCTTGCCGTCTGGGGAGGTGCTCGGCACCAGACTGCCGCGCCGTCTTCGTCGACACCTCCCGCAACGGCCGTCGCGCATACTGCTCACGCCAGTGCGCCACCCGGGTCCACGTGTCCGCGCACCGCGACCGCAAGCGGCGTCGTCGGTGACCTCTTCGACGTCGTACCGCAGCTCACCGACGAGATCAGGGCCACGCATGCCTGATCACGGCCAACTGCCGCACATCTCCAGGGGAGACCTGTTCCGGGAGAACATCCGTCACGGTACGGAACCAGGCAGGCGGGCGCAGGCGTAAAGCCCCCTCATGCATGAGAGGGAGGAGTCACATGATGTACAACGCGCCGCATGAGCCCGGGCTGTGCGACGTGTGCGGCGGCGACCTGTAGCAGTGACAGGACGACACCGAGGAAACGGTTCGCAAGCGGCCTGAGGTGTTCGACCGTGTTACCTCGCCGATCACTGAGTACTTCCGACAGCGGAATCTCGTGGTCGGGATCTCCGCGCTGGGTTCGGTGGCGGAGGTCATGGAACGCTCGACGATGGCTCTGCGTGAGCGGGGTCTCCGAGCGGACAGGCTCGACGTCTCACTGGTGAACGTATTGCATATCCGGGAGCGCGATGGTGAAGAAATCCGGATCAACCGACTCCGCCGAAATTTCGACGTGGTGCGAATGCCCCGGCGGAGTCGGTCGAACGAACATCAGGTCACGCGGAAGGCGCTCCGGTGAGCACTTCCACCCGACCGGAGTCGAGCGAGTAATAGGCGCTGACCACCGCCAGGGACCCCTTCTTCACGAGCGGGCCGAGATCCCTGTTGGACCGCAGGGCGGCCGAGGTCTGCTTGACGTGGATTCGGGTCATGGCATCCACCGGGTCGTCATGCTTTTCCTTGACGGTCTCCTTGTACGCCGGGCGCAGCGCGTCGGCGATCGACTGGAGGTTGCCGGGGAGCTTCTTTCCGTCGCGCATGGCCTCGTACGACGCCTTGACGGCACCACAGCGCTGGTGGCCGAGGACGACGATCAGGGGAGTTCCGGAGGTCATGGGCCCGTACTCGACGGAACCGGTGACCACCGAGTCGACGACCTGGCCGCCGGTGCGCATCACGAACAGATCGCCGAGTCCGGTGTCGAAGAGCAGTTCCGGCGGTACCCGGGAATCGATGCACGAAAGGATCACTCCGAAAGGATCCTGCTCCGCAGCCACGAATTCCCGCCGCTCGGGGTCCCGGTCGGGATGCTTGAGGTCGCCCTCCTGCCAGCGCTTGTTGCCGTCCATCAGCCGTGAGAATGCACCCCACGGGGAGGACGGGCGGGCCCCCGCAGTCGGCGGGGTGGCCGTTGCCGCTGCGTTTGCCGCCTTGCCTGTTTCCTTTGCCTCCGTCTTCGAGGAACAGCCGGAGAGGACAGCAGCGGTGGCTGCCAACCCCCCGGTGAGAATGGTTCTGCGGAGTGGATGTCCAGCTATAGGCATTGGTCGTTCTTTCTTTCACTCTCACGCCGGATTCCCCCCGAGCGCATTGAGACACCTCGTTATATCAGGGGATAGGTAGCGCGATGTAAAAGGCCGATGGGTGGCTTCGCGCTGAAATTATGGAAGACGAGTGGAAGATGTGCACGCCGTGTGGGAACTGCTGTGAACAGGGGGATCCGTTCCCGTTATGAGGTCGACAGTCTGTGAATCTTTCCGAGTAATTCCAAATAAGTGTGGTGTGTGTCACACCGTCCCATTGGTTACCTTGAGGTAACTGATTACGGACCGTGATGATGGGCGGCGCCCCCTGAACTGCCGCCCGGAGTCCGATCCCCCCGAGTGCCCGGGCGGCGGCAACGCCCCGGCGGTCCTTGACACCGGCCGCCGGGGCCGCTTCCTGAGCCGGGATCGGGTAGAGCCCCGCCCGCCCGAGTGATCCGACCAGTAGTTGCTGGGCGTTATCCCCGGACCGCGAACCAGTGGTTGATCGACGCCGGCCTGGCCGAGCGCGGAAGCAGATGACGCAGTTGGGCCTGGGTCATCGCCGCCCCCTAGATCCCCTCCGCAGGGCCGCATCGCGACTGTGCCCACCAGTCGGCCGTTATGCGGAGCAGGTACTCCGCCCCTGCTTTCGGGGACGCGGGGGGCGTACCGACGGGCGCCTGCCGCTCGAAGGTCCCTCGCCAGCATGGGGACTTACTCATCGAGCGGAGCGCAGGTGGCCAGGTCGGTCACCGGCTCCCGCACGGTGACGGGGCATCGTGGCTCCATGGACAAATCCGCAGGAGGCGTGGCGGACGAGGCACCCGGCGGGCCGGAGCGCGGGTGGGTTGCAGAAAGAGCAGCAGAAAGTAACCGGGCGTCCCGGAAAAAGGATCGCTCGCGGCGGGCCTCGGGCGGGCCCCGGCAGCACGCCGGGGCCCGCTCCGCGCTCAGGACCATGTGCTCAGCGCTGATGCCTGTTTCACTGTTCCCGAAGATCAGACTCCGGGAAGCGAGCCGTGGGCGCCGTAGTGGTCTTTGCCGGCCGGCTCAGGGGCGCTGGCCCCAGTCCAGGCGGTCGGCCAGACCGGCGGCGGTGAACGCGGCTTCCAGCTCGTCACGGCCTTCGGTGAAGTGGGCCCAGCTGTCGTAGTGGACGGGCACCACACGGCGGGCGCCGAGGAGTTGGGCAGCTTCGGCCGCCATGGCACTGTCGAGGACGATCACCTTTCCGTCGAAGACTTCGGCGAAGCGAGGGGCTCCTGCGAAGAGGATGGCAGTGTCCACCAGGGCGAAGCGTTCGGCGATCTCCTTGACCGCGTCGAGGGAGGCGTTGTCGCCGCTGACGTAGACCGTGGGCAGACCTTCCCCAGTCAGGACGAAGCCGACGACCTCACCGCAGATCGGCTCGACCTCCTCGCGCGGGCCCGGGCCGTGGATGGCGGGGACGCCCGTGACGGTGACCGTGCCTCCGTCGGGGCGGTCGAGGTCGACGGACTGCCAGTCGGCCAGGCCCGTGGCCTTCGCACCGAGACGCTGGCCGCCCCCGGGCGTGGTGAGGGTGAGGGGTACGTCGGCAAGCAGGGCCCGGCCGGAAGCGTCCAGGTTGTCGGCGTGTTCGTCGTGGGAGAGGAGCACCACGTCGATGGGGCCGAGGTCGGCGGGCGCGCCGGCGGAAGGCGCGGTCTTGGTCAGGATCACGGCGGGCGCCTGGAAGTCGCCGGGACCGTCGAAGGTCGGGTCGGTCAGGAAACGCAGGCCGCCGTACTCGAAGAGCGCGGTCGGGCCGCCGAAGACGCGGACCGCGAACTGGTCGGTCACGGAAGAGAGAGAAGGCACGAAGAAAACACCTCACGGATAGATATCGCTTGAACCGTGAGGCGACCGTAGCGGTTTCTCACGGAAGCGTGCAAGCCGTACCATGAGGGGTATGGAGGAGTCCGTGATCGAAGAGCCTGCCCTGCCGCCCGCACAGGGAGAGGAAGAGCACCTTTCCCTCGCTCTTGCCAACAGCGCGGTCGCGATGGCCGGTGGGCATACGGTTGATCGCTTGGGCACTCCTGCGCAGGCCAACCGGTGGCTGACGGAGCGGGGTCTCGCACCGGTCGACGCGGGCATGCTGGAAATGTGTGCGTCACAGTTGCGCTCGATGCGCGAACAGATCAGGTCGCTGTTCGCCGCCCGCGCCGCTGGGTTTCCCGCCCTTCCGGCCGCTGTCACGGCCATCAATGACGCGATGACTCGCGTCCCCACAGCCCCGCTGTTGCAGTGGGACGAAAAAACCGGCCCCTACCGCGCCGCCCCCCACCCCACCACCCAGATCGTCGACCACGCCCTGGCCACCCTCGCCGCCGACGCTGCCGATCTGCTCACCTCCCTCGACGCCGAGCGCCTCACCGCCTGCGGCTCCCCTCCCTGTAACCGCTACCTGCTCCGCCAGGGTCGCCGCCAGTGGTGCTCCACTCGCTGCGGCGACCGCGCCCGCGCCGCCCGCGCCTACGCCCGCCGTACCCAGCCCGGGCAGACCGCATGACGAGACCGCCTGAGGAGAGGTGCCCCTTCTCGGGCGGGCTCGATCCCGGCGGCAGAGCAGAGCCTCTCTTCAGGCTTATCGGGCCGGCGTCGCCGTGCGGAGACGGCTCCTCCGCGTCATTGCGGGAGCTGTTCTGCGAGACATCAGGTTCGACGCGACAACTACCGCCTGATCAGCGGCTGTTGCATAGCTGCTGACAGCGGTGCACAAGGTGACACACGGCGGCCATGTGAGAGCTTGGTCACCGCCCCCATCTCGAGCAACTCTTCGTAGAGAAGGCCGAGCTGGCGGCGTACTTGGGGCCGTTCCCGCACTTGACGGCAAGCCGAAGCAGGCGCTCGCAAGGGGCGGCCCGGTGCCATGCAGGCCCTCTACTCTCAGGCAACACCCTGAAGGGGAGTGTGGCGTACGTCACGTCATCCCATTGGTTACGTTGAGGTGACCGGTTACCGATGGTGAGTATGGAGGTGCAGCAGGACGAACTCACCTAAGGAGAGGGGTCGACCATGGGGTCCACCACCGCGCTGCGGATCGCCCGGCAGTACGCCGACGCGGTCTCCGCCAAGGACTTCGCCACCGTCACGGGCTTGTTCACCGATGACATCGTGTGGCACCAGCCGGGCAACAACCGCTTCTCCGGTACACATCGCGGTGCGGCTGCCATCGGCGAGATGTTCAGCGGCATGATGACGGTCACCGGCGGAACATTCGCGCTGGAGCCGACTATGGAGCCCATGGCGAACGGCTCGCTGGTCGCGGCACCTGTCCACTTCTCGGCCAAGCGTGACGGCGTGGAGATGGAGATGAACGGCGTCGACCTGCTGCGGATCGAGGGCGAGCGCGTCGCGGAGGTCTGGCTCTTCTCGGCGGGCCAGCAGGGCGAGGACGACTTTTGGGGCAATACCTGAGGGCGGGTCCGCCGAAATCTGACCGCCGTCTTTGATCCACCCGAGTCGCGCACGTCGCGCCTCGCATCCGCTGTAACAGTGTGTCGTACTGCCCCTATGTCGGGGGCGTAAGGAGCGAGTGGCTATGACCAGCAAGAACATCGACATCGCGCGTGAGTACTTCCAGGCCGTACAGACGGGTGACCTGGCCAAGGTGGGCGAGCTTCTGGATGAGGAGGTCGTCTGGCGTCAGCCGGGCGCCAACCGGTTCTCCGGTGAACACAAGGGGCGCGACGCCGTCTTCGCGATGCTCGGCGGGATGATGGAGGCCAGTCAGGGCTCCTTCGCCATCGACACGATCCACGCTCTCATGGGTAACGGCGACACGGTGGCCGCCTCCATTCACTTCGCCGGCCGGCGCGAGGGCGCGTCCATGAGCATGGACGGCGTGGATGTTCTGCGCCTCAGAGACGGCAAGATCGTCGAGATGTGGCTGTTCTCCGGCGACCAGATGGCCGAGGACGCCTTCTGGGGGGAGTAGGCCGTCCGCATCCTTCCCAGGCGAAAGTCGCGCCTGACGAGTCATGGTCGCTGGCGGGCGTCGTAGCTCTCGCGTGCCGCGAGTACCTCGCTGAAGTGTTCCTCGGCCCAGAGGCCCAGTGCCTGAAGCGGGACATACAAGGTGCGCCCCAGTGCGGTCAACTCGTACTCGACCCGGGGCGGGACCTCGGCGTACACGTGACGGGTGACGATTCCGTCGCGTTCCAGGTCCCGGAGCGTCTCGGTGAGGACCTTGGCGCTGATGCCGTCGACGCCGGTGCGCAGGTCGCGGAAGCGCATGGGACCTGCGCTGAGCGCGATGACCACCATGGCCGTCCACTTGTTGGCAATGCGGGCGAGCGAGGTACGGGACGGACAGGTCGCCGTCATGACGTCGAAGGCCGGAAACTGTGGCACGCCACACGTCCTCGGTGGTTGTGTTGAGGCGACTGTTACCGGCGGTAAGTATAAGGCCCCGGCAGGCAGCATTCTTACCGAGGACGTCGTCTGGCACCAGCCCGGTGCCCCACCCCTTCTCCGGCAGCCACCGCGGCGGGGTGATCTGGAGCGACTAGGGAGGTGGAGGCCTCCGTCAGGTCGTGTGCGGCGTCTTCGCAGCCGTTGCCTTCCCGGCGGAGGAGGCCCAGGCGATCAACGTAGGTCCCTCGGTTTCCTGCCTGACCTCGATTGCCTCCGACCCGCCGCAGGCACCGGCCGCTGCGGGCAGCGTCATCGAACCGGGCCGAGACAAGGCTCCATGCTTTCGGTTCTGGCTTTGGGGCGCTGCTTCTTGTACGGCACCCAGCCCATGTACTGGCTGGGTGCCGTACGTCATGTGCCGGTGGCGAGGTCGCGCAACCGGGCCCGCATAGCTTCTCCTCGAGATCCTCGAACGCGTCTTCAAGAGCCGTGAAGTCGGCAACGGGCTACCGAAACCCGGGTGCTGGCCGGACGACGACGGCGTACCGAAGCCGTCTCGGGGGCCTCTGCGGGTCGGATGGGGGTGTTCTCGTCGGGGATGAAGGGGTCGCCGTGGCCGGGGACGACCAGGGCGGGCTCGAGGGCGAGGATCTTGCGGCGGGAGGCGCGCAGGCCCTCATGGTCGTCGGAGGTGGGATCTTCGGCGGGACCGTGGACGCTCCACCAGGCGTGGGTGAGGACGACGGTCCCTTCGGCGGTTTCCGCGACGGTGGAGATGTCCTGGGGGTGTGGCCGGGTGTTTCGATCAGGCGGATCGAGGGGGAGAGCCGGTACCCGTCGGCGGGTCGGTCGTACCAGAGGTTGTTGTGGTAGGTGGCCCAGACGTCGTGGGCGCGTGCGTGGGGGAAGAGGGCTGCGTTGAGGGTGTGGTCGGGGTGGTGGTGGCTGAAGACCACGTCGGTCACCTGCTCCGGGCTGATTCCGGCGGCGGCGAGCGGGTCGAGGATGAGTTTGCGGTCCCGGTCGCCGGCACGCGGAGCTCATTTCGGAGATCGTGACCCGAACCGCTTCGTCAGCTGACGGAGAACTGGTTGAAGGTCGCGGTGCCGATACTTCCGGCGTGGGCCGTGGAGAACATGCCCGCGTCCAGGGTGCTGTTCGCCCCGGTCAGTGTCGTAGTGCCGACAGTGGTCCAGGTGGTGCCGTCGGCGGAGTAGGAGCCGGTGACCGACGTGCCGCTCCTGACCAGGCGGAGCCAGACCGGGGCGACGGTGGCGCTTCCGGTCTTGATGGTGTTGGTGTCGAGGTAGCCGTCACCGTTGGAGTCCGACGACAGGGCGATTCCGTTGCCGGGGGTGGTGGCGAGGACGAGGTACCCGGTGGACGAGCCGGCGGAGGCGATGTTGTTTCGCAGCATCAGGCCGGCCTTGGCCCAGCTGTTGGTCTTGTCCTGACGGGCGACGCGGACGGTGACGGTCGAGGACGTGCCGGCGGCCCCCGTCCGGTAGGCGGCGGAATACTCGTCGTCGTATGCCGTGCCGGAGTGCCATATATCGATGCCCGCGCTGGTCAGGGAGGTCACTCCGCCGCTTTGGCTGACGGCGGCCGGAATCGAACTGTATGCCTTGTAGGGAGAGGTGACGATGCGCAGGTTGCTGAATGTCGCGCCGCCGGGGGTGGTGCTGTGGGCTGTGTGGATGACACCGGCATCCTGGGTGGTCGCCATGGACGGCAGGGTCACCTTCGAGCCGACCTGAGTGAAGGTGGATCCATCGGTGGAGTAGTAGGCGGACACCTGGGTGGCAGTGCGGGTGAGCCTCAACCAGACCGGTGCCTTGACGGTGGCAGCGGTGGACGTGAGCCGGTCGAGGTAGCCGTCGGCGTCGGAGTCCCGCTGGAAGCTGACGCCGTTGTTCGGGGTCACCACCACAGCCGCGTATCCGGCGGAGGAGCCGTCGTCCGTGAGGTCGTTGCGCAGGACGACGCCGGCCTTGGCCCAGCCGCTGGTCTTGTCCAGGCTGTCGACCCGGGCGGTCACCGACGTGCCGTCGACAGCTGCCCCGTTTCGGAAGACGGTGCCGTACTCGTCTTCGTGCTGTCCGCCGGCACCCCAGATGTCCTCGCCCGCATCGGTGATCGTGAAGTGGCCGCCGCTCTGGCCGGTGTCGGCTGGGGTGGAGGAGTAGGCGCTGTAGGGGGAGCTGACGGGGTCGGTGGTCAGCGGACGGTACAGGGGCTGGATACCGGCGTTGTTCATGACCGTCTTGGCGGCCGACGGCCAGTTGCCGTCGCTGACGACGACGGTGCCGCTGACTACGTCACCGCGGCCGTTGGTGTTGGTGATGTTCGCGGAACTGTTGCTCGTCCAGTTGTCTGTCAGGGTCAGGGCGCCGGTGTTGTTGGTCGCACTGCTGTTCTCATGGCCCCATTCGCCGGTGTTCCGGAAGACGTTGTTGGTGTCCGTGAATTTCCGGGAGCCCTCGTCGTGGTAGAAGCCGAACCAACCGTTGTTGCTGTGGCAGTAGTTGCGTTCAAAGGTGCTGCCCGGTGACGCTGACAGGGTGTACATGCAGCCGCCGTCGGTCATCTGCTGCATGAGGTCATGTATGTAGTTGTCGGTGACATGATTGTTCGCCGCGGTGGTCGCGGTCGTGTAGATGGGCTGGTAGCTGTACAGGCCCCGGTTGACGTAGTCCTGGCTGCCGCCGACGTCGTTGGTGCCCCAGCCGTAGCCGATGGTGAGGCCGGAGTAGGGCAGGTTGTACACCTCGTTGTGCGAGACGGTCGCGCCGTTCACATAAGTGACGAGGATGGCCGACATGTCACGGTACTCCAGTGCCACGTCATGGATGAGGTTGTTGCTCAACGTGATGTTCCGGTTGGTCATCCGGCTGTCACTGGGGTGGTGCGCGTCCGCCTGAACGCCGCCGACGACGATGCCGCCGCCCGCGTCCTGGGTGAAGACGTTGCCGGACGCGGTGATGGTGCGGGCGCCGAGTCCCACGCCGGTGGTGTGGGCGTTGGAGTCGTTGCCTATGCCGAGGCCGCTCTGTCCGAGCTGGGTGAACCGGTTACCGGTGAACGCGATGTGGTCGGCGGCCGAGACCTGGACGGCGGAGGGCATCTGCTTCCAGTGAGGGCGTGCCGCCTCGAAGAGCGGGCAGCCGCTCTGACACGAGGTCAGCGCGTCCGACGGGCGGTCCCAGGTACCGGAGAGGTACGCGCCGGTCTGCTGGCTGGCGTAGCCGTGGGCGGTGGGGTCCAGCCAACTGGTGCCCGAGAACTGCAGCCCTGAGAAGGCGATGTGGGTGGCGGGGGAGGAGTACGTCCCTCCGACGCTGATGAGCGACTCCAGCTTCGGCACCTCGACGTCGGCCTCACTCATGTCCTGCCCGGTGAGCGGCTTGTAGTACAGGGTGCCGGTAGCGGTGTCGAGGTACCACTCGCCGGCCGTGTCGAGGAACTCGTAGGCGTTCTCGATGTAGAGGGGGCCGGCCCGGAAGGGGCTCGTCAGGGTGTCGTAGCCGAACGTGTTGTTGTCCCACGAGGGCTGGGCCATGGTGATGGTGCCGCTGCTGATGCCGGCCACCGGGGCATAGCGGTCGGTGAAGGATCCGATGCCGTGGATCTCGGTCCGGCCGGGCTGCGCGAGGCTGTTGAGGTAGCTCAGCGAGCTGTTGGTGAACGTGTAGCCATTGGTGGTCGCGGTCAGGTCCGAGCGGGTGACCTCGGCGCGGGCCCTGGTGGCCATGACGCCGTCGACGGACAGATGGCGCGTGTCGAAGCCGGTGCCGACGTCGCTCTTCCAGATGTTCTTGGCCGAGTCCTGCACGGTCCAGCCGGTGGCCTTCCGCGCTCCGGTGATGACGGGGTGGGCGCCCAGCGCGGCCTTCCAGGTCACCGTGTAGCCGCCTGTGCCGGAGTCCGCCGAAGTGAAGGCGAGCGGCGTGGAGAGCCTGTAGGTGCCGTCGGCGAGCTCGACGGTGATGTCGCCTTTCATGGAATTGTTGGTCGCCCGCACCTTGGTCTTGGCCTGGGTGACGGAGCACGGCCGGCTCATGGAGCAGGCGGTCCCGGAGCCGCTCGGTGAGGCGTAGAGCGTCGTGCCGGCCGCGAAGGCGGGGCCGGCCTGGACGAGGACCGTGGCGGTCGAGGCGGTGAGGACGGCGGCTGTGGCCAGCCATGATCTGAAACGGCTGGGAACCGCGGGACGGATGCGGGTTGTTCGCACGTGACACCTTCCGGGAGGTTCAGGGGGCCGTGGTGCGCTTGGCGGGCAGGGGAGAGCCCAGGGGCAAGACGGGGGGAAGGGGTAATAGCGATGTAACATTAGACGTCATACGAATTTCGTCAATAGGTCGCGCGCTGCCGACTCGGCCGGACCTGGACATGCGAACGCCCCCGGCCGGGTTGGCTCGAGGGCGAGTCGGTGGGAGACCTCTCAGGAGGCGGGCGAGCCGACGTTCGGCAAGCGGCGGCGGCTCCAAGCGGTCTGGATGTGTGCCGCCATGGCTTGCGCGGCCCCCTCGGAGTCCCGGGCCAGCAGCCGCTCGGCGACGGCGCGGTGCTCCGCGTTGGCCTGCTCGCATGCGGTCGCGTCCGGAGTGCCGTTGTACAGGAACGTCGTGCGCGCCTGGGCGTGAAGGATCCGGATGATGGAACGGCCGAGCCTGTTGTGGGATGCCTGCAGGATCCGGTCGTGGAAGGCCACATCGGTCTCGATGAAGCGTGCCGGGACAGTGGTCTCCTCGTCGAGCCGGGTGAGTAGCCGCTCGATGGCTCTCAGGTCGTCGTCGGTGGCCAGCTCCGCGGCCTGGGCTGTCATCTGCGCCTCCAGCGTCGACCGGATGTCGACCAACTGGTCGAGGACGACGAGCTGGTCGTCATGCTGGACGGTCGCGGCGAGCACGACGGGGTCGAGGAGGTTCCATTCCTCGGGTGGGGTGACGGTGGTGCCGTAGCCCTGCCGGGCGAGGACCAGCCCCTTGGCCTCCAGGGACTTGACCGCCTCGCGGACGGTGATGCGGCTGACGCCGAACGTCTCGCAGAGCTCGGGTTCGACCGGCAGGGTCGATCCTGGAGGAATGGCGCCCGACACGATCGTGTCGGTGAGGCTCTCCATGACGGCCTGCGCCAGTCGGGCCGGACGCTTGGGCCAGGGCTTGAGAACGGGAGGCTCTCCTGTTCTGCCGGTGCTGTCCTTGGCCATGCGGTTCCCCTTTGCTGATGCGGATGGCGGCGAGTCTACTGCGCGGGACTTCTTGACAGCATTCGTATGACGACTTACGTTACACGAAAATTTCGCAGCAGTACTTTCCCGTTCAAGGGGTGCAAGCCGTGCGTATTGCCGAAGTCGAGTGCCATCCGGTCCGGGTGCCGGGAGCCAGTCCGCCCTTCGTCTGGCGGGACGGACTCCTGGGCAGCCCGTCCGAGGGCGAGGCCGCGGTGCTGCGCATCCGCACGGACGAGGGGGGTGAGGGGGTGGCGATGTCCCCTCGGCGGGGCAGTGGGGTCATCCTGGCGGACCTGCTGGACCGTGTACTGCGCGCGGAGTTGGTGGGGCAGGACCCCCTGCAGCGGGAATGGCTCTGGCACCGCATGTGGGAGCTGGACCGCACGGAGGAGCTGCCGCTCTATCTGCTGGGGCTGGTCGACACCGCGCTGTGGGACCTGGCCGGACGACTCGCCGACCGGCCCACCTGGCAGCTGCTCGGCGGTTACCGCACCTCGATACCCGCGTACGCCTCCACTGTCACCTACTCCTCGGTCGAGGAGTACCTGGACATCGCCGACCAGGTCCTGGAGCTCGGCTACCCGGCCATCAAGCTCCACGCCTGGGGTGACCCCCGCCGCGACGCGCGCCTGTCGGTGGCACTGCGCGAGCATGTGGGGGATGACGTCCCGCTGATGTTCGACGGGTCGGCGGGCTTCGACCTCCCCGACGCGATCTATCTCGGGCACGCTCTCTCGGACGCCGACTACCTCTGGTACGAGGAGCCGATGAGGGAGTTCAGTGTCACCGCGTACAAGCGTCTCGCAGACGCGGTGGCCGTTCCCCTCCTCGTGGCCGAGACCTCCGACGGGGCACACATGAACTCGGCCGATTTCATCCAGGCCGGCGCCGCCACCTTCGGAGTCCGCGCCTCCACCCAATTGCGCGGCGGCTTCACCGGCGCGATGCGCACCGCCCACCTCGCCGACGCCTACCGGCTGCGCGCCGAGGTGCACGGGCCGGAGATCCCCAACCGGCACCTGTGCATGGCCATCTCGAACACCACCTACTACGAGTCGCTGGTCATGGGCAACCCCATCGGTCGCGAGAGTGGCATCGACGCCCACGGCCTCGTCCATGCCCCCACCGGTCCGGGCGTCGCCCTTCCGGCGGGCTTGGACTACCCTCCCGCCCTTCAGGCATTTGTCGACAAGGAGACTGTTACCCCGCCCCGGGCCTGATGACCGGAGCCTCAGGCCCGACCGCCTGTCTCGAACACCCCGAATGCGGCGCCTCTCACCGCTGCGCGCCATCTCCCAAGATCTGAGGTCAGTCATGAACGACGACGTTCCGGTTTCCTCCCGCCGCCAGCTCAGGCACACGGCCGTCGCCGTCCTGGGAGCCGTCTCCCTGCTCGCGCTCGCTGCCTGCGGCAGCGCGGACCCCACACCCACGGCGACGTCCTCCCCGGCGGCCTTCAAGCCCGTGGCCCAGCAGCAGGGCAGTGAGATCACGGTCTGGGCGGACGCCGCCCGTGTGCCCGGTGTGCAGGCGTACCAGAAGGCGCACCCGGACGTGAAGATCAAGATCGTCACGTACAGCGGGGACGCCAACGGCGCCAACGACCTGCAGACCAAGGTCCAGCTGTTCGACCGGGCGGGCAGCGGGTGGCCCGACGTCGCCTTCAGCGCCAATGTCAACGACGCCAGCTGGGCGTCCCAGGGCAAGACCCCCTATGCCGCGCCCGTCAACCAGGGCGTGGTCTCCCAGTCCATCCTCAAGGGCTTCGCCGACGGTGCGCTGGGCCCCTGCACCTTCAACGGCGACACCTACTGCCTGCGCAACGACCTGGCGCAGAACGTGCTCTGGTACAACAAGAAGCTCATGGACAAGTTCGGGTACTCCGTCCCGACCACCTGGGAGGAGTACCAGGCACTCGGCAAGAAGGTCGCCAAGGAGCACCCCGGCTACCTGGTCGGAACCGCCGGGGACGCCTGGAGCCCCGAGGTGTACTTCTGGGCGAGCCAGTGCCCTGCCAGCACGGCGACCGGTGCCAAGAAGGTCAAGGTCGACCTGCGGGATTCCAAGTGCACCCGGATGGCCAAGCTGCTCGACAGCCTGATCGCCAAGGGCTCGGTCTCGAAGGACACCGTTTTCAGCGCCGGCTTCATCAAGAACAAGGCGAGCAAGGTCCTCATGCTCCCCGGCCCTTCCTGGTTCGGCCAGGTGCTCTTCAACTCCACCTTCAAGATCCCCAAGGGGCAGATCGCCGCCGCCTCACCGCTGAAGTTCGAGGGCGACGCCAAGAATTACACCGGCAACGTCGGCGGTGGTCTGTGGTTCGTCTCCTCCCACAGCAAGAACCTCAAGGCGGCTTCCGACCTGGTGACCTGGATGGCGACCTCCAACGCCTACCAGGCCACTGCGGGCACGTATCCCGCGTACACGAAGGCAGCCGTCGCTTGGCTCGCCGGCCAGCAGAGGACCGGCTACTTCGCCGAGGACGTCAGCCCGGTCTTCCAGGAGGCGGCGGAACTCATCTGGCCCGGCTGGTCCGCCACCCAGTACAGCCAGGAAGCGATCTACTCCTCCACCGTGATCCCGGCCCTGAACTCAGGCAAGACCCTCACCGACACCTTGGGCACCTGGCAGACGGCCATCACCGACAAGGCCAAGTCCCTCGGATACACCGTCAACTAGCGAAGCGGACCGATGACCACCCACCTCGCAACGGAGCGGAGAGGCCGCCGCGGCGGCCGCTCGGCCCGCAACCCGGTCGGACGCGCCGGTTACGTCTTCGTCTCCGGCTATGTCCTCCTCCTACTCGCCTTCGGCGTCCTGCCCACCTGTTACGCGGTGTGGCTGGCGCTGTCCAACTCCCGCAACCAGCTCGTCGGCATCGGCAACTTCACCCGGACGTTCACCGACTACCGCTTCGGTCCGGCCTTCCTCCACATCGGCCTGTACCTGGTGGTCTGGCTGGCCAGCCTGATGATCCTGGTGGTGCTGCTCTCCCTGATGCTGCACGGCCGCATGCGCAGGGCCTCCACCAGCCTGCGGTTCCTGTTTTACCTGCCGGGTGCCCTCGCCGGGGTGGCGAGCATACTGCTCTTCCTGATCCTCCTCGACCCGGCGGCCAGTCCCGTCGGCTGGCTGCTGAAGAGCTTCGGCTGGAACACCCTCGCCCAGGTCAACGCCCCCGGTCACCTGCCGGTGCTCTTCACCGTCATCGCCTTCTGGACCGGGGCCGGCGGCTGGATCGTGGTCATGTACGGCGCGCTCAACAGCATCCCCGACGAAATCCTGGAAGCCGCTCGCATCGACGGCGCCAGTACGCTCCAGATCGCCCTTCGCATCCAGATCCCGATGATCACCAAGTGGATCGCGTACATGCTGATCCTGGCCTTCGCGGCCGGCACCCAGCTCTTCGTCGAGCCGCAACTGGTCTCCCTCGCCAGCTGGGGCATGATCCCCGACAGCTGGTCACCCAACCAGCTCTCCTACCAGTACGCCTTCCAGGCAGGCGACTTCAACGGCGCGGCGGCGCTCTCCGTCGACCTCCTCATCCTGGGCCTCGCCTGCGCGGCGCTCGTCGTCTTCCGTACCGGCCTGTTCGACAGGAACGAAGGATGACCACAGCTCCCACGACCACAGCCCGCCGAACTCCGCCGCCCCGTACCGCCGGCGCCCGCACCAGCCCGAGGAAGCCCATGCGCCGGAAGCGCCGCCCAAGCTCACTGGCCGCCCGGCTGGCCTGGCTCATCGTCATGGGCCTGTCCGTGCTGTTCTTCTGTGTGCCGGTGGTGTGGCTCCTGCTGGCCCCGACCAAGACCGACAGCCAGATCGTGCGGGACAACCCGTTCTCCTTCGGCTCTCTCGGCGCGGTCGCCGACGCCTGGCACCACCTCCACGCGTTCCAGGACGGCGCCATCCTCACCTGGCTGCTGAACTCGGCGCTCTACACGTTCGGCGCGCTGGCCGTGACCCTGGTGACGTCGATCCCCGCCGGGTACGCGCTGGCTCTCACGCAGTTCATCGGGCGACGGATGCTGCTGACCATCACCATGCTCGTGATGCTCATGCCGACGGCAGCGATGGTGCTGCCCCTGTACCTGGGGATGAACGCCGTGCACCTGGACGGCACGATCTGGTCGGTCATCCTGCCCTTCTCCTTCTTCCCGTTCGGGGTCTACCTCACCTACATCTACTTCTCCTCCAACGTCCCCTCCGACCTGCTGGCCGCAGCGCGCATCGACGGCTGCTCGGAGTGGCAGGTCTTCCGCCTCATCGCGATGCCGCTGGCCAAGCCCGTGATCGCCCTGGTCGGCTTCTTCAACTTCGTCGGCAACTGGAACAACTTCTTCCTGCCGTTCGTGATGCTGCCCGACAGCTCCCAATATCCGGCGCAGGTGGGACTGAACAACCTGCTCGCCGCCTCGCCGCTGTTCAACACCTCCAGCGGCGCGGGAAACCAGATCATGCGGCCCGAACTGGCCCTGGCCACCTTGGTGACCATCGTCCCTGTTCTGATCGTGTTCCTGTTCTCCCAACGCGCTCTCGTGTCCGGCATGCTCGCCGGCGCGACAAAGGAGTGAGGCGGCAGTCGCCCCCTTGGCGCCGCCGTATTCAACCGGCGTTCCCTGACGTCGGCGTCGTGCCAAGCCCCACGCCGTGCGGACGGCCACGCCAGTGCGCCACCAGGCAGGCCCATGGCGGGCTGTCCGGCAAGCCGCCCACACTCACCGGAAGGATCCCGATGAAACGGGTTGCCCAGACGATCCGCCTGCGGCCCGAGCTCCGTGAGCTGTATCTGCGCCTGCACTCCGCGGTCTGGCCGGGCGTCGAGGGCGCGCTGCGGGCCGGGAACATCCGCAACTACAGCATCTTTCTGCGCGAGGACACGCTGTTCGGCTACTTCGAGTACCACGGCGACGACTTCGAGGCCGACATGGCGGCGATCGGCGCCGACGCGGCCACCCAAGCCTGGTGGAAGCTCACCGGCCCCTGCCAGGAGCCCTGGGCCGACACCGGCGCCGGGGGCAACTGGTCGGACCTGACCGAGATCTGGCATCTGAGCGATCCCGGCACACCATGACGGTCGTCAGCGCCTCCCTTGCCCGTGCTGGTGACCGACCGGCTCGACGAGCGGTGACGGCCGCAGGCCGCGCATGTCCCTCTCGGCGACAGCCACCTGACAACCACCCATGGCAAGGAGACCCCAGTGAGACTTCTACGAGTCGGCGCGCCCGGCGAGGAGCGGCCCGCCGTCCACACCGAGGAGGGCCTGCTGCCTGATCTGTCCTCCGTAACCTCCGACATCGACGGCGCCTTCCTCGCCTCTGACAGTGTCGCCCGGGCCCGGGCGGCGGTCGCGGCGGGAGCACTGCCCGAACCGGACGCGGACGGTGTACGGATCGGAGCACCCGTAGCCCGCCCCGGCAAGATCGTCTGCGTAGGTCTGAACTACCGCGACCACGCCGCCGAGACGGGCGCGGCGATCCCCCCGCGGCCGGTGGTGTTCATGAAGGACCCGGGCACGGTCGTCGGCCCGTACGACGAGGTGCTGATCCCCCGAGGCTCGGTCAAGACCGACTGGGAGGTCGAGCTGGCGGTCGTCATCGGACGGCGGGCCCGCTACCTCGACGGGCCGGAAGCGGCGGAGGCCCTGATCGCGGGGTACGCGATCAGCCATGACGTCTCGGAGCGGGAGTTCCAGCTGGAGTACTCCCCGCAGTGGGACCTGGACAAGTCCTGCGAGACCTTCAACCCGCTCGGCCCCTGGCTGGTCACCGCCGACGAGGTCGGAGATCCGCAGGACCTCGGCCTGCACCTGAGCGTCAACGGCGTGAAGCGGCAGGACGGCCACACCAGCGACATGATCTTCCCGGTCGACCACATCGTGTCGTACCTGAGCCGGTACATGGCCCTGGAGCCGGGCGACGTGATCAACACCGGTACTCCCGCGGATGTGGCCTCGGCCTCCCCGGCACCCCCTACCTCCGCCCCGGCGACACCGTCGAGCTCTCCATCGACGGTTTCGGCGCCGAGCGTCAGACCTTCGGCCAAGCGTGAAAGGCACCCCTTTGACCAGCATGAGCGGCCTGTCAGGGCTCAAGGCCGTCGTCACCGGCGGCGCGTCCGGCATCGGGCTGGCCACGTCCCGGATGCTGGCCGAGCACGGCGCCACGGTGGCCGTCCTCGACCTCGACCCCTCCGGCGTCCCCGAGCCGCTGATCGCCCTCAAGGCCGACCTCGCCGACGACGCCTCGGTACGCGTCGCCGTGGACGCCGCTGCCGAGCAGCTCGGTGGCCTGGACATCCTGGTCAACAACGCGGGCATCGGCGCCGTCGGTACCCTCGAGGACAACCCCGACGATGAGTGGCACCGCGTCCTCGACGTCAACGTCCTCGGAACGGTGCGCACCACCCGCGCCGCCCTGCCGTATCTGCGGCGCTCTTCGCACGCGGCGGTCGTCAACACATGCTCCGTCGCGGCCACCGCGGGCCTCTCCCAGCGCGCCCTGTACTCCGCCAGCAAGGGTGCGGTGCTGTCGCTGACCCTGGCGATGGCCGCGGACCATGTCCGGGAGGGCATCCGCGTCAACTGCCTCAACCCCGGCACCGCCGACACACCCTGGGTGACCCGGCTCCTGGACGCCGCAGGCGACCCGGAGGCGGAACGCGCCGCCCTCGACGCACGCCAGCCCCTGGGACGCCTGGTCACCGCCGACGAGGTGGCAGCGGCCGTGATCTACCTCGTGAGCCCCGCCGCGGCGTCCGTCACCGGCATCGCCTTGGCCGTCGACGGTGGCATGCAGGGGCTCCGACTGCGCCCGGCGGTCGGCGCATGAGAGCGACGACGCTGGGCGGCACCGGTGTCAGGGTCACCGAGCTGTCGTTCGGGGCCGCCGGCATCGGCAACCTCTTCCGCCCGGTCACCGACGAGGCCGCGTCCGCCGCGGTGGAGGCCGCCTGGGACGCGGGCGTACGCACCTTCGACACCGCCCCGCACTACGGGCTCGGGCTGTCCGAGAGACGCCTGGGCGCCGCGCTGCGCGGACACGACCGCGACACGTACACCGTCTCCACCAAGGTCGGACGACTGCTCGAACCCAACCCCGAAGGCGGCCGCGGCGACGATCTCACCCACGGCTTCGCCGTGCCCGACACTCACCGGCGGGTCTGGGACTTCAGCTCCGACGGAGTCCTGCGCTCCCTGGAAGCGAGCCTGGACCGCCTCGGCCTGGACCGTGTGGACATCGCCTTGCTGCACGACCCGGACCACCACGCCGAGCAGGCCCTCACCGAGGCGTACCCGGCGCTGGAACGGCTGCGCGGCGAAGGCGTCGTCGAGGCGATCGGCATCGGAGTGAACCAGTGCGCGCTCCCCGCCCGCTTCCTGCGCGAGACCGACATCGACGTGGTGTTGGTCGCCGGCCGCTACACCCTGCTGGAGCAGGAGGGGCTTGCGGAGGTACTGCCGGAGGCCGCCGCCCGCGGCAGGAGCGTCATCGTCGGCGGGGTGTTCAACTCGGGTCTGCTCACCGACCCGACCCCCGGGGCCATGTACGACTACGCGCCCACCCCACCACATGTGCTCGACCGGGCCCTGCGCATGAAGGCGGTCACCGGACGCCACGGCGTACCGCTGCGCGCAGCCGCTCTGCGCTTCCCGTTCGGCCATCCGGCGGTCGCGAGCGTACTGTCCGGCGCGCGTTCCGCCGAGGAGGTCCGCGACACAGTGGATCAGCTGCGGCGAACGATGTCGGCCGCGGTCTGGGACGGACTGCGCGCCGAGGGGCTGCTGCCCCCGCACGTCCCCGTCCCTGCCGCCACACCGGTCGAAGAAACCGATCGGCCGCAGGAGGAGGCGAAGCGTCGTGGGGATGACCGCCATGGAGGCGAACACCGGTGAGGGCGTCATCGACGCACACCACAGCTTCGGCCCCGGCACGGGCAACAAAGAACTGGGCCGGCCGGACCTTCCTCCTCAGCTCGTTCAGCCCAACTTGCATGTCAACCAGGGCTTCCGAAGCCATCGGTCGGTGCGGCGAGTTCTTACGAGAACCTGACGTGGCGACCCAATTCCTCAGTCGCGGCAGTCCCATGGGCAACTCTGGTTCCTGAACGAAGGTATCGGCGGATGCGTCGAGAGCCGGAGGAGCCGTGAACGCCCTGACGCGGGCTTTTCCGACATCGCTGCGAACGCGGACAGCAGTCAGAGTGTGTCGGCTCGTCAGGACGCTCGCACGACGGCCGACTGTCCCTTCGTCGGCAACAGGCCCCTCGAGGGGGCCGACAGGCAGGACATCGCTTTCCTCTGGCACGACTCGCCTCGTGAAGTGATGTTCCACCCGCAAGAGTTCGGAGGAGAACCATGGGGCGCAACACGCGCAAACGATCGAAGTCCCCGGGCGGCAAGGTTGTTGCCGCCGCTGCGGCTCTTGTGCTCGGAGCAGGGGGGCTGGTGGTCGTGAATGTGTATGCCTCCGCCCATGAGACTCCGGGCGGAAACACCGTCAAACGGTCGTCTCCCGGAGGGACCGGCCAAGCTTCGGTCTCGGATGCCTCGACCATTGACTGCCCCGACGTCGGCAGCCGGCTGCAGCAGGTGCCGGACCAGGCCAGGGCGGAAGTCGACAGGGAACTCGCCTCGCTGGACAGCCAGATCTCCGAGGCGTACCAAAGGCTGCAGAGTTCGGCCCGGGCCATACGGCAGGACAGCGGCTTCGCGAACAACGCGATCATGGGTCCGCTGAAGGACAAGCGGGTCGCGACGATCGACCGGATCGCCATTGCCATCGGCAGGGTGGGCGACAGGCCGCAGGGCCTTGAGTCTCTGGCCGCCTGTACGCTGCGCGCCTCCGGCAACCAGGGCGACGCAGGCAACGATCAGAACGGCCAGGAGAACGGTGAGGGAGGGGAGCAGAGCAACGGGCAGGGGCAGCCCGCCGGTGGCGGGCAGGCAGGCAACGGGCCTGTCGCTGCCGACTTCGTCGACATCACCACGGTCCAACCCAACGTGACAGCACCCCGCCTGTCGCGGAAAGCCTCGCGAGGGACCTTCACCACCCAGTGCGGTGTGAACGAGAACAAGCTCTACAACAGCGACAACGTCATCGTCGCGCCCGGTGTGGACAACGGTGCTCATCACACGCATGACTACGTCGGCAACCAGGCGAACGACGCGTTCGCCGACAATGACGACTTCGCCAATGGCGAGACGACATGCCAGAACCAGGGTGACAAGTCCTCCTACTACTGGCCGGTTCTTCGGCTCCAGGACGGCACCGAGGAATTCGACGCCAGGCAACAGGGCGGCGGCGCCGAGGGCAATGCCGGCAAGATCCTCACCGCGTCCGAGGTGACCCTGGAGTACGTGGGCAACGCGAGCACCAAGGTCGTGGCCATGCCCAAGTTCCTGCGGATCATCACCGGAGATGCCAAGGCGTTCACCAACGGCACCGCGAACGCCAACGCGGCGTGGAGCTGCACCGGCTTCGAGGACCGGCAGGTGACGGACAAGTACCCGGTCTGCCCCGAGGGCAGCAGCTTGGTTCGGACGTCCAAGTTCCAGAGCTGCTGGGACGGCCGGAACGTCGACAGTGCCAACCACCGCGACCACGTAGCGTTCGCCGATCCGAACAGGGGCGCTTGCCCGAACGGCTTCAAGGCCATTCCGCAGCTCGTACAGCGTCTGGTCTACGATGTGGACGCACCCAGCCTCAACGACAACGGACAGTCGAGCCCGTTCTATGCGGTGGACGGCTTCCCGGAGCAGACGCACAAACCGATCACGGACCACGGTGACTTCGTCAACGTCTTTGACGAGCAGCTGATGGACGAGATGGTCGAGTGCATCAACACCGGTCGCCGGTGCCAGTGATGTCACTGCATTGAGCCGTTGCCCGGGCTCTCGGCGACGGCCGGCGAACGCCCACGACTGAGACCGGAACGCGTCGGCGACGGTGTACGAAACCGTCGCCCGGCGAGGCGCTTCAGTCAGACGCTCCTGGTCGGCGGCGGTGCTCTACCCGGGAGCATGTCCATGCCGCCGAGGATTCCGCCCATCGGGGCCCTGGCCCTCGGCCCGCAGGCTGGTGATCCGGGGTGGTATCGGCCTGACGCCCCGTCAATCGCGGGCCGATCCCTGGATCAGTCGTGCTTCCGCGCGCTTCAGAGCGTTGCGCTGGACCCGCGGTGCGCGGGGCTGCCGCACCGCCTTCTGATCCACCTGTGATGCTCCTGTGAGCGGTGCTGTGTTCGCTACCTGCAGGGCGGCGGGCCACAGCTCCCCCGGCGGTCCGCCGCCTCCGCTCGTGCGGCAGCGCGGTGGCACCGACATCGCCTGTTGCAGGACAGTCAGGCCACGAGTCGGAGGACGTCGGCCAGGTCCCGGGTCGCCGGTGCGCTGTTCGGCCGGGAGGATGTAGGCGCGCTGCCCGCAGCCGGCCGCCTGGAACGAAGAGCGGCACATGAGGCGGACTCCCTCCGGGCTTTGTCGAAGCCTCGAAAACCGCGTCAAACGTGGCAGCCGCGCCGAGACGAAGGCGCCGGTGGGTCAGGACCCGTTGTCGTGCCAAACGTAACGCCGTCCGGCGATGGCCTTGAATGTGGTCTGACCGCCCTTCAACAGATCGCTGCGTACGGTGAGTTCGCGGGTGCGGGATGAGATGACCGCGATGTGCGTGGCGCGGCCGGCGGCCCAAGCGATGTCGACGGTGGCGCCGCCTCGGGCACGCAGACCGCGTACGGACCCCTCGGGCCAGGCGGCAGGCAGGGCCGGCAGCACCTCGATCACATCGAACTGGCTCTGCAGCAGCATCTCCACGATGCCGGAGGTGGCACCGAAGTTGCCGTCGATCTGGAACGGCGGGTGGGTGTCCCAAAGGTTCGGCAGCGTCGAGGATTTGAGCTGCTCGGAGAGCACCTTGTGCGCGTGGTCACCGTCACGCAGCCGCGCCCAGAAGTTGACCTTCCAGGCCTTGGACCAACCGGTACCGAGATCACCGCGCGCGGTGAGGGATACCTTCGCGGCCTGAGCCCACTTGCTGCCGGGCTCGATCTGCCGTCCCGGGTGCAGGGCGTACAGGTGGGAGACGTGACGGTGCTGGTCGGCCGGATCGTCCAGATCCGTCTTCCACTCCTGGAGTTGGCCCCAGGAACCTATGCGCAGGCCGGGGTCCAGCTTGGTGAGAACGTTCTCCAGTCGAGCGCGGAAGGCCGGTGCCTCACCCAGGATGCGTGCCGCCTCAAGGGTGTTGACGAACAGCTCGTGGACGATCTGCTGGGACATGGCGGCGCCGGCGGTGAAGTCACCGTGTTCGGGGGAGTAACTGGGCGACACGACGAGGGTGCCGTCGCGCGGGTCGGTGTGCAGGTTGTCCAGCCAGAACTCGGCGGCTTCCTTCATCGCGGGATACGCGGTGGAGCGCAGGTACCTGGTCGAACCGCCGAAGCGGTAGTGCTCGTAGAGCTGCGCGGTGAGCCAGGCCGCCGCCTCCGGGAACCAGAACGCGGTCGGCCAGTCGTGCACCCCGGTGAAGCCGTACGGGTTGGTCTCGTTGTGCACCACCCAGCCACGCGAGTCGAACATCTCCCGTGCACTGCGTCGCCCGGGGGCGCGCAGCGCTTCGACGAAACGGTCGTACGGGGCGGTGGTCTCGGGGAGGTTGGCGGCCTCGGCGGGCCAGTAGTTCATCTGCAGGTTGATGTTGACGTGGTAGTCGGCCGACCACGGAGGCTTGGTGCTCTGGTTCCAGACGCCCTGGAGGTTGGCGGGCAGGGAGCCGGGGCGTGAGGAGGCGATGAGGAGGTAGCGGCCGTACTGGAAGAACAGCGCTTCCAGCGCGCGGTCGGCCGCACTCCCTCCTCCCGTGTACCGCGTCAGGAGCTGATCCGTCGGCACGTCGTCGGGGGCGGTCTGGCCGATGTGGAGCGATACCCGGTCGAACAATGCACGGTGATCGCGGACATGGCGTGCCAACAGGTTCTGATAGCGCTCTCCCGCGGCCCGCACGGTGCGGGTGACGGTGGCGTGCGGGTCCTTGCCGCGGTAGTGGGGGTAGGTGTCGGTGTAGTTCGTGCCGGCGGCGAGGACGAACCAGGCGCTGTCGGCGCCGCGCACCGTGATCGTGCCGTCGGCGCCCGAGGTCACGGTGCCGCCCTTGCTGCGTACCTGAACCTGGGCCTCGAAGCGCAGCCCGTTGTCCGCCAGGGTGCCCCGCACGGTGAGCCGCCCGCCGGTCGAGGTGGCGGTGAAGTCGCTGCGGGGGGAGGCGTAGCGGAGTGTGAAGGTGACGCTGCCCGGCTGGTCGGCGGACAGTCGCCCGGCGACCACGCCGTCGGGGTGGGAGGCGAAGAACTCCCGTCGCCGGCCCACCCCTTGGTGGGTGTAGGTGACGGTGGCGACGGCGTTGCGGAGGTCGAGTGCACGGCGGTACGTGTCGGGCGTCGTGGTTGGCGCGTCCGGTACGTCGAGGTACAGGTCGCCGAAGGTCTGGTAGGCGCCGTATCCGATGCGGGGCTGGCCGAGGCGCGCCGCGACGGTGCCCGGGGCGAGCCTGGTCACCTCGTCGAGTTCCGCCTGCACGGCGGCGATGGCACCGGGCCGCTCCTCGCGCCAGTCGCCGAAGTCGTAGCCCTGCTCCGAACCCGGGCCGCCGGTCCACAGCGTCTTCTCGTTGAACTGCAGGCGCTCCGAGCCGAGGGTGCCGAAGACCATGGCGCCGAGGCTTCCGTTGCCGATCGGAAGGGCCTCGCGTTCCCAGTCGGCGGCCGGGGAGGTGTACCAGAGGGATAAGGCGGACGGGCCTGTCGAGACATCGGAGGAATTCGCCGCATCGTCGTCACCCGTGGCAGCGGCGGCCGCGGTCCCTGCCGCCGCGCCCACGGCCAGGCCGGCCCCGCCGAGAGCAGTCTTGAGGGTGCTTCTTCGTGAGATGTCTTGATGCATGACTCCGGACCCTAGGGGTCCGATGACCGGTGCTACAAGGGTCATGACGACCATCGGCGACGTGCGGGCCGAGGTCGATCCGCGCCCTTCCTCAGGCGCGGTCGGCCTCGGCCCGTAGCGCGTTGTAGTCCCGAAGGCGGCGTCGACGTCGGCACGGCTCGGGCCGTAGCGGTTCAGGTCGTAGACACGGGTCGAGCGGTCAGGCTCGCGGTGCCGATGGGATGGCAGAGGGAGAGTGGGCGCGTGCCCCGCACGAGCGGCTGGGCACACGTCGTCAACTGGTCAGCAGGTCGAATTGGTCTGGGTGAGCAGGCCCAGCCGCCACGGCAGGCTGTTGTAGTCACCGCCGGCGTTGGGGTCCTTGCCCTGGTACAGGTACTGCAGCTTGCAGGCCGGGATCGTGAGCGTCTGGTCGTTGCCCGCGCGGATCATCTCGCCGTGACTGATGTCCCGGGTCCAGGTACCGGCGGGGAACGTCACATTGCTCGACTTGGCGAACGGGTTGCCCTCGGACGCGGCCAGGGGTGACCACGAGCCGGCGAGGCTGCTCGAGGTCCAGGAGCGGAAGTAGCGACGGCCGTCCGAACCGATGGCCTCGACGAGGAGCAGGTACTGGTTACTGCCCTGCACCTTGTACACGTTGCTCGCTTCGAACAGGGCGTACTTGGAGTCCTGCGCCGCGATGACGGTGTCGGTGAAGCCGTTCGGGAACTGGCCGACGGTCGTCCGGGAGCGGTACAGGTGCCCGTTGTCGTCGGACGAGAACAGGTAGCAGTTGGCGCTGTCGCAGATCACCCACATGTCGACCCAGTGGCCGTTGCCGATGTTCTGCCTGATGATGTCGGGCATCGACGAGTAGAAGTTGCGCGGAGCGCTCCACCCATTGGGGTTGCTGATGTCAGGGTTGGTGGAGTACGAGGCGTTGCCGGTCTGGTAGACGAGGTACCACAGGCGTTGTGGCGCGTAGTAGAAGACCTGCGGTGCGGCCCGGTACCCGGCGCCGATGGCGGTGCGGTCCAGGTAGTGGTGCGTGGCCGAGCCGGCCTGGGACCAGTCACTGAAGTTCAGGTACACCAGGTTGTATCCGGAGGAGTTCGCGGTACTGGCGAACACGTGGTACTTGCCGTTGTGGTAGACGACCGACGGATCCTTGATCCCGGCGATCCTGTGGGTCGCGTCCGGCTTGGGGGAGATCCGTGCTCCGCTCGAGCTCCAGCGGAAGGAGGAGGGGAGTGCGGCGGCGGACCGGGCCGAACGGGCGTCCGTCCGCTGTGCCGCGACCGCGCCGCCCATCGCGGTGAGCGTTGCCCGGTAGGCCGGTTTCTTGTTGCCGTTGCGGTCGAACAGCAGGGGGTTCTCCCCGCTGCGCCAGGAGTCGCTGTCGCGGATGCCCCAGACGGTGATGCCGGTGCAGCGCGCCACGTTCATGCAGGCCCGCACGGTGTTCGCGTACCCGTTCGGCGGGGCCTGCGCGATGTCCAGCTCGGTGATCTGGACGTCCACGCCGAGGGCGGCGAAGTTCGACAGCGTCGTCTGGAAGCTGGCGGGTGGACCGCCGGTGCCGAAGTGGGCCTGGAGGCCGACGCAGTCGATGGGCACGCCGCGGGCCTTGAAGTCGCGGACCATGCGGTAGACGCCCTGGGTCTTGGCGTCGCTCCAGTTCTCGATGTTGTAGTCGTTGTAGCAGAGCTTGGCCGCCGGGTCGGCCGACCGTGCGGTGCGGAAGGCCTGCTCGAGGAAGCCGGTGCCCAGGACGTCCCGGAAGACCGAGCTGCGCAGTTGGCCGCTGCCTCCGTCGGCGAAGGCTTCGTTGACCACGTCCCAGGAGTGGATCCGGCCCTTGTAGCGGTTCATCACCGTGGTGATGTGATTGTTCATCACCCCGCGCAGCGTGTTCGCGTCCCTGATGGCCTTGACCCAGTCGGGCAACTGGGAGTGCCACACCAGCGTGTGGCCCCGCACGCGCTGACCGCGGGCTGTCGCACCGTTCACGATCTGGTCGGCGGCGCCGAAGGTGAACTGCCCGCGAGACCGCTCGGTCGCGTCCCACTTCATCTCGTTCTCGGGTGTGACCGAGTTGAACTCGCGGCCCAGGATGCCGGTGTACGTGCCGTCGCCGAGCCTTCCGGCGGCTACGGCGGTCCCGAAGTACCGTCCCGACTGGGCCGCTTGGGCCCCGAGGGTGGAGGCCCGGACGGCGTCGGGTGCGGCGGTCGCGGCAACGGGCGTCACCAGGGCGCCGATGGCCAGCAGGGATAACACCGACGCTCGGCGACGGCCGAGCCGTTTGAGCGGGTTCATGGTTCTCCTCGTGGTTGGCGGGGGGTTGGGTGGTGCGGTCGGTGGGATCGGATCAGGGCGTCGACAGCTCGAACCGCGAGACGCGGACCGCGCCGCCGAGCGCCTGCGTGGCGTGGTTGAAGAGGGCGAATCGGTAGCCCATGAAGAACCGCCAGTCGTTGCCCATGGAGAAGGCGGGCCCGAGGCGGATGAAGTGGGTGCCGTCGGTGCTGTAGGAGAAGGTGCCGGGGCGTGCCGCGCCGGGGCGGATGTCCGCGCTCGCGCGCAGCCAGATGCGGCCTCCGGAGACTGTGGCGCTCGCGACCTCGGTGCCGGTGCCGGTGGTGTTCCAGTTTCCGTCCATGGTCAGCCCGTTGACCATCACCACCCGCGTCACGCCGTCGTCGCGCTTGACACCGATCCAGGCGGAGGAGTCACGCAGCAGCGCGAGTCCGGCCCGGTCGCCGTCCCGCATTGCCGAGTGGTCGAGCACGGCCGTTGCGGTGGAGGTGGGCCCCTGGATGCGGTGCGTGAGGGTGTTGCGGGCCCAGTAGAGGTCGTTGGTGACGGTCGCGGTCCGCAGGGTCAGTCCGTTGTCGACGGACCACTTGGTGTTGTCCGGGTTGTGGTTCCACTCCCACCTCGGCTTGAGGGTCATGCCGTCGAAGGTGTCGACGCCGATCATGGGGGTGACCTGGCGGGGCGGAGTGGGCACGGCCGGACTGGGATACGAGGTGCCCCAGGCGCCGTTCACGAGTTGCACGACGGGCCAGCCGTCCGAGGTCCACGTGACCGGCGCCAGGGCAGGCACCCGGCCGCCGGGGTACGCGTCCACGAAGGCCAGGTAGTACCAGGCGCCGCTCTGCGTCTGGACCAGCCCGCCCTGGTGCGGGACGCCACCGCCGGGGATCGGCCCGCGCAGGTCGAGGAGGACCTGCCGCATCGTGTAGGGACCGAAGGGGCCGCTCGACGACTTCAGGATGTACTGACCGTTGGCGGGGCGGGTCAGGAAGATGTAGTACTGCCCGTTGATCTTGTAGAAGCGGGAGCCTTCGAGGGTGCCGACGCTCGACGGTGTGGTGAAGACCTGCTGTGTGCGGACCTGGGTGCGGCCGTCGCGCGAGAGCTGGGCCACGCTGATGGTGGTGTTCCCGTACGCCACGTACAGGGTGTCGTCGGTGTCGACGAGCAGTCCCGCGTCGTAGTACGGCGTGCCGATCGTGGTGAGTCTGCTCCACGTTCCCTCGACCGCGGCGGCGGTGTAGAGGTACGTCCTGGCGAAGTCGATCTGGCCGAGCCAGTAGAAGGTCCCGTTGCTCGGGCGGTAGGCCAGCGACGACGCCCAGATCCCTCTGACATAGCCACGGCCACCGTTCAGGTCGTACTTGGCGCCGAAGTCGAGGGTCGGCACCGAATGGCCGACGATCTCCCAGTTCACCAGGTCGTACGAACGCAGGACAGGGGCGCCCGGCGAGTAGTGCATCGTGGAGGCCGAGGCGTAGTAGGTGGCGCCGACGCGGATCACGTCGATATCAGCGAAGTCCTGCCAGATGACCGGGTTCGTGTACGCCGGGGCGGCCGCGGCGGTCCGGGAGGCTCCGGCCGGCGGCAGAAAGGCACCTGTGACCAGGCCGGTGCCGACGGCCAGCGCCCGGCGGCGGCCCATGATTTGACGAGGGCATGACATATCCATGTGTCGCTCCCTCTGTGATGTTCGGGATGGCGAACGGTAATCGACTGGTGAGCATCCTGGATCGTAGGGGGTTGAGAGCTCCCGTCAATACGTCTCGCATGATTCGTTAGATGCGTCGAAATATTTCGCTCCCCGGCCCGCTCGGGCGGTGCTCATGGAAAATCGTGAACGGCCGACGGAGTTGACAAGCTCGGAAAGCTCCCTAGTATCCGTGACGTCGGCGATCCGAAAGTAGATCGAAATTTCGATTGACCGTAAATGTCATGTACCTGCCACAAATTGAGGTCGGTGCGGCAGACATCCACTGTCTTGTGTCGGTCTGCCGACGAAAGGAGCCCACGGTGCCCAGACGATCAGGCAGACGACTGCTCCGTCTCTTCGCGGCCGCCGCGCTGACGGTCACCGCGTCCGTGACTGCCTCCGTTCACTCCACTGTCTCGGCCGCGCCCGGCAGCCCGGCACTCACCCCACCGCTGGGCTGGAACAGCTGGAACAGCTTCGGATGCGGGATCACCGAGGCACAGGTCCGTCAGGCCGCCGACGCGATGGTGTCCTCGGGCATGCGGGAGGCCGGCTACCGGTACGTGGTGGTCGACGATTGCTGGTTCGACCCACAACGCGACGCGGCGGGCAACCTGCGGGCCAATCCGGCCAAGTTCCCGAGCGGGATGAAGGCCCTCGGGGACTACATCCACAGCAAAGGCCTCAAGTTCGGCATCTACCAGGTGCCGGGCGAGCGCACCTGCGCGCAGACCACCGGCGCGTATCCCGGGTCGACGGGCAGCAGGGGGCACGAGGCCCAGGACGCCGCCACGTTCGCCTCGTGGGGCGTCGACTACCTCAAGTACGACTGGTGCTCCTCCAGCGGTACCCGTGACGAGCAGGTCGCGCGTTTCACGCTCATGCGCGATGCCCTGCGCGCCACGGGGCGGCCGATCGTCTACAGCATCAACCCCAACAGCTTCCACGCCATCACCGGCGCCACGTACAACTGGGGCGAGGTCGCCGACCTGTGGCGGACGACCGAGGACCTGCTCGACATATGGCAGAACGGCAACACCAACAGCTATCCGATGGGCGTCGGCAACGTCCTGGACGTCACCGCGCCGCTGGCGGCGCAGTCGGGCCCGGGGCACTGGAACGACCCCGACATGCTGGTCGTCGGCCGCCCCGGCCTGTCACTGACCGAGTCCCGCTCACACTTCGCGTTGTGGGCGCTGATGAGCGCACCGCTCATGGCCGGCAACGACATCCGCACCATGTCCGCCGACGTGAGCGCGATCCTGCGCAACCCGCGTCTGCTGGCGGTGAACCAGGATCCGCTGGGCGCGGGCGGGCGCCGGGTGCGCGACGACGGCAGCACCGAGGTGTTCGCCAAGCCCCTGTCCGACGGCTCGGTCGCGGTGGGCCTGTTCAACCGGGGAGGCGGCACGGCGACGGTCACGACCACAGCCGCGCAAGTCGGCCTGGCCGACGGGCCGTTCACTCTCACCGACCTGTGGACCGGCGGTTCGTCGAGCACGTCCGGGCAGATCTCGGCGAGCGTCCCCGCGCACGGCGTGGCCGTGTTCCGGGTGAGCGGGGGCAGCCCGCTGGCCGCCACCACCTCGCGGCTGCGCGGCAACGCGTCCGGCCGCTGCCTGGACGTGGACAACGCCTCCACCGCGGCCGGGGCCACGGTACTGATCTGGGACTGCCACACGGCCGCCAACCAGCTGTGGACCACGTGGGCCGGCGGTGAGATCCGCGTCTTCGGCGACAAGTGCCTCGACGCCTACAACCGGGGCACCGCCAACGGCACCCGGGTCATCACCTGGCCCTGCAACGGCCAGGACAACCAGAAGTGGACCGTCGGCTCCGACGGGTCGATCCGCAACGTCCACGCCGGGCTCTGCCTCGACGTCAACGGGGCCGGCACCACCAACGGAACCCCGCTGGTGCTGTGGACCTGCAACGGCCAGGCCGGCCAGAAGTGGAACCGCGCATGAGGGACCGCTTTTTCAGAAGGGGAGTTGCATGAGGGGGAGTCGCATGATGACAAGGACAAGATCCCTCTTATGGCGATCCGGAGCAACGGCAAGAACCGCAGCTTCGTCCTGCGGATCCCGGAGGGGTACGACCGCGCAGCCTGACGCACCGGGTCACCACCTACTCGGGCTGCTCGGCCGGGCATCCGGTCGCCTGGGCCGCGTTCGACGAAGGACACATCGTACGCAGTTCCAGTCCTCCGACCCGTCGCCGGGACCGGCGACCTGACGGGTCACCGACACCGTCAAAGCGGCTGAGGCTCGGCGAGGGTCTGCGCGCACCAGATCGTCTTGCCGTCGGTGGTGTGGCGGGTGCCCCACCCCTGGGTGAGCTGGGCGACAAGCAGCAGGCCCCGGCCGCCTTCGTCGAAGGCGCGCGCCCGGCGTAGGTGCGGTGCGGTGTTGCTGGCGTCGGAGACCTCGCAGATCAGGGAGGAGTCGCGAATCAGCCGCAGCCTGATCGGCGGCTCGCCGTATCTGATGGCGTTGGTGACCAGCTCGCTGACCACCAGTTCGGTGACGAACGACGCCTCCTCCAGGCCCCAGGTCTCCAGCTGGACGAGGGCGAACTTCCTGGCATGCGGCACCTCTGCGGGGTCCGGTGCGACGTCCCAGTCGGCGACATGCCGGGGATCCAGCGCGTGAGTGCGAGCGAGCAGGAGGGCGGCGTCGTCGGTGCGGCGTTCGGGAAGCATGGCGTCCATCACCGTGTCGCAGAGGCCCTCCAGCGAGGTGACCGCATGGTTCAGGACCCGCAGCAGTTCGGCGATCCCCTGGTCGACGTCGCGCTCACGGCTCCCCACCAGTCCGTCGGTGAAGAGGGCGAGCAGACTGCCCTCGGGCAACTCGAGTTCGGTGGCCTCGAACGGCAGCCCACCGATGCCGAGCGGTGGTCCCGGCTGTGCGGGTGCCGGGGCCCCGGCACCGTCCGGGGAGATGATCAGCGGCAGCGGATGACCCGCGCTCGCCATCGTGAAGCGGCGGGACACCGGGTCGTAGACGGTGTAAAGGCAGGTGGCCCCGAACTCGCCGGTCGGCTGGAAGCGGCCGGCGGGCTGGAGGTCGCTGGCGAGGTGGATGACCAGGTCGTCCAGGTGGGTCAGCAACTCGTCCGGCGGCAGGTCCACGTCGGCGAGCGTGCGGACCGCCGTACGCAACCGGCCCATGCTGGCCGAGGCGTGCAGACCGTGACCGACCACATCGCCGACGACCAGGGCGACCCGGGCACCGGAGAGCGGAATCACGTCGAACCAGTCACCACCCACTTCCGCGCCGGTCCCGGCGGGCAGGTAGCGGGATGCCACCTCGAGCGCCTCCTGGCTGGGCAGCTGCTGCAGCAGCAGACTGCGCTGCAGGGTCAGCGCGGTCGTGCGCTCGCGCGAGTACCGGCGGGCGTTGTCGATGGCGACGGCTGCCTTGGCGGTCAGCTCTTCGGCGAGGATCAGGTCGTCGGCGGTGAAGGCCTCGGGCCGGTCGCTGCGGGAGAACGCGACGACGCCGAGCAGCGCGCCGCGGGCCCGGAGCGGCACCGTGATCCGGCCGGTCAGCCCGTCCGCGGTGAGGGACTCGTCGATCAACGGGTTGCCCGGCGGCCAGTGGGCCGGGTCGGCGGCGAGCCCGGGCCCGAAGGCCCATTCGCCGCCAGGGCCGGGCTCGGCCGCGAGCTGAACCGTGGACCTGCCGGTGGCCATGCAGCGGGTGGCGACCGAACCGGGAGCGTGACTGACCGGCATCAGGTGCCCGGGAGTCCGGTCGGTGTCATACTTCGCGCCGTGCTGGGCGGCGCGGTTGAGCGTGATGGCCTCACCGGAGGCGGGGTCGGGGGAAAGGGGCGGTTCCTCTCCGCGCAGCACCTCGTCGAAGAGATCGACGGTGACGAGGTCGGCGAATCCCGGCACCGGGGCCCTGGCCAGTTCCCGGGCGGTGCCCAGTACGTCGAGTGTCCGGCCGATGCCGCCGCTGGCCTCGTTGAGGATGAGCAGGCGCTGCCGGGCCCAGTACTCGGCGCTCATGTCGAATCCCCAGTTGGCGACCGCGCGGACCCTGCCCTCGGCATCCCGGACGGGCCACATGCTGGTGGCCCAGGCGTTGGCGTAGTCGCTGCCGAGCGGACGGAAGACGGTGATGAGACGCGCGGGCTCGCCCGTCCTGGCCACCTCGGCGAGCTGGTCGGTGTAGGGCTTGTCGTCTCTTTCGGGAAACAGCTCGCGGTCGAATTCGGGAAACAGCTCGCGGTACTTCTTACCGAGCACTTGCTCCTCGGAGTGCGCTATCACCCGGCCCGAGGAGGCGTTGATCCACAGGAACCGCAGCTCAGGGTCGTAGACGCCCAGAGCGAAGGGGCACTGTTCGAAGGCCAGGTCGGCGATCACCGGGCGGCGTTCCCAGCGGTGGACGGTCAGCGCATGGCCCAGCGCCCGGCCGTGGGCGCCGAACAGCGGGTGAGCCGACACCAGTGCGTCCACCGTGGAGCCGTCCCGGTGGCGCAGGGGGATGAGCGCCGGGTGGTCGGGGCCGCTGCCGGAGCTCTCGGGGAAGCCGGGAGGTGGGGGAGCGGCCAGCAGGTCGGTCACGGGGCGCCCGACGGCGTCCTCCGCCGTCCAGCCCAGCAGCAGCCACCCGCTCTCGCTCCAGCCGCTCACCACGCCGTCCGGGCCCACCACGAGCGCGGCAGTGCGGGCGTCCTGCTCGCCGGCCATGTCCACGCGCCTCGCCTCCGTCCGGACAGCTGGGCCCGTCAGGGCTGGTTTCCAGCCGCAGCTTCCAGCCTAGGTCGGCTCCTGCTCCACGGCGCCCCGGCCGGTGCGTACCCGACCGCCGGGGGGCTGAGTCGGGTCGAGCGCGTGGTGTCGCCGCTCAGGAGCGCCGCCATCAAGGCGGTCACCGCGGCGAGCACTCCCGTACGCCTCCCACCTCCCCACTCACGCTGAATGTCATATGCATGACATCCCTCTGCATTCGTGTTCTCTTCACGGCAGGGGCTCCGCCGCCTACAGCGCGGTGAAGGTCCACAGCAGGTTTGTGCTGCTGCCGTAGGCCCACTGCTTGGTGGTGGAGCCCGAGACGACGTTGCCGCCGCCGTCGAGGACCAGGCCGGTGGTGCGGTTGGCGATCGAATAGCGGTCGCCGCCCCGGTGAGTGATGGTCCACTGCTGGTTGGTGCCGCCGTTCCAGGCGGCCTGCCTGGCGGCGGATCCGTCGGCAGTGGCGCCCCAGCCGTCGGCGACCATGCCGTTCGTGCGGTTGACCAGCCTGTAGTAGCCGCCTCCGACAGCCTCCGCATGCCACTGCAGGTTCGAACTGCCGTCCCAGGTCCACTGCTTGAGGTCGGAGCCGGAGGCCACGTTGCCGCCGCTGTCCAGGGCGAGTCCGTTGGTGGCGTTGGTGATCCGGAAGTACGTCGCCGGGTCGAACCGGACCCTCAGCGAGGTGACCTGGTCGTTGTTGCCGGTGACCCTGAGATCGGGGTTGTCGGCGGTGAAGGTCCAGGAGGTACCGGTGAAGTCGTCTCCGGAGTAGCCGATCACCTCGTACCCGGCGGCAGGCCGGAGGGAGGAGAGGGTGCGCGGGCCCAATCCGGCCGCGGACAGGTCGGCCGCGGTGTGGTCGCCGACGGCGAGGACCGCGGAGCCGCCGGTGTAGTGGACGTCCGTGAAGGCGACGGCGCCGGCGAGCGGCCGCAGGCCGGGGATCGTGCCGGAGAAGTTGAGCTTCAGGACGTAGGCGTCGGCGCTGTACGGCACCGAGGACGGCAGGGTGACCCTGAGGCCGGAGGCACTTTGGGTCGGCGTGGGCAGGTCGATGCACGTGCCGGCGGTGGTGCCGAGGAGCTTCACCGAAGTCAGCGAGGAGAGGTTGATCCGGTCCGAGTTGAGGGTCTTGATCGTCAGCGAGCTCCCGGGCCAGCCCAGGACGGTGGCGTACAGGGCGTTGTTCGCCTTGTTGCGGGTGAAGCGGATGTCCTGCGCGGTGCCGGCGTGCGGGGTGGTGAACGAGCCGCCGCCCATCTTCGTCGGGCCTTCGCCGTACGCGGTCCAGGCGCGGGTCGCGTACACCGACTCGCCGAAGCGCTTCAGGTGGTCACCGATGGCGAGCAGGATGTCCTTCTGCGCCTGGGGGATGGTGCCGTCGGCCATCGGTGCGATGTTCAGCAGCACGTTGCCGTTCTTGCTGACCCGGTCGATGAACGAGTGCAGCATCTGCTGGGTGGTGTAGTACCCGATGCCCTGCGTGTAGCACCAGCTGCTGCTGGAGATGCTGTCGTCGGTCAGCCAGTACGGGGTGGTGAGATCGGCCGGGCCGCCGCGTTCGTAGTCGAAGACCTCGCCCTTGCCGTTCATGCCGTCCTTGTGGGTGGCGACGACTTCACGGCCCCAGCTGTTTGCCTGGTTGTAGTAGTACGCCAGGAAGTTCAGGCGCTGTTGCTCGTCGACGGCGTCCAGATTGAAGTCCTGCCACAGGATGTCGGGCCGGGCGCGGTCGATGATCTCCTTGAGCTTGTCGAACCAGAGCTGGTTCTGTGCGGCCGGCCCCAACTGTCCGTAGAGCTTCTTGAGGCTGGGGTCCGTCTGAGCGGGGACGTGCTCGTAGAAGCCGGTGAAGTTGTACGCGTGGTGCATGGCCACCAGCAGCTTCAGTCCCTTGGCGCGGATGGCCGTGGAGAGCAGCCGCAGCAGGTCCAGACCGGGTCCCTTGTTCACCGAGTTCCACTCGTTGACCTGGCTGTCCCACATGGAGAAGCCGTCATGGTGCTCGGCGACCGGGCCGGCGAACCTGGCGCCGGCGTCGACGAACAGCTGCACCCACTCGTCGGGGTCGAACTTCCCGCCGGCCGACTTCAGCTTCGGCGCGAACTTCACGGTGTTGCCCGCCAGGTCCTTCGCTCCGTTGATGAAGTTGTGGTACGGCCATGCCGAGGGCTGGCCGTAGGTCGCGATGTGGTGCCGGTTGGCGTTGCTGCCCGCCTGATACATGCTGCGCGGGTACCACTCGTTGTCGAAGGCGGGGACGCTGAAGGCGCCCCAGTGGAAGTAGATCCCGAACTTCGCGTCCCGGAACCACTCCGGAGCCGGCGGGTGCTGGTCGACCGAGTTCCAGTCGGGCGTGTACGTGCTGGGCGCCGCCTCGGCGACACCGGCACCGAACACATCACCGGCAACGGCCGCCGCGGCCACGCAGGTTGCGGAGGCCACGAACTGGCGTCTGTTGATGGAGCTCGACATGGGCACGTCCCTGATGCGGAAGGGGGCAGGGGGAATGCAGGGCCACGCATGAAGGTCGGTCATGTCGCCATGGGATGTCAACCAGTGTGCAGGGATGAAAGTGGCCATTGCTTCAGGGGAGTTGACTGATTTGCCTTGATCTAGCGTGTATTTGATCACGCAAACATGGCATGTCTTGCAGTGCTTCATGGCTGGGGCGAGCTTTCACGCCGCGACGATGGACGGGATGACGTTCGGGACGCCCACGTCGGCAAGGGCCAGGAGTGAACCGGGCGGCCGTACGGGCCGCCCGACACCCTCCGCCGTGATCGTCTTCCCGGACCCGCGTCCCAGTATCATCAACGTCACCCTCGGCATGCGGACTCCGGAACAGGTCGGACGAAACGTGAAACTCCGTGATCAGCAAGTCCTGGACGGCCTCTGGGACGATCTCCGCACTCAGGGGCTGATCAGGTCGGACGTGCTCACGGGGCACGGTGGGGGGAGGGGCGAGCGGTGTCTCTGACGGACAAGGCCATCGAGCAGATCCGTGAGCTGATCCGGACCGGTGCCCTGCCGCCGGGCTCGAAGCTCCCGCCGGAGCCGGACCTGGCCGCTCAGCTGGGCCTGTCCCGCAACCTCGCCCGCGAAGCGGTCAAGGCGCTGGCCGTCGCACGGGTCCTGGAGGTTCGGCGGGGCGACGGCACGTACGTGACCAGCCTCCAGCCGAGCCTGCTGCTGGAGGGTCTCGGCGGCGCGGTGGAACTGCTGCAGGGCGACTCGGTCGCCCTGCAGGACCTCATGGAGGTACGGCGGCTCCTCGAACCGATCGCCACGGCCCTTGCCGCGACCCGAATCTCCGACGCCCAACTGGCCGAAGTGAAGCGGCACCTGGACGCCATGCGCGAGGCCCGCGACGACGTCGCACAGCTCAACGCCCATGACGCCGCCTTCCACCGCGCGGTCGTCTCGGCCACGGGCAACGAGTCCCTCCTCACCCTTCTCGAAGGCATCTCCGGCCGCACCCTGCGCGCCCGCATCTGGCGCGGCCTGGTCGACGACAAGGCGGCGGGCCGCACCCTCGCCGAGCACGAGGCGATCTTCAACGCGCTGTCCGCGCGTGACGCCGCCCTCAGCCAGGCCGCCGCGCTGCTCCACGTGAGCAACACCGAGCAGTGGCTGAGGGAACACCTGCGCTCCGGCGAATCCCTCCCCTTCGGAACGACAGAGCGGAACTGACGGGCGGGCGGCGGTCACGTCAGCGCACCAGGCGTACTTCGCGCAACCGGATGGTGATTGCGGAGCCAACCGCTTCGAACCGGACCTCGGCCGTCGACCAGCACACGGGTAGATCCGGCACATCGTTCCGAGAGGTGGGTCACCTGCGGGCCGGTGGCGGTTCCTTCCGGGTCAGTCAGGCGGTAGGACCACCATCCCGTGGCGGCCCGCCAGGCCAGCCCGTCGGTGAGGCCCGACCAGGTGCGCCGCCCCTCGAACCGGTGGTCGTTTTCGGGCTGTTGCTCGCCGACGGCAACGGCGCCACCGGTGCGGTCGCGCAGCGCGAGTGCCGCTCCGTCGGCCGCGCGCAGCTCCGCCCGCCGCTCCAGGAGCCGCTCCCGTTCCGTCAGGGGAAGTAGAGGTGCAGCGGGAGTCGTGGATGTCGGCGAACGGGGCGAGAACGACGGACTCGCCCGGGCGCGTGTCCACGTGATCCAGGGTGAACGCCGGCCGGTCCGGGGCGAGTCGGCGTACGCCGGCCGCCGGATCGGAGCTGCTCGGGCGAGCACGACGGGCAGGCGCTCCAGGGGGCGCAGTGGGCCGGCGGCGACGTGACCCATCCTGGAGTCATCGGCGAAGAGCCCGACCAGGTCGTTCCGGTCGCCCTCGGCCGCGAGGACCGTGGGCCCGAAGCAATTACACCCACGGCGAGCCGTCGGGGAGCAGCTCGGCGCTGATGCGCGGGCGAATGGAGGTCTCCTCGCTGCTGGCCGTGGCCGTCCGCTGGGGGAGGGGGCGGCGTGGGCCGGTGTCGTCGTCGGGCAGTTCTTGCGTTGGCAGGTCCGGCAGTAGACCGATCACCACCCCCCGGCTCGGCGCCGGGGTTCGACCCGTGCGAACCGGCCCGCACCCGTTCCCGCACCCGTTCCCGCACCAGCCTTCACCAGGAAGATCACGAGCTGCGCCCCAAGCCTGAGCGTGACAGTTCGATCTGATATCGGATGAAGCCACGGTTCTCCGCTACCTTGTCGTAAAGGTGCCGCGCCGTGCTGTTGGACTCGTGGGTGTTCCAGTACACGCGGCAGCAGCCGCGAGCCTGGGCCCAGTCGGACACGGCAGCGATCAGCGCGCGAGCCGCGCCCTTGCCGCGCACGTCCGGTGCGGTGAAGAGGTCTTGCAGGTAGCAAACGTCCGGCCCCGACGTGTTCGGGTGGACGAGGAAGTGCGTGATGCCGACGAGCCTGTCATCCAGCCTCGCCCCGAGGGCGTGCATACGTGTGTCCGCCTGGAATTCGCGCCACGCCCGGTCGTACATCTCGGGCGGCTCGACTCGCTGATAGAACTCGATGTACGCGCGGAACAGGGCCTCCCAGACATCCCTGTCGGACGGCACGAGCTTGCCGATCCGGATCATGCGGCACCCCCAAATGCATGTGGATCCTAAAGGTCACCGACTACCGGTCGGCGGTCTCGTCGTCGATCTTTACGCACCGCGTGGTCAACAGGGTTCAAGGTCTGCTGACCACGTGATCAGGCGTTGACGCACCGGTAATGAGTGGTCAGCCCTCCCTCGTCGTCAAGCACATGGAAGGCGAGCGCGGGTGGCTGGTCGAGGTGGACGTGGTCCTCCGCATGGGCCCGGTGCTCCCAGGGGAGCCGGAGTGCGGAGACGACTCCCGGTGCCACCAGCAGCGGGCGTCCGGCGAAGGCGGTCGCCGCCGGGGTGTGGGCATGCCCGCACAGGAAGGCCGTGATGTTGGGGTGACGGCCTGTGAGCGCGGCGAGCCGCTCTGCTCCGAACTGTCGGATGCCGTCGACGAAGGGGACGTGCAGCGGGGCAGGCGGGTGGTGGAACCCGACCAGTACCGGCACCGCGTCCGGGGTCTGGGCCAGGACCTCCTCCAGCCACGCCAGCGTCTCGTCCTCGAGGAAGCCCTCGTCCTTGCCGGGCACCGAGGAGTCGCACAGCGCGATGACGACACCGGCGGCGCGGTGCACCAGGTTGACCGGTGCTGCCGAACCCGGCTGCCCGAGCAGGTGGTGCCGGAAGGCGGCGCGCTCGTCGTGGTTGCCGGGGCAGACCATGACCGGGTGCCGAGAGGTCAGCAGTCGGCGGGCCTGCTCGTACTCGGTGGGCAGGGCATGGTCGGCGATGTCTCCGGTAACCAGGACCGCGTCCAGGTCGTAGGGGAGGTCTTCGAGGTAGTCCATGACGGCCCGGGTGCGTTCGATGCTGCGGGGCCCGCTGTCGATGTGAGTGTCGCTGAGGTGGGCGATCACGTTCACCGCTGGAGTCCCTTCGTAGCAGCGTGCGGGACGTGGGGATCGACGGCCGAGTAGTCCTGAGCGAGGGATTCGCCCAGCATGCCAAGTACACCGAAGAGTGCGTTGTCGGCGACGAGTTTCGCCGCGGTGCCGGCCCCCAACTCCCCGACCCGCAACGGTGCACCCAGCTGCGCCAGAAGGGGCAAGCATCGCTCGACCAGCTCTTGTGGGCCACCCACCAGGATCCGCAGCGCCCCTGACGCCGCCTCGGCCACGCTGCCGAGCACCGGCGCGTCCAACAGTCCCGTACCCGCTGGCAGCACATGCGCGAGACGGGTCACCGAGGACGGCGACACCGTCGACATCTGCACGACGACCGCTCCAGGGAGGACCCCGGCCGCGATCCCGTGCTCGCCCTCGGTCACTGCCGGCAGTGCCTGCGGGTCGGCGACCATCACCATCACCGTCTCAGCCCCCGCACCGCGTCCGCCGGACTCGCCCCGACCGCGGCGCCCGCCTCCTGCAACGCCACCACCCGCTGCGGCGAGCGATTCCAGACGGTGACCTGGCAACCGTTGCCCGGTAACCGGCGGGCGATCGGCGCACCCATCGCGCCGAGCCCGATGACAGCGACCCGTTTCACGCTCATGCTCCCTCCGTCCAGGCGTCCAACACGAACGTAGAGGGCCGCAGGACCAGGATTAAGATCCAGTTCCATGCCAGAAAAATGGTCCAGTTCCCGGCTCGACCTGCACATCGATTTCGATGCCGCAGGGGGGCGTCGCTCCGGCCTTGAGTCCGCGCTCCGGGCGGCCATCCGCCAGGGACGCCTGCCCGCCGGAACGCTCCTGCCGTCCACCCGCGGGCTGGCCAGGGAACTCGGGCTCTCGCGGGGCACCGTCAGCGCCGCATACGACCAACTGGTCGAAGAGGGCCACCTGACCACGCGGCCGGGATCGGGCACCACCGTGGCCGAGATACCGCAACACGCCACGGATCCCGCACCCCCCGCACCCGCGCCGACGATTCCCCGCCACGACCTTCGCCCTGGGCTACCCGACGTCAGCGCCTTCCCCACCCGGGCCTGGCTTGCCTCCACCCGCCGAGTGCTCAACCGCGCCCGCCCCGATGTCTTCGGCGCCGGAGATCCGCAGGGCCGGATCGAGCTGCGCCACGCGCTCGCCGACTACCTGGGCCGCACTCGCGGCGTGATCACGACCCCGGACCGCATCGTGATCACCTCCGGCTACTACCAGGGCCTGGGCCTGCTCAGCGGCGTACTGGCCGCGGGCGGCATCGGCACCGCGGCCGTGGAGGACCCGGGCCACAACAGCTTCCGCGAAGTCGTGCAACGCGCCGGGTTCACCACCGTCGCCCTGCCCGTCGACGCCCACGGCGCCCGCGTGGAGGCGCTGACACAGCGCACGGGAGCCGTGTTCCTCACCCCCTCGCACCAGTACCCGACCGGTGTCCCGCTGCATCCGGGCCGCCGCCAGACACTGTGCGTATGGGCGCGCTCCACGGGCGGACTGATCGTCGAGGACGACTACGACGGCGAGTACCGCTACGATCGCCTACCCGTCGGCGCCCTCCAAGGCATCGCCCCTGACCATGTCGTCTACTGCGGAACCGCGTCCAAGACCCTTGGCCCTGCCCTACGTCTTGCCTGGATGGTCCTGCCGCCCCGCCTGGTGCCACCGTTGGTGCGGGCCAAGCGGGAAGCCGATTTGTACACCGAGACCCTGGGCCAGCTCGTCCTCGCCGACCTGATCACCACTCACGCCTACGACCGCCACATCCGCGCCGCCCGCCTGCGCTACCGCCGCCGCCGCGAACTCCTCGTCAACCGCTTGGCCGCCACCCCCGGCCTTACCACCCACGGCGTACCCGCCGGTCTGCACGCCCTCGTCACTCTCCCGTCCGACGGCCCCACCGAACACCAACTCCTGGCCAGATGTGCCCAGCACGGCCTCGCCCTGCGCGGTCTCACCGAACTCCACCACGACCCCGCCAACCGCCCGCAGGGCCTGCTGATCGGCTTCGCGGCCCCGTCCGAACACGGCTACCCAGCCGCCCTCGACACCTTGTTCACATCCCTGGCTTCGGATAGACCGGGTGGTGCTCCCGGCACGTAAGCACCACCGCCGGGTTTGGGGGGCCGCAGCCGGACCGGGCTGGAGCTGTCCAAAACGGTCGTCCCGCCGCGGCATTGTCAGGTGCTGGAGATCCACTATCCGAACGGTGAGGGAGACCGGATGGCGGCGCGGGCTGAGGGGGAGCGCTCGAGGTCAGTCGTCGATCGCCCGTATCGGGTCATCGGTCAGACTGGTGGCCAGCCACTGCTCAACGGCCGTGATGTGGACGGTCGCCGCAGAGGCGGCGAGCAGGGCGTCGCGTGACTGAAGCGCGCTGAGGATCTGCTCGTGGTCCTCGTGGGCGTTGTTCAGGGCGTGGCTGGTCTGGCTGCCGCGGACGATGCGGACGCGCTGTGTGCGGGTGGAGAGCACCTGCAGCAGCATCGACAGCACGGGGTTGCCGACCGCCTCGACGATCCTGAGGTGGAAGGCGATGTCGTGGGCGACGAACTCCTCCACGGTGGCGACGGTCCGGGACCGCTTGAGGATGTTGCGTAGTTCCCGGAGGTCCTCCTGCTTGAGCAGCGAGGCGGCCAGTCCTGTCGCCTGCGGTTCGAGCAGCCGTCGTACCTGGAGCAACTGCAGGGCCGTGTGGCCCTGGGAGACGTCGGCGGCGAAGGAGAGGCTCTCCAGCAGGAGATGGGGCTCCAGACTGGAGACGTACGTGCCGTCACCCTGCCGGGTGATCAGGATGCGCATGGCCGTCAGCGCCCGGACCGCCTCGCGCAGGGAGTTCCGGGACAGGCCGAGCTGTCCGGCGAGTATCTCCTCCTTGGGGAGCCGGGAGCCGGGCGCGAGTTCGCCGGCCAGGATCATCGCCTTGATCTTGTCGATCGCCTCGTCCGTCAGTGCCACGAGGGTGCCTCTCTGAGTAGGGGACGCGCCGGCGGACGCCTCTGCCGGGCCCGGCTCGGGGCCCGCGGAGCCGCTCGTGGTACGTGGCTATTCCTGCTTCTCGCCGGAGGCGAAGCGGGAGATGATCAGTGCGACGATGATGATGGCTCCGTTGAGGAACTGGTTCCACAGCGGTGGCACACCCGCCAACGTCATGACGTTCACGACGAGTTGCAGCGTCAGCACACCGGTGAGCGCGCCGAAGATCGAGCCCTTGCCGCCGTTGAGGCTGACCCCGCCGATGACGGTCGCGGCGAAGACCTGGAAGATCCAGCCGCTGCCCTGGGTGGCGGAGATGGAGCCGTAGTGGCCGCTGTAGAGGATACCGGCGAACGCGGCGAGGACGCTGCCGAGGATGAGGACGATCCACACGATGCGGTCGACGCGGATGCCGGCGGTGCGGGCCGCCTCCGGGTTGCCGCCGATCGCGTAGAGCGCCCGGCCGTGGCGCAGCCAGGCCAGCGCGCTGCCGCCGAGGGCGAAGAGCACCACGCAGATCCAGATCGCGGCCGGAACACCCAGCCACGACGACTTGCCCAGGTAGGTGAAGGAGGACGGCAGTTCCACGATGGACTGGCCCTCGGAGAGGGCGACCTGGAGTCCGCGCAGCATGGTGAGCATGCCGAGGGTGACGATGAAGCCGTTGAGACGCAGCTTCAGGATCAGGAAGCCGTTGACGGCCCCGATCACCACGCCCACCAGCAGACAGAGCGGTACGGCCGTCCACTCGGGGAGCAGCCCGAGGCCCGTGAACCGGGCTCCGCTGGTCGGCAGGACCAGCCACACGGCGATGACGGGCGCCACGCCGATGGTGGACTCCAGGGACAGGTCCATCCGGCCGCAGATCAGGATCAACGCTGTGGCCAGCACCAGCAGGCTGAGCTCGGTGGACTGCTGGGCCACACCGATGAGGTTGTCGGCGGTCAGGAAGGCCGGCGAGACGATGAACCCGATCAGGCCGAGGACGAGGATCGCCGGGACCAGGGACAGTTCACGGAAGCGCCCGAAGTCGACCCGGCGGTGCGTAGGATCCGCGGCGGCCGGCTCGGCCTTGCTCACTGCGGGCTCGGTGAGTTCTGTGGTGGCGGACATGACTACCTTCCGTGCTCGTCTGCGCCGGTTGAGGCGGGTACGGCGGATGCGGGGGACGCGGTGACGGGTGCCGTGTCACCGGCGACACCCTCGATGGCGGCGACGAGGGCCTCGTCCTTCCAGCCGCGGTCGAACTCGGCGACCAGGCGCCCGTGGAACATGACGACGACCCGGTCACAGACCTTCAGGTCGTCCAGTTCGTCGGAGACGATCAGCGCGGCCTTGCCGCCGTCCGCGGCCTGCCGGATGCGGCGCAGGAGGAACTCCTTGGACTTGACGTCCACTCCGTTGGTGGGGCGGATGGCCACCAGGACGTGCGGATCGGTGGCCAGGGCCCGGGCGACGACGACCTTCTGCTGGTTGCCGCCCGAGAGGGCGGAGACCGGGGTGGCGGCTCCCGGCGTCTTGATGTCGAGGTCCCTGATCATGCGTCCGGCGAACGCCTTGGTGCGGGCGGGCAGAACCGTGCCGAGCGGACCGAGCTGATCGGTGACGGTGAGCGTCGCGTTCTCCGCCACGCTGCGGTTGTTCACCAGCCCTTGGAGGTGGCGGTCCTCGGGGACCAGACCGACTCCGACGTTGAGGGCGGACGGCACACTGCCGGTGCGCACGGTCCTGCCGCCCACCGTGATACGGCCGTCCTTGGCGCGGTGCAGACCGGCGATCGTCTCACCCACCTGCACATTGCCGCTGGCGGTGGCACCGGCGAGCCCGACGACCTCGCCGGAGCGGACCGAGAGGGAGATGTCCTCGCAGACGCCGGGCAGGGTCAGGCCGTCGATCGCCAGCAGTTCCGGGGCATCCTCCCGCACGACCGGAGACCCTCCGGCAGCGGTGATCGTGGAGGCCGACTCGCCGGTCATGGCCTCCACCAGTGCCTGGTGACCGAGTTCGGCAACGGGCGCCGTCAGGATGTGGGCCGCGTCGCGGTAGACGGTGACGGTGGTGCAGAGGTCGTACACCTCTTGCAGATGGTGCGAGATGAAGAGGAAGGCGACGCCCTGCCGTTGGAGGTCGCGGAGCTTGTCGAAGAGGCGGTTGATGCCGCGGGCGTCGAGTTTCGCGGTCGGCTCGTCGAGGATGATGAAGCGTGCGCCGAACGACAGGGCCCGTGCGATCTCGACGAACTGCCGCTGCTCGACGGTGAGGTCCTTGGCCCGCGCGGTCGCGTCGACGGCCACGCCGTACTCGCCGAGCAGTTCCTCGGCACGCCGGCGCAGTTGCTTCCAGCGGATGGGCTGCACCGCCCCGGCACTCTGCCGGTTCAGGAAGAGGTTCTCGGCGACGGTCAGGTCACCGATGACGGTGGAGTGCTGATAGACGCAGGCCACGCGGGAGCGCCAGGCGTCGATGTCGCCGAAGGCAGGCGCCGGCTCGCCGGAGAAGCGCAGCGTGCCGGTGTCGGGTTGCTGGAGGCCGGTGAGGATGGACACGAGGGTCGACTTGCCGGCGCCGTTGCGTCCGACCAGGGCGTGCGCATCGCCGGGGGCGACGGTGATACGGGCGTCGCGCAGTGCGACGGTCGCGCCGAATCGTTTGCTGATACCGGTCGCCTCGGCCACGGGGGCCGGAGTGCCGGGGCCGGTCGCCGGGGCGGTCGCGGTGTCCGCCATGGTGGATACCGTCCTTCGTGTGCGGAGGCTGGAGCCGAGGGGTGCGGAGGCTGTTCGTGTCCGGGGGGGAGGGGGGAGGGGGCTGTGCGTCCCCCGACACGGCGGGCAGGGAGTGCCGGTCATCCGCCGACGTTGTTGCCCCACAGGGTCTTGTCGTCGACGTTGTCCTTGGTGACCAGAGGGGCCGGCAGCTGGTCTTCGAGGCCGTTGGGGAGCTTGATGATGGTGGAGTCGTGGTCGGTCCTGCCCGCCTTGAAGGTCTTGCCCTCGGCCGCGGCCTTGGCGTAGTACAGCGCGTACTTGGCGTAGAGGTCGGCGGGCTGGGAGACGGTGGCGTCGATCTGGCCCTTGCGGATGGCCTCGAACTCCTGCGGAATGCCGTCGTTGGAGACGATCGAGATGTGCCCCTTCTGGCCGGCCGGCTTGAGCAGGCCCTTCTGCTCGAGCAGCGCCAGGGTCGGCTGCAGGAAGACACCGCCCGCCTGCATGTAGATGCCGTTCAGGTCCGGGTGCTGGGCGAGCAGTGACTGCAGCTTGGCCGAGGCCACGTCGCCCTTCCAGTCGGTGGGCAGCTCGAACACCTTGATCTTCGGGAACTTCGTCTTCATGCACTCCGCGAAAGCCTCGGAGCGGTCGCGTCCATTGATCGAGTCCAGGGCGCCCTGGAACTCGGCGACCTTGCCCTTCCCGCCCAGCTGCTTGCCGAGGAACTCGCAGGCCTTGGTGCCGTAGGCCCGGTTGTCAGCCCGCACGACCATGTAGACGTCGCCCTTGTCGGGTCTGGTGTCGACGCTGACCACGGGGATCTTCTTCGACGCGAGCGTGTCGAGGGTGGAGGCGATGGCTCCGGTGTCCTGGGGGGCCATGACCACGGCCTTGGCGCCGGTGTTCTGGAACACCTGCACGTTGGCGACGAGCTTGGTGACGTCGTTCTGCGAGTTGCTGATCGGCAGCGCGTTGATGCCGTCGGACTTGACGCCCTTCTCGATGTACTGCGCGTAGGAGTTCCAGAAGTCGGAGTCGGAGCGCGGCAGGTCGATCCCGACGGCGGGCTTGTCGCCGCCCGAGGCGACGGAGGCGGTGCTTTCGCGGTTGCACGCGGTGGCGAGGGCCAGCACCGCGAGGACGGCGGTGGCGGCTGCGGCGGTGGAGCGGGTGCGAGCGAGCTTCATGGCCGTGTTCTCTCCTTAGCCAGGGCACAGGGCCGCAGGGCAACGGTGGGAGGGCGTACCTGCCTGCGGGGGGAGGGGCGAGGTCGCCGGACGGGCAGTTGCCGATCCGGCGCGGAAACGCGCGGATCGTGCCCTGAGGGGGGGTGTGAGGGTCAGCTGGGGGACCGAGGATGCGGAGGCGGAGCGACCGCACGGATGTGAGCCGAATGGGCGCACTGGACGGTGCAACCATTCCTCCGATGTATCCCGGACGCCGAGGACGTTACGACGGCGTTGCCGACGTTGACAAGGGTTCGCCGCCAGAGATTTGCGGGACATCACGTCGTAGGGCGCCGAGGTGCCGTCCCGCCTTCGCGACGCCGCGCTGACACCCCCTACGACCTGCAGCGTTCCGGCCTCCGTGCGAGACGGGCGATGAGCTGCGACAGCTCACGATTCGACAACGGGGCCTCCTGGACCGGCGGGGGCGAAGGCAGAGACGGGCCTCCGGGGGCCGTACCCCCTCGGGGTGGCCGGTGAATACCCGCCGGCCTCGCTCTCACCAGGGGAGAGTGGTCCTGCGACTCGCATGGGATTCATCGGATGGGGGGCTCGCGTGGCGGCCCCGTGGTCAGGCGTGATCACGAGGAATCCGTCGTTGTGAGCGCTTGACTGGCAAGGCCGACGAAATACACCCGAGGAATCCATTGTCAGGCGCGATCCTCGCCTCTAAGGTCACTGTGCCGCCATACATCCGATGACTGCGATGCGGATGAGCGAAGCCGTCTGACAGGCCCGGCCCGGCGCACCACAGGCGGCCAGCCCTACGGCCGGCCACCCCTCACACGAACCCCGCACGGCAAGGGAGCCCCCAGTGAAACTGCTACGAGTCGGCGCCCCCGGCGAGGAGCGACCCGCGGTCCGTACCGACGACGGCCGGCTGCTGGACCTCTCCTCGGTGACCGGGGACATCGACGGCGACTTCCTCGCCTCCGGGGGAGTGGACCGGACTCGCGCGGCCGTCGTGGCAGGCGGACTGCCTGAGCTCGGCACCGACGGCCTGCGGATAGGCGCTCCACTCGCCCGTCCCGGCAAGATCGTCTGCGTAGGTCTGAACTACCGCGACCACGCCGCCGAGACCGGCGCCGCGATCCCGCCCCGCCCGGTGGTCTTCATGAAGGACCCGGGCACGGTCGTCGGTCCGTACGACGAGGTGCTGATCCCCCGAGGCTCGGTCAAGACCGACTGGGAGGTCGAGCTGGCGGTCGTCATCGGACGGCGGGCCCGCTACCTCGACGGACCCGAGGCCGCGCGGGCCGTGATCGCGGGCTATGCGATCAGCCATGACGTCTCGGAGCGGGAGTTCCAGCTGGAGTACTCCCCGCAGTGGGACCTGGGCAAGTCCTGCGAGACCTTCAACCCGCTCGGCCCCTGGCTGGTCACCGCCGACGAGGCCGGTGACCCGCAGAACCTCGGCCTGCACCTGAGTGTCAACGGCGTGAAGCGGCAGGGCGGCCACACCAGCGACATGATCTTCCCGGTCGACCACATCGTGTCGTACCTGAGCCAGTACATGGTCCTGGAACCGGGCGACGTGATCAACACCGGTACGCCCGCGGGCGTGGCCCTCGGCCTTCCCGGCACCCCCTACCTCCGCCCCGGCGACACCGTCGAGCTTTCTGTCGACGGCCTCGGCAGCCAGCGCCAGACCTTCGCCCAAGCGTGAAAGGCAGCACCACCTTGACTACAACCTCCGCCCGGATCACCGCCGTCGACACCTACGACGTCCGCTTCCCCACCTCGCGGGAACTGGACGGCTCCGACGCGATGAACCCGGATCCCGACTACTCCGCCGCCTATGTCGTGCTGCGCACGGACGCGGCCGACGGGCACGAGGGCCACGGCTTCACCTTCACCATCGGACGCGGTAACGATGTCCAGGTCGCCGCGATCGGCGCCCTGCGGCCGCACCTCGTGGGCCGCTCCGTGGAGGAGCTGTGCGCCGACCCGGGCTCGGTCAGCCGTGACCTGATCGGAGACAGCCAGCTGCGCTGGCTGGGCCCCGAGAAGGGCGTGATGCACATGGCCATCGGCGCGGTCGTCAACGCCGTGTGGGACCTGGCCGCCAAGCGCGCCGGGCAGCCGCTGTGGCGGCTGCTCGCCCACGCCGCCCCCGAGTGGCTCGTCTCCCAGGTCGACTTCCGCTACATCGCCGACGCCCTCACCCCCGAGGACGCCCTCCGACTGCTGCGCGAGGGCCGTACCGGCCTCGCGGAGCGAGAGTCCGTCCTGCTGGAGCGCGGCTACCCCGGCTACACCACCTCTCCGGGCTGGCTCGGCTACTCCGACGAGAAGCTCACCCTGCTGGCCAAGCAGGCCGTCGCCGACGGCTTCACCCAGATCAAGCTCAAGGTCGGCGCCGACCTCGACGACGACATCCGCCGCATGCGCACCGCCCGTGCCGCCGTCGGCGAGGAGATCCGCATCGCCATCGACGCCAACCAGCGCTGGAACGTGGACGAGGCGGTCGAGTGGACCAAGGCGCTCGCCGAGTTCGACCCGTACTGGATCGAGGAACCCACCAGCCCCGACGACATCCTCGGCCACGCCGCCGTCCGCCGGGGCGTCGCCCCCGTGAAAGTCGCCACCGGCGAACACGTTCAGAACCGCATCGTCTTCAAGCAACTCCTCCAGGCCGGCGCCATCGACGTCCTCCAGATCGACGCGGCCCGGGTCGGCGGCGTCAACGAGAACCTCGCGATCCTGCTGCTCGCCGCCAAGTTCGGGGTGCCGGTGTGCCCGCACGCAGGCGGAGTCGGCCTGTGCGAGCTGGTGCAGCACCTGTCGATGTTCGACTATCTGGCGCTGTCCGGCACGACCGAGAACCGCGTCATCGAGTTCGTCGACCACCTTCACGAGCACTTCACCGCACCCGTGGTGATGCGCGACGGTCACTACACCGCGCCGCTGACCCCGGGCTTCTCCGCCACCATGCACCCCGAGTCCCTTGCCGAATACCGTTACCCGGACGGCGCCTTCTGGGCCGCCGACCTCGCTGGACGGGAGGAGGTGGCATGACCGGCCTGTCAGGACTCAGGGCCGTCGTCACCGGCGGCGCCTCCGGCATCGGGCTCGCCACGGCCCGCGCACTGGCGGAGCAGGGCGCGGCGGTCGCCGTGCTCGACCTCGACCCGGGCGGCGTCAGCGAACCACTGCTCGGCCTCCAGGCCGACGTCAGCGACGACGCCTCCGCGCGCTCCGCCGTGGAACAGGCCGCCGAGCGGCTCGGCGGCCTGGACATCGTCGTGAACAACGCGGGCATCGGCGCGGTGGGCACCATCGAGGACAACCCGGACGAGCAGTGGCACCGGGTTCTGGACGTCAACGTCCTCGGCATGGTGCGCACCACGCGCGCCGCCCTGCCCCACCTGCGCCGCGCTGCCACTGCCCGTCCGGGCACTGCGGCCGTCGTCAACACATGCTCGATCGCCGCCACCGCGGGCCTCCCGCAGCGCGCCCTGTACTGCGCCAGCAAGGGCGCGGTCCTCTCCCTGACTCTCGCCATGGCCGCCGACCACGTCCGCGAGGGCATCCGCGTCAACTGCGTCAACCCCGGCACCGCCGACACCCCCTGGGTCTCACGGCTGCTGGACGCGGCCGACGATCCCGAGGCCGAGCGCGCGGCCCTCAACGCCCGCCAGCCCATGGGACGCCTGGTCACCGCCGACGAGGTCGCCGCCGCCATCGTCTACCTGGCGAGTCCGGCCGCGGCGTCCGTCACCGGCACCGCGCTCGCGGTGGACGGCGGCATGCAGGGACTGCGACTGCGCCCGGTGGACCGGTCATGAGGACCACCACGCTGGGCGGCGGCACGGTACCGGTCTCGGAACTGGCGCTGGGCTGCGCCGCCCTCGGCAACCTCTTCCACCCGGTCACCGACGAGGCCGCCCACGCCACGGTGGAGGCGGCCTGGGACGCCGGCATCCGCACCTTCGACACCGCGCCCCACTACGGTCTCGGCCTGTCGGAACGCCGGCTCGGCGCCGCGCTGCGCGACCGCCCCCGTGACGCCTTCACCCTCTCCACCAAGGTCGGCCGGCTTCTCGTACCGGACCCGGACGGCAGCGCCGGCGACGACCTCGCCCACGGCTTCGCGGTCCCGGCGACCCACCGCCGCGTCTGGGACTTCAGCGCCGACGGAGTGCTGCGCTCCCTGGAGGCCAGCCTGGAACGCCTCGGCCTCGACCGGATCGACATCGCCCTGCTGCACGACCCCGACGACCACGCCGACCAGGCGCTGCGTGAGGCGTACCCGGCGCTGGAGCGGCTGCGCGCCGAAGGCGTGGTCGGGGCGATCGGCATCGGGATGAACCAGTCCGCCCTGCCCGCCCGGTTCCTGCGCGAGACCGACATCGACGTGGTTCTGCTGGCCGGCCGCTACACCCTCCTGGAACAGGACTCGCTCACCGAACTGCTCCCGGAGGCAGCAGCCCGCGACCGGAGCGTGGTCATCGGCGGGGTGTTCAACTCCGGGCTGCTGACGGCTCCCCGGCCCGGCGCCACGTACGACTACGCACCCGCGCCGCAGCCGGTCCTCGACCGGGCGCTGCGGCTCCTCGCGGTCTGTGAGCGCCATGACGTGCCGCTGCGCGCCGCCGCACTGCGCTTCCCGTTCGGCCATTCCGCGGTCGCGAGCGTCCTGACCGGCGCGCGCTCTCCCGAGGAGGTGCGCGACACGGTGGAGCAGTTGCGGCGCCCGATCCCGGACGCCCTGTGGGACGAGCTGCGCGCCGAGGGACTGCTGGACCCGGACACCCCCGTCCCCGCAGCCGCGCCGACCGGGAAAACCGCGCCGTCGAAGGAGCCGTCATGAGGGTTGCCCTGCACACCAAGGTCCGTGCCGACCGCATCGAGGAGTACGAGGCCGCGCACCGGGAGGTGCCCGAGGAACTCACCGCCGCGATCCGCGCCGCGGGGGTGAGCGAATGGACGATCTGGCGCAGCGGCACGGACCTGTTCCACGTGCTGGAGGTCGAGGACTACCAGGCGATGATCGCCGAACTCGACAAGCTGCCCGTCAACATCGCCTGGCAGGCCCGGATGGCCGACCTGCTCGACGTCGTCCACGACTACTCCGCGCAGGGCGCGGACGCCTCACTGCCGGTGGTGTGGGAACTGTGACCGGACCGGAGACCGTGCCCGGCATCGTGGACGCCCACCATCATGTGTGGGACCTTTCCGTCCGCGACCAGGACTGGATCAGGGGAGACGCACTCGCCCCGCTGCGACGCGACTTCACCCTCGCCGACCTGGCACCGGAGGCCCGCGCGGCCGGTGTCACCGCCACGGTGCTGGTGCAGACGATCGCCGTGCCGGAGGAGACCCCGGAGTTCCTGGCCCTGGCCGCCGACAGCGACCTGGTCGCCGGCGTCGTCGGCTGGACCGACCTGACCGCCCCCGATGTCGCCGAGACCCTCGCGGGTCTGGGCGCGGGCCCCGGAGGGGAGCGCCTGGTGGGCATCCGCCACCAGGTGCAGGGCGAGCCCGACCCGCACTGGCTCGTACGACCCGACGTACTGCACGGCCTTTCCGCGGTCGCCGAGGCGGGACTCGTCTACGACCTGGTGGTGAAGCCCCACCAACTCGCGGCGGCCGTCGAGGCCGCGGAGCGCCTGCCGGACCTCACCTTCGTCCTCGACCACCTCGGCAAGCCGCCCATCGCGTCCGGCGAACTCGCCCCCTGGGCGCGGCAGATCCGGCGCCTCGCCGCCCTCCCCAACACCGTCTGCAAACTCTCCGGCATGGTCACCGAAGCCGACTGGGACTCGTGGACCGTCGCGGCCCTCACGCCGTACGCCGACACGGTGCTCGACGCCTTCGGACCCGGGCGGCTGATGTTCGGCTCGGACTGGCCGGTCTGTCGGCTCGTCGCCACGTACGCCGAGGTGATCGCCGTCGCACGGCAGCTGACGGCCGAGCTCGGCCCGGCCGAGCGTCACGACGTCTTCACCGGTACGGCCATGCGGACCTACGACCTGCGCGTCACCGCACGTCCGGCCCCGCCCCAGGAAACCCCATGCGCATAGCCCTGCGATGCCGGCCGACAAGATGCGCCATGTGCAGGACACCGGCGCGGAGTTCCTGTGTGCGGACGGATCCAGCCCCTACTGGTGCGGCATTCAGGCAATCGGCCACCGCAACCCGCTCGCTCGGCTGGAGGTCCGTGCCGGCGGCGGCTGGCGCCGACTGACCCGCACCGACTACAACTACTTCCTCTCTCCCGACGGCAGCGGGTGCGGCGGCGAGATCAGGCTCACCGACATCTACGGCGAACGGCTGACCATCAACGGGATCGCCGTGCGGCCGGACGCCGTGCAGCCGACGCGGGTCCAGTTCGCCCGGCACTGACCCCGCCACCGACCGTTGCCGCTCCTCCGAACGGAACGCTCGGAGGACCGGCGACACTGGCTCGTGGCTCACTGCTCTGCAAGGGGCTGAAGGCAGAGCCCCGGAGGGTGGGTGCGTGTCACTCGGTGGTGCAGGCGGTGCCGTTCAGGCTGAAGCCGGAGGGCTTGGCGGAGGCGCCGTCGGAGGTTCCCTGGAACCCGAAGGTCGCCCGGCCGCCGGCCGGCACCTCTCCGTTGTGAGCCACGTTGCTCGCCGTGACAGCTCCTGACGACCCGGACAGGTTCGCGTTCCAGGCGTTGGTGATCCGCTGCCCGGAGGGGAGGGTGAACGCGAGCTTCCAGCCACTGACAGGGGACGAGCCGGTGTTGGTGATGGCGACGTCGGAGGTGAAGCCGCCCTGCCAGACGTTCGTCGTGTAGGCCACCTTGCAGGCCGAGGAGCCGCCGGGGTTGCCGGGGCCGCCGGGCTCACCGGTGGAGCCCGTGTTGACCGTGGAGGAGAACGAGTTCACGCCGAGGCCCGTACCGTTCTGCCAGGGCTCGAACCCCGCCTGAACACTCGTCATGTACCAGTTGTTCTGCGCGAGTCCCCGGGACACGGTCTGCCGGACGAAGTCCATGACGTCGAAGGACCAACTGGTGATCGCCGACGGTGCGACGAACGACAGCACATCGTTCGAGCCGTTGCTGCCGGACCACAGCTGCCACTCGCGCCCGGCCACGGTGGCGGTGCCGACCGGGGAGCCGATGGGCTGGATGGGTCCGACCTTGTTGAACCAGATCATGATCTCGGTCCGGTTCACGCCGTCGGTGCGGGGCGTGGGGTCGAGCCAGATGTCGTACGAGGCGTTGTACGCCGCGCCGTTCACGTAGGTGTAGGAGATGCTCGAGGGTGCGGAGGAGATGGTGCTGAGCTGAGCGGGAAGCTTGGTGCCGGGCGAGCAGTTGGTGTAGTGGCAGCCGTTGTAGACGGACGGGTAGGACTTCGGAGCGCCGTTCGTGGGGACGGAGCCGTCGGCCTGGGTGATCCTGAACCCCGAGTCGGTGACGGCGATGCACTGGGTGGCGTTGGTGCCCCAGCGGTTGTTCTGCACCACGTAGCGGCCCTGGATGGTCGTGGAACCGAAGGGTTGGCAGATCGTGGTGTCGGCCTGCGCCACCGAGGACGCGGTCAGCAGCGCGGCGAGTGAGACGAGCGAGGTGAGCAGCGCGCCGAGCAGGCCACGCGCGCTGTGGGCATGGTGGGGTGAAGGACGCATGCGGATCCTCTTCGAGGAGGGGGGTGGGGGTAATGGAAGTGCTCCCGGGAACTTGTGAATGGGAGCGCTCCCAATTCTGGGGATCGGCAGGGACTGTAGGGACGCTTCAGGTCCCTGACAAGACTGCTGGCATGAACCTGTCGGCACTGATTCCGGAGACGCAGGTCAGACGACGGCGTCGAGACACAGTGCGCCCCGACTCCGGTGCGGTCCGGAGGAGTTGGCCGGCGAACGTCAGGTCGAGTCGCGGACCACCAGCTCCGTGCGGAGGATGACGTGACGCCAGGCCACGGCACCTTCCTCCATCTCCTCCAGGAGGAGTCGGACCATGGCACGACCGATCTCCTCGATCGGCTGGCGTACCGTGGTCAGCCGTGGCTCGGTCCGCTGAGCCAGCGGAAAGTCGTCGAAGCCGATCACGGCGACATCCTCCGGCACCCGGCGCCCGGCCGCGCGCAGCGCCTCCAGAGCCCCTGCGGCGGTGGTGTCCGACGCGGCGACCACACCGTCGATGTCCGGATGCCGTCCGATGAGCTCGGCCATGGCGCGGCGTCCGCTGTCCGCCGTGAAGTCGCTCTCGGCGACACGGGTCTGCTCGCTTTCCAGGCCCGCCGACGCCAGAGCCTCCTGGTAGCCGCGCAGTCGGCACTGGGCGGCGTACAGGTCGAGCGGCCCGGTGATGGTGGCTATGACTCTGCGGCCCCGTTGCAGAAGATGGGAGACGGCGCTGCGGGCTCCGCCGATGTTGTCCGCGTCGACGTAGCTGACGTACTCGTCGCCCGAGCGGCGCCCCAGCAGCACGGTCGGCATCCGGGCCTCGGCGAGCATGTCCGGCAGCGGATCACCGGCGTGCACGGACATCAGCAGGACACCGTCGACCCGTCCGCCGCGGGCGTACTCGAGGAAGCGCTGCCGCTCGGCTTCGGAGCGGACCAGGGTCAGCAGCAGCTGTATTCCGGTGTCCGTCAGTGCGTCGCCGAGCGAGCTGACGATCTCGGAGAAGAAGGGCTCCGCAAACTGCCGCCAGTCCGGCTCCGTCATGACCAGGGCGACGGCGTCGGCCCGCCGCCCGGCCAGGGAACGGGCCGCGAGGTTGGGCACGTAACCCAGCTCGTCGATGGCCCGCTGTACGGCCCGACGCGTCGACTCCTTCACTCCCGCCGCGTTGTTGATGACGCGGGAGACCGTGCCTCGACCCACCTGCGCGTGGGCGGCCACCTCCTCCAGCGTCGGTGTCCCCGGGCGTCGCCTGCCCATGACCACCTCCCCCACGAGATCACCGATCTTACCGGCCGGAGGCAATCGAGCACATGACTTCGGCAACGGCACCGGGTCAGGCGGGCACCCCGCACCGCAGGGTTGGGAGCGCTCCCGTTCCTGGTGCGGCAACCCCTACACCGGCGCCGAGGTGTACGTGAACCCCGAGTGGTCCGCCAAGGCCGCCGCCGAGCCCGGCGGCAGCCGCATCGCCAACCAGCCCCCCGTCCCCAACGACGAGGGCAAGGGCTTCGACCGGACGTGCGACCCGACGTACGGCGGCAACCCGCGCAACGGCAACACCCCCCCCCGGGCTCACTGCCGAACTCGCCGCTGGCCGGGCACTGGTTCTCCACCCAGTTCCGGCAGCTGATCCAGAACGCCTACCCGCCGCTGTCGTGACCTGCTGAAGCGGTGAGTGACCGCCGGGGGCCGGTCCCGCTCGGCAGGACCGAGGGACGGATCCCGGCGGATCCCGCGCTCCACGGACGAGTGCGCCCCATCGCGTCGGCTGTGCCGTCTGATCTGGCAGGCTTGCCGACTGGCCGTCCTGGCGCAGACACTCGCCGCCGCGGCACTCGTCCAGCCGACCGGACGCCCGGTGGCCTCCCTCAGCGGTGCGGGCGCGACTCTGCTGACCGGTCGCCCCGTCCCCGGTGAAGTGCGTCCATCAGGTAGCCGGGATCGGCCGCGGCGGCCCGCTCGGGTGCGGTCACGACCTGGGCGGTGAACAGCAGGCAGGCGGCGACCAGTATCGCCGACAGCCGTGCGAGAACAGCGGACCTGTGCGTTCCCCGACTTTCTGCGGGTGCCTCGATGAGAGTGGAGGTCTTGGGCGAAGCCCGACGCAGTACGTGTGGACGCTGACGGGAAATCAGGCACGCGCGCGTTCTGCGGGCGGGCCGGAGTGCCCAACCGCCCCGCGCCCGCAGAGGGCCGCCCCTCTCCTCCTCACAACAGGCCGAGGAGAGGGGCGGAGAGAAGGGTCAGGAGGGGATGATCTGCCACTGCTGCTCGGTCCGCGCCGCGTACGGCTGCTGTTCGATGGCGGCTCCGTTGGTGGTGCTGCCCTCGTCGACGGCGAGGGAGAGCCCGCTGTAGCGGTTGATGAGGAAGTAGTGTCCGTCGCCGGTGGGTGTGACGGCCCAGTGCTGCTGGGGGGCGCTGGCGTCCCCCCAGATGCCCACAGTGCCGCCGTCCGCGCGGGAGAGACCCTGGACCTCCAGGAGCTTGCCGCTGGCCACACCCTTGATCTTGTAGTAGCCGTCGCCGGTCTTGGTGAAGGTCCACTTCTGGTTCGTCTGGTTGAGCCAGGACCACTGCAGGACCTTGGTGTTGTCGGTGGTGCGCCGGCCCTCCACGTCGGCGGCCTTGCCGCTGTGCCGGGCGACCAGGCGGTAGACGGTGCCGTCGCCGGGGAGTGCGGTGGACACCAGCGCGGGCTTGACCGACCGGCCGCCGATCCTGACACCGCTGATGTTGGCGTAGCCGCCGGCGGCCGCGTTGACCTGGATCCGTACGAAGCCCACGTTCCGGTTGGGCCACTCGACCAGCTTGGTCTTCTTGTCGCCGGCCCAGGTGCCGGTGGCGACCTGGGTGAAGTTGACCCCGTCGGTGCTGGTCAGGATGGTGTATGAGGTGATGTCACCGTCGGTGGAGTTGTTGCGGTTCCACTGCTTGGGCAGGTACTCCAGGGTCGAGACGTTGCTCCACACACCGCCCAGGTCGATGGTGATGGACTGCGGCAGCGACAGCCCCCAGGTCGACCAGCAGGTCTCGTAGCGGACGTCGCTGAGTCCGTCGATGGCGTGGAGGGGACCCTCGCCGGTGTGGAAACCGGTGGCGTACGCGTTGACCGGTGTGACGGGGTGCTCGGCGCGCAGCAACTGGGTGGGCAGCGGCGGCCTGGAGGTGTCGGGGCTCCATGCCGCGCCGACCTCGGCAAGCCGGTTGACCACGTTGGTGTCCAGCAGGCCGTTGCGGTTGGGCGGGCAGTTGAGGATGAACGAGGTGTACTTCGGTTCCAGATCGGCCAGGTGCGAGAGGATCGCGGCCTTGCTCATGAGGCTCTCGGTCGGGGTGGAAGGGTGCCAGAACCAGCCGTTGCTGATGGTCTGCCCCTGCATGCCGGCGTAGGTGTTGCCCGTCGGCGCCGTGACGCCCAGCGGCTCCTCGAAGAAGATCGCGTCGCTGAGGAAGGGCTCCGACAGTCCGCCGATGTCGATCATGACGCAGTCCGGCTGCAGCTCCTTCACCAGCGAACGGATCCGCTGGTAGGAGACGGCCTGCTGCCCCATCTGCCAGGCATAACCATCGGTCATGAACATGTCGATGGTGCCGTAGTCGGTGAGCAGCTCGCGGATCTGACCGAGCATGAAAGTCATGTGGCTGGGCTGGATGGCATCGGTGATCTGGAGCCCGCTCACCTTGTGCCGGCTCTCCCATGCCTCGACGCCGAAGGTGCGGTCCCAGATCGAGTAGTAGAACCCGACCTTCAGCCCCTTCGCGCGGAAGGCGTCGCAGTATGCCTGGACGACGTCGTGCTTGTAGGAGCTGTTCGCGACGTTCTGAGTGCCATAGGCACTCGGCCACAGGGCGAAGCCGTCATGGTGCTTGGTGGTCAGGATGCCGTAGCTCATCTTCGCGGCGGCCGCCGCGTCGGCCCACTGCGCGCAGTTGACACTCGGGGGAGCGAAGAGGGCGGGGCTCTGGTTGGGTTCCGCCCACTCCTCGTTGGTGAACGTGCCCAAACTGAAGTGGTTGAACATGCCGAACCGCATGTCGACCATCCTGCTCAGGTTCGTCTGTGTGTCTGCGGCGTTCGCCTGCGACAGAAGGCCGGAGAAGCCGGGGACGAGCGGCAGCGCGGTCGCGGCGGTCGCCGCTCCCGCAGCACCGAGAAACGTACGACGAGACATTCTTGGTGAGGACATGGCCCACTCCTGTGAATCGATGGCATTGCTTGCGGTGACGATGAGCTGGGACGGTCGACGGCGGCCAAGGTGTCGGGGCGTGCCGGGCGGCAGGGCTGCCCTCACGCCGCGCGCCGTTGGACCTGCTGACTGGTGCCGGTGCCGCAGGGCCACCGGATGAGGCGGCCGCCGTTGGGGGTGGATGCGTCCTTCACGTCGAGGCACTTGCCGCTGTGCCGGGCCACCAGGTTGTAGTAGGGGCCGCCGCCCGTGCCGGTGACCGTGCCGGCCTCGGCGTCAATGGACACACCGGGCCCGGGCGCGCTGCCCCCGGAGGGCACCCAGCCCCCGAATGGTGACGACCGCCGGCTCGGGGGCGCTGGCCCGGGTCAGGACGTCATTCCTGAACTCCCAGGTCTTCAGGTCCGTCGAGCGGTAGGCGGAGACGGCCTTGAAGGTGTTGGCGGCGTTGCGGTTCCAGCCGAACCAGTAGTACCTCTGCTCCTGGAGAATGCCTACGGATGCCCTGCAGCCATGTCGACGATCCGTTCGAAGAAGAACTCGTGCTTGAGGAAGGAGACGTCGTACTCGTGGCCCGGATACGGCGGGATCAGCTGAGCTGCCTGGATCAGCCGCCAGCCGTCCCGCAGCGCCGCCATTCCCGACTCGTACGGCGGTTCGTCACTGTCGCCCGTAGTGGGTGAGGTGCGGCCGGTGCCGTCGTACAGCGACCATCCGACGACGTGGGAGTCCAGGGCGGAGTTGGCCAGGTACAGCACCAGCACCTGTTGCCGCAGCACCGGGGTGAGTTCCGTCTGCGGGGAGTGGGTGCGGGCCATGAGTTCGCTCGTCATGCCACGGCCTCCTGCGGGCGGTTGGAGACCCTGGTCACCCAGTAGTCGATGTCGAAGGAGTCGTCGCCGGTCAGTGCCCGCCACAGCAGGATGCGGTTGTACCGCTCCAGACGTCCCGTGGCCGGTTCGTACCAGGGGAACGTCACGTCCAGTTCCCGGGTCACCTGCGGGTCGTCCAGGTCCGAGGTGTCCCACAAGCGCTGTTGGCGGACCGCGGGATTGAAGCGGATCTTGAACATGTAGCGGGCCGTGTCGCTGTCGTTGCGCCTGCCGGCGTGCCAGAGGCCGTGGTGCAGAAACACCACCGTGCCGGCCGGGCAGACCAGCCGGCTCTGGCCGCGCAGGTTCTGGTAGCGGCCGGTGTCGGACTCGTTGATGCGGCGCAGGTGGCTACCCGGCACGCTGAGGGTGCCCCCCATCTCGAGCGTCACCGCCTGCGGGTAGTACATCAACTGCACGTCGAAGGCGTCCGGCCGGACATCGATGACGGCGTCCCCGTGCAGCGGCTGCGCGTCCCCGCCACGGGCTTCGCGGACGTGGACGAAGTGGTGGTCCACCGTCGGCTCCCGGCCCACCAGGCTGCGCAGAGCCCCCGCAACCCGCGGAACGTCCAGCAACCCGCGGACGAACGAATCCGCCGCGTACGCCTCCGGCAGCGGCGTACCGTACGGCACGGGCGGCACCCCGTCCGCAAGCACCGCCAGGCCCTCGGCGTTCATCTCCGCGGGGACCACCGCGTCCAGTCGCAGCGACCCGTGCGCCACGAAGCGCGCCATCTCGACCGAGCTGAGCAACTCCTGCCTCTTCTCCATGACCGCCACGCTAGGCACCGCCCGCCGCTCGCCGCGTGGGTCACGTTCACCCTCCACTGGTCGATTCTCACCACGAAGACCGGAAAGGGAGTCGGGTACGGCGATCCCGGTGCGCACCTACGGACGTCGTGGTAGAACACCTGCCCATGCACACGGCCCTCGTCCATCTCGACGAGCCTCCCGCTCTCGCCGCCGTCGGAATCGGCGTGCACGGCCCCGCAGGCCAGGTGGACGAGTTTCTGCTGCCTGACCTGTGGCAGCTCCATCTCTACGGCTATGAGGCCGACCTGACGGTGAACGGCACCCCGCACCCGATCAGCCCCGGCAGGGTCAGCCTCGTTCCCCCCGGCACGGAGGTCCGCTATCGCTACCGGGGCCGCTCCGAGCACCTCTACGTCCACCTGCGCCTGAGCTCGTCCGGCACGCCCCGAAGCGTCCCGGTGATCCAGGACGCGGGGCCGGAACTGCCGCTGCTCACAGCGCAGTTGCGGCAGGCGCTGGCTGTCTGGCCGAACACGGCGGCGCGGGCGGCGGCCGAGGTGTGGGCGGCGCTCTGGCGGGTCGCCCAGCTCGCCCCGCCGACGACGCGGGACACACAGGCCGCCCATCCCGCCGTCGTGGCGGCGGTGGCACTGATCGAGACCCGGCTGGCCGAGCCGCTGACCGTGTCCGAGATCGCGAAGGCGGCGGGCGTCTCGCACAACCACCTGACCCGGCTGTTCCGCGCCGCCACCGGGGAGACGGTCGTCGGCTACATCCGAGCCCGGCGGATGGAGCGGGCGCGCCACTTCCTGCGGGCCACCACGCTGACCATCCCCGCCGTTGCCGCCTCCGTCGGAATTCCCGACCTCCAGGCCTTCAACAAGGCCTGTCGCCGCGAACTCGGAGCGGCCCCGCGCAGCATCCGAGCCGCCCAGACCGCGACGGACAACGCCCGGCCCGTGGCATCGCAAGGGTTCGGGGCCGATCGCGGCCCAAGGGTGACGGGTGCGGAGAGCTGAGGCGCTTCCCGCAAGAACGTTTCGATACCACGGTCGCGCAACATCCCCGATCGTCCGGAGGGTCGCGCATGTCCACGCGCTGCTTCGAGAGCTTCGCACCCGGCCGCGGCATGCTCCCACCCCGCTCGGCGCTCGACTCCGACGCTCCCGGGATCGACCTCGACGGTGCGTGGGCGAGCGGTTGGTGTGTGGATGGTCAGGCTGGTGCGGCGGGGATCAGCGACGGCCGGGGCGGTCCTCAGGAGGGGCGGCGCCGCCCCGGACTCCGGTGCTGGGACGGCCGCCGGGCGGTGCCTCGAAACCCGTCGTCCCGGGGCACCCGTGAGGCGTGGGTCAGAGGGTCGTGCTGACCTCGGAGAAGTCCAGGCGTGGGCAACGCGGGAAGTGGCCGTCGATGGCGGGCTTGCCGATGTTGACGACCATCAGCGGGAGGTGGTCCCCGTCGAGGAACTCCTTCTGGATGCCGGCGTGGTCGATGCCGTTCATGGGACCGGCGGCCAGACCCATGGCACGGATGCCGAGGATGAAGTACGCCGACTGCATCGCGGCGTTCAGCACGGCCGACTGCTCGCGGACCGGACGCTCGGAGAAGAACGCGTCCTTGGCCGCTGGGAAGGCGGGGGAGAGACGCGGCAGGTCGTCGTGGAACTCGGCGTCGGCGGAGAGGATCACCGACAGCGGGGCGGCGGCGGTCTTGGCCTGGTTGCCCTCGGCGAGGAGCGGCACCGGGGCACTTTCGCCGCGTCGCGCGCCATCGCGGGGACCACCGTGATCGCGGTCGCGCCGCTGCCGATCACGACGACACGCTTGCCGGCGTGGTCGAGCCCCTCGGGCCAGAACCGCGGACGCACCACCGTGCCGGCGAAGGACTCGATGCCCGGCGAGCACGGCGGGTGGGAGGGACGTCCCGCGCCAGGGCGAGTCGGCGGGCAGGAGAGCGCGGGCTGCGACGGCTCTGCCCACGGCAGAAGCCTCTTGGTGTGATCGGTCCGTGCTGATTGAGTTCCACTATGGAGCGCATGGAGATCCTGGTCCTCGGCGGTACGGCCTGGCTGGGGCGTGAAGTGTCCCGGCAGGCCCTGGACCGGGGCCACCGCGTGACATGCCTGGCTCGTGGCGACAGCGGCCCCGTGGCGGAAGGCGCACGCCTGGTGGCCGCGGATCGGCGAGACCCCGCCGCGTACGCGTCCCTGCCCGGCCGGGAATGGGACGCCGTGCTCGAAGTGTCCTGGCAACCCGGCTTCGTGCGGAGAGCGGTTGCGGCCCTGGGCGCACGGGCACGTCACTGGATCTACGTCTCCTCGGTCAGCGCATACGCCTCCCACGGTGAGCCCGGTGCTGACGAGTCCGCCGCCCTGCTGCCCCCCACAGACCACGAAGAGGTCGACCGTGACCGGTACGGCGAGGCCAAGTCCGCCTGCGAAACGCTCACCCGCACGGCCCTGGCCGACCGCCTCCTGATCGCACGTGCCGGACTCATCGGCGGGCCCGGCGACCCCAGCGACCGCTCCGGCTACTGGGTCGCCCGCGCCGCCCGTGCCCCCCAGGCACCGCTACTCGTCCCGGACACCCCGAGGGTCCCGACGCAGACCATCGACGCGCGCGACCTGGCGACGTGGCTCCTCGACGCCGCGCAACGCCGAACCACGGGCACCTACAACACGGTCGGCCCGACTGTGCCCTTCGCGGAGTGGGTCGAGCTGTCCCGAAGCGTCGGCGGACACACCGGGCCGGTCGTCGCCGTCGCGTCCCAGCTGCTCCTCGCGCACGGAGTGGCCCAGTACATGGGCCCCGACTCACTGCCCATGTGGGTGGTGGAACCGGGATGGGAGGGCTGGGCGGCGCGCGACGGATCTGCCGCCACCACCGCGGGCCTGCGCCACCGCTCCCGTACCGACCTCCTTGCCGACGCGCTGCGTTGGGAACGCGAACGGGGACTGCACCGGCCGCGCCGCGCGGGACTCGCCCCGGACAGGGAGCGCGAACTTCTGGCAGCCTTTGGATGAGAGCACGACGGTTTGGGTCCATGTACCCCTGCCGCCCGCTGCATGCCCGGGGGAGCGTCATACGCGCTCGGCATCGCGCACGTCCCGTCGGCCCATCTCCCCTTGGGTGTCCTGATGTTCGGTCTGAGTGTGCGGGCGTCGGCCCCGGCGCTGAGGTCCGATACGGAGCCGCCGGGGCCAACCAGGTTCCAGGCGGCCTGCGGCGTGACTGCCGACCCACGGGGCAACGGTGTGCTCGACGCGGGCTCGGCACAGGGGGTTGACGCACCGGGACGCGACAGGAACTGTGTTGCACATCGAGCTCGAAGTTGCGTGTTGCGCACCGCCGCGAGCGGTGCACTCGCAGGGATGCAGACCCGCCACCCCCGTCCCCTGTCGGAAGGCTGCGGATGAGTACCGCGACGACGAAGAAAACGACATCGGCCCTCGCACGGGTGGATCCGGCCGTCCTCTATATATCTGTCACGCTGTCCGCCCTGTTCGTCGCCTGGGGGGTGTTCTTCACCGACAATCTCGCCACGGTCGCCGAGACGACGCTGAACCGGATCATCGACAACTTCGGCTGGCTGTTCGTCCTGACGAGTTCCGGGTTCGTGGTGCTGGCGACGGTGCTCGCGTTCAGTCGGTTCGGCTCCATCCGGCTCGGCAGAGACGGTGAGCGCCCGGAGTTCAGTACCGCGTCCTGGGTGGCGATGATGTTCAGCGCCGGCATGGGGATCGGCCTCATGTTCTACGGGGCGAGCGAGCCGATCATGCATATGGCCGACCCGCCACCGGGCGCCGCGAAGGCGGGCAGTGAGGACGCCGCCCGCCTGGCGCTGGAGTACTCGTACTTCCACTGGGCGATCCACCCCTGGGCGATGTACGCCGTCGCCGGGCTGGCGCTCGCCTACTTCGGTTTCCGCAAGAGTGGCAACGGCCTGATCAGCTCCGCCTTCCGGCCGCTGCTCGGCGACCGGGTGGACGGACCGCTGGGCAAGTCCATCGACATCCTGGCGATCTTCGCCACCCTCTTCGGGTCCGCCGTCTCCCTCGGGCTGGGCGCGCTCCAGGTCAACCGAGGCCTGAAAGAGGTCTGGGGCGTCCCCGACTCCACCGTGCTGGCCGTCTCGATCATCGCGGTCCTCACCGTCCTGTTCGTGATCTCCGCCCTCTCCGGCGTGCACCGCGGTATCCAGTGGCTGAGCAACGGCAACATGATCCTCGCCGCCGTCCTGCTGCTCTTCGTCTTCGTGGTGGGCCCCACGGTGTTCATCCTGGAGAGCCAGACCGAGGCGCTGGGCGGCTATCTGGCCTCGCTGCCGAAGATGAGTTTCACGACGGGTGCCTTCGGCGGCGGCGAATGGCTCTCCGGCTGGACGGTCTTCTACTGGGCGTGGTGGATCTCCTGGACGCCGTTCGTCGGGACCTTCATCGCCCGGATCTCCCGTGGCCGCACCATTCGGGAGTTCATCGTCGGTGTGATCATCGCGCCGAGCCTGGTGAGTGCCGTGTGGTTCGCGATCCTCGGCGGGACCGCCCTGAACCAGGAGATGCACGGCGGTCACCTGGCCGCGGCGGTCGCCAAGGGCGAGGAAGCGGGCCTGTTCGCCACCCTGCAGAACCTTCCCTGGTTCCCTGTCACCTCGGTTCTGGTGATCATTCTGGTCGGCCTGTTCTTCGTGAGCGGCGCGGACGCGGCATCCGTCGTCCTCGGCATGCTCTCCTGCCGGGGCAGCATGGCCCCCGGTCGCCTCGTCGTGATCCTCTGGGGCGCGCTGACCGGTTTGGTCGCGGCCGTGCTGTTGCTGGCCGGGGGTCTGGAGGCGGTCAAGCAGGTGGCCATCATCGCCGCGTTCCCGTTCCTCTTCGTGATGATCGGCCTGTGCGTCTCCCTCGTGAAGGCGCTGCGCGCCGAGCCGGTCCCCGCCCCGTCGGCGGAACGGGAAGGCGTTGCCGACGCCGTCGGCGAGCCGGGGCCGGACGACGGTGTACGGCCGGCCGAGGTCATGGCGGACTCGCAGCCCGCGGGCTGAGCTGCCCGGCCGGGCAGCGCGACTAGGCCGGAATCGGACGAAGGTGAGGGCCGCATCCCCGGAGTGTCCGAGGGACGCGGTCCCTCATGTGCGCCAGTGATGAGCCCCTTGGTTCCGACGGATCCGGCCGAGCCGACCCGGTTGGTGCCAACCCCTTGACCCTCGGCGTGCTCCTCCACGATGCTCAGTTGCGTATAGCGGTGCGTGTATCTGATGAGGCAACGCACTCGCGAGGGTATCCCGCTTGAGGAGAAGCTCATGGCTCACGAGGTTCGTGCCGTCGTCGCCCGGAAGAAGGGCGCACCCGTCTCCGTCGAGACGATCGTCGTCCCGGATCCTGGTCCGGGTGAGGCGCTGGTCAAGGTCGAGGCGTGCGGCGTCTGTCATACCGATCTCCACTACCGCGAGGGCGGGATCAACGACGACTTCCCCTTCCTTCTGGGGCACGAGGCGGCAGGTCGCGTCGAAGCGGTCGGGGAGGGAGTCACCGGCGTCGAGCCCGGCGACTTCGTCATCCTGAACTGGCGTGCGGTGTGCGGCCAGTGCCGGGCCTGCAGCAAGGGCAAACCCTGGTACTGCTTCGCCACCCACAACGCGACACAACCGATGACGCTGCTCGACGGCACCCCGCTCTCGCCGGCACTCGGCATCGGCGCGTTCGCGGAGAAGACGCTGGTCGCCGCAGGTCAGTGCACCAAGGTGGACCCTGCGGCCTCGGCGGCGGCAGCCGGTCTGCTCGGGTGCGGCGTCATGGCCGGCTTCGGCGCGGCCGTGAACACCGGCGCCGTCGGCCGGGGCGACTCCGTCGCCGTCATCGGCTGCGGCGGCGTCGGAATGGCCGCCGTCGCGGGGGCGAGGCTGGCCGGAGCGAGCAAGGTCATCGCCGTCGACATCGACCAGCGCAAGCTGGACCGGGCCATGGCCATGGGGGCCACCCACACGGTCGACGGGGCCAAGGGCGACGTCGTGGAAGCGGTGCGCGAGCTGACGGGCGGCTTCGGCGCGGACGTCGTCGTGGAGGCGGTCGGCCGCCCCGAGACGTACCGGCAGGCCTTCTACGCCCGCGACCTGGCCGGCACGGTCGTGCTGGTCGGCGTGCCCACCCCGGAGATGAAGGTGGAGCTGCCCCTGCTCGACGTCTTCGGGCGGGGTGGCTCGCTGAAGTCCAGCTGGTACGGCGACTGCCTGCCCTCGCGCGACTTCCCGGCCCTCATCGACCTGTATCTGGGAGGCCGTTTCGACCTGGACGCGTTCGTCTCCGAGACCATCGGCCTCGGTGACGTGGAGGAGGCGTTCGAGAAGATGCACCGCGGCGACGTGCTGCGCTCGGTGGTGGTGCTGTGATGGCCGGCGCACCGCGCATCGAACACCTCGTCACCAGCGGGACGTTCAGTCTCGACGGGGGGACCTGGGACGTCGACAACAACGTCTGGATCATCGGTGACGACGACGAGGTGGTCGTCATCGACGCGGCGCACGACTCCGACGCCGTCCTGGCGGCCGTCGGTGACCGTCGTCTGTCGGCCATCGTGTGCACCCACGCCCATGACGACCATGTGCGCGCCGCGCCGGACGTCGCTCTGGCCACGGGCGCGCCCATTCTCCTGCACCCTGACGACCAGGTGCTGTGGAAGATGGTGCACCCTGGTCGGCGGCCCGACGGCCCGCTCGCCGACGGTGAGGAACTCATGGTGGCGGGCATCGGCCTGCGTGTCCTCCACACACCCGGACACGCCCCGGGTGCCGTGTGCCTGTACGCACCGGAACTGGGCGCACTGTTCAGCGGTGACACGCTGTTCGCCGGAGGCCCCGGCGCGACCGGGCGCTCGTACAGCGACTTCGGCACGATCATCGGCTCCATCGGTGACCGACTGCTGACCCTCCCGGGCGAGACGGTCGTCCACACCGGACACGGTGAGACCACGACCGTCGAGGCGGAAGCACCGCACCTGGAGGAGTGGGCCGCCCGCGGCTGGTGACAGGGGCGCCGCCATGCCGACCGGGGCCACGAGTGCCCGCATATCTCCCCGGGCGAGACCCGCGAACGAGGGCCAGCCCCGGCCGGCATGCCGACGAGCCCGCCGGTATGCCCGTGTACCTGGCCGGCAGGCCGGGGCCCCCGGCCGTCGTGGCCGTGCCCCCGGCCGTCGTGGCCGTGCCCCCGGCCGTCGTGGCCGCGCCCCCGGCCGTCGTGGCCGTGCCCCCGGCCGTCGTGGCCGCCCCCGGCCGTCGTGGCCAGGAACGACCGTCATGACCAAGGACCATTCGCCCCGTCGGCCCTGGACGAACCGCCGTGCACGCTCCCGCCCCGATGGCCCGCTTCGGCGGCCTCGTCGCCGCTGATCTGCTTGATGTCACCGGCGATCCCGCCGCCCTGGCCTCCTCCGGCTTCTGGGCTGTCGTCGCGGACTTCGAAGGCCGCCTGGTCTGCGCGCGGTTCGGCCGGCTGCGTTCCGCGCCGGTGCCCGCTCCGCAGACCGGGGCATGGCGGGGCCCGGTCGCCGGCGACTGGACCTCGTCGCTCGACCGCACCGCCTACACCGCGGGCGTGCGCCGCATCCGCGAGCACATCGCGGCGGGCGACGTCTACCAGGCCAATCTCTGCCGCGTGCTCTCCGCACCCCTGCCCGACCCGGCCGTCGCCGACATCGACGCGTTGACCGCGCTGCTCGCCCGCGGCAACCCCGCGCCCTACGCCGGTACGGTCCGGCTTCCCGCGCACGGCGTCGAGGTGGCCACCGCCTCGCCCGAACTCTTCCTGCGCCGCACCGGCCGGACCGTGGAGTCCGGACCGATCAAGGGCACGGGCCGTACCGCGGGCGACCTGCTGCCCAAGGACCACGCCGAGAACGTGATGATCGTGGACCTGGTCCGCAACGACCTGGGGCGGGTCTGCGCCACCGGATCCGTGACCGTCCCCACTCTCTGCGCCGTCGAGCGGCACCCGGGCCTGGTGCATCTCGTCTCCACCGTGCGCGGGGAACTGGCGAAGGGCGCGGGCTGGCCCGAGCTGATGGCCGGGACCTTCCCACCGGGCTCCGTGACCGGCGCGCCCAAGTCCAGCGCACTGCGCATCATCGACGCCCTGGAGACCGCGCCCCGCGGCCCCTACTGCGGTGCCGTCGGCTGGGTCGACGCCGACCGGGGGACCGGTGAACTGGCCGTGGGCATCCGCACCTTCTGGATCGACCGTGCCGCCCCGGCGGGTCCGGTGCTGCGCTTCGGAACGGGCGCCGGCATCACCTGGGGGTCCGACCCCGGGAGGGAGTGGGACGAGACCGAACTGAAGGCCTCTCGGCTGCTCACCCTGGCGTCGAGGCCGCGGGGGGAGGCCGGGGCCTTCCACCTGCCTTGACAGTGCCGCGCGGCCGTCCTCACACTCGTTGCTCAAATCGCACATTGTTCCTCTATACGCAACGAGGTCAACAGGTCCCATGATGCTTCCCGCGCGCCCCCTCGCCGACCCGCTCCGAGTCGCATGAGTACCGCCGCCCGGCCCGACGAGGCCGCTCCCGCGCTCCATCCGCGAGGTCTTCCCCGCCCCGGCCGGACCCTGGTGATGGGCATCGTGAACGTCACGCCCGACTCGTTCTCCGACGGCGGGCGGTGGTTCGACCCGGAACGGGCCGTCGCGCACGGCCTCGCGCTGCTCGACGAGGGCGCGGACATCCTGGACGTGGGTGGCGAGTCGACCCGCCCCGGCGCCGCGCGTCCCGACATCGAGGAGGAGATGCGGCGCGTGCTGCCGGTCGTCCGTGAACTCGCCGCCGCGGGCGCGACGGTCAGCGTCGACACGATGCGGGCCGAGGTCGCCGCCCACGCCGTCGAGGCCGGCGCCGCTCTGGTCAACGACGTCTCCGGCGGGCTCGCCGACCCGGCGATGCTGCCGCTGATCGCGCGGGCAGGCACGCCCTACGTGCTCATGCACTGGCGCGGGCATTCCGCGGGGATGCAGGCGAACGCCGTGTACGACGACGTCGTCACCGACGTGGTCGACGAGTTGCGGGCGAGAGTCGAAGCGGCCCTGCACGCCGGGGTTCCGGGGGACTGTCTCATCGTCGACCCGGGGCTCGGTTTCGCCAAGCACGCCGAGCACAACTGGCGGCTGCTCGGCCGTCTCCGGGAGGTCGCCGCGCTCGGCCGGCCGGTCCTGGTGGGTGCGGCGCGGAAGTCCTTTCTGGGGCACCTGCTCGCGGACCCGGAGACGGGGCGGCCCCGCCCCGCGCACCTTCGGGACGCGGCCACGTCCGCGGTGTCGGTCCTGGCCGCCGCGCAGGGCGCCTGGTGCGTGCGCGTCCACGACGTCGCCTCGACGGCCGACGCGGTACGCGTGACCGCTCGGTGGGGCCTCGAATCCGCGGCGACGCCGCTGCCGACGCCCCAGTTCTGAGGGGTGCCCGCCTCTGACCTGCGTTTCTTATCACGCAGGGAGTTGCGCCCTTCGCAACACAAAATAGGGGCGTCAGGTGACCCGTGAACTCCTTGACAAGGGTTTGTGGGCGCCCTCAAACTGGCGTTGCGTTCACCGCAATCCGTTCCGCTATACGCACCGAGGTGTCATGATGATTGCCGCGTGCCGTCTCGTGGATCTGCCCCGAGGCGAGGCCCACAGGCTCGACATCGACCCGCCGGTCTCGGTGTTCCACACCGACGACGGCGAACTCTTCGCCATCGACGACACATGCACCCACCAGGACGCCTCGCTCGCCGACGGCTGGCTGGAGGGCTGTGAGGTCGAATGCCCGCTGCACGCCTCGAAGTTCAACCTCAAGACGGGAGCCGTCGACGCCCCGCCGGCCAAGCTCCCGGTGCGCACGCACGAGGTCTTCGTCGAGGACGGCATGATCTACGTCCGGCTGTCCACGGCAGCTCCGAACCTGCCTCCCTGCATCGCCGCCCGGCTCGTGGGGGGCGTCGCGTGAGGACCGTGGCCGTGGTGGGCGCGTCGCTGGCCGGTCTGTCGGCGGCGCGCTCGTTGCGGAAACAGGGATACGACGGACGGCTGGTCGTCATCGGCGACGAAGTCCATCGCCCGTACGACAGGCCGCCACTGTCCAAGGAGTTCCTGGCCGGCGGCATCGGCGAAGCCGATCTCGCACTGGAGCCGGACGACGAGGACCTGCAAGCGGAGTGGCTGCTCGGAGCCCGCGCCGCCGGACTCGACGCCACGCCCCGCGCCGTGCGGCTCGCCGACGGCAGGGAGGTGCGGGCCGACGGCATCGTCATCGCTACCGGCGCCGCCGCCCGGACCCTGCCCGGCATGGACGGACTGGCCGGTGTGCACACCCTGCGCACACTGGACGACGCCCGCGCCCTGCGGGACGAACTGGCCCGGGGCGGACGCCTGGTCGTGATCGGCGGCGGCTTCATCGGTGCCGAGGTCGCCTCCACCGCCTACGCTCTCGGCCTCGACGTGACCATCGTCGAGGCGGCGCCCACACCACTGGCCGGTCCGCTCGGTGCGGCCATGGGGCGCATCGTCTCCGCTCTCCACGCGGACCACGGCGTACGCCTGTTGTGCGGCGTGGGCGTCAAGGGGCTGAGCGGCGAGAACCGCGTCGACGCAGTCCTGATGGAGGACGGCCGGAGCATCCCCGCCGACATCGTGGTCGTGGGTGTCGGGGCCCGTCCCTGCGTCGAGTGGCTGGCCGGATCCGGTGTCGAACTCGACGACGGCGTCAAGTGCGGTGCGGACGGCCGTACCAGCGTGGCCGGGGTGGTCGCGGTCGGCGACTGCGCCTCCTGGTACGACCCGCGCGCAGGCACGCACCGCCGCGTCGAGCACTGGACCGGAGCCCGCGAACGCCCCGACGCGGCCGTGGCCGCCCTGCTGTCCTGGGGCGAATCCGAACCGGGCCTACCCCGGCCTCCGTACTTCTGGTCCGACCAGTACGGCGTGAAGATCCAGTTCGCCGGCAACGCGGCCCGCGCCGACAGCGTGACGATAGAGGAGGGCACCGCGGACGATCGCAACGTCCTGGCCGTCTACCGGCGTGCCGGACACCCGGTCGCCGTACTCGGGATGAACCAGCCGCGGCTGTTCATGCGCTGGCGTAAGCAGCTCGCGGCCAAGGCGCCCTGACAGGGGCGTAGACCTCGCCCTCACGGCCGCTGTTGTACGGAGCCGCGCTGCTCATCACCCAACGACGTCCGGTGTCGCTCTTCCCGGCGCGTGCATGCCCGATCCACGACGTATCCCCGAGGAGTGCACTGTGACCTCGACCGGCCTGCCGGAAAGCCTGATCGCCACCCTCCCCGGTTCCTCCTACACGGATCCCGAGATCTTCGCCCGGGAGCAGGAACACATCTTCGAGGCGATGTGGTTCTGCGCCGTGCGCTCCGCCGACCTCGCCAGGCCGGGTGCCTTCCGGACCGTCGAGGTGGGCCGCGAGAGCATCCTGATCACCCGGGCACGGGACAACTCCATACGTGCCTTCTTCAACGTCTGCCGGCACCGCGGAGCCAAGCTCTGCACTGCGGAGACCGGCGAGGTCAAACGTGCCTTCCAGTGTCCCTATCACGCCTGGACCTACGACCTGACGGGCAAACTTGTCGCGGCACCCAACCTCACCAAGATGCCCGACATCAGCCGCACCGAGTACGGCCTGGCAACGGTGGCCACGCGGGAATGGCTCGGCTATGTGTGGGTGTGCCTCGCAGAGAACCCGCCCCCTTTCGACGAGGTCGTGGGGGATGTGGTCGCGCGCCTGGGCGACACGGAGTCGATCGAGCACTACGACATCGACAACCTCGAAGTCGGTGAACGGATCGTCTATGACGTGAAGGCGAACTGGAAACTCATCGTCGAGAACTTCATGGAGTGCTATCACTGCGCGACGATCCACCCCGAGCTGACCGAGGTGCTCCCCGAGTTCGCCGACGGATACGCCGCCCAGTACTACGTGGGACACGGCGCGGAGTTCGGCCCCGAGGCCAAGGGCTTCACCATCGACGGTTCCGAAGGCCTCGACCGCATTCCAGGCGTCACCGAGGACCAGGACCGCCGTTACTACGCGATCACCGTCCGGCCGCAGGTGTTCATCAACCTCGTGCCCGACCATGTGATCTTCCACCGGATGTACCCGGTCGCCGCGGACCGCACCATCGTCGAGTGCGACTGGCTCTACCTCAAGCACGTCGTCGAGAGCGGCAAGGACGTCAGCCGGTCGGTGGAGCTCTTCGACCGCGTCAACCGGCAGGACTTCGACGCGTGCGAGCGCTGTCAGCCCGCGATGAGCTCCCGGCTGTACACCAAGGGCGGCGTCCTCGTGCCCAGCGAGCATCACATCGGTGAGTTCCACGCCTTCGTCCAGGAGCGTCTGGGCGCGGGGCGGCCACAGTAGCGGCGGTTCACGGCGGGCCGGCCCTTGGTGGGCAGGGCGCCCGTCGAAGGCGGCGCGGCGGGATCAGCCCAGGTAGCCCATGCGGTGGCTGATCTCGTCCGCGCCCTTGACCAGCACCGGTGCCAGCTCGTGCATACGGTCCTCGGTGAGCCGGTACGCCGGTCCGGAGGCGCTGAGCGCGGCGATGACCTCTCCGTCCCTGTTGCGGACCGGGGCGGCCATGGCGTGCAGCCCCACCTCGAACTCCTCCAGGGTCCAGGAGTAGCCACGCTCGAGCGCCTCGGCGAGGTTCTTCTCGAGCTTCGTCTTCGCGGTCAGGGTGCGGGGGGTCACCTTCTTCAGGCCGATCTCCGACAGCAGCGCGGCACGCTCCTTCGCCGGCATGTGGGCCAGCAGGATCTTGCCGCTGGAAGTGGCGTGCAGCGGCGTCAGCTGGCCGACCCAGTTGAACGCCGTGACAGCACCCGGACCGCGCACCTGGTACAGGTTGATCGCGTAACGCTCCTGCATCACGGCGAGGTTCACGGTCTCGCCGATCTCCTCCGCGAGACGCTCGCAGACCGGGCGGCTCTGCTGGGTGATGTCGATGCGCTCGGTGACCGCGCCGGCGAGGCGGACGATGCCGAAACCGAGGCGGTACTTGCCGCGCTCGCCTGCCTGCTCCACCAGCCCGCGCACCTCCAGGGCGCCGAGCAGCCGGAACGCGGTGGACTTGTGCACATCGATCTCGGCGGCCACCTCGCTGACACCGGCCTCGCCACGCTGGGCCAGGATCTCCAGCACGGTGATGGCGCGGTCGACGGACTGCACGCCACCGGTCGGCGCAGTTGTCGTCTCGGAATCTGCATGGTAGTTGCTCACAACGCAACTATACGGGCGTTAAACATAGCCGAAAGCTGTGCAGGTCACGGGCTTGGCATGACACTGCAGAAGTTGCGTGGCTCGCAACCTGGTGCACATAGAGATACAAGTACTAGCATGCCGCGCATTCTCTACGGCGCGACCGAGGCGAGGCCCCATGGCTCACGTGCAGTACGACTTCGTCATCGTCGGTGGTGGATCGGCCGGCAGTGCGCTGGCCAACCGGCTCTCCGCGGACCCCGGCAACCGGGTGCTGGTCCTGGAGGCGGGCAGGTCCGACTACCCCTGGGATGTCTTCATCCACATGCCCGCGGCACTGACCTACCCGATCGGCAGCCGGTTCTACGACTGGAAGTACGAGTCCGAACCGGAGCCCCACATGGGCGGCCGGCGCGTGTACCACGCGCGAGGCAAGGTGCTGGGCGGTTCCAGCAGCATCAACGGCATGATCTTCCAGCGCGGCAACCCCATGGACTACGAGCGCTGGGCGGCCGACCCGGGCATGAGTACCTGGGACTACGCGCACTGCCTGCCGTACTTCCGGCGGATGGAGAACTGTCTCGCCGCCGACCCGGACGACGAGTTCCGCGGTCACGACGGCCCTCTCGTCCTGGAACGCGGCCCGGGGGCCAGCCCGCTCTTCGAGGCCTTCCTGAAGGCCACCGAGGAGGCGGGCCACGCTCCCACCGACGACGTGAACGGCTACCGGCAGGAAGGTTTCGCCAGGTTCGATCGCAACGTCCACCGCGGCCGCCGCATGTCGGCATCCAAGGCCTATCTCAAGCCCGCGCGAAAGCGCCCCAACCTCACGATCAAGACGCACACCCTGGTCACCCGCGTCCTCTTCGAAGGCAAGCGGGCCGTCGGCGTCGAGTACCGGCGTGGCCGCGGCAGACCCCAGCGGGTACATGCCCGCGAAGTCATCCTCTGCGGAGGCGCGATCAACTCCCCGCAACTGCTCCAGCTCTCGGGCGTCGGCAACGCCGAGGAACTGCGCGAGCTCGGCATCGACGTCGTACACGACCTGCCGGGCGTCGGCGAGAACCTCCAGGACCACCTGGAGGTGTACATCCAGTACGCCTGCAAGCAGCCCGTGTCCATGCAGCCGTACCTCGCGAAGTGGCGCGCCCCCTTCATCGGCCTGCAGTGGCTCTTCCGTACGGGCCCCGCCGCGACCAACCACTTCGAAGCGGGCGGCTTCGTCCGCGGCAACGAGGACGTGGCCTACCCCAACCTGATGTTCCACTTCCTGCCCGTCGCGGTCCGCTACGACGGCTCCGTGCCCGCCGGCGGACACGGCTACCAGGTGCACGTCGGGCCCATGTACTCCGACGCCATCGGCTCGGTGAAGATCAAGAGCAAGGACCCGGCCGAGCACCCCGCGCTGCGCTTCAACTACCTGTCCACCGAGCAGGACCGCCGCGAGTGGGTCGAGGCCGTCAGGGTCGCCCGCGAGCTGCTCAACCAGCCCGCCATGGCCCCCTACAACGGCGGGGAGATCTCGCCGGGACCCTCCGTCGAGACCGACGAGGAGATCCTCGCCTGGGTCGCCAAGGACGGCGAGACCGCGCTGCATCCGTCATGCACCTGCAAGATGGGCACCGACGAGATGGCCGTCGTGGACCCGGCCAGCATGCGGGTGCACGGGGTGGAGGGGCTGCGTGTCGTCGACGCGTCGGTGATGCCCTACATCACCAACGGCAACATCTACGCGCCCGTCATGATGATCGCGGAAAAGGCGGCCGACCTCATCCTCGGGAAGGACCCGCTGTCGCCGTCCACCGCCGCGTATTACCGGCACCGCTCCCTGCCGTAACCAGCAGTTTTCAGACAGTCGATCGGCCCGGAGGCGAGGCGTTCCGGGCCGGCCGGCGTAGTCTCCCCGTGGTTGTCTCCTTGGCGAAACCGTCATCGGTCACCCCCTTGACGTGGGGTGCAGCCTTCTACAGAGTGTTCCACCACAAGCAATACGGTGCACGATGCGCAACGCTATTCGCTCGAAGGGCCCTCGACGTGGCAGACCTGTACGTGGACGGAAAATGGCGGGATCCCGTGGCCGGCGGCCACCGGGACATCCGCTGCCCCGCGGACGGCACGCTTTCCGTGACCGTGTCCGAAGGTACCCGTCCGGACACCGAGGCGGCCATCGCCGCGGCTCGCCGGGCCTTCGACGAGGGGCCCTGGCCGCGCACCTCCGAGCGAGAGCGCGGCGCGCTCCTCCTGCGCACAGCTGACCTGCTCGAACGCGACGCCGACGCGTTCGCCCGCGCCGAATCGCTGGACACCGGTAAACGGCTGGTGGAGAGTGAGTACGACATCGCCGACGTCGTCTCCTGCTTCCGCTACTACGGAGGGCTCGCCGGCACCGACGCCGGCCGGGTGATCGACACAGGCCGCGACGACGCCGTCAGCCGCGTCGTGTACGAGCCGATCGGTGTGTGCGGACTGATCACCCCCTGGAACTACCCGCTGCTCCAGGCGAGTTGGAAGGTCGCGCCCGCTCTCCTCGCGGGCAACACGATCGTCCTCAAGCCCAGTGAACTCACCCCATCGACGTCCATCCTGCTGATGAAGGCACTGGCGGAGGCCGGGCTCCCGGCCGGTGCCGCCAACCTCGTCCTGGGGACCGGACCCGAGGCGGGCGCACCCCTCGCCGAGGACCCCGCCGTCGACATGATCTCCTTCACCGGCGGCCTGGACACCGGCAGACGCATCATGGCCACCGCCGCCGCGACCGTGAAGAAGGTCGCGCTGGAGCTCGGCGGCAAGAACCCCAATGTCGTCTTCGCCGACGCCGACTTCGAGACGGCCGTGGACTTCGCGCTCACGGCCGTCTTCCTGCATTCGGGCCAGGTCTGCTCGGCCGGCGCCCGGCTGATCGTCGAGGACTCGCTGCACGACCGGTTCGTCGACGAGGTGGTCCGCCGCGCCCGGCGGATCCGGCTCGGCGGCCCCTTCGATCCGCGGGCCGATACCGGCCCGCTGATCTCAGCGCAGCACCTGGCGAAGGTCGAGGCGTACGTCGCCGCCGGACTCGCCGAGGGCGCCGTCCTGCGCTGCGGTGGCGAACGCCCCGACGACCCGGCCCTGGCCGACGGCCACTACTACCCGCCCACCGTGCTCGACGAGTGCGGTCAGGACATGCGGGTGGTGCACGAGGAGTCCTTCGGGCCCGTGCTCACGGTGGAGCGCTTCACCGGCGAGGACGACGCCGTACGCATCGCCAACGACACCGAGTACGGACTCGCGGGCGCCGTCTGGACGCAGGACGCGGGGAAGGCCCAGCGGGTCGCCCGCCGGCTGCGTCACGGCACGGTGTGGATCAACGACTACCACCCCTATGTGCCGCAGGCGGAATGGGGTGGGTTCGGGCACTCCGGCGTGGGCCGGGAGCTGGGCCCGACCGGCTTGGACGAGTACCGGGAACCCAAACACATCTGGCAGAACATCCAACCACGGCCGCAGCACTGGTTCCGCGGCTGAACGCCGAAAAGAGGTCGAACATGACCCCAGCAACGACCGAGGTGCCGCAGCGGCGCGGCACACCCCAGGACTCGGCACCCGACCCGGTCATATCCGTACGCGAGCTGTGGAAGGTGTTCGGGCCGAAGGCGGACCAGGTACCGGGCTCCGAGGAACTGCGCGGGCTCACCCGCCGCGAACTGATGGACCGCACCGGATGCACCGCCGCCGTGCGCGACGTGGACTTCGAGGTCTCGCCCGGCGAGGTGTTCGTCGTCATGGGCCTGTCCGGCTCCGGCAAGTCCACCCTGGTGCGCTGTCTGACCCGGCTCATCGAACCCACCGCCGGCGAGATCCTCTTCGAGGGCGAGAACATCCGCGACGCGGACGCGGGCCGCCTGCGCGAACTGCGCCGCAGCAAGTTCTCCATGGTTTTCCAGCACTTCGGGCTGCTGCCGCACCGCCGGGTCGTCGAGAACGTGGCGTTCGGTCTGGAGATCCGCGGCATGAGCCGGGCCGAGCGCACGAGACGGGCGCTGGAGGTCGTCGAACTCGTCGGGCTCTCCGGGTACGAGAGCTCCTACCCGGACCAGCTCTCCGGCGGTATGCAGCAACGCGTGGGTCTCGCCCGCGCACTGGCCGGCGACCCGGACATACTCCTCTTCGACGAGCCGTTCTCCGCGCTCGACCCGCTGATCCGCCGTGACATGCAGAACGAGGTCGTCCGGCTGCATCACGAGGTCGGCAAGACGATGGTGTTCATCACCCACGATCTGTCGGAGGCGCTGCGGCTGGGCGACCGCATCCTCATCATGCGCGACGGCAGGATGGTCCAGTGCGGCACCGGCGACGAACTGGTCGGGGCCCCCGCCGACGACTACGTACGCGACTTCGTCAGGGACGTGCCCCGCGGTGACGTACTGACCCTGCGGTGGATCATGCGCCCGGCGGAGCCCGACGACCCCCTGGACGGTCCCGAGCTCGGCCCGGACGTCGTGGTGAAGGAGGCCACGCGGGCGGTGCTCGCGGCCGAGAAGCCGGTCAAGGTCGTGGAGGACGGCAAGCTGCTCGGCATCGTCGGTGACGAGGAGATCCTCGCGGTGGTCGCCGGGCAGGAAGGCGACGCGTGATGACCGTCGCGATCGAGAAACCGGAGAAGACCGGGACCGTGGAGCCGCCCGCTCCCGCCCGGCGCGTGCGCACGGTCAACCGCGGCGTGGTGGTGGCCGGGATCCTGCTGGTCTGGCTCGTGCTCTTCGCCGTGCTGCGCGGCAAGCAGACACTGTCCCTGGCCGCGGCCGACCTGACCGACCTGCACCGGTGGTTCAACGACGTCAACGACTCGATCGGCGCGAACCGCAACTCCAATCCGCTCTTCCTCTACTTCTTCAACGAGATCCGCCTGGTCATCGACTCCCTGGTGACCTTCGTGCAGGATCTGATCTCGCAGCCGACCCCGGGCCGCCCGGTGCCGCAAGTCGGCTGGCTCGGTGTCGTCGGCGTCGTCGGCTACGTCTCCTGGGCCGTGGGCAACTGGCGGGTCGCGCTGCTGGCCGTGGCCGGCTTCACCTTCCTCGGCCTGCAAGGGCTCTGGCAGGAGAGCATGGACACCCTGGCGCTGACCCTCTCCGCGGTCTTCGTGGCGCTGCTGTTCGCCATTCCCCTGGGCGTGTGGGCCGGGTTGTCGGACCGGGTCAACCGGATCGTGACGCCGTTCCTGGACTTCATGCAGACGATGCCGACCTTCGTCTATCTGGCGCCGCTGACCCTGTTCTTCCTGATCGGTCCCGCCTCCGCCACGATCGCCACCACCATCTACGCGGCTCCACCGGCGATCCGCATCACCGCGCACGCCATCCGCTCCGTACCACAGGCCACCGTCGAGGCGGCGGACTCGATGGGCGCGACTCGGCGGCAGGCGCTGCTGAAGGTCCTGCTTCCGATGTCCAAGCGGACCGTGGTGATGGGCATCAACCAGACCATCATGGCCGCCCTGGCCATGGTGACCATCGCGGCCCTGATCAACGCGCCCGGCCTTGGCGCGACCGTCATCCAGGCCCTGCAGTCACTGGACGTCGGCACGGCCTTCAACGCCGGTCTGGCCATCGTCGTCATGGCCATCGTGCTGGACCGGGTCACCACCGCGGCGAGCGGCCGGGCGGAGACGGCCCGGGGCTCGGACAGTCCCTTCCTCAAGTGGCGGCGGCAGTTGCTCGCGGCGGGCGCGGTGGCGGCAGCGGTGCTGGTGTATCTGTCGCACACCTACATATGGGCGGCCGAGTTCCCCGGCGAGGGCGGCATCGGCAGCGGCATCGCCAGGACGGCGGACGATGTGACCACCTGGGCGCAGGACAACCTGTCGGGCCTCACCAACGCCTTCCGTGACGTGCTCACCAACGGTTTGCTCAATCCGTTCCAGACCCTGCTGACCGACTCGCCGTGGTGGCTCGTCGGCGCCGCCCTCGTCGCGGTCGGCACGGTGCTCGGCGGCTGGCGCGCCGGGGCCACCACCGTCGTGTGTGTGGGCCTGCTGGTCGGTACCGGTGTCTGGTCGGACGCCATGACGACGCTGGCGTCCACCGCGGTGGCGGCGGTGCTGGTGATGCTGCTCGGCGTCGCCCTCGGCGTATGGATGGGCCGCAGTGCGCTCGTGGACCGGCTGCTGAGGCCCTCCCTGGACGCGGCCCAGGTCATGCCGCCGTTCGTCTATCTCGTGCCGTTCCTCGCGCTGTTCGGCGCGACACGGTTCACGGCCATCGTCGCCGCCGTCGTCTACGCGGCGCCGGTCGCCATCAAGATCATCGCCGACGGGGTGCGGGCCGTGCCCGAGGCCACCGTCGAGGCGGCGACGTCCACCGGGTGCAACACCTGGCAGATCATCACCAAGGTCCAACTGCCGATGTCGCGGGGCGCCCTGACCCTCGCGACCAACCAGGGCCTGATCTATGTGCTGTCGATGGTCGTCGTGGGCGGCCTGGTGGGCGCGGGTGCCCTCGGCTACGACGTGGTGGCCGGGTTCTCGCAGGGACAGCTGTACGGCAAGGGACTCGCGGCGGGGCTGGCCATCGTCCTGCTCGGAGTCATGTTCGATCGGATCACTCAGGCAGCGGCTCGCCGCGCCGGCGCATAAGGAGCACCACACCATGGCACGACACTTCAGAGCCGGCGCGGCCGGCCTGGCCGTCCTCGGCCTCACTCTCACGGCCTGCGGCGGCGCGAAGGTCGGCGACGACAGCGCCGGCGGCTCGGGCAGCTCGGGCAAGTGCGGCACCTTCAACCTCGCGATCAACCCCTGGGTGGGCTACGAGGCGAACGCGGCGGTCCTCGCCTACGTCGCCGAGCACGACCTCGGCTGCAAGGTCGAGCAGAAGGATCTGAAGGAGGAGATCGCCTGGCAGGGCTTCGGGACGGGCGAGGTCGACGCCGTCGTCGAGAACTGGGGTCACGACGACCTGAAGAAGAAGTACATCACCCAGCAGAAGACCGCCGTCGACGCGGGCCCGACCGGCAACGAGGGCCTCATCGGCTGGTACGTGCCGCCGTGGCTGGCCAAGGCGCACCCGGACATCTTGGACTGGAAGAACCTGAACAAGTACGCGTCGAAGTTCAAGACCTCGGAGTCGGGCGGAAAGGGGCAGCTCCTCGACGGCGACCCCTCGTACGTCACCAACGACGAGGCGCTGGTGAAGAACCTCAAGCTGGACTTCAAGGTGGTGTACGCGGGCAGCGAGACCGCGCTCATCCAGGCGTACCGCAACGCCGAGAAGAACAAGGAATGGGTGATCGGCTACTTCTACGAGCCGCAGTGGTTCCTGTCCGAGGTGCCGTTGAAGAAGGTCAGCCTGCCCGAGTACAAGGAAGGCTGCGACGCCGACGCCGAGAAGGTCGCCTGCGACTACCCGGTGTACAAACTCGACAAGATCGTCAGCGCCAAGTTCGCCAAGTCGGGCAGCCCGGCCTATGACCTGGTGAAGAACTTCACCTGGACGAACGACGACCAGAACACCGTGGCCAAGTACATCGCGGTGGACAAGATGGCGCCCGAGGCCGCGGCGAAGAAGTGGGTCGAGGCCAACCGCGACAAGGTCGACGCCTGGATCAAGTAGCGCGCACGACCGCCCTGGTGAACCCCGCCGGAAAGGCCCGGCAGGCTGTGTCCGCAGCCTGCCGGGCCTCGTCGTTTTCCGGTGTTTCCTCCCTGCCGCTCCCGGGGGTTTTTCCGGCGTCGCGGACCCCTTGACACGCCTGTCCACGGCGGGCACATTGAGTTGCGCAACCTGAACCCTGTTGCGCAGACAGCAACTGGATCGCTTTCAACGTCGGAGGTGCGGCGATGGCGGGACCCCGGGTGGTCATCATCGGAGCGGGCGTCGTGGGAGCAGCGCTCGCCGATGAGATCTCCGCGCGAGGCTGGACCGAAGTGACCGTGGTCGACCAGGGCCCGCTGCCCGCCACCGGGGGATCGTCGTCGCACGCCCCGGGCCTGGTCTTCCAGACCAACCCCTCCAAGACCATGACGGAGATGGCCCGTTACACCGTCGAGAAGTTCTGCTCGCTCGACGTGGACGGTCAGCCCTGCTTCCTCCAGGTCGGCGGCCTGGAGGTGGCGACCAGCCCGGAGCGCGTCACGGAACTGCAGCGGCGCCACGGCTGGCTCGCCTCCTGGGGCATCGAATCCCGGCTGCTGAGCACCGAGGAGTGCGTCGAGCGGCACCCGCTCGTCAACCCGGACAAGGTCCTCGCCGGTCTCCTCGTGCCCACGGACGGCCTCGCGAAGGCGGTCCTCGCCGTCGAGGCGCAGATCCGCCGGGCCACCGAGCGTGGCGTGCGCTTCCTCGCCCGCCACGAAGTCCTCGACATCCAGCGGGCCGAAGGCCGGGTGACCGGCGTCCTCACCGACCAGGGCGAGATCCCCGCCGACATCGTCGTGTGCTGCGCCGGCATCTGGGGCCCGAAGATCGCCCGGATGTCCGGCATGAACCTCCCGCTCACGCCGCTCGCCCACCAACTCGCCTGGACGGGCCCGGTACCGGCCCTGGCGGGCCAGACGCAGGAGGCGGTCCGCCCGATCCTGCGCCACCAGGACGCCGACCTCTACTACCGCGACCGCTTCGACGGCCTGGGCATCGGCTACTACGGCCACCGCCCGATGCCGATCTCGGCCGACGACATCCTCTCCGTGGACGAGGCCGACGAGATGCCGTCCGTCCTGAAGTTCACCGAGGAGGACTTCGAGGAGGCCTGGAGCGAGACCCAGTCGCTGCTCCCCGCGACCAAGGACGCCAAGGTCGAAGAGGGCATCAACGGCCTGTTCTCCTTCACCACCGACGGCCTGCCGCTGCTCGGCGAATCCCCGGACGTCAAGGGCTTCTGGGTCGCCGAGGCCGTCTGGGTCACCCACTCCGCGGGCGTCGGACGGGCCATGGCCGAATGGCTGGTCGACGGCTACTGCTCCTCGTTCGACCTGCACGAGTGCGACGTCAACCGCTTCGAGCCGCACCAGCTCTCGCCGGAGTACGTCCTGGCCCGCGACTGCCAGAACTTCGTCGAGGTCTACGACATCCTCCACCCCCTCCAGCCGTCGGGGGACCCGCGCCCGATCCGCACGAGCCCGTTCCACGCCCGCCAGCAGGAGCTGGGCGCCTTCTTCCTGGAGGCGAACGGCTGGGAGCGCCCCCAGTGGTACGAGGCCAACGCGGGCCTGGTCGAAGGCCGTTCCATCGTCACCCCCAACGACTGGGCCGCGCGGTACTGGTCGCCCATCGTCGCCGCCGAGGCCCAGACCACCCGTGAGACCGTCGCGATGTACGACATGACGGCCCTCAAGCGGCTCGAGGTCAGCGGGCGCGGTGCCGGCGAGTTCCTGGAGCGGCTGTGCACCGGCAAGGTCGCCAAGTCCGTCGGCTCGGTGACGTACACCCTGCTCCTCGACCACGACGGCGGCATCCGCAGCGACATCACCGTCGCCCGGCTGGCCCCCGACCTCTTCCAGGTCGGCGCCAACGGCAACCTGGACCTCGACTGGTTCACCCGCCACCTCCCCGCCGACGGCACGGTCCAGGTCCGCGACATCACCCCCGGCACCTGCTGCATCGGCCTGTGGGGCCCCCGCGCCCGCGACGTCCTCCAGCCGCTCACCGACGCCGACTTCTCGGCGACCGGCCTGAAGTACTTCCGGGCCAAACGCGCCCACATCGGCTCCGTCCCCGTCACCGCGATGCGGCTGAGCTATGTCGGTGAGCTCGGCTGGGAGCTGTACACCACCGCCGACCTGGGCGGAAAACTGTGGGACACCCTGTGGCAGGCGGCCGAGCCGCTCGGCGGCATCGCGGCCGGCCGCGGCGCGTTCAACAGCCTCCGCCTGGAGAAGGGCTACCGCTCCTTCGGCACGGACATGACCTACGAGCACGACCCCTACGAGGCCGGAGTCGGATTCGCCGTCAAGCTCGACAAGGACGACTTCATCGGCAAGGCGGCGTTGGAGCGGCGTAAGGCCGACGTACGGCGGAAGCTCACCTGTCTCACGATCGACGACCCGAAGGCCGTCGTCATGGGCAAGGAGCCGGTGTACGACGGGGACTGTGCGGTGGGTTACGTCACCAGTGCCGCGTATGGATACACGATCGGCAAGGGCATTGCCTATGCGTGGTTGCCGGTGGAGCTGGCCGCTCCGGGGACCGTTGTGCACATCGGGTACTTCGATCAGTCCGTCGAGGCGGTAGTGGCTGAGGAGCCTTTGTTCGATCCGACGATGTCCCGGCTTCGTGGCTGAGTCTTCGTCTGCGGGCGCGTCGTGGCTTGTCGCGCAGTTCCCCGCGCCCCTAGAGGGCGTTCAAGCTCGGCCTCGTTGGAAGGAACTCACCAGGTGACCGCACAACTGCTCGACGGTAAGGCCACCGCCGCTGTCATTCGCCGCGAACTCTCCGAGCGCGTCGCCAAGCTGACCGCGACCACCGGCCGGGCACCGGGACTGGGCACCGTCCTGGTCGGCGACGACCCCGGTAGCCACGCCTACGTCGGCGGCAAGCACCGCGACTGCGCCCAGGTGGGCATCGCCTCCATCCGCCGGGAGCTGCCCGCCGACGCCTCGCAGCAGCAGGTCGAGGAGACGATCGACGAACTCAACGCCGACCCTGCCTGCACCGGCTACATCGTCCAGCTGCCGCTGCCGCGCCACCTCGACGCCAACGCCGTACTGGAACGCATGGACCCGGCCAAGGACGCCGACGGACTGCACCCCGTCAACCTCGGCCGGCTCGTCCTCGGCGTCGAGGCCCCGCTGCCGTGCACCCCGCGCGGCATCGTCGAACTGCTCCGCCGCCACGACGTGCCCCTCGCCGGAGCGCGGGTGTGCGTGATCGGCCGGGGCATCACCGTCGGGCGGCCCATCGGGCTCCTCCTCACCCGCAGGTCCGAGAACGCCACCGTCACCCTCTGCCACACCGGCACCAAGGGCCTGGCCTGGCACGTACGCGAGGCGGACATCGTCGTCGCTGCCGCCGGCTCGCCCGGACTGATCACCAAGGACATGCTGCGCCCCGGGGCGGCCGTCCTCGATGTCGGTATCACCCGCACCGACCAGGGGCTGGTGGGTGACATCCACCCGGAGGCCGCCCAGGTCGCCGGATGGCTGGCCCCGATGCCCGGGGGTGTGGGCCCCATGACCCGGGCCATGCTGCTCGCCAATGTCGTCGAGGCCGCCGAGAGGAACGCGAACACCGTATGAACGCGCTGAACACCCCCCTGGCGGAGCTGGACCCCGAGGTCCACGCCGCGCTCCGCGCCGAACTGCACCGCCAGCAGTCCACCCTGGAGATGATCGCCTCCGAGAACTTCGCGCCCTCCGCCGTGATGGAGGCCCAGGGCTCGGTCGCGACCAACAAGTACGCCGAGGGCTACCCGGGCCGCCGTTACTACGGTGGCTGCGAACACGTCGACGTCACCGAGCGGCTGGCCATCGAGCGGATCAAGTCCCTCTTCGGCGCGGGCTTCGCCAATGTGCAGCCGCACTCGGGCGCCCAGGCGAACACCGCCGTCTTCTTCGCCCTGCTCCAGCCCGGCGACACCGTCCTCGGTCTCGACCTCGCGCACGGCGGGCACCTCACGCACGGCATGCGCATCAACTACAGCGGCAAGATGCTCAATGTCGTGCCATACCACGTGTCCGAGGCGGACAACCTCGTCGACATGGACGAGGTGGAGCGGCTCGCCAAGGAACACCGCCCCAAGATGATCATCGCGGGCTGGTCGGCGTACCCGAGGCAGCTGGACTTCGCGGAGTTCCGCAGGATCGCCGACGAGGTGGGTGCCCTGTTGATGGTCGACATGGCGCACTTCGCGGGACTGGTGGCGGCGGGACTGCACCCCAACCCCGTACCGCACGCCCACGTCACGACCACCACGACCCACAAGACACTCGGCGGCCCGCGCGGCGGCGTCATCCTCACCAACGAGGCCGACCTCGCCAAGAAGATCAACTCTGCCGTGTTCCCCGGTATGCAGGGCGGCCCCCTGGAGCACGTCATCGCTGCGAAGGCGGTGTCGTTCAAGGTCGCCGCGTCGCCCGAGTTCGCCGAACGCCAGGCCCGCACGCTCGCCGGCTCCCGCATCCTCGCCGAACGCCTCACCCGGCCCGACGCAGCGGCGGCCGGGGTGAAGGTCCTGACCGGAGGCACGGACGTCCACCTGGTCCTGGTCGACCTGCGCGACTCGGAACTCGACGGCCGGCAGGCCGAGGACCTGCTCCACGAGATCGGCATCACCGTCAACCGCAACGCCGTGCCCTTCGACCCGCGCCCGCCCATGGTCACCTCGGGCCTGCGCATCGGCACCCCGGCCCTGGCCACCCGCGGCTTCACCGAGGCGGACTTCGCCGAGGTCGCGGACGTGATCGCCCTCGCCCTCCAGCCGGAGCCGGACGTGGCCGCCCTGCGCGCCCGCACGGAGGCCCTGGCCGCCAAGCACCCGCTCTACCCCCACCTGTCCGAAGACGGAGATGCCCGATGAGCCCCCGCACCCCAGGCGCCGAGCTCCCCGAACACCCCGACTGGCTGTGGCGCAACCCCGAGCCGAAGCGCTCGTACGACGTCGTCGTCGTGGGCGGCGGCGGCCACGGCCTGGCCACCGCCCACTACCTGGCGAAGAACCACGGCATCACCAACGTCGCCGTGCTGGAGAAGGGCTGGCTGGCGGGCGGCAACATGGCCCGCAACACCACGATCATCCGTTCCAACTACCTGTGGGACGAGAGCGCCGGCATCTACGAGCACGCGCTCAAGCTGTGGGAGGGGCTGGCGGACGAGCTCGACTACCCGATCCTGTTCTCCCAGCGTGGCGTACTGAACCTCGCCCACAGCCTCCAGGACGTCCGCGACAGCGTGCGCCGCGTCGAGGCCAACCGCCTCAACGGCGTGGACGCCGAGTGGCTCGACGCGGACGGCGTCAAGGACGTCTGCCCGATCGTCAACATCTCCCCGGACGTGCGCTATCCGGTCCTGGGCGCGACCTACCAGCCGCGCGCGGGCATCGCCAAGCACGACCACGTGGCGTGGGGCCTGGCCCGCTCAGCCGACGCCGCCGGGATCGACATCATCCAGAACTGCGAGGTGACAGGCCTCGACGTCGTCGGCAACCGGGTGGTGGGAGTCCAGACCACCCGGGGACCGATCGCGGCCGGCAAGGTCGCGCTCTGCTCGGCGGGCCACACCTCGGTCCTGGCGGCCATGGCGGGCGTCGAACTCCCCGTCCAGAGCCACCCCCTGCAGGCCCTGGTGTCGGAGTTGCTGGAGCCGGTGCACCCGACGGTCGTCATGTCCAACGCGGTCCACGTGTACGTCAGCCAGGCCCACAAGGGCGAGCTGGTGATGGGCGCGGGCATCGACGCGTACAACTCCTACACCCAGCGCGGCGCCTTCCACATCATCGAAGAGCAGATGTCGGCGGCCCTGGAACTCTTCCCGGTCTTCGCCCGCGCCCACGTCCTGCGCACCTGGGGCGGCATCGTCGACGTCAGCCCCGACGCCTCACCGATCATCGGCCTCAGCCCGGTCGACAACCTCTACCTCAACTGCGGCTGGGGAACCGGCGGTTTCAAGGCCACCCCGGGCGTCGGCTGGGTCTACGCCCACACCATCGCCCACGACACACCGCATCCGCTGAACGCCCCCTTCTCGCTCGACCGTTTCACCACCGGCGCGCTCGTCGACGAGCACGGCGCGGCCGCGGTCGCCCACTAGGACCATCAGGGAGCCGACCCATGCTGCTGATCCCCTGCCCGTGGTGCGGGCCCCGCGACGAGGCCGAGTTCCACTATGGCGGCCAGGCCCATGTGCCGTACCCGCAGGACCCGTCCTCCCTCACCGACGAGGAGTGGGCCCGCTACCTCTTCTTCCGCGACAACCCGAGGGGCCCCTTCGCCGAGCGCTGGAGCCATGCGGCGGGCTGCCGCCGCTGGTTCAACGCGGTGCGGGACACGTCGACCAACGAGATTCTGACGGTTTACCGGGCGGGGGAGGAGCGCCCTGCCACCTTCGAGTCGCGTTCAGTGCATTCAGCCCGTCCTGCGCTTGAGGACGAGGCCGTCCAGGCCGAAGGGGGGCCCGGGGGCGCAGCCCTCGGCGGGGTCGAAGGGGCAGAGCCCCTTCAGGACGGGAAGGGTAAGGGCGGCGGGGGCGAAACCACCCAGTCGTTCCGCCACCCCGCCCGCGGCCGAATCCACCGCGACACCCCGATCACCTTCACCTTCGACGGCACCGCATACCAGGGCTACAGGGGCGACACCCTCGCCTCCGCCCTCCTCGCCAACGGCGTCATCGAGACCGGCACCAGCATCAAGCTGGGCCGCCCACGCGGCATCTTCTCGGTCGGCGTCGAGGAACCCAACGCGGTCGTCCAGATCGAGGCCCCGTTCCCCGAGCCCATGCTCCCCGCCACCACCGTCGAGCTCTACGACGGCCTCGTCGCGACCAGTCTCCCCGGCCAGGGCCGCCTCGCCACCGACCCGGACCCGGCCCGCTACGACGCCGTGCACACCCACTGCGACCTCCTGGTCGTGGGCGCGGGCCCGGCCGGCCTCGCCGCAGCGCAAGCCGCCGCCCGATCAGGTGCCCGCGTCATCCTCGCCGACGACCAGCCGGAACCCGGCGGCAGCCTCCTCGGCACCGGCGAACACCTCGACTGGGTGACCGAGGCGACCGCCCGGCTCGACGCCGCCCCCCACGTGCGCGTCCTGCGCCGCACCACCGTCTTCGGTTACTACGACGACAACCACCTGCTCGCCGTGGAGCGCCGCACCAACCACTTGGGCGCCGAGGCCCCCGAGAACGTCTCCCGCGAACGCGTCTGGCGCATCCGCGCCCGCCGCGTCGTCCTCGCCACCGGCGCGCACGAACGGTCGCTGGCCTTCGCGGACAACGACCGTCCGGGCGTGATGCTGGCTGCCTCAGCCCGCGCCTACGCCAACCGCCACGGCGTCCTGCCCGGCCGCCGCGCGGTCGTCTTCACCACCAACGACAGCGCCTACGCGGCGGCCCTGGACCTCGCCGCGGCGGGCGTGGCCATCGAGGCCGTCGTCGACACCCGCACCGGACCGGGGGAGTGGGCGACGCGCGCCCGGCAGGCAGGCATCGAGGTGCTGACGGGGCACGCCGTCACCGCCACGGACGGCGCCCCCCGGCTCACCTCCGTGACCGTCGCCCCGTACGGACAGTCCGCGGGACAGCGGGAGTTCGCCGCCGACCTGCTCCTGGTCTCCGGCGGCTGGAACCCGGTGGCACACCTGTTCAGCCAGGCGGGAGGCAAGCTCCGCTACGACGAGCAACTCGGCACGTTCGTCCCCGACACCTGCCGTCAGGCGGTCGAGGTCGCGGGCGCCGCGAGCGGTGTCTTCGACCTGGCCCGGGCCCTCGCGCAAGGAGCGGCCGCCGGCGCCCGCGCGATCGAGGCCGAGGGCTACACCGCGGAGGAGGTCCACCTGCCCCAGGTGGCCACACCGCCGCAGACACCGCCCATGCGGGTCTTCACCGTCCCGGGCCGAGAAGGCGCCCCGCGCTTCGTCGACCTGCAACGCGACGTCACCGTCGAGGACCTGGCCCGGGCGACCGGCGCCGGCATGCGCTCCGTCGAGCACACCAAGCGCTACACCACGGCCGGCACGGCGAACGACCAGGGCAAGACCTCCGGCGTCCTGGCCAGTGGCGTCGTCGCCGAACTGCTCGGCGTGGACATCTCCGCACTCGGCACCACCACCTTCCGGCCGCCGTACACCCCGGTCTCCTTCGCCGCTCTCGCCGGCCGCGACCGTGGTGCCCTGCTCGACCCGATCCGCACCACCGCCCTGCACGAGTGGCATGTCGCGCACGGCGCCCTGTTCGAGAACGTCGGCCAGTGGAAGCGGCCCTGGTACTACCCGCAGGACGGCGAGGACATGGAGACGGCCGTCCTGCGCGAGTGCGCCGCCGCCCGCGAGGGCGTCGCCTTCATGGACGCCTCCACCCTCGGCAAGATCGACGTCCAGGGCCCGGACGCCGGCGTCTTCCTCGACCTGCTCTACACCAACATGATGAGCACCCTGAAGGTCGGCATGATCCGCTACGGCGTGATGTGCCGCCCGGACGGAATGGTCTTCGACGACGGCACGGTGATCCGCCTCGACCAGGACCGCTACCTGGTCACCACCACGACGGGCAACGCCGCCGCCGTGCTGGACTGGATGGAGGAGTGGCTCCAGACGGAGTGGCCCGAACTGCGCGTCCACTGCACGTCGGTGACCGAGCAGTGGGCCACCGTCGCCCTGGTCGGGCCCCGCTCCCGCGAGGTACTCGGCTCGCTCGCGCCTCGACTCGCCGTCGCGAACGAGGACTTCCCGTTCATGGCGTGGCGCGAGACGTCCGTCGCCAGCATCGACGCGCGCGTGTGCCGGATCAGCTTCTCCGGTGAACTCGCCTATGAGATCAACGTGTCACCGTGGGAGGCCCTCGCCCTGTGGGAGGCGCTGTACGAGGCCGGCGCCCCGTACGGCATCACCCCGTACGGCACGGAGACCATGCACGTCCTGCGCGCGGAGAAGGGCTATCCGATCGTCGGCCAGGACACCGACGGCACCGTGACACCGCAGGACCTCGGCATGAGCTGGGTGGTCTCGAAGAAGAAGCGGGACTTCATCGGCAAGCGGTCCCACGCCCGTGCCGACACCGCCCGCCCCGACCGCAAGCATCTGGTCGGTCTGCTTCCGGAGGACCCGGGCACGTTCCTCCCCGAGGGCACGCACCTGGTCGCCGGCAGTGTGCTGCCCGCGCCGCCCGTCCCGATGCTCGGCCACGTCACGTCCAGCTACCGCAGCGCGGCCCTCGGCCGTACCTTCGCCCTGGCGCTGGTCAAGGGCGGCCGGGACCGCATCGGTGAGCGACTCTATGCCCCCGTGGGCGACCGGCTGGTCCCGGTGACCGTCGCGAGCCCCGTCCTCTACGACCCCGAGGGAGCCCGCCGCGATGGCTGACACCGCCGTTACCACCCCGCTCCGCAGCCCCCTGTCGCATGCCGCCGACCGACTGGCCACCGCGACCCGCACCTCCGGGGGCGCGATCCGGCTGGCGGAACTGCCCTTCCTGACCCAGATCAATGTGCGCCTCGACCTCAAGGGGGCGGCGGCGGACGCCGTGGGACTGGCGCTGGGTCTCCAACTTCCCGTCGAGCCCGACACCGTGGTCCGCGCCGGGGAGCTGACCGTGCTGTGGCTCGGCCCCGACGAGTGGCTCGTGGTGGGCCCGCCGGGCGGTCAGCAAGACCTGGAGAGCCGGATCCGTGAGGCCGCGGGCGACGAGCCCGTGTCCGTCATCGATGTCTCGGCCCAGCGCACCACGCTCCTCGTCGCGGGTCCCCGGGCCCGCGACGTGCTGGCACACGGCTGCTCGCTGGATCTCCACCCGCGGGCCTTCGGGCCGGGTCGCTGCGCCCAGACGAACCTGGGCCGCACTCAGGTCGTCCTGGTCGCCCGTGACGACCCCAGTGCCGGTTTCTGGGTGCTGGTCCGTTCGTCCTTCGCCGGCTACCTGACGGACTGGCTGCTGGACGCGGCTGTGGAGTGGACGGGCTGACGCGGGCACATGCAGGCGGCGGTCGGTGATCCGGACACCGGATCACCGACCGCCGCATGTCATGAGGTCCTGCCCTGTCAGCGACCGAGTCGGGCCTCCCGGGCCTCAGCCCGCATACCCGAGACGGCGGCTGATCTCGTCCGCTCCCGTGACCAGCAGCGGCGCGAGTTCGCGCAACCGCTCGTCGGTCAGCCGGAAGGCCGGCCCCGACGCGCTGAGGGCGGCGACGACCTCGCCTTCTTCCGAACGCACGGGAGCGGACAGGGCGTTGAGGCCCTCCTCGTATTCCTCCAGCGTGATGGCATAGCCCTGCTCCCGGGCTTCGGACAGGTCCGCCTCCAGCTTCTTCCTGGAGGTCACCGTGCGCGGTGTCAGACGGGGCAGACCGGCCTCGGCGAGGAGCTCGTCGCGGGCCTCGCGGTCGAGGTGGGCCAGGAGGATCTTGCCGCTCGACGTGCAGTGCAGCGGCGTCAGCCGTCCCACCCAGTTCTGCGCGGCGATGGCGGACGAGCCGCGCACCTGGTAGAGGTTGATCGCGTGGGGGGACTCGAGCACGGCGATGTTCAGCGTCTCGCCCACATCGTCGACGAGACGCTCACAGATCCCGCGCCCGTGTCTGGTGACGGCGATGCGGCCCGTCACGGCGCCGGCCAGGCGCACGACGCCGAAGCCGAGACGGTACTTTCCGCGTTCGCTCTCCTGCTCGACCATCCCATGCGCTTCCAGCGCGCCGAGCAGACGGAAAGCGGTGGACTTGTGGACGTCGATCGCCGCGGCCACCTCACTCACGCCCGCCTCGCCGTGCTGGGCGAGGATCTCCAGCACGGCGACAGCACGGTCAACGGATTGCACTCCGCCACTGGGAGAGCCTGCGGACTCAGCGCCGTAGTTGCTCATGGCGAAACCCTAAGTGAAATGGTCAACAGGCGTGAGGGGGCGGACGTCATTTTCCTCAGCGGAAGACGACCGTACGGTTGCCGTTGACCATGATGCGGCTCTGGCTGTGCCATTCCACCGCCCGTGCCAGGACCTGCGCCTCGACGTCGCGCCCCAGGGCGACCATGCTGTCGGGGCCCTGTGAGTGGTTCACACGGATGACGTCCTGCTCGATGATGGGTCCCTCGTCGAGGTCCGGGGTGACGTAGTGGGCCGTCGCTCCGACGAGCTTGACGCCGCGGTCGTGCGCCTGGACATAAGGGCGAGCGCCCTTGAAGCTAGGCAGGAACGAGTGGTGGATGTTGATCGCCCGGCCTTCGAGCTGCTTGCACAGGTCGTTCGACAGGATCTGCATGTAGCGGGCGAGAACCACCAGGTCGATGTCCAGTTCATCGACGAGTTCCAGCAGCCGCGCCTCCGCCTCGGGCCTCGTCTCCCGGGTGACGGGCACGTGGTGGAAGGGGATTCCGTAGCTCTCGGCGAGCGGCTCGAAGTCCCGGTGGTTGGAGACGATCGCCGGTACCTCGATGTTCAGCGCGCCGGTGCGCCAGCGGAAGAGCAGGTCGTTCAGGCAGTGCCCGAACTTCGACACCATGATCAGCGTGCGCGTCGGCGTCGAGGCCTCGTACAGCTGCCAGGTGATCCGGTACGCCTCCGCGACCTGGGCGAAGCCGGATTTCAGGTCCTCCAGCGACGTGCCCGGGTCCGAGACGTCGAAGTGCACCCGCATGAAGAAGCGGTCCTGCAGCCGGTCGTCGAACTGCTGGCTCTCCTGGATGTTCCCGGAATTCCGGACCAGGAAGCCGGTGACGGCGTGGACGAGGCCCAAGCGGTCGGGGCACGACAGGGTGAGGACGAACTCGCGGCCGGTTGTGGGTCCAAGAGACACGGAGCCCTCCCAGAGAAGTGCGTATTACGCAACAGCCTGACTGATACGCAACATGCTCCTGGCTGCGACGGTCTGCGGTCAAGGGCTTGACAGTGCTTCGGGTGGGCTGCACCGTGAGTTGCGTAGCAAGAAGCTCGTTGCACATGAGGCAACCACTCGCCCGTCCGAGGCGCTTCACTCCGAGGTGAACCATGACTACGACCGGCCTGCCGGAGAGCCTGATCGCGACCCTCCCCGGTGACCACTACACGGACCCGGAGATCTTCCGCCTGGAGCAGGAACACATCTTTGAATCCATGTGGTTCTGCGCGGCACGCTCGTCGGAACTGTCGAAGCCGGGCGCCTTCCGGACCGTGGACGTCGGGCGGGAGAGCGTCCTGCTGACCCGGTCGCGGGACAACTCCGTCCGGGCCTTCTTCAACGTGTGCCGGCACCGGGGCGCGAAGCTGTGCACGCAGGAGTCCGGCGAGGTGAAGCGGGCCTTCCAGTGCCCGTACCACGCGTGGACGTACGACCTGAACGGCAAACTCGTCGCGGCCCCGAACCTGACGAAGATGCCGGACATCGGCCGCACGGAGTACGGCCTGGCGAGCGTGGCGGTACGCGAGTGGCTGGGTTATGTGTGGGTGTGCCTGGCCGAGAACCCGCCCTCGTTCGAGGAGTCGGTGATCGCGGACGTGGTCGCGCGCCTGGGCGATGTGGAGTCCATCGAGCGGTACGACGTCGAGAGCCTGGAGGTCGGCCGGCGGATCGTCTACGACGTCAAGGCCAACTGGAAGCTGATCATCGAGAACTTCATGGAGTGCTACCACTGCGCGACCATCCACCCCGAGCTGACCGAGGTCCTCCCGGAGTTCGCCGACGGCTACGCGGCGCAGTTCTACGTGGGACACGGCGCCGAGTTCGGCTCGGACGTCCAGGGCTTCACCGTGGACGGATCGCAGGGCCTGGACCGTATCCCCACGGTCTCCGAGGAGCAGGACCGCCGGTACTACGCGATCACGGTGCGCCCGCAGGTGTTCATCAACCTGGTCCCCGACCACGTCATCTTCCACCGGATGTTCCCGGTGGCGGTCGACCGCACGATCGTGGAATGTGACTGGCTGTACCTGAAGGGCGTGGTGGAGAGCGGCCGGGACGTGAGCCGGTCGGTCGAGCTGTTCGACCGCGTCAACCGGCAGGACTTCGACGCCTGTGAGCGCTGCCAGCCCGCCATGAGCTCCCGGCTGTACGCCAAGGGCGGAGTCCTCGTGCCCAGCGAGCACCACATCGGCGAGTTCCACGACTGGGTCCAGGACCGCCTCGGCACCCGCGCGAACCTCGCGGAGCGCTAGGCGATGACCCGCAAGGCACCTGCCGAGGACCCCGGTGACTCCCGTCTGCGGGTGGGCCCGCCGAAGGAATACGCCGCGGGCGTTCCCGCGGTCACGTCCTCGCTGCGCCACGCCCACGCGCAGATGGGCGTCCGCCGCAGTCTGCTGACGCTGCTGAGCGTCAACCAGAAGACGGGATTCGACTGCCCGGGATGCGCCTGGCCCGAGCCCGAGCACCGGCACCGTGCCGAGTTCTGCGAGAACGGCGCGAAAGCGGTGGCCGAGGAGGCGACCCTGCGCCGGGTCGGCCCCGGCTTCTTCGCCGAGCACACCCTGGCGGAGCTGGCCGGACGCAGCGACTACTGGCTCGGTCAGCAGGGCCGCCTCACCCACCCCATGTACCGCCCAGCGGACAGCGACCGATACCGGCAGATCTCCTGGGACGAGGCGTTCGCCGTCATCGCCCGGGAGCTGGGCGCTCTCGACACTCCCGACCAGGCCGCTTTCTACACCTCCGGCCGGGCGAGCAACGAGGCCGCCTTCCTCTACCAGCTGTTCGTCCGGCTCCTCGGCACCAACAACCTGCCGGACTGCTCCAACATGTGCCACGAGTCGAGCGGCTCCGCCCTGACCGAGACCATCGGCATCGGCAAGGGCAGCGTCCGGCTGGAGGACCTGTACGAGGCCGACCTGATCCTCGTCGTCGGGCAGAACCCGGGCACCAACCATCCCCGGATGCTCTCGGCGCTCGAGACGGCCAAGGACAAGGGGGCCCGCGTCATCACGGTCAACCCCCTCCCCGAAGCGGGCCTGTTGCGTTTCAAGAACCCCCAGCGGCCCTCCGGCGTGCTGGGGACCGGAACCCAACTCTCCGACCAGTTCCTGCAGATCAGGCTCGGCGGCGACCAGGCCCTCTTCCAGGCCTTCAACCGCATGCTCCTGGAGGCGGAGGACGACGCTCCCGGCACGGTCCTCGACCGTGACTTCATCGTCGCGCACACCCACGGCTTCGAGGAGTACGCCGAGCAGGCCCGCAAGACGCACTGGGACGACGTCCTGGAGGCGACCGGCCTGTCGGAGCGGGAGATCCGGGAGGCGTTCCAGGAGGTACTGTCCGCCCGGAAGATCGTCGTGTGCTGGGCCATGGGCCTCACCCAGCACCGCCACTCGGTGCCGACCATCCGCGAGGTCGTCAACTTCCTGCTGCTGCGGGGCAACATCGGACGCCCCGGTGCCGGCTTGTGCCCCGTGCGCGGGCATTCCAATGTCCAGGGCGACCGGACCATGGGCATCCATGAGAAGCCGGACGCCGCCTTCCTCGACGCGCTCGGCGCGGAGTTCGGTTTCGCGCCGCCCCGTCGGCACGGCCACGACGCGGTGGAGAGCATCCGGGCCATGCGCGACGGCCGGGTACGGGTCTTCGTCGCGCTCGGCGGCAACTTCGTCTCCGCCGCTCCGGACACCGAACTCACCGAGCGAGCTCTGCGCAACTGCGAGCTCACGGTGCAGATCTCCACCAAGCTCAACCGGTCCCACGCGGTGGCCGGCCGCCAGGCGCTCATCCTGCCCTGCCTGGGCCGCACCGAAGCCGACCTGCGGCCCACCGGGGAGCAACGGGTGACGGTGGAGGACTCCATGGGCATGGTGCACCTCTCGCGTGGCCGCCTTGTGCCCGCCTCCGACACCCTGCTGAGCGAGGTCGCGATCATCTGCCGGATGGCGAACGCGACCCTCGACAGCGGTGGTCCGCAGGTGCCCTGGGCCGACTTCGAAGCGGACTACGACCGCATCCGGGACAGGATCGCCCGGGTGATCCCCGGCTTCGAGGACTTCAACGCCCGGGTGCGCCGGCCGGGCGGCTTCGCCCTGCCACACCCGCCACGCGACGAGAGGCGCTTCCCCACCAGGACCGGGCTCGCCAACTTCACCGTCAACCCACTGGATGTGCTGCGCGTCCCGCAGGGGCGGCTGCTCCTCCAGACCATCCGTTCGCACGACCAGTACAACACCACCATCTACGGCCTGGACGACCGCTACCGGGGCATCCACCAGGGCCGCAGGGTGCTCTTCGTCCACCCGGACGACCTCGCCGCGCACGGCCTGACCGACGGCGATCCGGTCGACATCGTCAGCGAGTTCTCCGACGGGGTCGAGCGCCGGGCACCGGCCTTCCGAACGGTCGCCTACCCCACCCCGCGCGGCTGCTGCGCCGCCTACTTCCCCGAGACCAACGTCCTCGTACCGCTGGACTCGACCGCGGAGGTCAGCAACACCCCGACGTCCAAGTCCGTCGTGGTCCGGCTGGAACCGGCGCGCTGACCGGACTGCCGGTCAGTCACGCTCCCACGCAGCCTCGCGCATTGCCGCCGCGTACACGTCCGCCGTGGCCGCGGCGGACGTGTCCCAGCCGAACGACTCGGCGTGCCGGGCGGCGGCCGCGCCCATCCGGGCCGAGAGCGTCGGGTCGTCGGCGAAGCGGCGCAGCGCCCGCGCGTAGTCCGCGGGCCTGTGCCCCGGCACCAGGACGCCGCTCACTCCGTCCCGAACGGCCACCGGCAGGCCGCCGACCGCGGCCGCGATCACGGGCGTGCCGCAGGCCTGCGCCTCGGCGGCCACCAGGCCGAAGGACTCGCTGTAGGAGGGCATGACCAGCACGGTCGCCGCCCGGTACCAGTCCGCGAGCTCCGCCTGTCCCGTCGGCGGACGGAACAGCACCACATCACCGATGCCGAGCTGGGCGGCGAGCTTCTGCAACTCCTCCGGCCTGGCCAGGCCCCTGCCGCTCGGCCCGCCCACGACCGGCACGACGATCCGCTCGCGCAGCCGCGGCCGGTCCACCAGCAGTCGGGCCACCGCACGCAGCAGTATGTCCGGAGCCTTGAGCGGCTGGATGCGGCCGGCGAAGAGCGGGATGAGTGCCTCCGGCGGCAGCCCGAGCCTGGCCCGGGCGGCGGCCCGGCCGGCCTCGACTCCGCGAGGATCGGGCCGGAAGCGGTTCAGGTTCACGCCGGGGTGCACGACCGCGACCCTGCCGGGTTCGGCGTCGTAGTGCCGGCACAACTCGTCCGCTTCCTTCGCCGTGTTGGCGATGAGCCGGTGGGCGCCCCGGACGACCCGGGTCTCCCCGAGCACGCGGGACTCGGGTTCGGGGGTGTCGCCCTCGGCGAGGGACGCGTTCTTGACCAGGGCCATGGTGTGCATGGCGTGCACGAGCGGTACGCGCCGGCGTTCGGCGGTGAGCCGGCCGACCTGCCCGGACAGCCAGTAGTGCGAGTGCACGACGTCGTAGTACCCGGGGCGCTGCCCGGCCCAGACCCGCGCCACTCCCTGCGTGAAGTCGCGCAGCCGCGCCGGCAGCTCCTCCTTGGCCAGACCCTCGTAGGGGCCGGCGACCACATGCCGCGCGAGCACGCCCGGCGCGAGCTCGACGGTGGGCGGCAGCGCCGCCGAGGTCGCCCGGGTGAAGATCTCCACCTCGATGCCGATCGCGGCCAGGCACGTGGCGAGTTCGACGATGTAGACGTTCATGCCGCCCGCGTCGCCGGTGCCCGGCTGGTGCAGGGGCGAGGTGTGCACGCTGAACATCGCGACGCGGCGGGGGCGGCGACGGCTCACTCCGGGCGACCCCCTCGCGGCCCCAGGGCGATGCGCTGCTCGCCGGCGTACACGTTCATGGAGCTGCCGCGCAGGAAACCGACCAGCGTGAGGCCCGTCTCCGCCGCCAGGTCCACCGCGAGGGAGGAGGGCGCGGAGACCGCGGCCAGCACCGGGATGCCGGCCATGACCGACTTCTGCGCCAGCTCGAAGGACGCGCGACCGGAGACCAGCAGGATGGTCCGGGACAGCGGCAGCGCGCCGGACCGCAGCGCGCGTCCGATCAGTTTGTCGACCGCGTTGTGACGGCCCACGTCCTCCCGCAGATCCAGCAGTTCCCCCTCCGCCGAGAACAGCCCCGCGGCATGCAGACCCCCGGTGCGGTCGAACACCCGCTGCGCGGCCCGCAGCCGGTCGGGGAGGACGGTCAGCAGATCGGGAGCGACCCGGACCGGGGGAGTGTCGGCGATCGGCCAACGTGCGGTGGTCCGCACGGCGTCCAGGCTCGCCTTGCCGCACAGACCGCACGAGGAGGTGGTGTACACGTTTCGCTCCAGCGAGATGTCCGGCACCGCCACGCCGGGCGCGAGCCGCACGTCGACGACGTTGTACGTGTTGGAGCCGTCAGTCGTAGCGCCCGCGCAGTACACGATGTTCGCCACCTCCTCGTCCCGGCCGAGGACGCCCTCGCTCACCAGGAACCCGGCGGCCAGCGCGAAGTCGTCTCCGGGTGTGCGCATGGTGATCGCGAGAGGCTTGCCGTTCAGCCGGATCTCCAGCGGCTCCTCCGCCACCAGGGTGTCCGGCCGGCTGCCCACCGCCCCGTCCCGGATGCGCAGTACGCGCCGTCGCTCGGTGACCCGTCCCACGCAGTGCTCCCAGATCTCGGCTGCCGCGTCGTCAGCACTCGATGACGTTGACCGCGAGCCCGCCGCGGGCCGTCTCCTTGTACTTGACCTTCATGTCGGCGCCCGTGTCCTTCATGGTCTTGATGACCTTGTCCAGGGAGACGTGGTGGCGGCCGTCGCCCCGCAGGGCCATCCGGGCAGCGGTGACGGCCTTGACCGCCGCCATGCCGTTGCGCTCGATGCACGGGATCTGCACCAGGCCGCCGACCGGGTCGCAGGTCAGGCCCAGGTTGTGTTCCATGCCGATCTCGGCGGCGTTCTCCACCTGTTCGGGCGAGCCGCCGAGTACCTCCGCGAGGCCGCCCGCGGCCATGGAGCAGGCGGCGCCGACCTCGCCCTGGCAGCCGACCTCGGCGCCCGAGATCGAGGCGTTCTCCTTGAACAGCAGGCCGATGGCGCCGGCCGCCAGCAGGAACCGGACCACTGCGTCGTCGTCGGCTCCGTGCACGAAGTTGACGTAGTAGTGCAGGACCGCCGGGATGATGCCGGCCGCGCCGTTCGTCGGGGCGGTGACCACCCGGCCGCCGGCCGCGTTCTCCTCGTTGACCGCCATGGCGTAGAGGGTCACCCACTCCAAAGCCCGCCCCGCCGGGTCGCCCTCGGCCCGCAGCGCCTTGGCCACGGCGGTCGCCCGGCGGCGGACCCTGAGCCCGCCCGGCAGGATCCCCTCACAGGACAGGCCGCGTGCCACGCACTCCCGCATCACGCGCCAGATCTCCAGCAGTCCCGCGCGGATCTCCTCGTCGGTCCGCCAGGCCCGTTCGTTCTCCAGCATCAGCGCCGAGATCGACAGACCCGTCTCCCGGGTCAGGCGCAGCAGCTCGTCGCCGCTGGCGAACGGGTACTTCACCACCGTGTCGTCGACCTTGACCCGGTCCGCACCGACGGCGTCCTCGTCGACGACGAACCCGCCGCCGACCGAGTAGTAGGTGGCCTCCAGCAAGGACAGCCCCTCGACGTCGTACGCGAACAGAGTCATGCCGTTGGCGTGGTACGGCAGGGAACGGCGGCGGTGCAGGACCAACTGCCGCTCCGTGTCGAAACGGATCTCGTGGGTGTCGCCGAGCTCGCGGCCCAGCAGCCGCAGCCTTCCCGTCGCCCTGATCCGCTCGACGTCGCCTTCGGCCACGCCGACGTCCACCGTGTGCGGCTCGTTGCCCTCCAGACCGAGCAGGACGGCCTTCGGGGTGCCGTGACCGTGGCCGGTGGCCCCCAGCGACCCGAAGAGCTCGGCCCGTACCGACGCCGTCCGCGCGAGCAGATCCTCCTTCTCCAGCCTGCCGGCGAACATGCGGGCGGCCCGCATGGGACCGACCGTGTGCGAACTGGACGGGCCTATGCCGATGGAGAAGAGGTCGAAGACGGAGATGGCCACGAGCGGGCTCCCTTGTCTGCGCGTGGGTGTGGCGGGAGGTGCGAGCGAAACCTCTCGACCGCGGATGCTCTGGTTTCTGATGAAGCAACCAGCATCTCTATGCGCAACAGCTTTTCTTCTGTGTTCCAGGTTGTCAAGACGCCTGCCACACGGTCGACGGCGAAGGTGCTGTGCGTCGGGATCATGCTTCACCAAGAATCCCGATCGGGCACAGAGCTGTTATATATGTACGTCAGTCAGTTGACGTCCCAGTGTTCAGAGGAGTGGCAGTGAGCGCCCGTGGCACCCGCGCGCGTCAGGCGGGGTCGTTACAGTCGTTACATTGGGATCGCCGTATTCGACGCGTCGGAGCAGACCTTGGCGAACCTGTCCCACCTGGATGAGATCTTCTCCGGCGACGGCACCAGGCCGATGCGGTTGCCGCGCTGGCAGGCGGGCGGTTCGCCAGCGGGTTTGGCGGTCACCTTGATCGCTGACTACACGTTTCCGGCCCGGTCCTGGTTGCCGGCGGCGGCGATCGTGGCGTTGTTGGGGGAGTTCGACGTGGCCGCCGGTGCCGCCCGTACGACGATCAGCAGGCTGGCGGGTCGAGGGGTGCTGGAGAGCAGCCGGCAGGGGCGGTACAGCTCGTATCGGCTGACGCGGGAGGCCGCTGTCGATCTGTGGAGCGGCGGTGCCTCGATCGCCACGTTCACCACGCAACCCGACTCATGGGACGGATGGTGGACCCTGGTCGCCTTTTCCGTGCCGGAGCAGGAGAGCACGCGACGGCGCGCGCTGCGCACCGCGTTGAGGTGGCGGGGATTCGCGCCGCTGTATGACGCGGTATGGGCGTCGCCGCATCCGCTCACCCCCAAGGGGCGTGCCGAACTGGCGGACTTGGCGCTGGGGTCGGTGAGTGTGTTCCGCGCGCGGCAGGTGGATCTCGAAACGGAGGCCAACCGCAACCCGGTCGAGGCGTGGGACCTGTCCGGCATCGCCGGCCAGTACGAGATCTTCATCCGGCGGTGGAGCGGCCTGCTGCCCCGTGTCAGCGCTGGTGAAGTCACCGGTGCCGCGGCGGTGCGTGCCCGCACCGAGGTGATGAACACCTACCGCCACTTCCCGGTGCTGGACCCCCTGTTGCCCATCGATCTGCTGCCGGCCGACTGGCCTCGGTCCCGGGCGAGGGAAGTGTGCGTCGCGGTGTACGACGGTCTGGCCCACCCGGCCCAGGAACACGTCCGGTCGGTGGCGGCCCGGTCCGCGGACGGTCCGCACCTCGGCATCAGTGCCCATACGATCGCCGGCATGAGTGCTGGTATCGGTCACAGCCACGGCTGACGGCCCGACGGTCCGACCCTGAGTTCAGAGGGATTGGGTCGCAGAGATTGACAGATGGGAGTCCGATGGCGACTCTTTCTGTTATTCGAGATGGTGTGGGAGCGTTCACAGTCGTGTGGCCGCAGAGAGCAGATCGCATGCAGCATCCCTCGCCGCCTCGGGCCCTTGTACCTCCGCATCAGTGGTGACGGGAGGCACGTCATGCGTGAGTCACGGCCGGTCGGCGTTCGGCGGCCGCCACCGCACCCTGCGTGTTCAGCGGAAGCCGCACCATCACCCCGTCACCCCACCTGACGCTTCCTCATCAGTGGAGCGACCGGGCCACGAAGCTCCCGCATCTCCCCCCACGGACACCCCCCACTCACACAGGAGTTCATCCATGAGCATGCAACGGCGCACCTTCCTGGCTCTGAGCGCGGCCGGAGCAGCGGGCGTGGGCGCATCCCTGCTCGGCACCGGGCAGGCAGGCGCCCTCGTCAGGCCGCAGGGCGCACCGACCACGCCGTTCGCGGTCGGCGTGCGCCGGTATGACTGGACCCGCGGCAGCCGCCGGTGCACCACCTACGTCTACTACCCCGCCACCGGTACCCCCGGCGGCAACCCGGTGACGAACGCCCCGGTCGCAGGCGGTGTCTTCCCCGTCTACAACTTCACCCACGGCTACGGAAGCAGCCCGCAGAACTCCCTGTTCATCATCCGGGCCCTGGCCGCGGCGGGCTTCGTCGTCCCCGCCCCGCACTTCAACCACAACTTCAACGACGTCAACAACGGCAACTCCTCCAAGGACGTCTCGCAGATCCTCACCAACACCCTCGCGCTCAACGCGAGCGGTCCGCTGGCCGGGCACATCAACACCGGGATCGGCGTCGGCGTCTCGGGCCACTCCCTGGGCGGCATGATCACCCATGGCCTGCTGACCTCCTGGCCCGACCGCCGGATCATCTCCGCCAACCCGCAGTCCTGCACCGACATGGGCAACCCGTCCAGCTCGGTCTCGGCCAAGGTCCTGTTCGTGCACGGCGACCGGGACTCGACCACGGGGTACAACTCGGCCCGGCAGGCGTACAGGGAGATTGCCTGGCCCAAGGCGTTCCTCACCTTCGTCGGCGGCAGTCACACCAGCTTCTGGAGCGACAGGCGCTTCCCGAACACCGTCGTCGACTGGGCCCGCTGGACGATGTACGGCGACACCGCCGCACGGGACCGCCTCCCGGCCGACGCGGCCGGATCCAACACCAGGTGGGAATCCGTCCTGGGCTGAGGAGCAACGGCTCCACGCGCCGGGCGTGACGTTCCCGCACGTGAGGATCGCCAGACAGGCAGAACTGTCATGATCACGTCACTCGACGGCGTGCGAGGCGGCTCTGGTCATCCACGAACGCGGACAGCGAGGCGCTCGGTCACCGGCTCCACGACGGGCGCTTCGCTGCTCGTGCCGCCCCACAGCGGATGCCGGCACGGGCAACCTTCCAGGAGGTACTGATGCACGATCCAGTGGACGGTTCCCTCCGGCGGTTTCCACGCCGGACGCGGCCGGCGCGCCCTCGCGCCGCAGTGCCTCATGACCATGAAACGCAGATCTCTCCGCGGGGATGGCCCCCCGTCGGCCACCACCCCGTGATCCACCACTAGGCATGCACATCCCCCCACACCGGAGGTCACTGTGACCGACTCTCACCGGCGCCCCCGCACGGCGCCGCGTCCACGAAGAATCCGCCGAGCCTCGGGCGGCCGTGTGGCAGGCGTTCTCGCCGCCGCCGTCGCGCTGGCCGCCTCCGCTCTCACCGTGGCGCCCCAGACCGCGGAGGCCGCGACCGCGCGACAGGTGGAGCGCCTCGACCGGGGACTGACCAGTGTTCACACCAGCAGCGGGAACCTGGTGTCGTGGCGCTGGCTGGCCACCGACCCGAACGACGTGGCGTTCAACGTCTACCGCGGCGCCACCAAGCTCAACTCCTCGCCGATCACCGGCTCCACGAACTACTTCGACTCCGGCGCCCAGGACTCCGCCGACTACACGGTGCGCCCGGTGGTGAACGGCACCGAACAGACCCCTTCCGAGCGCGCGCTGCAGTTCCGGTCGGGTTACCTGGATGTGCCGATCTCGCCGCCGGCCGGAGGCACCGCTCCGGGCAACTCGGCGTACACCTACGAGGCAAACGACGCCAGTCTCGGCGACCTGGACGGCGACGGCAGGCTCGACCTGGTCCTGAAGTGGTATCCCACCAACGCCAAGGACAACGCCCAGTCCGGCTACACCGGCAACACCATCGTCGACGGCATCAAGCTCGACGGCACCCGGCTGTGGCGCATCGACCTGGGCCGCAACATCCGCTCAGGCGCGCACTACACGCAGTTCCAGGTGTACGACTACGACGGCGACGGCAAGGCAGAGGTCGCCATGAAGACCGCCGACGGCACCCGGGACGGCACGGGCGCGGTGATCGGCAGCTCGTCGGCCGACCACCGCAACTCCAGCGGCTACGTGCTCTCCGGCCCCGAGTACCTGACCATGTTCAACGGGCAGACCGGCAAGGCGATGGGGACCGTCGACTACGTCCCGGGCCGGGGCAACGTCTCCTCCTGGGGCGACAACTACGGCAACCGTGTCGACCGCTTCCTGGCCGGAACGGCGTACCTCGACGGAGCACGCCCATCGCTGATCATGGCGCGCGGCTACTACACCCGCAGCGTCATCGCCGCCTGGGACTGGCGAGGCGGCCAGTTCACCCGCCGCTGGACCTTCGACACCGCCTCCTCCGCCAACAGCGGCAAGGGCTATGACGGCCAGGGCAACCACAGCCTGTCCGTCGCGGACGTCGACGCCGACGGCAAGGACGAGATCGTCTACGGCGCGATGACCGTGGACGACAACGGCTCCGGGCTGTGGACCACCAGGCTGGGCCATGGCGACGCCGGTCACGTCGGGGACCTCAACCCGTCCCGCGCGGGCCTGGAGTACTTCAAGGTCTCGGAAAGCTCCAGCCAGCCCGGCTCGTGGATGGCCGACGCGCGCACCGGCCAGATCCTGTGGCGTACGGCCTCCGGCTCGGACAACGGCCGCGGGGTCGCTGCCGACGTCCACGCCGGCAGCCCGGGTGCCGAGGCATGGTCGGCCACCGACACCACCCTGCGCTCGGCGACCGGGGCCTCCCTGGGCCGGGAGCCGTCCAGCATGAACTTCCTGTCCTGGTGGGACGGCGACCCCGTCCGCGAGCTCCTCGACGGCACCCGCATCGACAAGTACGGCACCTCGGGCGACACCCGCCTGCTGACCGGCTCCGGCGTCCACTCCAACAACGGCACCAAGTCCACCCCGTCGCTGTCCGGAGACATCCTCGGCGACTGGCGTGAAGAGGTCATCTGGCCGACGTCGAACAACAGGGCCCTGCGGATCTACTCCACGCCGCACCAGACGAACACCCGCATCACGACCCTGCTCCACGACACCCAGTACCGGGCTGCCCTCGCCTGGCAGAACACCGCCTACAACCAGCCCCCGCACCCGAGCTTCTTCATCGGCAACGGGATGCCGGCGGCTCCCCGCCCCACCGTCTACACGCCCTGAACTCCGCCGCTCGGCCGCCCATGCTCCACCGCATGGGCGGCCGACCAGGGGCGGGGAGGGCTGGTCCGCTGTGAGACCCGCCGCGGCCGAGGCGCGGAACGGCGCGCTCGGCATGAGCGGCTCCGCCGTATCGGCGCGAAGCACCTCCTACGACGACCCACCGCCCCACTCACCTGCGCCAAACCCTGGAACACCCACCCCCCACGACCAACCTCCCGTCGGCCGCCACGACTCACGCGCGCCCGGCGAGGAGGAAGGAGCGACCATGCACCCCACCCAGGCATCCGGCTCCGGGCGGATCAGCCGCAGGACTCTGCTCAAGGCCACCACCGCCACCGCGGGGGCGATCGCCACCGCCGCCGCGCTCGCCGAACTCGAGACGCCGGCCAACGCCGCCGCGGGTTTCGTCAAGGGCGTCGACATCAGCTGGGTGCCGCAGATGGAGGCGCGCGGCTTCTCCTGGAAGAACGCGAGCGGGCAGAAGCAGGACCTGCTGACCATTCTCAAGGGGTACGGCATCACCGCCGTGCGGTTGCGCACGTTCGTCAATCCCTCCAGCAGCCCGACCGACGGGCACTGCGGCATCAACGAGGTCGCCGCCTTCGCCAAGCGGGTCAAGGCCGCCGGAATGTCGATCATGCTCGACTACATGTTCGGCGACACCTGGAACTCCGTCGGTGTGCAGAACCCGCCCGCCGCCTGGCGGAACATGAACTACAGCCAGATGCGCACCGCGATGAGCACGTACGTGAACCAGACCATGACGGTCATGAAGAACAACGACGTGCTCCCCATGTGGGTGCAGATCGGCAACGAGATCAACAGCGGGATCTGCCGCCCCGTCGGCAGCGTCTCCAACCCGGCGCAGATGACTGGGCTGCTCAACGCGGCGTACACCCAGGTCAAGGCGGTGTCACCGAACTCGATCGTGTGCATCCACCTGGCCCAGCCGCAGAAGTACGACGTGATGACGACGTTCTTCAGCCGCTTCGCGGCCAACGGCGGCAAGTGGGACATGTCGGTGTTCTCCTCCTACGGCAGCGCCGACGTCGCCCCCGGGATCGTGGGGAACATGAAGAAGATCTCGACGCAGTACGGAAAACCGTTCCTGCAGAGCGAGTTCGGCGGCCGGGTGGACAGGGCCTCCTCCACCCGGGCCGCGCTGGTCGCCTACACCAAGGCGCTGAAGGCCAACGGCGGGCAGGGCATCTTCTACTGGGAGCCGGAGTGCATGTCCCCGTTCACCGGCTACAACATGGGTGCCTGGGACTCCTCCACGCAGCGGCCCACCGTCATCATGGACGGCTTCACCCAGGCCTGAGCGACGGGCCGTCGACCTCAACCCGGTATCGACTCGGTCAAAGATGGGATTGGTGATTGTAATGGGCATGCCAGTAGTGCGCTCCGGAGGGCATCGGGTCCGGCTGGGCGCAGCGGGCCTGCTGACACTTGGGATGCTGGTCGGCACCGGCGCGGCGCATGCCGATGCCGCCGCGCGGGCTCTGCCGGCCGGTTGTTCCGGCACTGCGCCGATCAAGTGTCACTACGCGGTCTCACCCGGCAACTACGACGTGACGGTCTCCATCGGCGGCACGGCCTCCGCCGGGCAGACCGAGATGTGGGTGGAGGCCCGGCGTCTGATGCTTCCGGCGACGAAGACGGCGGCCGGTGCCGTCGCCACGTACTCGTTCACGGTCAACGTGCGGCAGCCGGAGGGGCAGCCGACCGGCCAGGGCGGCAACGGCAACCCCGGCCTGGACATCCGGTTCGCGGGCTCCAACCCCCAGGTCTCGGCCGTCTCGGTGAAGCCGGCGACCCAGCCGATGGTCGCCTACCTGGCCGGTGACTCGACCGTGTGCGACCAGCTGATCGCCCCGTACACCGGGTGGGGTCAGATGATCACGCCTGCGGTGCGTCCCGGCGCGGTCGTCGCCAACTACGCCGACTCCGGAGAGAGTTCGGGCAGCTTCCGGAACAACTCGGCGCTCTTCCCGGCCCTGCTGTCGAAGGTCAGGGCGAACGACGCGGTCTTCATCCAGTTCGGCCACAACGACAAGCAGACCAGCGCCTCCGCCTTCCGGAGCAACCTCACGTCCATGATCACGCAGGTCCGTGCGAAGGGCGGCGTCCCGGTCCTGGTGACCCCGCCGGTCCGCCGGCAGTTCAACGGCAACCGGCTGACGGCAACGGCGCTGCACGTCAACGGCGTGGGCGTGAACCTGCCCGCCGAGATGCGCTCGCTCGGCGCGGCGCAGAACGTGCCGGTGATCGACCTGACCACCAAGAGCAAGACGCTGGTGGAGTCCCTCGGCCCGTCCGCCTCCGCGCAGCTCTTCCTGCGCTCCTCCGTCGACGGCGTCACGGACAACACCCACTTCTCGCAGTACGGCGCGAACCAGATCGGTGGGCTGGTGCTCCAGAGCATCCGGGAGCAGCGCCTGCCCCTGGCCGCGCACCTGCGCTGACCGACGCCCGGCGGTGCCCGTCTGTGGGAAGGACCTGATGGACCTGATGAAGAAACTTCGGATACTCGTCACGACCGCGCTGGTGATCGCCTTGTCGAGCCTCGGCGTCAGCGCCGCCTCGGCGGCCGACGGCGTCGCGGCGAACTGCACCGGCGCCTCCCGCGCCGAGGCCCCGGCCGCACGAGCCGCGGCCGCACCGGTCACCGTGTGGCTGGCCGGTGACTCCACCATGGCCAACCCGGGCTCGGCCCGTTGCCCGGTCGGCTGGGGCAGCCAGTTCGACGCCCTGTTCAACAGCGATGTGACGGTCAAGAACCAAGCAGTGGGAGGCCGCAGCATCCAGACCTGGCTGTACGAGGGGAACGTGAGCAGCACCAAGGGCTCCGACGGCGAGTGCCGCCTCACGTCCAACACGTACTCGTCACGCTGGCAGGCGATGCTGAACGCGAGCACCGGGATGAAGGCCGGCGACTACCTGTTCATCCAGTTCGGCATCAACGACTCTTCCTCGACCTGCCCACGACACGTCGGCCCGGCCCGGTACCAACAGCTGATGACCATGATGGCGCAGGCTGCCCTGGCCCGGGGCGCACACCCGGTGCTGCTCACCCCGGTGGCAGCCATCACCTGCTCCGGCAGCACGGCGACCAAGAACCGCGGCTTCGTCTCCCAGACCTTCGCCGCCGGCTCCGCAACCGGAGCGCCGGTCATCGACCTGCAGACGCTCAGCGTCTCGCGTTACAACAGTCTGCGCTTCTGCCCGCACAACGGCGACTTCGGATCGGGGCCCGTGGGCGCATTCTTCTGCAACGACCGCACCCACTTCGAAACCTACGGCGCGCAGCAGGTCGCCGGGCTCGTCGCCGGTGACGTGCGCCGACAAAGCCTCCCGCTGGCCGCGTATCTCAGGTAGCGACGGGCTCGGAAGCGGCCCGGCCCACGCCTGATGCGGCACTCGCAACGCCCGGATCCGCCGACCGTGGCGGACCCGGGCGTCTGCTTGCGGCATCGGCGGCGAGCGTCACCTCGCCAGTGGTGGCCGTTGTCCGGCGAGCCGTTCGACCTGCTGGTGGAGGTGCTCCACGTGGTGCTCGGATTCCGGTTTCATCAGCACGCTGCGGAGGATGCGGGCGCTGTCGGCGTCCGCGGTGATTTTGGGGTGGCGTGCGGCGAACGCCTCGCTGTCGGCGCGCAGGGTGCTGAGGAAAACCGGGTCGGGGCTCGTCATGCCGTCCGTCAGGATGCGGGCGGAGGCAGTGTCGATGCCGCTCAGGGTGGCGGGGTCGACCACGGGGAAGTAGCTGACGATGTCCAGCTCCGGCTGCTGGTAGAGCTCCAGGTGGTCGGAGGTGGTGATCAGTTGTGCCCACTTCAACGCGGCCCGGCGGCCCGCCGCCAGCACCCGGCCCAGGCCGTCGGCGGTGGGCGGCAGGAGCTGGAAGGTGAGCCAGAGCGCGGCGGCCGAGGCACCGGCGCGTGAGCATTCCAGGCTGATCTCGCCGAGGTGGAGGTCCGTGGAGGTGAAGTACGTGTAGGGCGAGTCGTGCAGGTAGAAGCGCCCCACGTCGGGGTCGCGGAAGAGCACGGCACCGCAGCCGTAGGGCTGGAGCCCGTGTTTGTGCGGGTCGACGACGACCGAGTCGCATCGGGCGATCGCCTGCCAGGGCTCAGGCGCGAGTCCCTCGGGGCCCTCGGCGCCGGCCAGCAGGGTGAAGAAGCCGCCGTAGGCGGCGTCGATGTGGAACCGGACGCCGTAACGCTCTTTGAGGAGCAGGGCCTCGTGGATCGGGTCGACGACGCCCAGCCCGGTGGTTCCGGCAGTCAGTACGACCGTGCCCACCCGGCCGCCGCGCAGCAGGTCCTCCAGCGCGTCGAGGTCCATGCGTCCCCGGCCGTCCGTGGGGACCGCGTGTCCCTCCATCCCCAGCACACGGCACATGCGGCCGTGTGTGTAGTGGGCGTCCGCGCTGTACGCGACACCTCGGCCGGGGTGGAGTTCGCGGGCGACGAAGAGGGCCTCGAGGTTGGCGATCGTGCCGCTGGTGGTGAGGTGGCCGAGGTGGGTGTCGTAGCCGAACATGGCGGCCAGCTGAGCAACGGCCTCGCGTTCCATCCGGGCCGTGGCGGGGCCGCCGTCCAAGGCGTGGTTGTTGGGGTTGATCAGCATGGCGGTGAGGTAGCCGACCACCGCGGCGGGGTGCGGAGGCTTGAGCATCTGTCCCGCGTAGTGCGGGTGGAAGAAGGGGTAGTTGTCCCGAAGTCTCCCGGTGAAGTCCTCGAAGGCTGCGGCGAAGCGGCCGTCGTCGACCTGGAGCGACGGGTGCGGCTGGTAGGGGCCGAAGGTGTCGGCCCAGTCCTGTATCGCATGGGTGGCTCGGCCGAGCCAGTGTTGCAGGTCCATGGGGTCCCTCTCCGATGAGGCCGACGGGATGGCGTCCACCATAGGATTTCGTTGAGCAGTCAGCAATTGATTGCTCAGTAATTGAGACGTCAGTAGGTGATGTGGCAGTAAACTCCCAGGCCAGGACCATCAGGATGGGAGGACCTGGGCAGGTGAATGCCGCGACCCGGCAGGGCGACCAAGCCGCCCGTGCCGCCAACAGCCAGCTCGTTCACGACTTCGGGCTGCTGATCAAAGCCGCGACCCGGCTGGAGCACCGGATCGATACCGCGCTGCGACGGGAGTGCGGGATCAGTCACACGATGCTGGAGGTCCTCATCAGGCTGTGCCGCAAGCCGGGCGAGGAGGTCTCCCAGCGTCGGCTCGCCGAGGACCTCACCCTCACCAGCAGTGGCACCACCCGGCTGATCGACCGCATGGAAGAAGCCGGCCTGGTCTGTCGTGTCCCGTCACCGGACGACCGCAGAAGCGTGCTGGTGGAACCGACCGATCACGGTCGTACCGTGTTCCTTCAGGCCGCGACTGTTCACGCTCATGTCGTCGAGCGGTACTTCGTCACCCCCGTGGCCCACGACGACTACACCCGGCTGACCGGCGCACTGAGCGACATCAACGAGGCGCTGCGCGAGGCCGCCGACTGACATCGGCGGCCCATGGGTGCAGCACACGGTGGCGGAAGCGACCGCTGGGACTGCCGGTACCGGACAGGCGGGGGCGTCGCCCATATTCCTCGCGTAACACCGCGAACGCCTCGGTCGTTCGGCCACTTTACGACGCCCCACGCTCGGGCGGCGGTGGCCCTTCGGCTGATCCGGCTGGGGCGCGGGATGTTTACTGTGGCGCCGTGGACTCTTGGCACGTGATCGTCGGACCGGCCGGCCCGCGCGGCCGCCGGCGCAGAGGGCTGTACGCGGCCGGTGTGGTCGTGATGGTCCTGGCGGCCGGTACGGATCTGCTGGAGGCGGGTCTGGTTGCGGCGCTGGGTACCCCGGGCAGGTACAGCGTGGCGCCGTGGCTGCAGCCTGCCGCTGTGCTGCCGCTCTGCCTGGCCGCGGTGCTCTGGCCCGCTGCCCGGCGGCCTGTGTGGGTCACTCCTGTGCTGCGTGTCGCCGTGCCCGCCGGCGCGTCGTTGGGGCTGACGATGGTCGCTGTCGTGACCGGCTGGCAGGTGGCGTTCGGGCTGGGGGAAGTGGCGTGCCTGCTGTACCTGCTGCTGGTTGCCGTCCGTTCCGGCCCCGGGTGGTGGGCGGCGGTCTGCGGTGTGTCCGTCGTCACCCTGCCCGCCAGGTTTCTCGCGAGCGCCGGCGAGGCCGCCGGAGGATTCGGGCTGGCGCTCCTCGTGCTGGCGATCGTGAGCGGCGGTCTGGGCGGCTACCTGCGTTTCCTCGATCATCGCCGCCGCGTGATGCTTGACGAGACCCGTCGGAGTGAACGCCTCGCGATGGCCGCTGACCTGCATGACTTCGTCGCCCACCACGTCACGGGGATCCTGGTGCAGACGCAGATGGCCCAGATGATGGCCACCGATCCGGACCAGCTGCGTCCCGTGCTGGGGAACATCGAGTCCTCCGCCACCGAGGCTCTGGCGTCCATGCGGCGTACCGTGGGCCTGCTGCGGGAGGCGCCGGACGACGCCACAGCTGACGGCGCGAGCCGTCCGCGCGGCGATCTGACGGCGCTTGCGGGCCTGGTCGAGGGCTTCGGTGGTCCCGTCGGCCCGAAGGCCGTTGTGCACCGTGATCCCGCCGTACTCGACGACCTCCCGCCCGAGGTACAGGCAGCCGCATACCGTGTCGTCCAGGAGGCCCTGACCAACGTCCGCCGTCACGCCGCCGACGCCGACGAGGTCACCGTGGACCTGGTCCACGACGGCCGCGCGCTGACGGTGACCGTGCGCGACGACGGCCGCGGCGGCACCCGGATCCCGCAGGCCGCGCGGGGCGGCGGCTTCGGTCTGGTCGGCCTCACCGAACGCGTCACCGCCCTCGGCGGTGAACTGCGCACCGGTCCCCGTCCCACCGGTCAGGGCTGGGAGGTCACGGCGGTGCTGCCGACGGCCTCATCAGCCAGGGGCGTGACGCGCCGGTGGCCTGACTGACGTGATACAGGCGCGGTAGGCAGGGCCGGGACGGACGGGCGAATTCCAGGGGTTGTTGCAACACCATGGTGATTTGATCAAGCTGCGAGCAGGTTAGACAGGCGCTCGGCTGGGGTTTCCCAGCAGAGCGTCTTGCGTGGGTGGCTGTTGAGTTCGGCGGTTACGGCGTCGAGGTCGCTACAGGTGTGCCGGATCAAGGTGGCGGGGAACGTCGTCGTCGGGCAGCGACGGTGAGCACCGAGCGCACCCTCGGGAAAACCCCACACACGTCGGAGGGTTGGCCGGATGGTCGGCTGTGTCGGCGGATACGTACGGTCACGACATGAAGCGAATGAGCAGGGTACTGATGGTCTCGGCGGTGTCGGTGGCGCTGACGGCGAGCGGCACGACGGCCGTGGTCGCACAGCAAGCGGAGGAACCCCGGGCCGCGGTTGTCGCGCCGGTTGCGGCGGACTTATCGCGGGGCACGCTCGTGTCGATCGAGCACCTGCGCACGCTCAGCGCCCGCGAGGTCGCGGCTGAGCTGGCGGGGGACAAGGCGGGTGCCTGGGACACCGGCGCCGTACGGTACGGTCTGGACACCTTCCGGATCGTGTACCACACAGTTGACCCTCACGGTCGGCCCACGACGGCCAGCGGACTGCTGGCTCTGCCTCGGAGCGGTGAACGGCGCCTGCGGACCGTGTCCTTCACGCACGGCACCGAACTGTTCAAGGGCGACGTCGCCTCCGTCTCGACCAGCGTCTGGGACCAGGCCCCCGCCTTGACCTACGCCTCCGCCGGATTCGCCACGGTGCTCCCCGACTACCTCGGATTGGGCTTGGGCCCCGGCCCGCACCCCTGGATGGACGTGCCCTCGGAGACGACGGCCGCCCTGGACATGCTGCGCGCCTCCCGCGCCGTCGCGACGGCCAAGGGTCGGGAGCTGCGGCGCGAGGTACTGGTCACCGGCTTCTCACAAGGCGCCTCGGCGGCACTGGGACTGGCCCAGTCGCTGCAGGAAGGCGCCGACGGATGGTTCCGGCTGCGCGCCGTGGCGCCCATCAGCGGCGCGTACGCGTTCCGCGACGCGGAACTGCCCGCGCTACTGGCCGGGCAGACGGAGCCGAAGGCAAGCGTGATCTACACGGCGCTGACCCTGGTCGCCTTGAACCGCCTGCACCACCTGTACGACACGCCGGCCCAGGTATTCCGCGCGCCGTACGACCAGACGATCGAAGGTCTGCTGGACGGCACACACACCGGTCAGGAGGTCGAGGCGGGCACCCCGGACTCCATCGACGCGCTCCTCACACCCCGAGGCCGGGCGATGCTGGCCCACCCCACCGGACGGCTGGCGGCGGCCCTGCGGATCGCCGACGGCGTGTGCACCGACTGGACGCCGCGCGCTCCGATCCGGCTCTACTACGCCGATGGCGACGAGCAGGCCGTCACCGCGAACACCGCCCGCTGCCACGCCGCCCTGCGTGCCCGCGGCGTCCATGCCCCGTTGATCGACCTCGGCACCCCTGACTACGGCGGCTCACGCCACCTGGGTTCCCAGCAGGCCGGAACCGCCGCCGTGGTGCGGTGGTTCCACTCCATGCGGTAGGCGGGCCGTCTACCGGATGTTCCGCCGTCGGAGGCTTCACTATCACTCGCCGGGTGCAGAACAGCTTCTCCCTGGCCCGTCCCTCGGGTGAGGGGGCCGCTGTAGGGGTCGTTGCAACACCATGGTGATTTGATCAAGCTGCGAGCAGGTTAGACAGGCGCTCGGCTGGGGTTTTCCAGCCGAGCGTCTTGCGTGGGCGGCTGTTGAGCTCGGCCGCGACGGCTTGAAGGTCCTCAGGGGTGTGCGTGGACAGGTCGGTGCCCTTGGGGAAGTACTGCCGTAGCAGGCCGTTGGTGTTCTCGTTCGAGCCTCGCTGCCAGGGACTGCCGGGATCGCAGAAGTAGACCGGGATGTTGGTAGTGATGCTGAAGCCGCGGTGAGCGGCCATCTCGGTGCCCTGATCCCAGGTCAAGGACCGCTTCAGGAGGGGCGGCAAGGTCTCGAAGGTGGCGATGAGGGCGTCGCGCACGGCTGCGGAGTTGTAGCCGTCGGGCAGGTGGACCAGCATCAGGTAGCGGGTGCTGCGTTCGACGAGTGTGGCGATCGCGGAGTGCTTGTTGCGGCCGAGGATCAGGTCGCCTTCCCAGTGTCCCGGGACAGCCCGGTCGGCTGCCTCGGGCGGCCGTTGGCTGATCATGACCATGTTCTTGACGGCGCGGGTGCGCCTGCGGTCGGCCAGGCGGCGAGGGCGTCGCATGGCACGTCCAGTGCGCGGAGCGCGGGTCAGTTCGCGGCGGAGTTCACTGCGGCCTCGGGCGTAAAGGGCCTGGTAGATGGTCTCGAGGCTCACGTGCATCTCTGGCCGGTTGGCGAAGCGTCTGTGCAGAGCGTGACAGATCTGTTCAGGGCTCCAGCGCAGGGCCAGATGGGACTGGACGAAGTCGTGCAGTTCTGGGTTCTGTCCGATCTTCCCGGTCTTGGGGCGGGGCAGGCGGGCGTGGGCGGCAAAGGGCCGGTAGCGCCGGCGGCCGTTGGCCAGGACGGTGCGGTGCGGCGGATTTCGCGGCTGATGGTCGACGGGCTTCGACCCAGCTCGGCGGCGATTGCCCGGATGGTGGCCTTCTCCTGCAGGCGGTCGGCTATGTGGATGCGGTCGGCCTCGCGCAGATAGCGGGAAGGAGCGGCAGGTGTCAGCTCAGCGACGGGCGGTGCCGGGTTGACCGGTGATGCTGCCTTGAACCGACCCGATGCACCTCGTCCGTTGCGCCATCGCTCGCCGGTACGGGTGCTGATGCCGACGGTCCTGGCTGCCTCGACAAAGCTCATTCCTTGATCCACAAACCGGAAGTATGTCTCCCGTTCCCGGACCAAGGGCTTGCGGCCCCGCGGCCTCCGGCTCCCCCGAACTTCGATGTCCATTGCCACCTCTGAGCTGAGGTGTTGCAACGACCACTAGAACCCAGAACGCCGTGGCGACATAAGGGCTGCCGACGGCCGGGCAGCTCTGCCTGCTACTGCCAGACGTACCAACGGCAGTCGTAGCAATGGGAGTCGTCCCAAAACTCTTTGCTCGTTGGATCGCGCCGTGTGCAGCACAGTGGATGTCATGCCGCACCGAAGGCCTGGTGAGGCGGCTGCCGGACGCGTTCAAGCCCCGGCCGCCGCACTCCTCCCGGGCTGAGGGCCCGGCTCGTCCGCCGCGGCGTGAACCGTCTCCCGCACTCACGCCGATTCGTGCACATGACGGTGGTCGGTACCGCCATCCGTCTTCCGTCGACCAAGAGAGTGGGCATGTCCATCGAACCCCCCGAGTCAACTGTTTCTCCTCCCGAGGGATCGCCCGAGGGACCTGCGTCCGCCCCGTCCCGGCGCACGTTCATCGCGACCACCGCCGTCGGCGGTGCGGTCGTGGTCGGCGGCCTGACAGCGGGGCCGTCCGTGTTCGGCGCCGAGCCCGCGGAAGCCGCCGAGGCGCCGCCCGGCAGCCGCGTCTCCCTGACCGTCAACGGCGAGCGGCGCACCGTCACGGTCGACAACCGGACCTCCCTGCTGGACCTGCTGCGCGAACACCTGGGGCTGACCGGCTCGAAGAAGGGTTGCAACGCCGGTGCCTGCGGCGCCTGCACGGTCCTGGTCGACGGACGCCGGGTCAACTCCTGCCTGACGCTGGCGATCCGGCTGGACGGCGCCGAGGTCACCACCATCGAGGGCCTGTCGAAGGGCGAACGGCTGCACCCGCTGCAGCAGGCGTTCATCGACCAGGACGCCTTCCAGTGCGGGTTCTGCACCTCCGGCCAGATCATGTCCGGCGTCGGCTGCATCAAGGAGGGGCACACCGGCTCACCGGAGGAGATCCGGGAGTTCATGAGCGGCAACATCTGCCGCTGCGGCTGCTACGTGAAGATCGTGCGCGCCGTCGAGCAGACCGCACACGGGAAATGAGGCACGGTCCCCATGCACCCCTTCTCTTACACCAGGGCCGCCGACACCCGGCAAGCCCTCGACGCGGGCCGTGACGGCGGCCGTTACATCGCCGGCGGCACCACGCTGGTCGACCTGATGCGTGAGACCGTCGAACGCCCCCGCACGCTGGTCGACATCAGCGGCCTGCCCCTGCGCGAGATCATGGTCGCCAAGCGCGGGGGCCTGCGCATCGGCGCGCTCGTGCGGATGTCCGAGGCCGCCGCCCACCGGGGCGTGCGCGCTCTGTTTCCGGTGATCTCGCAGGCGCTGGAGCTGAGCGCGTCGGCGCAGCTGCGCAACATGGCGACCATCGGCGGCAACATCATGCAGCGCACCCGGTGCACGTACTTCCGTGATGTGACGGCAGCCTGCAACAAGCGTGAGGCGGGCTCCGGTTGCGCTGCCCTGCACGGCGTCAACCGCACCCACGCCATCCTCGGCACCTCCGACGACTGCGTGGCCACCCATCCCTCCGACGTCGCCGTGGCCTTCGCCGCCCTGGAGGCGACCGTGGTACTGCTGGGGCCGGACGGCGAGCGGACCGTGCCCTTCGCGAACTTCCTGCTCAAGCCGGGCAGCACACCCAACCGCGAACAGGCCCTGCGCCAGGGTGAGTTGATCACCGCAGTGGAGATTCCGGCCCTTCCGCGTCCGCTGAAGTCGGGTTACCTGAAGGTGCGCGACCGGCAGTCGTACGAGTTCGCGCTCACCTCGGCGGCCGTCGCCCTGCACATCAGCGGCGGGGTGATCCGCCAGGCGAAGGTGGCCGCCGGAGGCGTGGGCACCGTGCCGTGGAAGCTGCCCGCCGTCGAGCGGGAGCTCATCGGCAAGCGGCCGTCCGCCGACCTGTGGGCCAGGGCCGCCGAGCGGGCGGCGGACGGGGCCCGGCCCCTCCAGCACAACCGTTTCAAGGTCGAGTTGCTCAAACGGACCGTCGAGCGCCAACTGCGCGTCGTAGGAGGTGGCAAGTGAGCCCGCAGCCGCAGGCAGCCGTCGGAGCGCCGCTGTCCCGGGTGGACGGACGGCTGAAGGTCACCGGCCAGGTCAAGTACGCCGCCGACCACGACATCGACGGCGTCGTCCACGCCGTCATCGTCGACAGCACCATCGCGCGCGGACGCATCACCGGCATCGACACCCGCGCCGCCGACGCCCTGCCCGGAGTCCTGAGTGTCATCAGCCACCTCGACGCCCCCAGGCTGGCCTACCGCGACAACCCGGGCGCCTGGCTGGACCCGGCCGTCGGCGAGCGGCTGCACGTGTTCCAGGACGACGAGGTCCGCTTCATGGGGCAGCCCGTCGCCGTGGTCGTCGCCCGCACACTGGAGGCCGCCCAGCACGCCGCGGACCTGGTGAAGGTCTCCTACGACGCCGAGAAGCCGTCGACCGACATGGCAGCATCCGGAGTCCGGGAGAACGACCCCCTGCCGCCGCAGAACTACGCGCGCGGCAACCCCGAAGACGCACTGGCGTCGGCGGAGGTCAAACTGGAGGGCACCTACCGGCTCACCCGTAACCACCACAACGCGCTGGAGCCGCACGCCACCATAGCCCGCTGGGACGGCGACAAGCTCACCGTGTGGGACAAGACCCAGTGGGTGGTGGGCGCGCGGGACGAACTCGCCGCCGTGTTCGGCATTTCGGCGGAGAACGTGCGTGTGATCTCGCCGTTCGTCGGCGGCGCGTTCGGCAACGGGCTGCGCGCCTGGCCGCACTCCACCATCGCGGCCCTCGCCGCCCGCCAGATCCGCCGCCCGGTCAAACTGGTCCTGACCCGCGAGCAGCTGTACTACGGGGTGGGCTACCGGCCCGCCTACGAGTACGGGCTGCGTCTGGGCAGCACCCGAGGCGGACGCCTGACGGCGGCGGTCCACCGGATACGGGCCGAGACGTCCTCGTACGAGCACTACGTCGAGGGTGTGATGAACCCGGGGCAGATGCTCTACGCCACGCCCCACGTCCGCCAGGCGTATCGGACCGTGCCGCTGGACGTGAACACACCGACGTTCATGCGGGGCCCCGGCTGGTCCAGCGCCGCCTTCGCCATCGAGTCGGCCATGGACGAACTCGCCCACGAGACCGGCATCGACCCGATCGAGCTGCGGCTGCGCAACGAACCGCAGGAGGACCCTGCCAACGGGCTGCCCTGGTCCACCCGGCGCCTGAGCGAGTGCCTGCGGACCGGAGCCCGCGAGTTCGGCTGGCACCGGCGCAACCCCAAGCCCCGCTCCCGGCGGGACGGCGACTGGCTCATCGGCATGGGCATGGCCAGCGGTATCTACGACACCCTGCGCATGCGGTCCGAGGCACGGGTCAGGCTGGACGCCGACGGCACGGCCCTGGTCCAGGCGTCGACGAGCGACATGGGCCCCGGCACCTACACCTCCATGACCCAGCTCGCCGCCGATGCCCTCGGCCTGACCATGCGCACGGTCCGCTTCGAACTCGGCGACTCCACCTTCCCGGCGGCCCCACCGCATGGCGGATCGCAGACCATGGCCGGCGTCGGTTCCGCCGTCCAGGACGGCTGCGACAAGCTGCGGCAGGAGGCGATCAAACTCGCCGTCGAGGACGAGCGGTCACCGCTGCACGGCATCGACGCCGACGACATCGTGGTCCGAGGCGGCCGGCTGCACGTCAAGGGCAACCCCGCGCGCGGGGAGACCTACCGGCAACTGCTGGTGCGTAACGGCCGTACGCACCTGGAGACGCGCGGGCTCTTCACCCCGAGCGGCGACGACCGGTACTCCATGAACGCCTACAGCGTGACGTTCGCCGAGGTGGCCGTCGACCGGCGGCTTGGCCTGGTGCGGATGCGGCGCATGCTGGGCGTCTACGACGTCGGGCGGATCATCAGTCCCAAGCTCGCCGACAGCCAGGCCCTCGGCGCCATGGTGGGCGGCGTCGGGCAGGCCCTGCTGGAGCACACGGCCACCGACCACCGCGACGGCCGGATCGTCAACGCCAACCTCGCCGACTACCTCGTGCCCGTCAACGCCGACATCCCCGACATCAAGGCGATCTATCTGGACGGGGAGGACCTCCACGCCGACCCCATCGGCGTCAAGGGCCTCGGCGAGATCGTGAAGGTCGGGGTCGCACCGGCCATCGCCAACGCGGTCTTCAACGCCACCGGCCGCCGCGTCCGCGACCTGCCCATCACCGCCGAAGCCCTGCTCTGAACCCCGGGCGGCCGGGGCTCTCTCTCCCCCTGGGAGTCCCGGAATCGACCCGGTCGGCCCGCCGCCGCGGCCATTCCCCCCATGCCGCCGCGGCGGCGGGCCTCCCCGACCACCCCCGAAGGACACCTTTCATGCTGAACATCGCGGACACTCTGTACCGCTGGTGCCGCGAGGCCCGCCCCTTCGCCCTCGCCACCGTCACCCGGGTCAGCGGCAGCGCACCCCTGCCACCCGGCACCGCACTGGCCGTGAACACCGACGGGGAGGCGGTCGGCAGCGTCTCCGGAGGGTGCGTGGAGGGCGCCGTCTACGAGCTGTGCCAACAGGTGCTGGAGACGGGCGAACCCCCGATACGGGCCTCGTTCGGCTACTCCGACGACGACGCCTTCGCCGTGGGCCTGACCTGCGGCGGTGAGTTGGAGGTCCTGGTGCAGCGGGTCGACCCCGCCGACCAGCCCCACCTCACCACCACCCTGGAACAGGTGTCGGCCGGTGTGCCCGTCGCCGTGGCACAGGTGATCGGCGGGCCGCAGCGCCTTCTCGGCCGCACCCTGTCCGTTTTCGGGGGTGGCAGCGCGTACGACGGGACACTGGGCAGCCGCCAGGCGGACCGGGCGGCGGCCAACCAGGTCCGCGCGCTGCTTCGGGCGGGCCGGACCGCCCGCGTCGAGGTCGGCGGGGACGCCGACACCTGCCCGGAGAAGCTGACGCTCCTGGTCCACACCCAGGCGGCGCCGCCCCGCATGCTGATCTTCGGCGCCGTCGACTTCGCCGCCGCCCTCAGCCAGGCCGGACGCTTCCTCGGCTACCACGTCACCGTCTGCGACGCCCGCCCCGTCTTCGCCACCACTCAGCGCTTCCCACACGCCGACGAGGTCGTCGTCGACTGGCCCCACCGCTACCTGGAGGCCACGGAAGTCGACGCCCGCACCGCGATCTGCGTCCTCACCCACGACGCCAAGTTCGACATCCCCCTGCTGCGCCTGGCCCTCACCCTCCCCGTCGGCTACATCGGCGCGATGGGCTCCCGGCGTACCCACGAACACCGCCTGGAACGTCTGCGTGAGACCGGCGTGCCCGAAGAGCACCTCGCGCTCCTGCACTCGCCGATCGGACTCGACCTCGGCGCCCACACCCCCGAAGAGACAGCGATCTCCATCACCGCCGAGATCATCGCCCGCGTCAACAACGGCACCGGCCTGCCCTTGTCCCGCGTCCCCGGCCCCATCCACGGTTCCGCCCCGGTGGCCGGGTTGTCACCCTCCTCGGTGCTGGCCGCATGACGGCGTGACATGCACCGGGGAGATCAGCGCAGCGGCTCCATTTCCCAACTGGCCAGCATCCGCAGGGCTTCCTCCGAGCGGGAGCCCGGCTCGGCGTGGTAGGTCATCAGCCGCATGGGGGCGCCCCCCGGCAGCGTCATGGGTTCGTGGACGAGGTCGAACTCTCCCACGAGCGGGTGCCGCATCCGCACGGGCTCGCCGGTGCTCGGACAGCTCACCTCGTGCCGTGTCCACAACTGCCGGAACTCCTCACTCTTCTGCGACAGCTCCTGGATCAGCGAAGAGAGGTGTGAATCCCCGGGGCTCTTGCCGGCGTTCATGCGCAGCACGCCGGCGATTCTCAGAGCGCTACGGTCCGGGTCGGCGAAGCGGTCGCGCGCCTCGGGCGAGAGGAAGAACAGCCGGGCCACGTTGCGCTCCTCGGGCGGCAGTTGGGCCCAGTCCCCGAAGACGGCGGTGGCGAGCCGGTTCCACCCCAGGATGTCCAGGCGCCGGCCGACGACGTAGGCGGGTACGCCGAGCGCGTCGAGCAGGTGCTGGACGGCGGGCCGCAGTCGCTGCGGCGAGGGTGCGGCCTGCGCCGTGCTCTGACGCTCGGGCTGAGCCAGCCGGACCAAATGGTCACTCTCCTCCTGGTTCAGGCGCAGGGCGCGGGCGACGGCGTCCAGCACCTCGGCCGACATGGTCTCGCCGTAGCCCTGCTCCAGGCGTGCGTAGTACGCGTACGACATTCCCGCCAACTGCGCCAACTCCTCGCGCCGCAGCCCGGGAACCCGCCGCCGCCCGTACGAGGGCAGGCCCACGTCCTCGGGCCTGAGCCGGGCCCTGCGGGAACGCAGGAACTCCCTCAGTTCAGTACGCCGGTCGAGTCCGGACGTCACCTGGTCACCGTGCGCCCCGTCTGAAGACATCTCTGTCCTCCAGTTGTCAAACGTGCCTCGCTGATGCGGGCAGCGTACAGCAGCGAATCCACGACTCATCTTGATACTAAGTCTCAATCCGATGTAGAGTCTTCTCGTAAGACTTAATTCGAAACGGGAGTGTTCTCGTGAGCAAGATCTGGTTCATCACCGGCTCCTCGCGCGGCTTCGGCCGCCAGTTCGTCCAGGCGGCCCTGGAGCGCGGCGACAGGGTCGCGGCCACCGCCCGCACCACCGACTCCCTCGCGGACCTGGTGGCCGCCCACGGCGAGGCGATCCTTCCGCTGACCCTGGACGTCACCGACAAGGCCGCCGTCACCGAGGCCCCCAAGCGGGCGCACGACCACTTCGGCCGTCTGGACGTCGTCGTCAACAACGCCGACTACGGCCTGTTCGGCACCAGCCGCTCGGCCGCGGTGACGGCGGTGTCACGTTCCTTCTTCGCCGCCAGACGCAGTTCCCCGGCGGTGTAGGCGAAGTAGGACTCACCCGCGTGGGTCAGCACGCCGTCCAGGCAGCCCGCGTCGTGCAGGATGCCGCCGATTTCGCGGAGTGCGGGGTCGTCGGGCTTGAGGCCCCCGCGGTGGCCGTCACAGTCGATCTCGATCTGGGTCGGGACGGGAAGGCCGGACTGGCGGGAGGCTTCGGCGACGAACTCCGCCTGGGTGGTGCTGTCCAGCAGGATGCGCAGGGTGACACCGCGGCGCAGCAGTGCGAGGACACGCGGGAGTTTGTGGGGGGGGGGGTGGGGGGGGCGATGCCGACGGCGTAGGTGATGTCGGTGTAGCCGCCGTCGGCGAACGCCTCGGCCTCGGCGAGGGTGGAGACGGTGATGGGGCAGGGAGAGCCGTCGTGCAGGAGGGCGGCGCATCCAGGCTCTTGGCCGTCTTCACGTGGGGGCGCAGGGCGACCGCGAGCCGGTCGGCCTTGGCTGCCAGTCGTTCGATGTTGCGTCGGGTCTTGTGGATGTCGACGACGGCGAACGGGGTGTCGGGGTCGGTAAGCGTCCGGACGGCGCTGCGGCTGGTGGCGGGTCCGAGGGTGTTCACAGGGAGATGTCCATTTTCTTCAGAAGGGCCAGGCCCAGATACAGGTCCTGCAGTCCGATTCCGGAGCTGTCGAAGATCGTGATGCCGCTGTCGTCGGTGCGTCCCGTGGCGCGGTGGGTCAGGACCTCGCCGAGTGGGGTGAGGACCGCCTCGGCAGGAGCGTGCTGGCTCTCGCCCATGAGGCGGGCCTGCTCGGACAGGTCGCAGAAGACGCGCGCACGGCTGAACAGGTCGGACGGGAGTTCCCGCTTGCCGGGGGCGTCGGCGCCCATGCAGGAGATATGCGTACCGGGGCGGACCCACGTGGCATCGAACAGCGGCGGGGTGTCGATCGTGGCGGTGGTGGCGGTGACGATCACATCGGCCCGGGCGCAGGCTTCCTCGGCGCCGACGCCACGGGCGTTGTGTCCTTCCGCGGCCAGCGCCGCGGCCATCTGCTCGGCCCGCTCCGAGGTTCGTCCCACGACCAGGACCTCGTCGAGGGGACGGATGCGGCTGACGGCCGCCACCTCGTAGGCCGCCTGGTGCCCGGTGCCGAAGACGGCCAGGGTGGTGGCGTCGGCCCGGGCCAGAAGGTCGACGGCCAGGGCGTCGGCCGCAGCGGTCCGGTAGGCGTTCGCGGTGCCGACCTCCAGGACGACCGCGATCCTGCCGGTCGTCTGGTCGAAGAGCAGCAGGGCGGAGTGGTGGCGCGGCAGCCCGTGCTCCGCGTTGCCCGGCCAGTAGGTACCGATCTTCACCCCGGCATGCGTCGCCGACGCGGACGGCTTGAGCGTGAATCGGTTGCGCGGGTCGGACCCGTGGACGGCGAGACTGGGAAAGACCGGCCCGTCCACCGTCGCGGCGAAGGCGGCACGGGCCGCTTCGAGGGCCAGGTCCTCATCCATGATCGCGGCGGTCTGCTCCTCGGTGATGTGGAGCAGGCGGTGTGCGGCCGGTGGCCGGCCGGAGCCGGGCGAGGGAGCGGGCGCGGGCTCGGTGGCCGATCCGGCGGAGGTCATGGACTGCCCTTCACTCGGCGTAGTTGTAGACGATCGCCCGGGAGGCACCGAGCCGTACGAGTGCCCTCTTGTCCGATGCGTTTCACAAGGCCTGCCCGAGAAGCGATTCTGGACCGGGTGTCCAGACCTGGACGGAAAATCTAGACACTCTTCGGGTGGTCGTCCAGTAGGCCGGGGCGCTCGGCGAGGTGGTCGAGGTCGCTCGGGTTTGATACTCGGTATCAAATTGAGTCCTTGCTGTACCCTTCTGGCATGACCGAGACCGCCCGTACCGCCGCACAGTCCGCAGGCAAGCCGCCCGGCTTGCGTGAGCGCATGCGTGCGACGGTTCGGGCGGAAGTGGTCGAGGTGGCGCACCGGCTCTTCACCGAGCAGGGGTTCGACAAGACGACCGTCGACCAGATCGCCGCCGAGGTGGGTCTGTCGCGCGCCAGCCTGTTCCGGTACTTCGGCACCAAGGAGGACATCGTCCTCGGGCGCTTGGCGGAGTCCGGTCGCCGGATCGCGGAGGCGCTCGCCGCCCGCCCCGACGACGAGCCGCCCTGGGAGGCGCTGCGCCGGTCGTTCGATGTCCTGACGCGGATGAACGAGCAGGCACCGGAACAGGCACTCAGCTATCTGCGCATGCTCCAGGAGACCCCGTCGCTGCGCGCCGGCCACTATGAGAAGCAACGGAGCTGGCAGGAACTGCTGGTGCCGGAGGTCGCCCGGCGACTCGGGGTCAGCCCCGACCGGCCGGAGGACACCAGGCCGAGCGCACTGGCCGCCGCCGCGCTCGCCTGCCTGGACGTGGCCGCCACGGGGTGGGTGGCTTGCGAGGGCACTGTTCCCCTGGCCGTGCTGCTCGACCGGGCGATGGGCGCGCTGGCGGGGTAGCCCGGCCTCCCGCGGCGTCCGGCACCGCCTCGCCCGCAAGGGCATCGAGTCATCCCAACGACTGGGCCGGCACCGATGGGTCGTGGAACGGCCCATCTCCTGGCCGTCCGGCTGCCGACGCCTCTGAATGACGGCTTACAGTTGGTCCCCCATGCCGGCTGGTTCTGGAGGATGCGGCCCGCCACCGTCCTTGATGTCCTGCTCGCAGGTTCGTCCGTCGTGGGACTGGTCATTCGGGATCAACAGCACTCCGGCAACCTGCTCAGGGTGCTGGACGGCGAGCCAGTCGTCGCCCGTGAGGTCACCGTCCGGCCCGAACGCCTGGGACGAATAAACCGTATGACACCCCAACGCCACGCGCTCCTTATCGACCGCGCAGGCGTCCACTGCAGGGCCGGATATCTCGTCGGCGCCGTCCAAGCGGTAGTGGAAGTGGACCTGGTCACCTTCGGAGGGCACCTGCGGGTGGGGCTCAAGGCGCCAGTCAACGACCTCGGCGGTGACGCCGAGAGGCCGCCCAGACGTGTCCTCGACCTGCACCCTGACACCCGCCTCACCGCGCTCCGCGGTCGTGTCGGTGCAGCCCCAGTGGGAAGAGCAGCCGGACAGGGCGAGAATCACCAGAGCCAACGGAGCACCGGCAAGTACCCGTGCGGGGGACATTCAGGTGACCTCCAGTCAGGGTGGAGCGGAGCAGTGTATCCCGGGGCATGGCAGCTGCGGGTGATAGCGACGAGCGCCTGCGGCGGTGAATCCTCGCCCTCATCGCCGTCGCCACCAGCCTCACCCATGATCGCGGTGTACTCGCCCTGGTGGAAGTTCACAGTGACGTGGTCCAGGGCGATCACCCGGGTCTCGCCCTGTCCGTACACGTGGGACAGATCCGCGGCGCGTGCGGCCAGGACCTGACATTCGACGTTCCCTGGACGCTACTCGTCGGAGAGCGTGAGGTCGGGAACCCGCCAGGCCGCCAGCGCGAAGGCGGCCAGGGACACCGCGGCGCCGGTGAGGAAGACGATGCGCATCGAGGTGACGTAGCCCTCCAGGAACGGCAGTGCCGCGCTCGGGTCGAGGGTGCGCAGGAAGGCGGAGTCCTCCAGGCTGACGCCGCCGCCGGGTCGGAGGACACCCGTCAGGGCGTGCGCGTTGTCGGGCTGGGCCAGCAGGTGGCGGTAGGCCGGGTCGTGGCGGGCCTCGGCCAGTCGCTCGGCGATGCTGCCGGCCGCCGTGGTGAACAGGATCGACAGGAACGCCGCGGTGCCGACCGTGCCGCCGTTGGAGCGGAAGAAGTTGACGGATGCCGTCGCCGCGCCCATGTCCGTACGGGGCACCTCGCACTGCGCGAGCGTGGTGAGCGTCTGCATCGACGCACCGAGTCCCGCGCCCATCAGGGCCATGCCGAGCGCAGGGTGCCACAGCGGGCTGTCCACGCGCAGCGTGGCGAACACGAGCATCGCGGCGGTGAACGAGCCGACGCCGGCGACGAGATGGACCTTGAACCGGCCGGTCCGGGCGATCATCCGGCCCGTCAGCAGCGTCACCGCGAGGTTCGCGGCGACCGTGGGCAGGGTGGCCACGCCCGCCTCGATGGGGCTCATGCCGCGCACGAGCTGGAGATAGAGCGGCAGCGTCGTCATCGCGCCGAACATGCCGATGCCGACGACGAAGTGCAGCCCGACGCCCAGCCGGAAGGTCCGGATGCGGAACAGGCGCGGCGGCAGCAGCGCGGCGTCGCCCGACCGCCGCTCCACCACGACGAACACGGCCAGCCCTGCCACTCCGATCGCGTACATCGACAGGGCCCGGGGCGAGTCCCACCCCCAGGTGCGTCCCTGCTCGGCGACCGTCAGCAGCGGCACGAGTCCCACGGCCAGGGCGAGCGCCCCGGCGTGGTCGAGCCGGTGCCGGACCCGCCGGTGCGGGAAGCGCAGCACGCGCGTGATCGCCACCGCGGCCGCGGCGGCGAGCGGCACGTTGATCAGGAAAATCCAGCGCCAGCCGGCTATCCCGAGCAGCTCGGCCCGGTCCGCGAACGCTCCGCCCACCAGCGGGCCGACGATGCTGGCGCCGCCGAACACGGCCATGAAGTAGCCCTGGTAGCGGCCCCTTTCGCGCGGGGTGGTGATGTCGGCGACGATCGTCATCGCGAGCGACATCAGCCCGCCCCCGCCGAGACCCTGCACGGCGCGGAACGCCGCGAGTTCGTAGATCGACGTGGCGCATCCGCACAGCAGCGAGCCGACGGTGAACAGGGCGATCGCGGCGAGGTAGACGGGCCTGCGGCCGTGGATGTCGGAGAGCTTGCCGTAGAGCGGCGTCGCGATGGTGGCGGTGATGAGATACGCGGTGGTCACCCATGCCTGGGCGGTCAGCCCGTGCAGGTCGTCGGCGATGGTCCGCAGCGCGGACGAGACCACTGTCTGGTCCAGCGCCCCCAGGAACATGCCGAGCACCAGCCCGGACATGACGGTGGTGATCTGCCGGTGACTGAGCCGCGGGGGCATGTCCCCGGCCGCGCCCTGTTCTTGGGTGTCGGAGAAGGTCACGTGTCGTCCTCGGGGTGGGGGCGGGTACGGCGCGCGGGCGCGGGCCGCCCCGGGGCTCCGGAGCGGCCCGCGCCGGGGGCAGGGGCGGCTAGCCGACGATGCCGGCCAGGTCGCCGACCGCCTGCTCGATCTCCGGCAGTGTCAGCATCGCCAGTTGGGCCGACCGGGCCCGCGCCCGGGGCTCGGGATCGGTGAGGAGTTTGCGGCACACGTCGGCGATGCCGGCCGCGCTGCGGTCCTCGATGTGACGACCCAGGCCCAGCTCCTCCACACGTTCCGCGTTGGCGGGCTGGTCCCCGAAGTGCGGCAGGACCGCCAGCGGCGTGCCGGTGCGCATGGCCTCGCGGATGCTGTTGAAACCGCCGTGGGTGAGGAACAGGTCGACCGACTCCAGCAGCAGCGGCTGCGGCACCCGCTCCGTGACATGGACGTGCCCGGGCAGCCCCTCGGTGCCCACCGGCACCCCGGACGTCGACACGACCACGGTGCAGTCGTCCAACTCGGCAGCCGCCTCCAGAATCGCGCGCAGGCTCTCGGTGGGGTCCGGCAGCTTCACGGGCAGAGGTGCCGCCCCGTCCGCCGTGCGCTCACTCATCTTCGGCAGGGCGGTACCGATCGCGGCGTACACCAGCGGCCGGTCCGTGGGCAGTTCGGCGGCCCACTCCGGCAGCACCCCACCGCGCTCGACGTCCACCGTCTGCCGGTAGGCCCATGTCTTGGGCAGGTGCCGGGCGAACGAGAAGGCGGGCGGCACGTAGTCGACCCGGCCGTGCGGTACGACGGACAGCGGATCGTCCCGCACGGGCAGGTCCAGCTCCGCGCGCCGCTCGTTCAGCTGCGGCAGCACATCGGCGGGGTCCAGGATGTTGCTGAACCCGGAAGGCGTCGGCAACTGCGGCACGCCGAGCAGTTCGGCGGTGAGCACCGCGCCCATGTCCATACCGTCCCGCAGGATCAGATCGGGCCGGAAATCCCGGGCGAGGGGGAGCAGAACGTCCAGATGAGGCTTGACTCCCGGCCCGGCCACGTTGCGCATCAGCAGCCGGGTCAGCGCGTCCGTCGGCTGCGTCAGGTCGGCGGTGTCCTGGAGCTCCGCGAGGTACGGTCCCATCGCGGCGAGCGGATCGAACTCCGGTAAAGCGGCGTTCACCTGTACGTCGTCGTCGCGGAAGACGGGGACGAGGGCCTCGGTGGTGACCACCAGCACCTGATGCCCGGCCTCGGCGAGGGCGCGCAGCAGGGGCAGCTGAGCACGCCCGTGGGAGGGGCTGCCGAGCGTGGTGCACAGAACCCGCATGGGGGTGAGCCTTTCTCTAGGGATTCTTCTTCGGAGGGAAGGAGGAGTTGGGCGTGCGTCCGGGCCCGACAGGGCGCGACCGGCGCGCCGGTCGCCCCGCACAGGTGTCACGCCACCTGTGTCGGTGCCTCCGCGGGCCGCCCGACGCCGTGCCAGCTCAGCCCGGCCCGCGCGAGCCGGTCCGCGTCCAGCAGGTTGCGGAAGTCGTGGACCTCCTGGCCGGCCATGCGCGCGGCGATCGCCGCCCAGTCGAGGTCGCGCAGCTCCGGCCACTCGGTGAGGACGAGACAGGCCGCCGCCCCCTCCGCCGCCCGCACCGGGTCGTCGGCGAGTTCGACGAGATCGCTCAGATCGGGCCGCTCCTCACGCAACGCCGGGTCGTACGCCGTGAGTTCGGCGCCGCGCTCGCGCAGCAGCCGGGCGACGGAGAGCGCGGGGGAGTCGCGCAGGTCGGAGGTGCCGGCCTTGAAGGTCAGGCCGTACAGGGCGAGTCGTACGCCGTGCAGCGAGCCGTCCGCGCCGCGCCCGCACGCGGCGGCGACACGTTCGACGAGCTGCTGTTGGTGGGTGACGTTGGTCTCGATGGTGGCGCGCAGCAACGGGAAGTCGATCCCGGCCAGTTCGCACACGGTCAGCAGGGCGTGGGTGTCCTTGGGCAGACAGGAGCCGCCCCAGCCGGGTCCGGGCCGCAGGAACGCGGAGCCGATGCGCGGGTCCCGGCCGATGCCCTCGGTGACATCGTTGATGTCGGCGCCGAAGCGTTCGCAGACCGTGGCGAGGTTGTTGGCGAAGGACAGCTTCATCGCGAGGAAGAAGTTGGCCGCGTACTTGGTCAGTTCGGCGCTGGCGGGGTCGGTGAGCACCAGCGGCGCGTCCAGTCCGGCGTACAGGTCGGCGACGCGCCGGGCGGCGTCCCGGTCGGCGGAGCCGATGACGATCCGGTCGGGGTGCAGGAAGTCGTGGACGGCGCGGCCCTCGCGAAGGAACTCCGGGTTGCTCACCACGGCCACGTCGTCCCGGCCGAGCAGCGCGGCGACGCGCTCGCACGTTCCGACGGGCACGGTCGACTTGTTGACGACGACACAGCCGGGCGGCAGTACGTCGCGGATCTGCGCGGCGACGGCCTCCACGGCGGCGAGGTCGGCCGCGCCGCCCGCCCCCATGGGCGTGGGCAGGCACAGGAACACCACCTCCGCCTCGGCGACGGCGGCCGCGGTGTCGCCGGTGAAGTGGAGCCGGGCCGCGTCCAGCGCGTCCCGGACGGTCTCTTGCAGACCAGGCTCCAAGATGTCCACCCGGGCTTCGCGCAGCCGCTCGACCTTGTACGGGTCGGCGTCCGCGCACCCCACGGAGTGCCCAAGTGAGGCCAGACAGGCTCCGGTTGTGAGTCCGACGTAGCCGGTTCCGATCACGGCGACGCGTCGAGCAGGCACAGAAGATCACCTTTTCCGGTCGGTGGGGGCCTGCCTGCGACGGTCGGGGGCGCGGAGGGCGAGCTCGATCGCGTCGTGCGGGCGGACCTGGAAGGGCCGACTCCGTCGTACGGCCCGGGCAGAGAGAGGACTTAGTAACCAATCGTTGACCTGAGTCAGGTATCGCATGCGGCGAGAACATAAGTCAACGATTGATGACATCGGTCGGTGACTTTGAGACAGCCGCCGCAGACTGGAACATGGGCGGATGGCGGAAGCGCCGTGGACCACGGAGGTGCGGTACGTGACCGGAGTACAGAACGGCGAGGCGGCAAAGGCGGTGGCCCGCCGGCCCGCCCACAAACGCTCGGCCTCGGCGACGCGAACGGCGCTGCGGGCCGCCGCGGCCTTCCGCTTCGGCAAGTACGGCTACGAGGGCACCAGCGTGCGCGACATAGCTGGCGACGTCGGCGTGGACGCCGCCCTCGTCTACCGCTACTTCGGCTCGAAAGAAGCGCTGTTCAACGACGTTTCCGGTACAGGCAAGATGTTCGAGCCGCTGCTGAACGAGCCGGTCGAGACGATCCCCGACTGGTTCTGCGCGCTGCTCATGGGGCAGCCGAGGGAGGGTGACTTCCCGCACCCGGTGCTCTCCGTGCTGCGGTCCTCCGGCCGGGACGAGGCGGTGGCGCGACTGCGGGCGGATTTCACGGAAGTGTTCTCCAACCGCCTGGCCGCCCGCCTCGACGGCCCCGACGCCGACTTGAGGGCGGAACTCCTTGCGGCCTGGATGCTCGGCACCAGCCTGATGCGCACGGAGATCCGCCCACCCGCCCTGGTCTCGGCGCCGGACGCCACGCTGGAGCGGTACCTGCGCGCGGGCATCGAGGTCCTGCTGGGCCCGGCGCCGGAAGACGACGACCGGGCGGCCGGGGCCGGGGCCGGGGGTGGGGACGGGGACGAGGAACGCGCCGTCGGCGACAACTGACGGCGGCGCAACCCGTCAGGCAGAAGGGCGGGTGACGACATTGATGTTGAACGTGGGAGAACCCAGACCGCCCGCGATGCCCATGAACAGCAGGGCGAAATGCTCCTGTCCGCGTGCTGTGGTGATGCCGAGGCGCGGGCGAGCTGGTTGGCGGCGGGCAGATCCAGACGGCCGTTGACGACGAACGCGGCCCCGGTGGTGATGGCGTCCAGGACCCATTGCAGGCTCCTGTGCAGGGTGCGCTGCCTGCTGGAGCGGGGCCGGGGGCGGGCGAGGGCGTCGGAGCCCTCGGCGGCTTGGGCCAGATGGAGCAGGTGGGCGCGTTCCGCGTCGTCGAGCTGGAGGGCGCGGGCGACGGCTTCGAGCACGGCGGGTGAGACGCTGGCGAGGTCGCCGCGTTCGAGCTTGGCGTAGTACTCGACGCTGACGTCGGCCAGGGCTGCGACCTCGCTGCGGCGCAGCCCGGGGACGCGGCGCCGGGTGCCGGCCGGCAGCCCGGCCTGCGCGGGTGTGGTCTTGGCTCGCCGCGAGGTGAGGAACTCGCGGACTTCGTCACGGTTGTCCACAGCACGACCGTACGGCCGAGTCCGGCGGCGTGGGGTGTACTGCCAGTACACCCCTCATCAGTAACTCCCTGCCCGCGCCATGGGCTGGTTCCCTGGATGTCGTGGTGCTTTCCGCTCCGCCGTCACCGGTGGCGCGGCCTGATCGGAAGCGCCTCGGGCGGTGACGTGACCCACCTGGCACGACTCGGCGCTGCGGGCGCCGGCACACAGAAGGCAAGGAGACGCAGTCATGCGTGGAGTAGTCATGTACACGGCAGGCGATGTCCGGGTGGAGGAGCGTGAGGACCCGAAGATCATCGAGCCCACCCACGCGATCGTCCGGCTGACCGCGACCTGTATCTGCGGGTCGGACCTGTGGCCCTACCGCGGGGTCGAGCCCGCCGACCACACGGCCATGGGCCACGAGTACGCGGGCGTGGTCGAGGAGGTCGGCGACGACCTGCGGAACGTCAAGGTGGGCGACTTCGTCGTCGGGTCGTTCGTGATCTCCGACAACACCTGCGAGATCTGCCGCTCGGGCTGCCAGTCCGGCTGTGTGCACCGCGAATTCGTGGCAGGGACGATCGGCACCCAGGCCGAGAAGGCCCGCATCCCCCACGCGGACGGCACCCTCGTGCCCACACCCGGGCAGCCGGACGAGGACCTGATCCCCTCGCTGCTGGCCGCCTCCGACGTTCTCGGCACCGGCTGGTACGGAGCCGTCGCCGCCGAGGCCGGCCCGGGTAAGACCGTCGCGGTCGTCGGCGACGGCGCGGTCGGCCTGATGGCCGTCCTCGCCGCCAAACAGCTCGGCGCCGAGCGGATCATCGCGATGTCCCGCCACCCCGAACGGCAGGAGCTCGCCCGGTTCTACGGCGCGACCGACATCGTCGAGGAGCGCGGTGACGCGGGCGTGGCGAGGATCAAGGAACTGACGGGCGGGCTGGGCGCGCACTCGGTGGTCGAGGCCGTCGGCACCCAGGAGTCGACCATGCAGGCCATCAACTCCACCCGCCCCGGCGGCCACCTCGGCCTGCACGAACAGGATCCGGGCGCGGGCGAGCGCACCGGTCGACAGGTGCTGTACGGCGGCTGCCGCCTGGTCGGCGTTGGTGGGCGCGACCCGTGCCAGGCCGGGAACGGCGGACCAGGAGTCGGCCGTGAGGACGGAACCGAACGCGGGCAGGCCGCCGGCCGTCAGCGCCTCCACCATGTCCTGGCTGGCGGCGGTGCTGCCGCCCAGACCGAGCGCCGCCACGATCCGCTCGGCACGCCGGGCCCCGAGCACCTGCCCGACCGTGTGGTTCCGCTGCTGGGCGGAGCCTCCGGTCTGGCCGAACAGCAGCCGGACCGGGGCGCCTTCGGCCTGGCCGGCGAGTCTCCCGTTGGTCCTGAGCTGGGCGAAATAGGCGCCCTCCAGATCACGCCGTACCGCCTCCATCGAGGCGACGCCGTCGAACTCCTCGGTGAGGGGCGTCAGATACACCATCGACACGTACCGCCGCCCGCCCGGCTTCGCGGCGGCCGCCACCACCCGCCGGTTCTCCGCGGCGATCCGCTCCAGCACCGGGGCGACGGCCCGGCTCGACGTGCGGCGCAGCAGCTCGGGCGACACGTCCGCGTCCAGCAGACCGACACATCTGCGCATACGCCCCTCACCGAGGGCGGTCATACCGTCCGCGCACGGCAGGACAGCCGACGCCCCCGACCGTGACACATCCCCAGGCAGGAGCAGAGCGGTGAGCGCGGCCAGCGCGGCGACCGCCGCCCTCCCGGGGCGCCGGTGCCGTACCGGTCGCGCGCTGTCGGCCTCGCCGTCGCCCCGCTCGGCCCTGGTAGCCAGGCGCAGCACCTCCTCCAGGCCTGGCCGCCGGGTGGGGTCCTTGGTGAGACAGCGGATAACCAGCCCGCGCAGCGCTCCGGGAAGGCCGGTCAGATCCGGCTCCTGGTGCACCACCGCGAAGGCCACCGCGATCGGCTCCAGTTCCGCCGCCTCGGGATCCTCGAAGGGACTTCGGCCCGACGCGGCGAAGGCCAGGACGCCACCGAGCGCGAACACATCCGTCGCCGGGGAGACCTCCTGGGCCGAGATCAGCTGCTCCGGCGCCATGAAGGCCGGGGTGCCCACCAGCGCGCCGTTGCGGGTGAGCGCCCGGCTCTGGGCGATGGAACGGGCGATACCGAAGTCGATGACCAGTACGCCGTCGTCGGCCAGCAGTATGTTGGCAGGCTTCAGATCCCGGTGCACGAGCCCCTGCCGGTGGATGTCGCGCAACGCCTCCGCGAGCTGTCCGGCCAGTCGGACCACATCGGCCACGGGCAGCGGACCACAGGACCGCACTCGGTCGTCCAAGGAGTCGCCGACCACGTACTGCGTCGCCAGCCAGGGCGGATCGCCGTCCGGGTCGGCGTCCAGGACGGGCGCCGTGAACGCCCCGCTCACCTTGCGGGCCGCCGCCACCTCGCGCCGGAACCGGGCACGGAAGTGCGGCTCGTCCGCGTACTCGGGCCGGATCACCTTCAGCGCCACGCGCCGTCCGGCGGCGCTGCGCGCGAGGTACACCACGCCCATTCCGCCGGCACCGAGGCGCCGTTCCACGGTGAACTCCCCGATCCGCCGCACCGTGCCAACGTAGCGGCGCGGGGGCCCCGGTTTCCGCCTTCCGGGCGTACGGCCTCCCTCATCACACCTGTGGGTGACACCGCGCGGGCACTGACGCGCGGGGCGAGGCGCCGACCGGGTTTCCGGATCGGCGCCTCGCGGTCGGAGCGGCTACTTCGCCTACTTCGCCGCCATCGGCGTGACGGCGATCCGGTCGATCACCGGTGCGTACGGGGATCGCTGGTCGTACTGGTTGTACGTGTCGCCGTCGAAGTCCGGCAGTTCCTCCGCCGTGAAGGTGAGCCGGTTCTTGCCCTTCTCGAGGGTGACCGGGACGGTCAGGTCCCAGAAGTTGTTGAAGTGGAAGGTGGTCGGGAACAGCACCCGGCGTGCCGGTCCGCCATTGACGGAGAGGTCCGCGTGGCGGGCGATCGGGTCGGGGTTGTAGTGGGTGGCCGGAGCCTGCTCGGCGTTGGAGTAGCGGATGGTCAGCGCGTGCCGCCCGGCCCTGGCGGCCACCACGTCGACGCTGAGGGCGTTGGCCTTTCCGTCGCCGATGCCGGTGACGGCCTTGCCGTTCGTGGCGAAGGTGTAGGCGTCGGTGACCTTCGCCGCCCCGGTGAGCGTGCCGTTCTCCGCCTGCTGGACGCTGGGCACCAGGGTGCCCTTCGACGGGGTGACCCGCAGCCGGTCGAGGACGAGTTCGCGTGCCGTACCGGTCACGGTGATCTTGTTGATGCCGCCGGACAGGAACATCCGGACCGTGTCCGTGCCCTTCTTGGTCCCGCCGGTCTTCGGCAGGTCGAGCTTCTCGCCGTTGAGTGCCAGGCTCGCGTGGCCGCCGCCCAAGTGGTCGACCGACACGGTCGATTCACCGTCGGTGGGGGAGTGGACCCAGAAGGTCGCGGAGGCGCCCTTGGGCAGCGGAACCGCGCCCGGCCCCGAGGCAGTGCGGTCCGTGTAGCGCGGCTCGGTACCGGTGAGGGTGGCGTACTCGGCCTCGTAGACCGCCGGGGCGGTCACCTTCTCGTCCCGCAGGGACAGGTCGATCTTGTCGATGATCGCGTCACCCTTGGTGACCCCGAGGTCGGGGTCCTGCGCGGCCAGTGTGATCCGGTGCTTGCCGGCCGTCAGCTTCACCGTCGTGTCGGTGTGGCCCCACACCACCCACTTGTAGCCCAGCGGCAGCCGCAGCTCCTGCGGTTCCTTGCCGTCGACACGCAGGAAGACATTGGTCGGGCCCTGCTCCTTCACCAGGTCGTACAGGTTGTAGGAGTTGGCGAAGACGCTCAGGTCGTACGTGCCGTCCTGGGGGACCTCGACGTCGAAGGCGAGGACCCCGTCGGAGCCGGTGCGCAGACCGCCCACGTTGTAGGCGCCCGACGTGGCGAACTTGCCGACGTCGGAGGGCGTGCCCTCGGGGCCGTTCCTGGAGTAACCCTTGCCGGTGTAGGTGGCGTTCTCGGCCTCGTACGTCTTGCGCCAGCTGACCGAAGGCGCGGCCGGCTTCGCGCCGTTGCCGCCGGGGGAGAGGATGACCTGGTAGGCGGACATCTCGTTCATGCCGGTCATCGGCAGCGTGACCGAGCCGTCCGACCCGACCGTCAGTTCCTGGTCCGCGAGCCGCAACGGCTGTGCCGAGTCGCCGACCTGCCCGCTCCAGGGGATCTCCTGGACGGTGGCGCGTACGGTCTTCCCGAACAGCTTCGGGTCGATGTGGTCGAAGACGATGTCGGCGTCACCGCTCTTGCCGCCGAAGAGGGCCCGGGACTGCTTCTTGTCCTCGTCGAGGGTGGCCACGCCCTGGAGCGTGTACTGCTGGTTGGGGTGCGGGGCGGTCACCTTCACGGTGTGGCCGGACATCTGCCCGTAGGCGTTGAACAGCCACCACTGGCCGTTGCCCTTGTTGGCCTCCACGGCCGAGTCGTTGAGGTTGCCGTCGATGTTCCAGTAGGCCAGGTCGGCGTCGATCTTCGACTCCTCGATGGCGGAGACCCACTGGACGACCTGGCCGGGCACGGACAGGTGGTAGTTGTGCCCGTACTCGTTGACGTTGATCGGCAGCGGGCCGACCCCGACGTCCTTCTCCATCTGCCGGTACTTCGCCACGTTCGTGCGGACCGCGGCGGGCGACGACAGCTCGTGCCAGGTCATCACGTCCGGCACCACGTCGTTGGCCTTGGCGTACTGCAGGAAGCCCTTGACCTGGTTGTAGAGCACGCTGGTGTTGGGGCCGGCGATGCGGGCGTCCGGGTCGAGGCCCTTGATGAGGTGGTAGACCTCCTTCCAGGCCGCGAAGTAGTGCCGCGGGTCGTTCAGCCAGGAGACCTTGTTGTAACTCCACTCGCCGGTCCCGAACATGTTCCCTTCGGGCTCGTTGAAGGGCACGTAGACGACGTTGTCCTTGTACTCGCCCATGGTCAGGACCTGCTGGACCTGCTTCTTGATCTTCTCCTTGAAGCCGGCCAGCCGCGCCGGACCGTCCGCGCCCGGCCACTGGTAAGGGAAGCCGCGGTAGATGTCGGTCATGTAGATGTAGACGTCCTTGCCGCCCGAGTCCACGAACGGCGGCAGCATCTCCAGCGCGTCCGCTCCCGGGTGCTGCGGACCGTCCTGTGCCTTCGTCGAAACCGTGCGCAGGTGCATGCCCTCGATGAGGTTGCGGCTCGGCACGCCGTCGCCGTACACGCCGTACAGCGAGCCGGCGGCGCCGCCGTGGAAGGCGCCGGTGTCGGTGGCGAGGTCGATGACGAGCCGTTCCCGCTCCGCGGCCCCGGCGGTTCCCGCGTAAGGGCCGGCCAGGAGGGTGGCGAGGGCGGCCGTCGCCGCGGCTCCGGCCACAGTCGTTCTACTTCGTCGCACTGAGGTCTCCGTGGTTTCCGTACTGCTCGGACGCTGACTGCTCGGACGCTGAATCGGAGGCTGAAGGAGAGTCGAACCGGTTCGACTCATCGCGTGGACATGGGCTGCGACCCGTCCGTCGTCCCTTGCGGCATGCGGAGACGGCCGCTCGTCGAACCGGTTCGCAGGAAGTTAGCACCGGCGAAATCCCCCAGCAATACCTCTGCCGCAGGACAAGAAGTGCTGCGCAGGGTGTTGACAGCCGTCCGGGCAGTTCCTAGCTTCACTTCACGCGAACCGGTTCGACAACCACTGGTTCGACAGCCCACGCAAGGAGTTCCCCGTGAACATCGGTGAGATCGCCCGGCGGGCCGGTGTCTCGCGGAGCACCGTGTCGTACGCGCTCAGCGGCAAGCGTCCGGTGTCGGACGAGACACGCCGGAAGATCCAGGACGTCATCGACGAGCTGGGCTACCGGCCCAACGCCAGCGCCCGCGCCCTGGCCAACGGCCGGACCAGCACGATCGGCCTGGTCTTCCCGCCCGCCGGCAACCACTACACCGGCATGCAGCTGGACTTCATCGGCAGTGTCGTCGAAGCCGCCGCGGCCCATGACTACGACGTGCTGCTGTCCCCGAGCGGCGTGGACAGCGACCGCTCGTTCCAGCGGCTGCTGGGGGAGCGGCGGGTCGACGGCGCGATCCTGATGGAGATCAGACTGGAGGACGACCGGGTCGACCACCTGGCCGAGCTGGACTTCCCCGCCGTCGCCATCGGCCGCACCGCGCACCCGGAGGGCGGCTGGTGGGTCGGCCTGGACCACACCGCACTGGCGGCGGCGTGCGTCCACCATCTCGCGGACCTCGGTCATCGCCGGGTCGCCTTCGTCAACCGGCCGGAGCAGCTCCTGCGGGCGGGATACGAGTCCGCGCACCGGGGACTGGACGGATTCACCAAGGCCGCGGCCGAGCGCGGGCTGGCGGTGCGGACGTACTGCTGCGGCGACGACGCCGCGTCCGGCCAGGCGTGCCTGGAGCGGATCCTGCACGACGACCCGGCGACCACGGCCCTGGTCACGCTGAACGAGGCCGCCCTGGGCGGCCTCTACCGAGGGCTCGCCCAGGCGGGCCGCCATGTGCCGAGGGACTTCTCCGTCACCGGAGTCGTGGCCGGCCGGTGGGCGGAGACGGTGACCCCGCAGCTCACCGCGGCGGACGTACCGGCCGAGGAGATGGGACGTCGCGCCGTCGACCTGCTCATCGAACGGCTCGACCACCCCGGCGCGCCACCTCGGCACCACCTTCTCGCACCGCCCATCTCGCTGCGGGCGAGCACCGGGCCCGCCGGCGGAACGCCCCCCGCCTGACCCTCGAACCCACCTCGGACCCTCATCGCTTCACCACCACGCACGCCGCCGCCCTTCGGCGTACCGGCACACCCCTCGTCATCCCTCCCACGGCACCCGTATGCCAAGAACGAAGGACCCGCCATGCACAGCTCCTCAAGACGGCTCCTCGCCACCGTGGCCCTGTCGACCGTCGTCGCCGTCGTCGGCACCGCCTGTTCCTCCGGCACGGGCAGCACCGACGCCAAGGACGCCGACAGCGGCACCTACACGATCTGGGACCCGTACCCGCAGTTCGCCAAGGGTTCGTCCTGGACGAAGCTACTGGACAAGTGCGGCACCCAGGCCGGTGTGAAGATCCAGCGGACCGGTTTCGACACCAGCGACCTGGCCAACAAGACGCTGCTCGCGGCCCAGCAGGGCAACTCCCCGGACGTCCTCATCGTCGACAACCCCGTCGTCTCGACCCTGGCCGAGGCGGGCGTGCTCACCACGACCGACGACAACAAGCTCGACACCTCCAAGGTCGACCCGAACCTGATCGCGGCCGGCCAGTCGGGCGGCAAGACGTACGGCACGCCGATCGGCGCCAACACCCTCGCCCTCTACTACAACAAGAAGGTGCTGAAGGAGGCCGGGGTGGACATCGCCTCGGTCAAGGACTGGAAGTCGCTGACGGCGGCGCTGGAGAAGGTCAAGAAGGCCGGCAAGAAGGGCATCACCTTCTCCGCCATCGGGACCGAGGAGGGCAGCTTCCAGTTCCTGCCCTGGTTCTGGGGCTCGGGCGCCGAACTGACCGAACTCGACTCCGCCCAGGCCGTCTCCGCGCTGTCGCTGTGGAAGAACTGGCTGAAGCAGGGCTACGCCCCCAACTCGGTCATCAACAACACCCAGACGACCAGCTGGCAGGAGTTCGCCGGCGGCGACTACGCCTTCGCCGAGAACGGCACCTGGCAGCTCGCCAACGCCGAGAAGGCCGACTTCGAATACGGGGTCCTGCCGATCCCGGGCTCCGACGGGGGCAACGCCGCCGCCCCGACCGGCGGCGAGTTCGTCACCCTCCCGGTCCAGGACGACACCGGCCGCTACACCACCTCGCAGAAACTGGCTGCCTGCCTGACCAGCACCAAGAACCTGTACGACACCGACACCACCCTGTCCTACGTGGCCCCCACCGGCGAGGTCCAGAACAAGCAGGTGGCGGCGAACCCCGCGCTGAAGCCCTGGGTCGACGCGGTCAAGTCGGCCAAGGGCCGCACCAGCGGCGACCTCGGCACCAAGTACCCCAAGATCTCGGAGCAGTTGTGGAAGGCGGTCCAGTCCGCCCTCAGCGGGTCCAAGTCGCCCAAGGACGCGCTGACGTCGGCGCAGGCCGCGGTCAAGTGACATGAGTCCGATGAAGCAGACGGCACATCCGCCGGACCACCGGCCCGTGCGCACCCCGGCCGGGACGGCGGCGGCCTCCGCCCCGCCCCCGGCCCGTGCCGCGACACGGCGCCGCCCGACCTCCCCGCAGTGGGCCGCCTGGGCCTTCCTCGCCCCGGTGACCCTCTACCTCGTCCTCTTCTACGCCTATCCGCTGTTCCGCAACCTCGACCTGAGCCTGCGCGACTACACGGTCCGCTCCTTCGTCCAGGGCAACGCGCCCTTCACGGGCCTGGAGAACTACGGGAAGGTCCTCGACGACCCGACCTTCGCCCCGGCCCTGCTCCACACCGTGGTGTTCACCGCCGTGTGCCTGGTCTTCCAGTACGCCATCGGCCTGGCCCTCGCGGTCTTCTTCCACCAGCACTTCCGGTTGTCGGCGACCCTGCGGGCCCTGTTCCTGGTGCCCTGGCTGCTCCCGCTGATCGTGTCGGCCTCCACCTGGTCGTGGATGCTCAACAGCGACTCCGGCATCGTCAACGCCCTGCTGGGCACCGTCGGCGTCGACCCGGTGAACTGGCTGACCTCGCCGTCCTGGTCGCTGACCTCGGTGATCATCGCCAACATCTGGATCGGCGTCCCCTTCAACCTGGTCGTGCTTCACAGCGGCCTGCAGTCCATCCCCGCCAGCCTGTACGAGGCGGCGGCGCTGGACGGGGCGAACGCCTGGCACCGCTTCTGGCGTATCACCTTCCCGCTGCTGCGCCCGGTGTCCGCGATCACCCTGCTCCTGGGCCTCGTCTACACGCTCAAGGTCTTCGACATCATCTGGATCATGACCAAGGGCGGCCCGGCGGACTCGTCCACCACCTTCGCCACCTGGTCCTACCAGCTCGGCTTCGGCAACCTCCTGCCCGCCTTCGGTCCCGGAGCGGCCGTCGGCAACCTGCTCGTCGTCGCCGCCCTGGTGTTCGGCCTCGTCTACATCCGGGTCCAGCGAAAGCAGGCGCTGTCATGAACCGAAGCCCCAGCCGTACATGGTGGAAGACGGCCATCGGTCTGCTGCTGACCGCGATCATGCTCTTCCCGGTCTACTGGATGCTCAACGTCTCCCTCACCCGCGACCAGGACATGCGCAAGAGCCCGCCGGACCTGCTGCCGCTGAACGGCACCCTGGCCGGCTACCGCACCGTCCTGGACGAGCAGTTGCCCTACCTCGCGACCAGCCTCGTCATCGGCCTGGGAACGGTCGTCCTGACCGTGGCACTGGCCGCCCCCGCCGGCTACGCCCTGGCCAAACTGCGCCCGCGCGGCGGCGGTCTGCTCGCCTTCCTCTTCCTGGTCGCCCAGATGATCCCCGGCATCATCATGGCGATGGGGTTCTACGCCATCTACCTCCAGCTCGGCCTGCTCCGGTCCGTGCCCGGACTGATCGTCGCCGACTCCACCCTGGCCGTCCCGTTCGCCGTGCTCATCTTCACGGCGTTCATGTCCGGCATCCCCGGCGAACTGCTCCAGGCCGCGAAGACGGACGGGGCGGGGGCCCTGCGCACCTTCTGGTCCGTCGTCCTGCCGATGAGCCGCAACGCCGTCGTCACGGTGTCCCTCTTCGCGTTCCTGTGGTCGTGGTCCGACTTCGTCTTCGCCGGCACCCTCGTCAACGGCGGCACCCACGAGCCGATCACCCTGGGCATCTACCACTACATCGGCAACAACAACCAGGAGTGGAACGCCATCATGGCGACCGCCGTCGTGGCCTCGCTGCCGGCCGCGGTGATCCTCGTCCTGGCCCAGCGCTACGTCGCCGCCGGCGTGACCGCCGGTGCCGTCAAGGACTGACCTCCCGTCATCCCCTTCTGCCGACGCTCCCTGCTCGAGAAACGAGTCACGCCTTCATGACCGCCGCCCCGTCGTCCGGACCGGCCTTCTCCGTCCACGACATCCCGTTCAGCACGTTCGGATCCTGGTTCGGCATCTCACCCGTGGTGGCGGAGAAGACATACGCCGAGGACCTCCACCTCGTCTCGCACCAGAACGGCATGCACGCCGTCCTCCGCCTCGTCCCCCTGGACCCGGCGACGGGCGAGCGCGCCGGCACCCGTGTCGAGGCGACACCGGGACTGCTCAGCTGGGTCGCCCCGGCCGGGCGCATCGACCTCGCCTACGAGTCGCCGGACACCGTACGCCTGCGGGGGAGCGGACTGGACATCGGCGTCTCCGCGGCCGCGCAGGTCCTGACCCCGTTCAGCGGGACGTACTTCTTCCACGACCCGGCAGCTGACGCGCACGTGTTCACGTCGTACGAGACGGGACGCCGCTACCGAGTCACCACCCTGTCCGGCCGTATCGCCCACACCGCCGGAGCCCAGGCCCTGGGCGGCGGCGACCGCGGCCTCGCCCTGAGCGCGGCGGCGGACGGCGGGTGGGAGATCGCCATCGAGGAAATCGACACCTCCCGCCCCCCGTACGCGTCCTCGGCCGACTTCGGCGAGATCGTGACGGCAGCACGCGGATCCTTCGCCGACTTCGTCGACGCGGTGGCCCCCTGGCGCTCGTCCGCCACCCCGGCCGCCGAACTCGCCGCCTACGTCCTCTGGTCGGCGACCGTACGCCCGGCCGGACTCGTCTCCCGGCCCGCCGTTCTCATGTCCAAGCACTGGATGGACAAGGTCTGGAGCTGGGACCACTGTTTCAACGCCCTGGCCCTGGCTCCGGGTTGTCCCGAACTGGCCGTGGACCAGTTCGCCCTGCCCTTCGACCACCAGGACGGCAGCGGAGCCCTGCCCGACTCCGTCACCCACTCCGAGGTCCTCCACAACTTCGTCAAACCGCCCATCCACGGCTGGGCGTCGGGCCATCTGCGCCGTCGGCTGCCGGTGCCGCCCAGCCGGGCGGAACTGGCCGACACATACGACCGGCTGACACGCTGGACGCACTTCTGGCTCACCGCTCGGCGCGCCCCCGGAGCCCTCCTGCCCCACTACCAGCACGGCAACGACAGCGGCTGGGACAACGCCACCACCTTCGACCCCGAGCGGGTGGTCGTCACCGCCGATCTGGCCGCCTTCCTCGTCCTCCAGCTGCACGAACTCGCCGGTCTCGCCACGGAGTTGCGGAAGACGGACGAAGCGACCCGGTGGACGCGAACGGCACACGAGATCCAGTCGGCGCTGCTGGACGAACTCTGGACCGGCGAACGGTTCGTCGCCCGGGGAGCCGCCACCGGGCAGACCTGGAGCAGCTCCAGCCTCCTCGACCTGATGCCCATCGTGCTGGGCGAGCACCTGCCCGGCGAGATCGGCAGCGCGCTGGCCGACCACATCAAGGCCCATCTGACCCCGTTCGGCCTGGCCACCGAGCTGCCCACCTCACCGCACTACCTCTCCGACGGCTACTGGCGCGGCCCCGTCTGGGCCCCCGCCACCGTCCTCATCGAGGACGGCCTGCGCCGCGCCGGCCACCACCGGCTCGCCGACGACATCAGCGCCCGGTTCCGCGCCCTGTGCGAGACCCACGGCTTCGCCGAGAACTTCGACGCCCTCACGGGCACGGGCCTGCGCGACCGCGCCTACACCTGGACCGCCGGCAGCTACCTCCTCCTCGCCGAAGCACACGCACACCGGGGCAGCCACTGACCGAGCCCGGACCTTCCTCACCGCAGCGGATGCAGCGCGGTCAACTCGGCGGCCGGGCGGCCCGTGACGATCGACTCATCAAGGAAGCGCCGGTCTAGGCCTCGTACCGTGGTGTCCACTGGGTCTTCGCGACCGCCTCGCGCAGTTCCGCCTCCGTCGCCCGCGGGGCCACCCCGTCCTCGACGGCGGCGAGAGCAGCGGCCAGGGCGATCTCGCGAGCGGACTCGCGCATCCCGTTCAGGGGCGGCAGCAGCGGCACGGGACCGTCCTCGCCGTGGGCCGCCCGTACCGCGCACTCGGCGACGGCCCGGGCGGCAGCCACCATCATGCGGTCGGTGACGCGCGTGGCCCGGCTCGCGGTCACCGCGAGCCCCATGGCCGGGAAGACGTACACGTTGTTCGACTGCGCCACCGGCACCTCGTGCCCGTCCACCATGAGCGGCGGGAAGGGCGAGCCGGTGGCGATCAGCGCCCGGCCGTCGGTCCAGCGGGTGAGGTCGGCGGGCTCGGCCTCGGAGTGGGAGGTGGGGTTGGAGAGCGGGAAGATGACGGGCCGTTCACAGGTCGAGCCCATCTGCCGCACGATCTCCTCGGTGAACGCGCCGTGAGCCGTCGACAGCCCGATGAGCGCCGTCGGCTCGACACGGCGCACCACCTCGGCGAGGCCGGTGCCGTCCCAGCCCTTCACCTCGCTGTCGTCGCGCGCGAACATCCGCTGCTGCGGCGTCAGTTCCGTGCGCGACCGCACCAGCAGACCGTCGACGTCCAGGATCCAGAACCGTGCCGTGGCCTCGTCCTCGGACAGGCCCTCCTCGATCATGGCCGTCCGGATCATGTCGGCGACACCGATGGCGGCCGACCCCGCACCCAGGATCACCAGGCGCTGCTCCGGCAGCGGAGTGCCGGACACGTTCGCAGCGGTGGACAGGGCGCCGAGCGTGACGGCCGCCGTGCCCTGGATGTCGTCGTTGAAGGTGAGCAGCCGGTCCCGGTAGCGCGAGAGGATGGGATAGGCGTGGGCGGTGGCGAAGTCCTCCCACTGGAGCAGCGTTCCGGGAAGCTCCGCCTCGACCGCCGAGACGAAGGCCTCGATCATCTCGTCGTACTCGGCGCCGGTCAGCCTGCGGGCGCGCCGGCCGAGGTAGCGCGGGTTGCCGAGCAGGTCCTCGTTGTCGGTGCCGACGTCCAGCAGGATCGGCAGGGTACGGGCGGGGTGGATGCCGCCGATCGCCGTGTAGAGGCTGAGCTTGCCGATCGGGATGCCCATCCCGCCGACGCCCTGGTCGCCCAGGCCGAGGATGCGCTGACCGTCGGTGACGACGATGACGTCCACGTCCTTGTCGCGGTGCGGACGGTTGCGCAGGATGTCCCGGAACCGATGCCGGTCCTCCCACGTCAGGAACAGCCCGCGCGGCCGCCGGTAGATCTCGCTGAAACGCTGACAGGCCTCACCCACCGTCGGCGTGTAGACGACGGGCAGCAGTTCCTCCAGGTACTCGGTGACCAGACCGTAGAAGAGCACCTCGTTGGTGTCCTGGAGCTGACGCAGGTAGATGTGCCGGTTGAGGGGTTTGTCGTAGCCGTGGAACGCCTCGTAGGCGCGGGCGACCTGCTCGTCCAGGGTCTCCACGGCGGGCGGCAGCAGCCCGTCGAGACCGAGCTCGGCGCGCTCCCGCCGGCTGAAGGCGGTGCCCTTGTTGACCAACGGGTCGGCCAGGGTCGTGACGGCGGGGCTGGTGGTCGTGCGGGGGTGCTGGTTCATCGGCTGGTCCATGGTGTGACGACTTCCCTGGACTCGCCGGTTCGTGCAGGCGACTTGCGCTGTTCGGTCGAACGGTCGTGCCGGTCCTCGGTTCACCGATGAGTTCCGGCGCGTCTGCCCGGTCTACCTCTCCGTAAGGCGTACCAAGCCCAACACCCGGCAGGAGAAGGCGACATGAGCGTGACGACCCCGCAGACGCAGGCCCGGACCGAGTCCCGGCACAACCCCGACTTCCTTTCCACGCGGCCCGTATGGCTGGTCGGCGTCCTGGCGACGCTCGCCGGTGCCGTCGTGACGGAGGCGTTCGCGCTCGTCGCCCGGGCCGTGGGCGCCCCGATGGAGGCGGCCGGCCCCGGGGCCACGGAGGCCGCGGAGATCCCCGTCGGCGGCTTCGGCGGCGGCGTGGTGTTCTGGTCGGTCGCCGGCATCGTCCTCGCGGTGGTGCTCGCCCGCTGGGCGAAGCGGCCCGCCCGCACCTTCACCGTGACCACCGTCGTCCTCACCGTACTGTCCCTCGCCGGCCCGGCCGTCGCCCCGCACACGGCCACGTCCACCCAGATCATCCTCGCCGCGTCGCATGTGGTGGCCGCCGCAGTGATCGTCCCCCTCGTGGCACGGCGGCTGTCCCACGTGCAGAGGTGACGCCCTCGACTCCCAGCGTCCCGACACCGGCCCGTCGCGCTCGCCGCCGACGGGCCGTCGTCATGTTCGTGCCGCCCCGAACGGCCCAATGACGCTGCGCCGGAGGAGGCGACCGTGGATGAGCGGTGTGACCGTGGTGGAAGGGATGCGCGTGCACCCCTGGATGCGCGTGCACACCCGGACGAGGAGGCGCGATGGCGGAGGGATTGGCCGAGGGCGGCACGGCGTGCGCTGCCACGAGAGGCGGCGAGGATCCGCCCCCTGACCGGTCTTCGGACCCCTTCGAGCAGGTGAGCGCCGTCGCCGACGCCGTCCTCTACGAGGGCTACCTCCTCTACCCCTACCGCCGGTCCTCGGCCAAGAACCGCGTCCGATGGCAGTTCGGGGTCCTGTTCCCGCGGGACTGGGTGGAGGCGGACGGGCCCGTGGCCCCCGGTGTCTCCGGCTCCGCCGACTCCTGGTACCAGCAGACCGAGTGCCTGCTGCGGATCAGACAGCCCGGCAACGCGTCCGTACGCGTGCGGATCCGTCACCTCCAGATGCAGCGCAAGCAGGTGGAGGAAGCCCGGGACGGCCGTCATCACGCCGTCGAGTCGCTGCGCACGGCCGACGGCACGGCACATCTGACCTTCGACGAGGCCGTGCCGCGTGAATACGAGGTCGAGGTCCCGCTCGACGAACTCCTCCTTCAGGGTGGACGTACCGTCCCCGTGGTCGCGTCGGCCGGCGTGGACGTCGAGCCGCTGCCCGGTCACGCCGGGCGGGTGGTGCGGCACCGCGACGAGGTACGGGCCGACACCACCGTCACCGCCGAGCGACTCTCGGACGACCTCTGCCGGCTCCGTGTGCGCACCACGAACACCGGGCCGGCACCGGACCCGCGGACCACTCGTGGCGAGGCACTGTGCCGGGCCCTCATCGCCACCCACACCCTCGTCGGCGGCGACGGCGTGGAGTTCGTCTCGCTGACCGACCCGCCGACGGACCTGCGCACACTCGCCCGCTCGTGCCGGAACGAGTTCACCTTCCCCGTCCTCGGCGGCGACGGACACGTCCTGCTCTCCGCACCGATCATCCTGCCCGACCACCCCCAGGTGGCCCCCGAGAGCCCGGGCGACCTGCACGACGCCGCGGAGATCGACGAGATCCTCACGCTGCGCACGATGCTGCTGACCGACGATGAGAAGCGCGAAGCGCGGGCCACCGACCCGAGGGCGGCCGCGATCCTCGACCGGGTCGACACCATGCCGCCGGAGGTCTTCGAACGGCTGCACGGCGCAGTCCGCTCCCTGGCACCGGTCGCCCCCGTGGCCCCGACGCCCGCCGACCGCCCCGCCTGGTGGCAGGAGGGCGCCGACGACGGGCTCTCCCCGACCAACGACACCGTGCTCGTCGACGGCGTCCCGCTCGGCAGTGGCAGCCGCGTACGGCTCCGCCCCCGGGGACGCGGCGCCGACGCCCAGGACATGTTCCTGGCCGGCCGCACCGCCGAGGTCGCCGCCGTCTTCCACGACGTGGACGGCAGCGTGCACCTCGCCGTCACTCTCGACGACGACCCCGCGGCCGAACTGCACACCTGGTACGGCCGCTTCCACTACTTCCGGCCCGACGAACTCGAACCCCTCGAGCCCGCCGGATCCCCGGACGAGCCGTCGGCACCGGCTCCCGCCGCAGCCCAGGCGCGGCACACGACCGACTCCGAGACCCCCGCAGCGGAGGCCGAGTGACATGACAACGCACAGCAGCACCACCGAAGTCAGCAAGGAGCCCGACCGGTCAGAGGAACGACAGGGCATGGAGGAGATCCACATCCTCTGGATCTCAGAAGGCATGAGCTGCGACGGCGACACCGTCTCCCTCACCGCCGCCGACCAGCCCTCCATCGAGGACCTGGTGCTCGGACTGATCCCGGGCCTGCCCAAGGTGAACCTCGTCAACAAGGTGCTCTCCCCGAGCCTGGGCGGCGAGGACTTCCTCGCCCCCTACCGGGCGGCCGTACGCGGCGAACTCGGCCCGTTCATCCTTGTCATCGAGGGCTCGATCCCCAACCAGAACATCATCGAGGGCGACGGCTACTGGACGTCCTTCGGCAACGACCCGGAGACCGGCGAGCCGCAGACCCTCAACTGGTGGATCGACCAGCTGGCCCCCAAGGCCTGGGCGGTGGTGGCCGCCGGCACCTGCGCCACCTTCGGCGGCATCCACGCCATGTCCGGCAACCCGACCGGGTGCATGGGCCTCGCCGACTACCTGGGCTGGGACTACACCTCCCAGGGCGGCCTGCCCATCGTCAACGTGCCGGGCTGCCCGATCCAGCCCGAGAACTTCATGGAGACCCTGGTCTGGGTCCTCTACCACGCGGCCGGCTCCGCGCCGCCGCCCCCGCTGGACCACATGCTGCGCCCGCAGTGGCTGTTCGGGAAGACGGTCCACGAGGGCTGCGACCGCGGCTCGTACTACGAGCAGGCCAGCTTCGCCAAGGACTACAACTCGCCCAAGTGCCTGGTCAAGACGGGCTGCTGGGGTCCGGTCGTCAACTGCAACGTGCCCAAGCGCGGCTGGATGGCCGGCATCGGCGGCTGCCCCAACGTCGGCGGCATCTGCATCGGCTGCACGATGCCCGGCTTCCCCGACGCGTTCATGCCGTTCATGGACGAGCCCCCGGGCGGCACCCTGTCGTCCATGGTCATCAAGCCGTACGGGGCCGTCATCCGCCGGCTGCGCGGCATGACCAACGAACTGGTCAACCACGAACCCAGGTGGCGCCACAACAAGCGCAAGCTGACCAGCGGTTACGACCCGCGCTGGCGACCCTGATGCCGGGCGACGAGCCCTCCACCACCCACCCCCACACCACCGACAGCGAGGGGCAGTACCGCAGATGACCACCACCGAGGCCCGGCCCACCGAGCGCAAACCGCCACAGCTCGTGGACATGTCCTGGGATCCGATCACCCGAATCATCGGGAACCTGGGCATCTACACGAAGATCGACTTCGCCAACCGGGAAGTCGTGGAATGCCACAGCACCTCGTCGCTGTTCCGCGGCTACTCGGTGTTCATGAAGGGCAAGGACCCGCGCGACGCGGGCTTCATCACGTCCCGGATCTGCGGCATCTGCGGCGACAACCACACCACCTGCTCCGACTACGCCCAGCAGATGGCCTACGGCGTCAAGCCGCCCCCGCTGGCCGAGCACATCGTCAACCTCGGCGAAGCGGCCGAGTACATGTTCGATCACACGATCTTCCAGGACAACCTGGTGTTCGTGGACTTCTGCGAGGCGATGGTCAAGGCCACCAACCCGGGGGTGCTGGCCCGCGCCGAACGCACCGAGGCGCCCCGCGGCGAGATCCACGGCTACCGGACGATCGCCGACATCATGAAGGCCTTCAACCCCTTCGAGGGCGAGGTCTACAAGGAGGCCCTGAAGGTCAGCCGGGTCACCCGCGAGATGTTCTGCCTGATGGAGGGGCGGCACGTCCACCCGTCCACGCTGTACCCGGGCGGTGTCGGCACGATGCCGCAGCCGACCGTCTTCACCGACTACCTCAGCCGCCTCATGCGGGTCATCGACTTCGTGAAGAAGGCCGTCGCCATGAACGACGACGTCTTCGACTTCTTCTACGAGGCGCTGCCCGGTTACGAGGAGGTCGGCCGCCGCCGCGTCCTGCTGGGCTGCTGGGGCGCCTTCCAGAACCCCCAGACCGTCGACTACCGCTACGAGACGATGAACTCCTGGGGCAAGGACATGTACGTCACCCCCGGCATCATCGTCGACGGCGAGCTGGTCACCAACAACCTCGTCGACATCAACCTGGGCCTGCGCATCATGCTCGGCAGCTCGTACTACGAGGACTGGGTGAACGAATCGCCCTTCGTCACGCACGACCCGCTCGGCAACCCCGTCGACATGCGCCACCCGTGGAACCAGACCACCGTCCCGGTGCCGCAGAAGCGCGACTTCGACGACAAGTACAGCTGGGTGATGAGCCCCCGCTGGTTCGACCAGCGCACCGGCGACCACCTCGCCCTCGACACCGGCGGCGGTCCGCTGGCCCGGCTGTGGTCGACCGCGCTGAGCGGCCTCGTCAACACCCCGTACGTCAAGTCCACCGGCCACAGCGTGCGCATCTCGCTGCCCAAGGGCGAGTCCCTGCCGGAGACCACCCTGGAGTGGCGCATCCCGCGGTGGAGCAACACCATCGAACGCGACCGCGCCCGGCCGTACTTCGTCGCCTACGCGGCCGCCATGGCCCTGCAGTTCATCGAAGAGGCCATGGGGATGGTCCGCGCGGGCGAGACCAAGGTGTTCGAGAACTACGAGGTGCCCGACGAGGCGATCGGCTGCGGCTTCCACGAGGCGGTGCGCGGCGTCCTCTCCCACCACCTGGTGATCAAGGACAAGAAGATCGCCAACTACCACCCGTACCCGCCCACCCCGTGGAACGCCAGCCCCCGCGACATGTACGGCACCCCCGGCCCGTACGAGGACGCCGTCCAGGGCCAGCCCATCTTCGAGGAGAACGGGCCGGACGACTTCAAGGGCGTCGACATCATGCGCACCGTCCGCAGCTTCGACCCCTGCCTGCCGTGCGGCGTGCACATGTACGTCGGCAAGGGCAAGACGCTGACCACCCTGCACTCGCCGACGTACGGGGCGAACCATGGCTGAGGCCGGCACCGCACGGCTGGCCGACCCGGACGTCGAGGCCCGGCTCGCCCGGCTCGACGACCTGCTGGCCGGCCTCGAGTCCGCCCCCGGCCCCACCACCCGCTCCGCCACCGAGGCCGTGGCGCTGCTGACCGAGGTCTACGGCGAGGCACTGGCCCGCGTCCTGGATCACGCGGACGGGCAACTGGCCGAGCAGCTGGCCGACGACGAGTTGCTGGGCCATCTCCTGGTCCTGCACGACATCCACCCCGAGCCGGCCGAGCGCCGGGCGGCCCGCGCGGTCGAGCGGCTGCGGCCCGCCGTACAGGAACGCGGCGGCGACGTGGAGTGGGCCGGTGTGGAGGGGCAGGTGGCCCAGGTGCGGCTCAAAGCGGGTGGCGGCTGCGGATCCGGTTGCGGTGGTGGAGCTTCCGAGGTCACCGACGCCGTCCGTGAGGCGGTGCTCGCGGTGGCTCCCGAGCTGACGGCGGTGGAACCACTGCCGAGCACGCCGGCACCCGCATTCGTACCGCTGACCACGCTGACACACCGGGGCGCACGGTGACCACGGACGGAGCCCTGGCCCGCCTCATCCGCTCCTCGGCCGACCGCACGGCGGCGGCCGAGACGGAGGTGTGCGACCTGTGCGCCGCGCCGGTGCCCGACGAGCACGCCCACCTCTACGACACCGGGCAGGACGAGGTGCGGTGCGTCTGCCGCCCCTGCTCGGTGCTGTTCGCCGAGACCGGGGCGCGTGACGGCCAGTACCGGCTCGTGCCCCGCCGCAGGGTCCGGCTGCCCAAGGTCGACACCGGGGTCCTGGGCGTACCCGTCGGCCTGGTCTTCTTCGTGCCCCGGGCGGACGGCACCGTCACCGCGCAGGGCCCGAGCCCGGCGGGGGCCATGCGATGGGAGGTGGAAGCGACGGCTTGGCAGGAACTGGCCGGCAGGTGTCCGCAGCTCGCGACCGTGGAACCCGAGGTGGAGGCGCTTCTTGTGAACACCGTCCACGGTCTCGACCACCACTGGATCGTGCCGATCGACGACTGCTACCGGATGGTCGCCGTCGTCCGCCGGGAGTGGCGCGGCCTGTCCGGCGGCGGCCGGGTCTGGCCGGCCGTCGAGCAGTTCTTCGAGGACCTCACCGAGCGGCCATGAGCACGCACTCCGCAGGTCGGAGGCGAGGAAGGAGAACACCCATGGGCAACATCAGAGTGGGCCGGCCCCAGGCGAAGCCCGACACCCCCGGCCATGTCGCCGGCATGCACCAGGGCAACAAGGGGCGGTACGAGGACCAGACCGGTCACCACGAGGACGGCACCGCCGACGCGCGCCGCTCCACGGGAATCCACTGGAAGCGGCATGACGCGCTCGCGGAGACCATGCCGAACATCCCGCCGGGATGATGACGAACAGCAGGGAGTCGCCGCAAATGAAGGTCCAGAGAGTACGCAGACGCGTCGCGCGCAGGCGAGGCGGGATGAGCGGACAGCGGGTGCTGAAGGCCGAGGCCGCCCTGGTGGGCGGTGTGGCCCTGGCACTGTTGTGCTGGGAGTTTCCCAGCCTGAGGCGGGAGATGCGGATCTGGCGGATGGCCGGCGGTTTCCGCGCCGGACACCGGTATCCGTGAGCCGGCCGTGCACGAACTGTCGATCGCGACCGCGATCATCGAGCGGGCCGGCGAGCTGGCCCGGGCGGACGGGACGGGCGCCGTCTCGGCGGTGACCGTCCGCGTCGGCGAGCTGGCGGGCGTCGTCCCCGACGCCCTCGACTTCGCCTTCGAGGTGGCCCGCGACGGCACGGCTCTCGCCGGGGCACGGCTCGTGGTCGAGCAGGTTCCCGCGCAGGCCTGGTGCGGCCCGTGTGCCGAGGAGTTCCCGGTGGGCATGCCCCCGTTCTTCTGGTGCCCGCGCTGCGACCAGCCCTCCAGCGACCTGCGCAGCGGCCGGGAACTGGAGATCGCCGGGATCGAGCCGTCACCGGCCCCGGCATAGCGTGAGTGGGCCCCGCCGAGCATGTCGGCGGGGCCCACTCGCTTCCGGAGCGGATCAGCAGATACGCGGCAACTGCTCGCCGAGCGGCAGATCCACCACCCGCGTGCCGCCGAGGCCGGTGGCGGTCACGACCATGCCGGGATGATCGGCGACGCACTCGCCGATCAGCGCGGCCCCGGCACCCTGAGGGTGGGACCGCATCGCCGCGAGGACCTCGTCCGCCGCCGACGGGGGCACGAAGGCGACGAGCCGGCCCTCGTTGGCGACGTAGAGGGGGTCGAGCCCGAGGAACCCGCAGGCGTTCGCCACCGCGTCCGGCACCGGAATGGCGCGCTCCTGAAGCCGGACACCGGTCCCCGAGGCACGGGCGATCTCGTTGAGGGACGCCGCCAGGCCACCCCTGGTCGGGTCGCGCAGCACATGGATGTCCGGTGTGACGGCCAGCATCGCCGCCACCAGATCCGCCAGCGGCGCGGTGTCGCTGGTGACCTCGACGCCGAACTCCAGTCCCTCCCGGACACTCATGATCGCCACCCCGTGCAGGCCGATCGGCCCGCTCACGATGACGGCGTCACCGGGACGCGCACGCTGGGGCCGGATGTCCACCCCGTCGGGGACGAGCCCCACCCCGGCGGTGGTGACGTACACACCGTCGCCGTGCCCGGACTCCACCACCTTGGTGTCACCCGTGGCGATGGTGACCCCGGCCGCCTCGGCCGCCGCACCCATGGAGCGTGCGACCCGTTCGACGACCGTCAGCTCCACGCCCTCTTCCAGGACGAACGCGGCGGAGAGATACGCGGGCCGCGCACCGCTCATCGCCAGGTCGTTGACGGTGCCGTTGACCGCGAGGTCGCCCAGGCTGCCGCCGGGGAAGAACAGCGGCCGGACGACGTACGAGTCGGTGGAGAAGGCGAGCCGCGCGCCGCCCAGTTCGAGGACGGCCGAGTCGGCGAGACCGGCCAGGGTGGCGTTGCCGTAGGCGGGAGTGAAGATCTGCTCCATCAGCTCCGCCGACAGTGCTCCGCCTCCGCCGTGTCCCATCACCACGACATCCTGGTCGCGCAGCGGGGCGGGGCAGGTCCAGTTGGCCGGGTCGACCACATCGGCGAGCTGCTCAGGCAACGGGAGCCACCTCCTCCTGTGGGGCCCCGCCGGTCTGCGGAGACGGGGCGTTCATCCGGCGGTACAGGTAGTAGGCCGCGCAGGCGCCCTCGCTGGAGACCATGGTGGCGCCGAGCGGGGTGCGCGGGGTGCAGGTGGTGCCGAACGCGGCGCACTCGGTCGGCTTGATCAGCCCCTGCAGCACCTCGCCGCTGCGGCACTCGGCGGGCTCCTCGGTACGGATCCCGTTGACGTCGAAGCGGTGCTCGGCGTCGTACGCGCGGAAGGCGTCGGTCAGCTTCCAGCCGCTGGCGGGGATCCGCCCGATGCCCCGCCAGTTCCGGTCGGTGACCTCGAACACCTCCTCGATCATGCGCACGGCGGCCGGATTGCCCTCCTCGCGCACGGCACGCGGATACGCGTTCTCCACCCGGTGCTCGCCACGCTCCAGCTGGCGGACCGCCCGGCGGATGCCCTCCAGGATGTCCAGCGGCTCGAACCCGGTCACCACCATCGGCACACCGAACCGCTCGGCCAGCTCCGGATACTCCGCCGTGCCCATCACGCTGCACACGTGCCCGGCGGCCAGGAAGCCCTGCACCCGGCAGGCCGGAGCCGTCATGATCGCCTCGACGGCCGGGGGCACCCGCACATGCGACACCAGCAGGCTGAAGTTGCTCAGACCCAGCCTGCGCGCCTGGTGCACGGCCATCGCGTTGGCCGGTGCGGTGGTCTCGAAGCCGATCGCGAAGAACACCACCTCCCGGTCCGGGTGGCGGCGGGCCAGCTCCAGGGCGTCGAGCGGCGAGTAGACCACGCGTACGTCGCCGCCTTCGCCCTTGACCCGGAACAGGTCGCGGCCGGTGCCCGGCACTCGGAGCATGTCGCCGAAGGAACAGAAGATCACTCCAGGTCGCGAGGCGATCTCCAGGGCCTTGTCGATGACCTCCAGCGGTGTGACGCAGACGGGGCAGCCAGGGCCATGGATCAACTCGACCTGTTCGGGCAGCAGTTGGTCGATGCCGTGCCGGATGATCGAGTGGGTCTGCCCGCCGCACACCTCCATCAGGGCCCACGGCCGGGTCGCGGTGGCCCGGATCTCGTCCAGCAGACGCCGGGCCAGATCCGGGTCGTTGAACTCGTCGATGTACTTCACGCCGTTCCCGCCTCCTTCGCCGCCTGCTCCCAGGCGTCGCCGAACTCCTCCTCCAGCAACCCCAGTTCCTCGAACAGCTTCAGCGAGGCCAGGGCCGACTCCTCGTCCAGGCGCTGGAGCGCGAAACCGACGTGCACGATGACGTACTCGCCCACCCGCACCTCGGGCACGTACTCCAGACACGCCTGCTTCCGCACTCCGCCGAAGTCGATCAGCCCGGTGAGCGGATCCGCGCTGTCGTCGATGGCCACGACCTTGCCGGGCACTGCCAAACACATGGGTCACTCCTCCTGTCGTAGGTGCGCCGCGACCACCAGCTGGCCGAGGGCCAATCCGCCGTCGTTCGGGGGGACTTCGCCGTGGCGGAGCACCGAGAACCCGTCGCCGGCCAGCAGCCGCGTGCACTCCTCCTCCAGCAGCGCGTTGGCGAAGACCCCGCCGCTGAGGGCGACGGTGGCCAGGCCGGTGGCCCGGCGCGCACGCCGGCAGATCTCCGCGACGGCCCGCGCCACCGCCCGGTGGAAGCGGGAGGCGAGCACGGGGGCAGGGGTGCCCCGCCGCAGATCGGCGACCAGTGCGCTGAGCACGGGCGCCGGGTCGAGGTCGCCGGCGAAGGCGTATGCCGAGGTCTCGGCGTCCCAGGCCGAAGCGGCCGCCGCCTCCAGCTCCAGGGCGGCCTGCGCCTCGTACCCCGCGCGATGGCACACGCCGACGAGCGACGACACGGCGTCGAAGAGCCGGCCCATGCTGGAGGTCGCCACACAGGCCACACCGCGCGCCAGTTGCTGTCGCAGAACGGCCAGTTCGTCGGCCGCGCAGGCGGTCACGCTCGGCAGGTCCGCGTCCCACGGCAGGCCCGCCGCCCACAGCCGGGCCAGCGCCAGGCGGCACGGGTTGGCCACACCCGCGTCGCCGCCGGGCAGCGGGGCGGGAGCCAGATGGGCCAGGCGCCGGTGGCCGGTGTAGTCGGCGATCAGGATCTCGCCGCCCCAGACGGTGCCGTCGTCGCCGTAGCCCGTGCCGTCGAAGGCGACGCCGATCACGGGTGCGGTGCCGTCGAGACCGTGCTCGGCCATCGCGGAGGCGATGTGCGCGTGGTGGTGCTGGACCAGCACAGGAGTGCGCTCGGCCAGCCGGGCGGCCCACCTCGCCGAGTGGTACCCAGGGTGCCGGTCCGCGGCGACGACTTCGGGCGCGACGCCGGTCAGGCACCGCATGTGCGCCTCCGCCCGTCGGGCCGCCTCCAGGGTGGTCAGATCGCCCATGTCGCCGATGTGCGGTCCGAACCAGGCGTCGTCGCCCTCGCCGAGGCACAGGGCGTTCTTCAGATCGCCGCCCACGGCGAGCGCGGGCCGCACCGGGACCGGCAGCCGCAGGGGGCGGGGCACATACCCCCGGGACCGGCGGAGCACCTGCTCGGTGCCGTCGGGGCGCACCCGCAGCAGGGAGTCGTCGCAGGGCGAGGCGATGGGCCGGTCGTGGGCGAGCCACGCGTCGGCCAGCCCGGCGAGCCGGGTCAGTGCCTCGTCGTCGTCCGTGACGATCGGTTCGCCGGAGCGGTTGCCACTCGTCATGACCAGCACGCGCGGTCCCGGCGGATCGCCGGGCAGGCCGAACAGCAGGGTGTGCACGGGTGTGTAGGGCAGCATGACGCCGAGGTGGGGGCTGCCGGGGCAGACGCCGGGCGCGAGGCCTGCCCGCCCGTCGCGTCGGCGGAGCAGGACGATGGGGCGCCGGGGGCTGGTGAGGGCGGTCAGCTCGGGTGTGGAGAGCACGGCGATCCGCCGTACGGCGTCCAGGTCCGCGCACATCACCGCGAACGGCTTGCCGCCGCGTGCCTTGCGGGTGCGCAGCGTCTCGACGGCCCGCGCGTCGGTCGCGTCGCACGCCAGGTGGTAGCCGCCGAGGCCCTTGACGGCGACGATCCGCCCGGCGGCCAGCAGCGCCCGTGCCACCGCCAGGGCGTCGGCGTCCCGCGCCGGGCGGACATCGCTGCCGGCGGCGGGCACCAGGCGCAGCCGGGGACCGCAGCCGGGGCAGGCCACGGGCTGGGCGTGGAAGCGGCGGTCGAGGGGATCGCCGTACTCCCGGGCACAGTCGGCACACATCGGGAAGCCGGTCATGGTCGTGACCGCCCGGTCGTACGGCATGCCCGTGGCGATGGTGAAGCGGGGCCCGCAGTGGGTGCACGTGACGAACGGGTGCCGGTGCCGGCGGTCCGCCGGATCGGCCAGTTCCCGCAGACAGTCCGCGCAGGTCGCCGTGTCGGGCGGGAGGAGGGTGTGGCCGGGAGAGCGGTCGGTGGCACGGATGGCGAAGGTGCCTTCGGCGCCGGTGACGGGCAGGTCCTCGAACCCGACACCGGTGACGGCGGCCAACGGTGGAGTCCGGGTCACCAGCCGGTCGCAGAAGTCCGCGACACCCTCCGGCGTGCCCTCCACCTCGATGAGAACACCGCTCGCCGTGTTGCTCACGAATCCCGTGAGCGCGAGACCGGTGGCCAGGCGGTGCACGAAGGGGCGGAACCCCACGCCCTGCACGGTGCCGCGTACCGTGACGCGGCGGCGCACCGCCTGTGTGACGGGGGCTGTCACGAGACGAGGCCGGCTTCGGCGTCCTCATGGGTGTGGGTGTGGGTGTGGGTGTGCGGGCGGGGCGCCAGCGGAGGCCGGTGGGCAGGGCCCCCGTCCCGCACGGCGAGCACCCGTTCCAGCACGGCGTCGACGCCGTCGCCGGTGCGCGCGCAGGACCGCACCACCTCCACCCCCGGGTTGACCCGCTGCACATGCGCCTCGAAGGCGGTCCGGTCGAACCCGGCGGGCGCGGTCAGATCGGTCTTGGTGAGCACCACGAGGTGGGCGGAGCCGAAGGCCGTGGGGTACTTGAGCGGCTTGTCCTCGCCCTCCGTCACCGCCATGAGCACGATCCGCAGACTCTCACCGAGGTCGTAGGACGCCGGGCAGACGAGGTTGCCGACGTTCTCCACGAAAAGCAGCGAGGTGTCCTCGGGCAGCCAGCTCTCCACGTGGCCGCGCAGCTGCCGCGCCTCCAGATGGCACAGCCCGTCCGTCAGCAGCTGCTTCACCGGGGCTCCCGAACGGGCCAGCCGGTCGGCGTCGTTCTCGGTCGCCAGGTCGGCGGTGAGCGCGGCCACCGGAAGGCCCCGCTCCACCGCCCTGGCGAGCACCCGCCCGAGCAGTTCCGTCTTGCCGCTGCCCGGGCTGGACAGCAGATTGACCACGCTCACTCCGCGCCGGGTCAGCTCGTCGCGCAGGCCCGCGGCCAGACCGTCGTTCTTCGCCAGGACGGCCTGAGTGACCTCGTCCACGGAATCGCACATGGGCGCCGCTCCTCGCGGTCGGTAGGGAAATCGGTCCGCTACCGATCCTCGGCGCCGTCTCTCACGGTGCCCGGCAGCCCGGCGGGGACAGGGCGGGGGATTCGTCCGGGCGGCTCAACGAGGGCGTGGCCGCCGGGTCGGCCAGCAGCACCGGAACCATGGCGTGCAGGGCCGCGACGGCCCGCCCGACCGCTTCGCGTACCGTCGCGCTGATGCCCGGGGCGATGTCCTCGTCGGCAGGTGCCCGCAGCTCGGGCTCGCAAGCCAGGACGAGGACGCGCGGGAGCGGTTCGTCGCCGAGGTGGGCGGCCAGGGCGAGGACCTTCGCCGGGTCCATGCCGTGTGCCTCGGGCGGGGCGCCGGCCGAGGCGCGGTCGGGCAGGTCCGGCTCGATCAGCGACAGGGTGCCCGGCTCGTGTCCCCGTACGGCCGCGTCGACCAGGACGGCCGTGTCGTAGCCGTCGAGCAGCGCGTACGCGAGGTCCATCCCGCGGATGCCGAAGTCCCGTACCCGCACCTCGGGCGGCAGCGGGCGCTGGTCCAGGGCGCGGACCACCTCGGGGCCGAAGGCGTCGTCGGCGAGGAAGATGTTGCCGACGCCCGCCACGAGCAGCCGCGCACTCATCGTGCGCCTTCGGTCGCCAGTGGCCTGGCGGAGCCGCTCGGGACCTTGCGGACGAAGGCGGACCGCAGCGCGTGGTACGGGGCCTGCGGGTCGAAGAAGATGGCGCGCATGCGGGCGAGTTCGGTCCGCCGGTATTCGGCGAGGGGGCGCTGGAGCTCGTCCGCGTGACGTGCCGTGGTCTTGGCGGTGATCCGGCGTGTGAGGTCCGGGTCGCCGGCGAGTGCGGCAGCCAGTCGCTCGACCTCGGTCGTGAACTCCCCGGCCTGGGCCGGCACCAGACGATCCACCAGGCCCATCCGCGCAGCCGTCGCGGCGCTCACCGGCAACGCCTCGCTCGTCAGCCGCTCGGCCGTCTCGGCTCCCACGCGGCGCGGCAGCGAGTACGTCCAGTACTCCGATCCGTACAGGCCCATGTTCCGGTAGTGCGGGTTGAGGACGCTGCCCGTGCGGCACCACACCTCATCGGCGGCCAGGGCCAGCATGACACCGCCGGCCGCCGCGTTGCCGCCGAGCGCCGCCACCACCAGCCGATCCGTGGTGCGCAGCACGGCCTCGACCAGATCGTTCATGGCGATGAGGTTGGACCAGGACTCGCCCGCCGGGTCGCTCGACGCCTCGATGACGTTCAGGTGGATGCCGTTGGAGAAGAAGTCACGGGCGCCGCCGAGCACCACCACCGAAGTGGGGCGGGTGAGCGCGTACCGGTAGGCGGCGAGCAGCCTGCGGCAGTGGTTGGTGCTCATCGCCCCGCCCGGGAACGAGAAGGACAGGAAGCCGATGTCGTCCCGCTGCCGGTAGCGGATGTCGGACCAGGTGGTGCGGTTCGGTGGCAGTTCGAGCGGGGCGGCGATCTCCGGCAGCCAGTACGGTCGGTCGTTCGAACCAGGCATGCCAGGGCCGCTGCCGGGCGGGGCCGGGAAGCCGGCGAGGACCGAGGCCGCCGGGCGGCGGAACGGTGCCGGGTCGCCGGAGCTCTTGCGGGGGCGCAGTTCCGGGATCCACACCGCGCCGTCGCGGGTGGCCCGGCAGACCGCGCCGGACCGCGTCGCGAGCAGCTCGCCAGGGTGTCCGCGCAGACGGTCCTCGTGGTGCCCGCCGTGCAGGAACACCTCCCGGTCGCACACCTCGTCCAGGACGCCGGGCTGTGAGTCGGCCCCGCGGAGCTTGCGCAGCACCGTGTCCGTGCTGTCGTTCTCCCAGTCGATCCGCCGCTGCTCCTGGCGGAAGAAGTCGCGCCACACCACGCTGATCCCGGGATCGCTCTGCGGCCGTGGCTTGAACGATCCGTCGGCGAACCGCCGTACGGCCAGCAGCACCGCGGCCGCGGCGGCGTCGGACACCTCGTTGCGGTACACGTCGCTCTTGCCGGCCGGCGGCACCCGGAAGGACCCGTCCGCCCAGATGTCCCCCGCGTCCATCGCCGCCTCGGCCTGGAGTACCGTCACGCCCCACTCGGGCGCCTCCTCGGCGATCGCCCAGTCCAGCGACGACGGGCCGCGGTCGCCGGGTGGTCCCGGGTGCACGATCAGGCAGGTGTGCTCCTGCCACACGTCCTCCGGCAGGGCCGACTTCAGCATCGGCGCGACGATCAATTCCGGGCGCACCTCGCGTACGGCGGCTCGGAGCGCGTCGGCGCCGTGCGAGGCGAGCACGACGTCCACGTCGTGCCCTTGGTCCGACAGTTCCGCGTACACACGCTGGGACAGGCTGTTGAACGCGCTGGCGACGAGCAAGATGTCCATGACATGGCATGGTCGCCGGTCGGGGGAGGCCCGAGAAGTACCACGGCGGCGTTTCGCCGGTCTTCACGGGCCTCTTGCTCCATCCGGATCGCCTGCGCGGTCGCGCTACTCGCCCGACGGCGCCGTCAGCGGGACGCCCAGGCCCGCCGGGGTGCCGAAGTTCGGCGTGCCGTCGGCGTTCCAGGTGAACTTCTGTGCCCTGGTCGAGCGGTTCATGTCGCAGCCGCCGCTCGCCGAACTGTTCGCGTGGTACACCATCCAGTCCTCCGTGCCGTCCGGCGACTTGAAGAAGCCGTTGTGGCCGGGGCCGTACACGCCGTTGGCGTTGGACCGCTGGAAGACCGGGTTCGGTGACTTGGTCCAGGAGGAGGAGCTGAGCGGGTCGCCGCCGTTGTACGTGAGCATGCCCAGCTTGTAGTCGGGCGTGGAGCAGTGGCTGGCGGAGTAGATGATGAACGTCTTCCCGTTCCGCTGGAGGACTTCGGCGCCCTCGTTGACCGCGCCGCCGACCGTCTCCCAGCTGTGGGTGGGGCTGGACAGGATCCGGCGGGTGCCGCTCGCGGTCCACGGGTTCGACAGCGGCCGGATGAACATCGGCTGCGAGCCGTTGTAGAACGTGCCGAGCAGGTAGAGCTTGCCGTTCAGCTGGAGGATGCCCGGGTCCAGCTCCCAGGTGTTGTCCTGGGCCGGGTCGAGCAGGTCGGCCTTGAAGGTGTACGGCCCCATCGGGTCCAGGCCGGCGCTCTCCAGCACGTGGATCCGCTGCGTGCCCAGGTCGAACGGTTCCCGTCCGGCGGTGTAGTAGAAGTACAACCGCTTGCCGTTCGGGCCGTCGAGCAGGTGGAACTCGGGCGCCCACATCGTGCCCGCCCCGTTGGGCCGGGTCAGGTTGAAGATCACCTGTTCGGTGGCCGTGGCCAGCCCCGCCAGGGTGCGGGACTTGCGCATGGTGACCGTCGAGTTCCAGGTCGTGGTGGCGAGGTAGTAGTAGCCGTCGTGGTAGGTCATCCAGGGGTCGGGGCCGCGCTGGGCGATGGGGTTGGTGAAGGTGTTCGGGCTCGTGCCGCCGCCGGTGAAGCCGGGCAGCCGCCACACCCTGCCGTTCGCCGTGGAGCACGGCAGTTGCACCAGGCCGGTGTTCGATACCGGCGAACCTCCGCTGGGTGTGACGCACTTGCCCGAGCTCGCGGAGACCAGGTTGAAGGTCTTGTCTCCGCCGCTGACCGGCACCAGTCGCCACTGCTGGTTGGTGCCGCCGTGGCAGGGCCACTGGATGACTGTCGCGTTGTCCGCCGTGGAAGCGCCGTGGACGTCGACGCACTGGCCGGACCGGGTCGTGATCGTGTACGTGTCGCTCGTCCCCGGAACGGGGGCGAAGCCGAGGCTCTGGTTCGCGCCGGAGTCGCACGTGACGGCACGCAGCTGCGCCCCGTCGGCCGACGAACCGCCGGGCAGGTCGAGGCAGTTGCCGCCGTTCTGGTTCACCCCCGTCGAGGTGAAGGAGACGGCGGCGGCAGCGGGCGGTGGCGCGGCCAGGAAGGCGACCGCCATGGTGAGTGGGGCGAGGAGCGCGGACAGGCAGCGGGAACGGGTCACGGGCCGTACACCTTTGCTTCGAGGAGGCCGACGGAGTGGGTGCCGTTGCTGGTGAGCTGCACACGGAGTCGCGTGGTGTTCGTCGCGGTGAACGTGACGGTGTTGTACTGGTTCTTCGCCACCGGGTAGGCGCCGGCACCGGGCACGTCGACGTAGGCGCTGCCGTTCCAGTACTGGAGCTTCCACGAGGCGGGCACGTCGATGCCCTGGTCGTCGTCGAAGAAGTACACCTCGGCCTTGTTCAGCGTCTTCGCCGACGGCCAGGTCAGCTCGGCCCACTGCTGCCCGCTCTCCGGCCAGGTGCCCCAGCGCGGATTCACGGTGTCGTCGGACGAGGGCGGGTCGACCCCGTCGTTGACGGCGGTGACGCTCTCCCAGGGGGAGGTGTACGAGGCGGACGCCGTGGCCGACGAAGCCAGGTTGGCGGGTGGCTGGGCGCCGCCCCGGTGGTGGACCTTGATCTCGGTCAGCCCCGTCTTCGCCCCGGAGGCGTGGGTGGCCAGGACCCGTACGCGCTGGGCACTGATCGCCGGGAACCGCACCAGGTTGTAGTTGGCCCGGGGGGTGGCCGGACCCTTCGTCTGCTCGGGCACGTTCACCCAGGAACCGCCGTTGTGGTACTGGACCGAGTACGAGGACGGCGCCCGGTAGGTGGTGCTCGCCGGGCGGCTGTCCTTGAAGTACAGGCGCATCTCGTTCAGCGTCCGGGTGGTGCCGAAGTTCAGTTCGTACCAGTCCTGGCTGTTGGCGGAGCCGCCCGCGCCCCAGAACGGCTCGTTGGTGGGATAGCCGTCGACGGCGCCGGAGACCGTGCTGCCCGACCCGGTGTGGGAGGCGGACACGGTCGCCCCGGACGCGAGGTTCGCCGGGTCGGCGGTCAGGTCGACACCGGCCTTGGCGAGCATGTCGACCATGCGGGGACTGTCCTGCACGACCTGGGTGGGGGTTTTCAGCCCGGGGACGGCCGTGCGGTGGGTGACCGTGCCGCTGGTGGTGACCTCGCCGGTGGCCGGGTCCCAGGTGAAGGGCACCAGGGAGCTGACGGTGGCGGCCCGGTCGCCGTTGACGTAGACCGAATAGCCCTCCGGGATGCCGGGGTAGCGCGCCACGCCGTCGGCCGGGTCGTCCCAGACGATGGAGAGGTCGGCGCCCCGGTAGCGGAGGTTGTTGACCGTGAAGTGGGACCAGCCGATGTCGATGGGGGAGAGCTCGACCTTCGCGTCGTTGCGCGGCCGCAGCCCCGCCACGTCCTCGATCACGGTCCAGTTGCCGCTGCCCAGGATGTTGTGGTGGATCCATGACCGGTAGTTGATCGAGTTGCCGTTCCAGTCGGCCCAGAACTCGTTCGCGTCCGGCCACTGGGTGTTGCCGCCGACGTACTGCGCCCAGGTGTTCCAGTAGAGGAGCTTCTTGTAGTCGGTCGCGCTCATCCAGGAGTTGGGGTAGTTGCGCAGCACCGAGGAGTAGAGCCGGAACTGGACGGTGGAGTTGATGGTGGAGAAGTTGTTGGAGCCCGGTTCACCGGCCTCGGCCGCCGCCTTCTTGTCGGCCTGGTTGGCGGTGAAGAAGGGGAAGACCGGGTACTGGGCCGGGTCGTCGAACAGCCGCAGGGCCTGCCGGTACGTCGCTGTGTTCGGGACGGCGCCGACCGAGAACGGGTAGTAGTTGTTGATCTCCTTCCAGGGCACCCACTCGTTCGTCGACTTCAGCCGGTGCTCGAACAACTGCCGGTTCGGGTTCCACAGCACATTGACGATGGCGTCCTTGATCTGGTCGGCCAGCGTGCGCATCTCGCTCGCCTTGGCCCTGTTGCCGGTCGCCTCGTACGCCTGCGCTGCGGCCAGCGCCCCGCTGTACTGGTAGGCGGACTCGGCGCGGTCCATGTTCCCGGGCTTCCAGTGGAAGGAGACCGCGTCGGCGTCGTTGCCGGTGAGGGCACCCCAGTCGTACTCGATGAGCTTGTTGTCGTCGTGGTCGTAGTGGGCGAGCTGGCCCTTGACGTCGCCCTCGGCATAGCGGGCCAGGTTCGCGGCGATCGCCGGCTGGCCCCCGTGGATCTGGTAGCTCTTCCAGGCCGCCTCGGCGATGTATTGGGTGTAGCTGTTGGACCAGTTCTCGGGGTCGCCCGGGTTGTCCATGAAGCGGCCGCCCCTGGAGGTCTGGCCGACGCTGAGCCAGTCGCCGTAGGCATAGGACGGGTCGCGCAGGTACTTCAGGTCGTCGATGTGCATCGGCTGGGTGAGCGCGATGGCGTTGTTGTAGCCGAGGACGCCTTCGGTCGAGGTCGGGAACTGGAAGGTCTGCCCGGGGATGTCGGCGTCGAGGTGGTTGAAGCGCATCAGCCACCAGCGGTAGTAGAGGTTCTTCTTGATCGCGGGCTCGGGCACGTCGATGTAGGGCACGTTCTGCGCCCACCACCGGTTGTAGGCCCTCACGTGGGTCGCGAACGCGGTGGCTGCCGAGTAGCCCGCGTAGGCGTCGTACTCCGTGCGCGACTCGGGGATCTCGTCGGTGACGAAGCCCATGACCACCTTGGCGGTCACGGTGCCCCCGGCCGCGACCGTGACGGACCGGTCGAGGCCGCCGCCGGAGACGGTGAACCCGTCACCCGTGAGCCGCGGGCGGATGGTCGTCAGGTTGTTGTGGGCGTTCACCTGCCCGGTCAGCTCGCTGCCGCTGCCCGTGGTGGCGTACGGCGACGTCGCCCGTAACCGGAGCGTGGTGGAGCCGGAGCCGTTGTTCCTGATCGACAGGTTGGTCACGGCGACGTTGTTGTCCGTGATGAACTTCGTCTGGTCGACCGTGACCGAGCCGCTGGTGTGCACGCTCTTCCAGTGGCTGGGCGTCTGCCGGCGCTGCGAGACCTGCTCGGCGAAGGTGCCCGGGGACACCGCGACGGTGTAGGCGTTGTTGCCGGTGATGCTCTCCCAGTAGGCGACCTTGCCGCCGAAGCCGAACCGGGCGGGGTCGTGCTCCTTCATGAAGACCGCGCGTCCCCGGCTCATCAGCCAGGGGCCGGCCGGGTCGTCGCCAGAGCGGGCCAGCAGGCGGTCCATCCAGAAGTCGGTCCCCGAGCTCTCCGCGTCGTAGATCGCCCGCATCATGTCGCCCGGCGTGTGGGCGACGGGCGGAGCGGGGATCGAGGGGCCGCTGAAGGTGGGAAACCCGATGGTCTGCGCCGCCGCGGCCGGTCCGGCCGGGACGAGGGAACAGACGCCGAGCACCAGTGCGGCCAGCAGAACCTGCGGTCTTCTCATCGGATGCTCCCTGTCCGGACCGGGAAGAGCACGGAAACGACCTGAAAGGTTTTCGCAACGTAGGAGGGAGCTGATGAAGTGTCAAGAGAGCTGTGCCCTACTGGAGTTGGCAGACCCGGTAATGACGTGCGGCCGGAGGACGGGCCCACGACACCGTCGCGGCCCCGGAAAACCTTTCAGGCCGGCGTTGCTCGCGAACGTATTCGACATTACGGTCCTGCGGTGATCACCCGGCGCACGCCGGAGCGGGCGTCACGAGGGGACATCACATGGGAAACCGGCCGGTCGGCGTCATCCGCAACCCGGTCCTGCCCGGCTCGCACCCGGACCCGTCGATCCTGCGGGTGGGGCCGGACTTCTACCTGGCGACATCGACGTTCGAGTGGTACCCCGGCGTGCGCCTGCACCACTCCACCGACCTGGTGCACTGGCGCCCCCTCGGCGGTGCCCTCGCCGACACCCGCCTGCTGGACCTGACCGGCTGCCCCGATTCCGGCGGCGTGTGGGCGCCGAGCCTCACCCACGCGGACGGCCTCTTCCACCTCGTTTACAGCAACGTCTCCACGTACTCGGGCGGCTTCACCGACTGCCCCAACTACCTGGTCACCGCGCCCTCCGTCGAGGGCCCCTGGTCGGATCCGGTGCCGCTGCACGCCCGGGGCTTCGACGCCTCCCTGTTCCACGACGGAGCGGACAGCCGGCTGCTGAACCTGGTCCACGACTGGCGCCCCGGCCACGGCGGCTCCGCGGGCCTGGAGGCCCGGCGCTACGACCGTGCCGAGCGCCGCCTGACCGGCGACCCCGTGCGGATCGAGCTGCCGCCACAGGCCGGCTGGATCGAAGGCCCGAACCTCTACCGGCACGGCGACTGGTACTACCTGCTCACCGCGGACGGCGGCACGGGCTACGACCACCAGGTCACGGTCTCCCGCTCGCGCACCCTGACGGGCCCCTATGAGCGCGACCCGAACGGCCCGCTCCTCACCGCCCGCGACCACCCCGACCTGCCCCTCCAGAAGGCCGGGCACGGCAGCCTGGTGGAGACCGGGGACGGCCGGTGGTACCTGGCCTACCTCGTGGCCCGGCCCCACGGGCGTCGAGGGCCGTGCGTGCTGGGACGGGAGACGGCACTGGCGCCCGTGACGTGGACCGCCGACGGCTGGTTGCGCACGGAGACGGGGCTCCCCGCCCTGAAGGTGCCGGGTCCTGGCCTGTCCTCGGCGCCGTCCGGGAGGGATCACGCGGAGGGGGACGGCACCGAAGGATTCGACGATTCTGCCGAAGGCGACGGGTTCGACGGATTCGACGGATTCGACGGGCCGACCCTGGGGCCCCACTGGTCGACCCTGCGCCGGCCCGCGACCCCCGACTGGGCCTCCCTCGCCGAACGCCCCTCCCACCTGCGGCTTCGGGGCGGCCGCTCGCCGCAGAGCCTGGTCGGACCCAGCCTGATGGCGCGCCGCGTCACATCGGCACGCTGCTCCTTCGAGGCGACGATGGAGTACCGGCCCCTCACGTTCCAGCACCTGGCCGGGATCACCGCGTACTACAACACCCGCAACTGGTACCACCTGCACGTCACCGTGGACGACGAGGGGCGGACCGTCCTGCGCGTCGCGAGCTGCGACCGGGGCGTGCTGACCGTCGACGAGGCCGGTCAGGCGCGGCTCGGCGACACCACGCGGCTGAGGCTCGGCCTGGACTTCGACGGGGCAGAGCTGCGCTTCCGGTACGACGCGGGCGGAGGCTGGGAGCCGTTCGGCGCCGCCCTGGACGCGACGGTCCTGTCCGACGAGCACGCCGAGCACATCGAGGACGGCCAGGTCCGCTCCCTCGGCTTCACGGGCGCGTTCGCCGGTCTGTGGGCCTGGGACCTCACCGGGGCCAGGCACCACGCGGACTTCGACGAGGTGACGTACCGGGTGACGAGCTGAGCGCACGCCCGGCTTCTTGACGCGGCTCGTTTCACCGCGTACGCATGACTGCGCAGTCCGGCAGGACACAGGGAGAGACGCATGACGCCAGGGGGAGGACGGGCCGGCGGCCCCGCGCCGCGCAGCGTGGACGTGGCCCGGCTGGCCGGCGTCTCGCAGAAGACGGTGTCGAGGGTCCTCAACGGGGAGCGGTACGTCTCCGACGAGGTGCGCCGGCGGGTGCTGGAGGCGGCCGGGGAACTCGGTTACCGGCTGAACAGCGCGGCCAGAGCACTGGCCTCCGGGCGGACCCGCTCCATCGGCGTGGTCACGCTCGGCACCGCCCTCTACGGGCCCGCCTCGCTCCTGATCGGCGTCGAGCGGGCCGCGCGGGACGCGGGATACGCGCTCCGGGTGGTCAACACGCTGGAAGGCGACCCGGGAGGTGTCGTCGGCGCCGTGGAGTCGCTGCTGGAGCAGGGCGTGGACGGCATCGTCGTCTCCGAGCCCATCGACGAGGGAGCGGTCTCCCTCAGCGTCGACGTGCCGGTCCTCGTCCTCGGGGCGCCGGCCGCGTTCGGTGGCACCCGGACCGTCGCCACCGGCGTCGGCGCCGAACTCCTCGCGCGCACGGCCACCGAACACCTGCTGGACCTCGGCCACACGACGGTCCACCACCTCGCGGGCCCCGAACGGTGGTTCGCCGCCCGGGACCGCATGGAGGGCTGGCGCGGTGCCCTCGCGGCGCGGGGCAGCGAGCAGCCGGCCGTGCTCGTCGGCGACTGGTCGGCCGCGTCGGGCCACGAGGCGGGCCGCGTACTCGCCGCCGACAGTGACGTCACGGCCGTGTTCGCCGCCAACGACGACATGGCCATCGGCGTGATCCGCGCCCTGACGGAGGCCGGACGGCGGGTTCCGGACGACATCAGCGTGGTCGGCTTCGACGACATCCCCGTCGCCGCGTATGTGACCCCACCGCTCACCACGGTGCGCCAGCCCTTCGACGCCGTGGCGCGAGAGGGACTCCGGCTCCTGGTGCAGGCCATCGAGAAACCGGACGCGGAACCGCCACCGGCGAACGACCCCCCGGTCGAACTCGTGGTGCGCGCCTCGACCGCACCTCCGCCGTCCCGGTAACCGCCGGGGCGGCAGCCGCCGTCAGCCCGGCGAGGCGGCGCGGCCTCCACCCCGCCTTGCCCGCGCCGTACCGCTGACGCACGCTGGTCCTATGGGTGCGCAAGACGGCCCCACGCTCATCACCTCCGTCCAGCGGGCCATGCGTCTGCTGGAGGCGGTGAGCGCGCACCAGAACGGCGCGCCGGCCAAGCAGCTGGCGCGTGAGACCGGCCTGCCTCTGGCCACCGCCTATCACCTGCTGCGGACACTGGTGCACGACGGGTACGTGCGGAAACTGGACGACGGCGGGTTCGTCCTCGGCGACAAGTTGCAGACCATTCGGACCACGGGCCGCGCGCAGGCGCTGCTCAGCCGCGTCCGGCCCACGCTCGCCGCGCTGCGGGACGAGCTCACGGCCCCCGCCTATCTCACCTTCTACGAGGAGGGCGAGATCCGGGTCGCCGAGATCGTCGACGGCCCCGGGACGCCCCGCGTCGATCTCTGGGTGGGCTTCGAGGACGCGGGGCACGCGACGGCGCTGGGCAAGTCCGTCCTCAGGGAACTGGACGAGGAGGCCCGCAAGGACTACCTCTCCCGCCACCACCTCGCCGACCTCACACCACGGACCATCACCAGCCTGCCGGAACTGCTCCGGCGGCTGGACACCTCACCCCCGGCCGTCACGGACCTGGAGGAGTACGCCCTCGGCACGGTCTGCGTCGCCGTCCCGGTCTACAGCGGGGACATCCTCGGCTCCCTCGGCGTCTCGCTGCCGGCGAACCGGCTCTCCCGGCTGCCGGAGATCAGCGCACGGCTGCTCCCGACCGCGAGCCGGGTGACGCGGGGCCTCTCGCTCACTATCTGAAAATCCGCTCCTTGCCGGTGCCCCAGCTCACCCCGTTTTCTGGATGAAACAGACATTTCAGGGATGCGCCCCCAGCCCCGCGCCCCCGCTCACAGGTGAGGATCACGGATACAGACATGAGCCAGACCCGAGACCTTGGTGACGACCACTGGGCCGTACGGCCGTTCAGCAACCGAGTGGCCGGTACCCGGGCCTCGGCCCGCAGACGCGCATTCGCGCAGCTGGCCGCCGGTACGCCCGTCCTGCCCGTACTGATCGTCACCGTCATCGTGCTCGTCGACCTCGCCGGCGGAGCCGGGATGATCTGGCTCCCCCTGCTCGCGGCCGGGCCGGCCCTCGCGGCCACGACCAACGGGCCGCGCGGAGTCCTGTGGGTGGGCTTCCTCGCCGTCGCGCTCGGCGCGACGCTCGGCTTCCGGGACGGTATCCCGGGCCGGGAACTTGCCGCCGTACTGTCCGCCCTGGTGGCCGTCACCCTCGCGAGCGGCCTGGCCAGTGTCCTGCGGGGGCGCCGGGAACGGGTGCTCGCGGCCGTCCGATCGGTCGCGGAGACCGCCCAGCACGCACTGCTCAAGCCCGTGCCGTCGACCGTCGGACCGTTCCAGGTGGCCGTCCGCTACAGCGCCGCGGCGGCCGAGGCCCGTATCGGCGGGGACCTCTACGCCCTGATACCGACCCCGCACGGGGTGCGGTTGATCGTCGGCGATGTGCGCGGCAAGGGACTGCCCGCCGTCGGGACCGCCGCGCTGGTGCTCGGTGTCTTCCGCGAGGCCGCCCACGACGAGGCCGACCTCCTCGCCGTGGTCGACAGGATCGAGCGGAGTCTGGCGCGCAACCTCGGTCACGACGACTTCGTCACCGCCGTGGTCGCGGGCTACCCGCAGGACGGGCACCTGGAGGTGGTGAACTGCGGACACACGCCTCCGCTGCTGGTGCGCGCCTCCGGGAACGTCACTCCGGTGGAGCCCGCTCATCCGTCCCCGCCTCTCGGGCTGCGAGCCCTCGCCGGTCACGGGCCCAGCCTCCACGTGCTTCCCTTCGCCGACGGTGACCAGCTGCTGCTCTACACCGACGGGGTCACCGAAGCCCGGGACCACGGGCAATCCTTCTATCCGCTCGCCGAAGGACTGGAGCGACACGTGTCCCGCGAGCCGGCCCACACCCTCGGCGCGCTCCACGACGAGCTGCTGACCCATGTGGGCGGCCGGCTGCACGACGACGCGGCACTGCTCCTGATCCGCAAACCGGCCGCATCCGAAGCGGGCGTGCCCGAGGAGGTCACCGCTCCCGAGGCGCGGTACTGCCTGTGAGGGCGGTGTTACCGCTTCCCGCGCAGGTCCTTGACCCGGCGGAGCTTGCCGAGGGAGCGCTCCAGGGTCTCCGGGTCGACGATCGACACGTCGACGGTCACACCGACTCCGTCCTTGACGTCCTTCGCGATCGCTCGGGCGGCGGCCTCGCGCCGGTCGGCGGGCGTGCCGGGGCGAGTTTCGACGCGGACGGTCATGTGGTCCGTCCGTTCGCGCCGGGACAGCTCGATCTGGAAGTGCGCGGCGACGCCGGGCGTGCGCAGCACGATCTCCTCGATCTGGCTGGGGAAGACGTTCACCCCACGCAGGATGATCATGTCGTCGCAGCGGCCGGTGATCTTCTGGATGCGACGGAAGGCGGGACGGGCCGTGCCGGGCAGCAGCCGGGTCAGGTCGCGTGTGCGGTAGCGGACGACCGGCAGGGCTTCCTTGGTGAGGGAGGTGAAGACCAGTTCGCCCTCCTCGCCGTCGGGCAGCACCTCGCCCGTGAGCGGGTCGACGACCTCGGGGTAGAAGTGGTCCTCCCACACGTGCAGCCCGTCCTTGGTCTCCACGCACTCCTGGGCGACACCCGGGCCGATGACCTCGGACAGGCCGTATATGTCGACGGCGTGGACGTCCATGCGCTCCTCGATCTCGCGGCGCATCTCCTCCGTCCACGGCTCGGCACCGAAGATCCCGACCTTCAGGGAGGTGGAGCGCGGGTCGGCGCCCTGACGCTCGAACTCGTCGAGGAGGGTGAGCATGTAGGAGGGGGTGACCATGATGATCTCGGGCTGGAAGTCCTGGATGATCTGCACCTGGCGTGCGGTCATGCCCCCCGAGGCGGGGATGACGGTGCACCCGGCCCGTTCGGCCCCGTAGTGCGCGCCGAGGCCGCCGGTGAACAGGCCGTATCCGTAGGAGACATGCACCTTGTGCCCGGGGCGACCGCCCGCGGCACGGATCGAGCGGGCGACCAGGTCCGCCCACATCGTCAGGTCGTTCTCCGTGTAGCCGACGACCGTGGGACGGCCGGTGGTGCCACTGGAGGCGTGGACGCGCCGGACCTGGTCCATGGGGACGGCGAACATGCCGAACGGGTAGGTGTCGCGCAGATCCGCCTTGGTCGTGAAGGGGAACCGGGACAGGTCCTCCAGCGAGCGGCAGTCGTCAGGTCCGACACCGGCCTCGTCGAACTTGTTCCGGTACGTCGCCACGTTGTCGTAGGCGTGGCGCAGACTCCGGCGCAGACGGTCGAGCTGGAGATCGCGCAGCTCCTCGCGTGACAGGCGCTCGCCGTCGTCCAGCAGGCCGTGGGGGAGGGGCTCGCCCCGCCGGGGCCCTGCCGCCGTGTCAGCTGTCCGGCTCACTTCACGCACCACCTTGTAACCCGACCGACCATTCGGTTAGCTTCGGCGTTGCCAAGTAATCCAGCCGCCTCGGGGCCTGTCAAGGATCAGGGTCTTACCAAGGCCCCCGGGGTCGTTCTATGATGGACCGAACGAATGGTCGGTTGGGAAGTGGGACGGATGGACACGACACACTCCAGCCCCCGGGGGGCGGACGGCGCCGAGCCGGTTCTCCAGCAGCACTTCGACGCGACGATCGCGCGGGACCAGCGGATCGAGCCGCGCGACTGGATGCCGGAGGGCTATCGGAAGACGCTGGTGCGGCAGATCGCGCAGCACGCGCACTCGGAGATCATCGGCATGCAGCCGGAGGGCGAGTGGATCACGCGTGCGCCGTCGCTGCGCCGCAAGGCCATTCTGTTCGCGAAGGTCCAGGACGAGGCCGGGCACGGGCTGTATCTGTACTCGGCGGCGGAGACGCTGGGTGCCGACCGCGCGGATCTGACCGAGCGGCTGATCGAGGGCCGCCAGAAGTATTCCTCGATCTTCAACTACCCCACGCTGAGCTTCGCGGACGTCGGGGTGATCGGCTGGTTCGTGGACGGGGCGGCGATCTGCAACCAGGTGCCGCTGTGCCGGTCGTCGTACGGGCCGTACGCGCGGGCGATGGTGCGGATCTGCAAGGAGGAGTCGTTTCATCAGCGGCAGGGCTACGAGCTGCTGATGACGATGATGCGGGGGACCGCGGCGCAGCGGGAGATGGTGCAGGACGCGGTGGACCGCTGGTGGTGGCCGTCCCTGATGATGTTCGGCCCGCCCGACGACGCCTCGCCCAACTCGGCGCAGTCCATGGCCTGGAAGATCAAGCGGCACAGCAACGACGACTTGCGTCAGCGCTTCGTCGACATGACCGTCCCGCAGGCCGAGAAGCTCGGTGTGACGCTGCCCGACCCGGAGCTGCGGTGGAACGAGGAGCGTGGGCACCACGACTTCGGCACTCCCGACTGGGACGAGCTGATGCGGGTCATCAAGGGCGACGGTCCGTGCAACGCCCAGCGGATGGAGCGGCGCCGGACGGCTCATGAGGAGGGTGCCTGGGTGCGTGAGGCGGCGACCGCCCACGCGGCCAAGCAGGCCGCCCCCGTGGAGAAGGGAGCGGTGGCATGACCGCCGAGAAGCAGAACTGGCCGTTGTACGAGGTGTTCGTGCGCGGCAAGCGCGGGCTGAACCACGTCCATGTGGGCTCGCTGCACGCCGCCGACGACCGCATGGCCCTCACGCATGCCCGGGACCTCTACACACGGCGCAACGAGGGCGTGAGCATCTGGGTCGTGCGCTCCGAGCACATCACCGCCTCGACCCGCGACGAGAAGGACCCGTTCTTCGAGCCCAGCGCCGACAAGGTCTACCGGCACCCGACCTTCTACGACATCCCCGACGACGTCCCGCATATCTGAGGAGCAGGGCATGAGTGACGATCACGTCTACATGACCCTCGCCGAGGGGCACGAGGACGACACCCGCTGGGCCTACGGCACCGGCTTCGAGGATCCCCTGCACGGTGTGGACACCGCCGTGCCCGACGGCGTGGACGCCGGGGAACTGGCCGACCTCTGCGTCACCCTGGCCGACGACGCCCTGGTCTCGGCCCAGCGGCTGGCCGAGTGGACCACGCGGGCGCCCGAGCTGGAGGAGGAGGTGGCGCTGGCCAACACAGGGCTCGATCTGCTCGGCCAGGCCCGCCTGTTGTACTCCCGCGCGGGACAGGTCGACGGGACCGGGCGCGACGAGGACGCCTACGCCTACTTCCGCGACGCCGCCGAGTTCCGCAACATACGCCTCGCCGAACTCCCCAACGGCGACTTCGCGTTCTCGATCGTGCGACTGCTGGTGTTCTCCAGCTGGCGCCTCGCGCACTTCGAGCGGCTCACCGCCCACCGCGACCCGGTGCTCGCGGCGATCGCCGCCAAGGGTGTGAAGGAGCTGGCCTACCACCGGCAGTACGCGGCCGAGTGGGCGGTACGGCTGGGTGACGGCACCGAGGAGTCGCACCGGCGGACGCGCAGGGCGCTGGAGCAGGTCGCCCCCTACCTGGGCGAGCTGTTCACCGCGCACGACGTACGGGACGCGGTCGTCGCCGTCCTGCGCCAGGTCACCGAGGCGGCCGGGCTGCCCATGCCCGTCTACCGGCCGCTGCCCGGCTCGGGCCGCACCGGGGAGCACACCGAGCATCTCGCCCCGCTGCTGGCCGAGTTGCAGGGCGTGGCCCGCGCCCACCCGGAGGCGACATGGTGACCACACTGCTGGACGCGCGACGGGCCCGGCGCATCGCCGAGCAGGTGCCCGACCCCGAACTGCCCATGCTCACCCTGGCCGACCTCGGAGTGCTGCGCGAGGTGTCGCTGAGCCCGGACGGCACGGTGGTCGCGAGCCTGACCCCCACCTACTCGGGCTGCCCGGCCATGGCGGAGATGCGCGCCGGCGTGGCAGCCCGGCTGCGGGACGCCGGGTACGCGCGCGTGGAGATCCGCACGGTCCTCGACCCGCCCTGGAGCAGCGACTGGATCACGGCGGCCGGCCGCCGCAAGCTCGCCGAGCACGGCATCGCCCCGCCCGGGGCCGCGCCCGCGCGAGCAGCCGGCCCGGTCCCGCTCGTGCTGTCGCCGACCCGCCGCTCGGTGCCCTGCCCCCGCTGCGGCCATCCCGACACCGAGGAGACCTCCCGCTTCGGCGCCACGTCCTGCAAGTCCCTGTGGCGCTGCCTCGCCTGCCGCGAGCCGTTCGAGTACGTCAAGGAGATCTGATGGAGGACCTGATGGAGCCGGCCCCCGCCCCGGCGGCACGCGCGCGTGCCCGCCGACGTCCGGTCTTCCACTCCCTGCGGGTCGCCGCCGTGCAGCCGCTGTGCGAGGACGCGGCTGCCGTCAGCTTCGACATCCCGGCCGAGCTGGCCGAGGAGTTCGCCTTCGCGCCCGGCCAGTCGCTCACCCTGCGGCGCGAGATCGACGGCCGGGACGAGCGCCGCTCGTACTCGATCTGCTCACCCGCCGGCACGGCACCGCGCATCGGCGTCCGGGTCGTACCCGGCGGCCTGTTCTCCTCCTGGCTGGTGCGCGAGGTACGCCCCGGTGACACCGTCGAGGTGATGGCGCCCACCGGTGCCTTCACACCCGACCTCACCACCCCCGGCCACCACGTCCTGATCGCGGCCGGCTCCGGCATCACGCCCATGGTCTCCATCGCCGAGTCCGTCCTGGCCGCCGGCTCCCGCTCGACGGTCACCCTCCTCTACGGCAACCGCCGCACCGGCACCGTGATGTTCGCCGACGAGCTGGCCGACCTGAAGGACCTCTACCCGGCACGCTTCCAGGTCGCCCACGTCCTCTCCCGTGAGCCCCGCGAGGCCGAGGTGCTCTCCGGCCGCCTCGACGCCGAACGGCTGTCGGCACTCGTCGACGCGCTGGTCGACGTGGAGTCCGCCGACCACTGGTGGCTGTGCGGGCCGCACGGTATGGTCCGCGCCGCCCAAGAGGTCCTGGCCGGCCTCGGCGTGCCCGGCGACCGCGTCCACCAGGAGCTGTTCTACGCCGACGACGAGCCCGTCCGCGAGGTCCAGCACGCCGAGGCGGGCCCCTCCGGCCCGGTCAGCCAGGTCACCGTCACCCTCGACGGCCGCTCCACCACCTCCGCCCTGCCCCGCGAGCGGACCATCCTCGAAGGTGCCCAGCAGACCCGCCCGGACCTGCCGTTCGCCTGCAAGGGCGGGGTCTGCGGCACCTGCCGCGCCCTGGTCACCGACGGCAAGGCCGACATGCGCCGCAACTTCGCCCTCGAACCGGCCGAGGTCGACGCGGGCTACGTCCTCACCTGCCAGTCGTTCCCGGTGTCGGACACCCTGACGGTGGACTTCGACACCTGAGCCTGCGTCAGGGTGTTCCCACCCCGAGGTCGTCGAATTCCTCGGCGCACTCCTCCGGCACGGCCACGTCCCCGACGATGACCGACTGGTACCCCGCGGTCGGCGACGGCCCGAGCGCTTCCCGATGCTCGCGCCTGGCCTCGGCCCGGGCCTGTTCGATGTGGTCGGCGATCTCCTGGCAGTCGACGGCGTACGTGCCGGTCGGCGTCGGCTCCTCGGCGGGGGAGCCCGAGCCACCCGTGTACGACTCGGTGTTGAGCGCGAGCGTGCCGACCAGACCGGCCAGGCACACCCCCGCCCAGGCGACGACGATCCGCCGACGGGCACTCAAGGGCCGGCCCTTCCGCAGTCGGCCCTTCCGCTGCACGCGTCCTTCATCGAAACCCCTCCCTCGACAGATGGTGCCGGAGTCTTGACTGCGGCGCGACACCGCTCACAGACTCCCGTCTGACTGCGCCGGCTCGGGGACGAGCCGTGCCTGAAGGGCCGGGGCAACTGCGCGGTCTACCCTAAGTCGGCGCAACTGCCGGGCGGACGTCTCGTCGCGTCGTTCGAGAAGGCCACCGTCGTACCGGAGACGGGCAGCGCCGACGGAGAGACGCTGCCGGTCTACAAGAGCGACGACCACGGCACGTCCTGGCAGCCGCTGTCGGAGGTCCGGGCTCCGGCGTACCTCTCCCGCGATCCCAAGTACGCGAAGTACACGAGCAACTGGACCAATCCGTACCTCTACGTGCTTCCCCAGGCGGTCGGGAAGCTGAAGAAGGGCACGCTGCTGCTCGCGAGCGTCGTGTCGGGCGACGACCAGTACTACCTCGAGCACAAGGCGGCAGATCCGGACTGGACGCCGTCCAACGACGGGGACCGCGAGGACCTGGCGATCGCGCTGTACTCCAGCACGGACGAGGGCAGGTCGTGGAAGGTCGTCAACGTCATCGCGACCGGCGGCCGGCAGGGCGGCAGCGCGGGCGCCGTCGGCAGGAACGTCGCCGCCGCGAACACGCACCGGCAGGTGGACCCCCTCTGGGAGCCGTATCTGATGGTCCACAAGGGCCGGCTCGTCTGCTACTACTCCGACGAGAACGACTACATCGGCTTCGACCCCGTCACCGGTGTGCCCACACCGGACCCCGCGAACGACACCGCCCCGGACTCCCACGGCCAGATCCTCGTCCACAAGACCTGGGACGGACGCGCCGCCGGGTGGAGCGAGCCCGTCGTGGACGTCGCGGGACTCACCCAGGACATGGGCGGCGGCAAGACGCAGATCGGCGGCGGGCGCCCGGGCATGACGAACGTCGTGCGGACCTCGGACGGCAAGTGGCTGCTCACCTTCGAGTACTGGGCCGGCGGAGCCGACACCAGGTACGTGATCGCCGACGACCCGCTGGCGTTCCACCGCGGATCCCCCACGGGGCAGGGCGTCACCTCCCTGCCGGTCGACGCCGGTTCCCGCCCCCTCGCCACCGGCGGCAGCCCGGTCGTCATCCGGCTCCCCGACGGGCGCCTGGTCTACAACGCGGCCGGCAGCGGCAACGTCTGGGTCAACGACAGCGGCCGCGGCGACGGGGTGTGGAAGGAGTACCAGACGACCTCGCGGGCCGGCTACAGCCGCAACCTCCAGTACGTCGCGGGCACCGGCCGCATCGTGATCCTCAACAACCAGGACACGTCGGCGATCGCCCACGCCGAGGTCGACCTCGGCCGCTCGGACGGCGCCTACCACCGGCTCGTCAACCGCCGGACCGGCCAGGTCATCGGCACCGGCGGCAGGACCAACGACGCGAACATCGGCAACGGCGACGTCCCCGACGTCCGCCTGGAGGACGCCGGCTCGGCCACGGACAAGGACACGCAGTACTGGCACGTGGTGACCCGGCCGCAGGGCGGTACGACCCTGCTGAACAAGTCCGGCGGCCGGGCGGCGGCGATCTGGACCGGGACCGCTTCCGCCGGGCAGCGCATCGGCCAGTGGGTCGACGACAACGCCACCGGCAGCTGGAACGTCATCAGGACCGACGACGGCTCCTACAGGTTCCAGGCGGCGAAGAACCCGGACCTGTACCTGACCGGTGCGTCCCGAGGGGCGCCGCTCACCCTCCAGAACGAGACCGCGGACGGCTCGCAGGAGTGGCGGCTGGTCCGGCAGGCGGGGCCTCGGCCCGAGTGACGCTCACTCGGCGCGCAGGACCCGCAACGCCGTGAGCGCCACGTGGAGTTCGGTGCGCCGTTCACCGGATTCGAGGTCGGTGTCGAGGAGGCGCTCGATGGTGCGCAGACGCTGGTACATGGTCTCCCTGGACTGGCCGCCGCGGCGGGCCGCGGTGGTCTTGTTGCCGGCGGCGTCGAGGTAGTGGCCGAGGGTCGTCAGCAGGTCGGTACCGTGCCGGGTGTCGTGGTCGATGAGCCGGCCGAGCCGCCGTTCGGTGTAGTCCTGGACGCGGGTGTCCTCGCGCAGGGCGTACAGCAGGCGGCGCAGGTCGATGTCCGGCAGCTCGTGGAAGGAGCGGTCCGCGGGCAACGGCTGGCCGGGCGGCGTGGCCTCGGTGACCCGGGCCGCCTCCCGGAAGGAGCGCGCGGTGTCGGCGAGTTCCGCCACCTCCGAACCGACGCTCACGATCGCCTCCGGGACCAGGTTCAGCGCGGTGCGGCTCAGGCGTTCGGCCACGGGCCGCCAGGGCTGGGAGGGACGTAGGGCCAGCAGGACGCCGAGGCGGCCGGGGGAGAGCTCCCCGACGAGCGCCGCGACCCCCGCCGACCTGAGCTCCCGGTGCAGCCGCGCCTCGGGCTCGCTCCCCCCGGCACCGGTGCCCAGGTCCACGAGGATCGCCAGGAAGCGGCTGTCCCGGGTGGGCAGGCCGAGCGCGGCGCAACGGGCGCGGGCGTCCTCGGGAGAGTGGTGGCGCAGCTCCGCCAGCTCCCGCAGGGCGCTGCGGTGGGCCGTGTGCTCCCAGGGCGTGGAGTGGATGAGACGGGCGACGGTCAGGGCCATCGCCGTTCTCTCCAGGACGGTGTTGTGCTCCGGCCCGAAGCCTGGTCCGTCGCCCGGGGGCGGGAGCATGGCCAGTCGGCCCCAGCGTTCGCCCTGGTAGGAGACCGGCGCGGTGAGCCAGCCCTCCGGGCCGCCCACCTCCGTGTGGTCGCCGGGCGCGGTCGCCCGGGAGCGCTGTTCCCAGTCGGTGAGCGCCTCCTCCACAGTGCTTCCCGACGGCTCGCAGATCAGCGCCTGGTGCACCAGGTTCTCCAGGACTACCGTCCGGCCGCTCATCTCCGCCGCCGCGCGCACCACGTCCTCCGGGCCCGCGCCGCGCAACGTCAGGGCCGTGAACGCCTCGTGGATGCGCTGCGTCCGGCGCATCGCGTCGGCCTGGCTGCCGAGGATGAGCGCGTGGACGACCTGGGTGACCTCCAGGAAGTTGACGTCCCGGGCCAGGGTGACCAGGGGCAGACCCCGGGCGCGGCAGGCCTGGACGAGGGCGTCGGGCGGACGGTGGTAGCGCCGTACCAGCTCGATGACCAGGGCGGCCGCTCCCACCTCCGTGAGTTCGTCGACGTACCGGCGGACACCCGCGGCGTCCTCGGGCAGGGGCATGCCCGTGGTCAGGACCAGCTCACCGCCCTTGAGGAAGGAGGCCGGGTCCGTCAGCTCGGTGATGTGCACCCAGCGCACCGGCCGGTCCAGCTGGGCCAGCCCTGTGACGACCTGGGGCTGTCCGGCGGCCAGGACGGGCAGGGCCAGGACGTCGGCGACGGTCGGCGCGCGACCGGCCGGGGCCGTCGGGTGGTTCTCGTTCACGGTGTCTCCCTGCTCGCCCGGTCACTCTGACAAGCGGCACTGACCTGCGCAAGAGCTGCCCACGGGAGGGGCGGGCGGTGCCCGAGGGGTCCGGCGGTTGACACAACGTCCGAACAACGCGTTCCGGCTGGACAGATCACGCGTTGTCGCCTTTCGCGGCGGCTTGGATCCTCGGATACCGGAGCTGAGCAAGCCATCAGACCTCGACGTACGGCCGGGAGACGAAATGACCGCACTGTCGCCGCACCTTCGCCAGGCCACACCCGTGGTGGCGGCCCGGGGCGAGGGCGTCCACCTCTACGGTGAGGACGGCCGCCGCTACCTCGACTTCACCGCCGGCATCGGCGTCACCAGCACCGGGCACTGCCACCCCAAGGTCGTGGCGGCGGCGCAGGAGCAGGTGGGCACGCTGATCCATGGCCAGTACACGACCGTCATGCACCAGCCGCTGCGCCGCCTCGTCGACAAGCTGGGCGAGGTGCTGCCGGCCGGCCTGGACAGCCTGTTCTTCACCAACTCCGGCAGCGAGGCCGTCGAGGCGGCGCTGCGGCTGGCCCGCCAGGCCACCGGCCGGCCCAACGTCATCGTCTGCCACGGCGGTTTCCACGGCCGTACGGTCGCCGCCGCTTCCATGACCACCTCCGGCATCCGCTTCCGGTCCGGTTTCTCCCCGTTGATGAGCGGCGTGGTCGTCACACCGTTCCCGACGGCCTTCCGCTACGGCTGGGACGAGGAGACCGCCACCCGCTTCGCCCTGAAGGAACTCGACTACACCCTCCAGACGATCTCCTCGCCCGCCGACACAGCCGCGATCATCGTCGAGCCGGTGCTCGGCGAGGGCGGGTACGTGCCCGCGAACCGCGCCTTCATGGAAGGGCTGCGGGAGCGGGCGGACCGGCACGGCTTCCTGCTGATCCTCGACGAGGTGCAGACCGGCGTCGGCCGCACCGGGCGCTTCTGGGGCCACGACCACTTCGGCGTCACCCCGGACATCCTCGTCACCGCCAAGGGTCTGGCCAGTGGCTTCCCGCTCTCCGGCATCGCTGCCTCCGAGGAACTGATGACCAAGGCCTGGCCCGGATCGCAGGGCGGCACGTACGGCGCCAACGCCGTCGCCTGCGCCGCCGCCTGCGCGACCCTCGACGTCGTACGCGACGAGAAGCTCGTCGAGAACGCCGAGGCGATGGGCAAGCGGCTGCGCCAGGGCCTGGAGGCGGTGGCCGACCGGACTCCGGGCATCGGCGACGTCCGCGGCCTCGGCCTCATGCTCGCCACCGAGTTCGTCACCGAAGACGGCAGCCCCGACCCCGAGGCCGCCGCCCGTGTGCAGCGTGCCGCCGTCGACGAGGGCCTGCTCCTGCTGCTGTGCGGGGCCTGGAACCAGGTGGTCCGCATGATCCCGGCGCTCGTCATCGACGAGGCGGGCGTGGACGAGGGTCTCCAGGCCTGGGCGAACGCCGTGGAGGCCGGTACGTCGGGAGCGGCGGAGCGATGACGACAGCCACCCGCGACCTGGCGGGTCTCACGGCCCGTATCGCCGAGATCGCGCCCCGCCTGCGGGTGGAGACCGGCCCGGGGGCGACGGGCCCCTACGCCTACGACGCGTCCAACTACCGTGTGCCGCCCCGGGCCGTGGCCTGTCCGCGCACCGCCGACGACGTGGTCGCGGTGCTGCGGGCCTGCCGTGAGACGGGCGTCCCGGTCACCGCCCGGGGCGGCGGCACCAGCATGGCCGGCAACGCCGTCGGGCCCGGAGTCGTCCTGGACTTCTCCCGGTACATGAACCGGATCCTGGACATCGACGTCGAGGCGCGTACCGCGCGGGTCGAGGCCGGTGTCGTCCTCGACGCGCTGCGCGGCGCGACCGCCCTGCACGGGCTCGACTTCGGCCCCGACCCGTCCTCGCACAGCCGCTGCACCCTCGGCGGCATGATCGGCAACGACGCGTGCGGCAACCGGTCGGTGCGCGACGGGCGGACCGGCGGCCACGTCGAGGCCCTGGAGATCGTGACGGCGGACGGCGTGCGGGCCGTCGCCGACCACTCCGGGCTGCGGGCCGCGGAGCCGGGCGACGCGGAGGCTGTGCGGCGCGTCGCCCGGCTCGAAGCCGGCCTCAGGCGGCTGGTCGAGGACAACCTGGCGCTGATCCGTACCGAGCTGGGCCGTATCCCGCGCCAGGTCTCCGGCTTCCAGCTCCAGCACCTGCTGCCCGAGAACGGCTTCGACATGGCCCGCGCGCTCGTGGGCACGGAAGGCACCTGTGCGGTCGTCACCGCCGCGACGGTCCGCCTGGTGGCGACCGCACAGGCATCCACTCTGCTGACGCTCGGCTACGAGGATGTGGTCGAGGCGGCCGAGGACGTGCCGGAGATCCTGCGCTGGTCGCCCAGCGCCGTGGAGGGCATGGACGAGGCGATCGTCGCCACCATGCGCGCCCGCCGTGGTGCGGATTCGGTGACCGGGCTGCCCGAGGGGCGGGCCTGGCTGTACGTCGAGCTCGAAGGCGACGACCAGGCTGCGGTGAACGCTCGCGCAGCTGAGCTGCTCGAGGCTCTCAAGACGCGGGGGCGGATGACCGGCGGCCGGGTCGTGGAGAGCCCGGCCGAGCGGCGTTCGCTGTGGCGGGTCCGCGAGGACGGGGCCGGGCTCGCCGCCCGCCTCGTCGACGGCGGGGAGTCCTGGCCCGGCTGGGAGGACGCGGCCGTCGCGCCCGAGAACCTCGCGGCCTACCTGCGCGGCTTTCGCAAGCTGCTCGAATCGCACGGGCTGACGGGCGTGCTGTACGGGCACTTCGGCGCGGGCTGCGTCCACGTACGCATCGACTTCGACCCGGCCACCGAGGCCGGCCGGACGGTCATGCGCCGCTTCCTCACCGAAGCAGCGGCCCTGGTCGTCGAGCACGGCGGCACGCTCTCGGGTGAGCACGGCGACGGTCGCGCCCGCAGTGAGCTGCTCGAGGTCATGTACAGCCACCGCATGATCGCCGCGTTCGCCGCGTTCAAGAAGACCCTCGATCCGGATGGGCTGCTCAACCCCGGCGTGATCGTCGACCCGGCGCCCTTGGACGCCGACCTCGCGCTGCGTGAACTGCCGATGCTCGAGACGTCGTTCGGTTTCCCCCATGACGAGGACGGTTTCGCCGGCGCGGTGCGCCGCTGCGTCGGCGTCGGCCGCTGCCGCAGCGACGCGGGCGGCGTCATGTGCCCGAGCTACCGGGCCACGGGAGAGGAGAACGACTCCACCCGCGGCCGGGCCCGCATGCTCCAGGAGATGGTGCGCGGCGAGGCCGTCCAGGACGGCTGGCGCTCGACCGAGGTGCGCGATGCCCTCGACCTGTGCCTGTCCTGCAAGGCCTGCTCCAGCGACTGCCCGGTCGGCGTCGACATGGCGACGTACAAGGCGGAGTTCCTGCACCAGCACTACAAGGGCCGTTTTCGTCCGCGCTCCCACTACTCGCTGGGCTGGCTGCCGCTGACCTCGGCCCTGGCCGGATACGTGGCCCGCCCGGTCAATCTGCTGCTGCGCGGACCGCTCGGCAGGCTCCTCGCCCGCCTCGGCGGAGTGACCACGAAGCGCCAGATCCCCGCCTTCGCCTCTCGCCGCGCCCTGCGCAAGTCCCTGCGCGTGGCCAAGACGAACGCGCCCCCGAAGGCCGTGCTCTTCGTCGACAGCTTCACCCGGGCCTTCCGTCCCGAGGTCGCCGGAGCCGCGAGCCGCGTGCTCGCCGACGCCGGCGTCTCCTGCACGCCGCGGGAGGGACTGTGCTGCGGACTCACCTGGGTCAGCACCGGCCAGCTGTCCGTGGCCCGCAAGGTCATGGCCCGTACCGTGGCCCACCTCGACGACGGTGACGACCGGCCGATCATCGTGGCCGAGCCGAGCTGCGCGGCAGCGTTGAAACGTGATGTGCCCGAACTGCTCGGCACCGAGGCAGCCCAACGCGTCGCGAGCCGCGTCCACACCTTCACCGGGGCCCTGACCGACCTTGCCGACCAGGGCTGGACCCCGCCGTCGCTGCCTGAGAACGTCGTCCTCCAGACCCACTGCCACGAGTACGCCACCTTCAAGGGCCGCCGCCCCGCTGACCTGCTGCGCCGCCTCGGCGTGCGCACGGTCGACGAGGCCGAGGGCTGCTGCGGACTCGCCGGGAACTTCGGCTTCGAGGCACAGCACTACGACACCTCGATGGCTGTCGCAGACCTGGCCCTGAAGCCCCGCCTCGACGCCCTCGACGGGCGGGCGGTCGTGGCCGACGGCTTCAGCTGCGCCACCCAGATCGACCACCTCACCGGTGACCGGGACGTCCGTGCCCTGCATCTCGCGGAACTCCTCGACCCCGCCGCCGATCAACCAGGAGAGACAACATGACCGAGGTACTGACCCAGTTGTTCATCGGCGGTGCCTGGGTGGACGCCGCCGACGGCGCCACCATGCCCGTCGACGACCCCGCGACCGGCGAGATCCTCTGCCACGTCGCCGACGCGGGCCCCAAGGATGCCAAGCTCGCGGAGGACGCGGCCGTCCGGGCCCAGGCGGAGTGGGCCCGCACAGCACCCCGGGCCCGCAGCGAGATCCTGCGCCGCGCCTACGAACTCATCCTCGAGCGCACCGACGAGCTCGCCCACCTGATGACGTCGGAGATGGGCAAACCGCTGGCCGAGGCCAGGGGAGAGGTGGCCTACGCCGCCGAGTTCTTCCGCTGGTTCTCCGAGGAGGCCGTCCGTATCGACGGCGGTTGCGGGACGCTTCCCGACGGCCGTAACCGCATGCTGCTCTCCCGCCGCCCGGTGGGTCCCTGCCTGCTGATCACGCCGTGGAACTTCCCGTTGGCCATGGGCACCCGCAAGATCGGCCCGGCTATCGCGGCGGGCTGCACGATGATCCTCAAGCCGGCCCCGCAGACCCCGCTGGCCAGCCTCGCCCTGGCCGGAATCCTGAAAGAGGCGGGCCTGCCGGACGGCGTGCTGAACGTCGTCACCACCTCCCGTGCCGGTGAGGTCTGCGAACCGCTCCTGCGCGGCGGGCGGATCCGCAAGCTGTCCTTCACCGGCTCCACGGGCGTCGGCCGGCTGCTGCTCGCCCAGTGCGCCGACACCGTCGTCCGCACCTCGATGGAGCTGGGCGGCAACGCGCCGTTCATCGTCTTCGAGGACGCCGACCTGGATGCGGCCGTGGACGGCGCGATGGTCGCCAAGATGCGCAACATGGGCGAGGCCTGCACGGCCGCGAACCGCTTCTTCGTGCACGAGTCGGTGGCCGACGAGTTCGGACGGCGCCTCGCCGAGCGGATGGGCGCGCTCGTGGTCGGTCCCGGCACCCGGGAGGGCGTCGACGTCGGCCCCCTGATCGACGCCGCCGGACGTGGCAAGGTCGAGGAACTCGTCGCCGACGCGGTGGAGCGCGGCGCCCGCGTGCTGGTCGGCGGCCGTACTCCGGAGGGGCCGGGCTGCTTCTACCCGCCGACCGTGCTCACCGACGTGTCCCCCGAGAGCCGCCTCATGGACACGGAGATCTTCGGACCCGTAGCCGCGATCCTCACCTTCGACGACGAGGACGAGGTCGTGGACCGCGCCAACGACACGCCCTGGGGCCTCGTCGGCTACGTCTTCACCGAGGGCCTGGACCGCGCCCTGCGGGTCAGCGAACGCCTGGAGGTCGGCATGGTCGGCCTCAACACCGGCCTCGTCTCCAACCCGGCCGCGCCCTTCGGCGGGGTCAAGCAGTCCGGGCTCGGGCGTGAGGGCGGCCGGGTCGGTATCGACGAGTTCCTGGAGTACCAGTACCTCGCGGTGCCCGTGCGCTGAGCGTCAGCCGAGGTGGCGGGCGGTGATCTCCGACGCGGTGTCGGTCACCAGCCTGCCCAGCTCGGGGAGTCGGCCGGGCTCGAAACGGGAGTCGGGCATGGAGACGACCACGGTGGCCAGGGGAGTGCCGTCACCGTCCAGTACGGGCGCGGCGATCGCGCAGATCCCCGGCCGGAAGTGGTTGTGATTCACGGCGTAGCCGCGGTCCCTGACCCGGCGGAGCTCCGCGCGGAGCTCCGCCGGGTCGGTGATGGTCTCTTCGCCGTACCCCTCCAGCCCGCCTGCCACGAGCTCGTCGACCTCCGACTTCGGCAGGTGGGCGAGGATCGCGTGTCCGGTGGCGGTGGCGTGCAGGGGTGAGGTGTCGCCGATGGCGTGGAAGGTCCGTACGGCGTGGTCGCAGTCGACGCGGTCGACGACGACCATGCACTGCAGCGCGTCGGGCACCGACAGGTGGATGGTCTCGTTCACCGCGTCCCGGAGCCGGATCATCGGCTCACGGGCGGCGGCGAACAGGCTGGACCCCTGGAGGGCGGCGGGCCGCACGGCCAGGACGCGTGCGCCGATCTCCCAGCGGGTCGTGTCCTTGCGGTTGGCGCGCAGCCAGCCCGCCTCGTTGAGCGTGACCAGGGTGCGCTGCACGGTCGACTTGGGCAGCCCGAAGAGCTTGGTCAGCTCCCCGACGGTCACCGGCTGGTGCTGGGCGACCGCCTCCAGGATGCGCAGCGATCGGGTGACGCTCTTCATTTCCATCCGAAGTCCCCGTCAGCTCTGACGATTTCTCTTGCTCACCTCATGACCCCCTCCTGGAGTCACAGGCACGATCGTGCCGGATCCTAGCATGGCGTTCCACAATATGGCACGCACGGCGCTCGGCTGAGCGTCAACGGGAAGGGGTCGGCCCCACGCGAGTGCGTGCGGCCGGCCCCTGTCGATGCCGGGAGGCTCAGGCGCCCATGCGGCGTCCCGTGATCTCCGCTGCCGTATCGGCGACCAGGCGGCCCCACTCGGGCACCCGGTCCGCGTCGTACCGCGACTCGGGCATGGAGACGGCGATGGTGGCCAGCGGTGCGCCCTCCTCGTCCAGGACGGGCGCGGCGATGGCGCAGACCCCCGGCCGGTACTGGTTGCGGTTGACCGAGTAGCCGTCGGTTCGGATCCGGTCCAGCTCGGCGCGGAGGGCGTCGGGGTCGGCGGGTGTCGCGTCGCTGAAGCGCTCCAGCCCTTGCGCGATGAGCTCCTCGACGTCCTGCTTCGGCAGGTGGGCGAGGACGGCGCGCCCCACGGCGGTGGCGTGCAGGGGTGAGGTGTCGCCGATGGCGTGGAAGGTCCGTACGGGGTGGTCGCAGTCCACCCGGTCCACCACGACCATGCACTGCAGCGCGTCGGGGACGGACAGGTGGATGGTCTCGTTCACCGCGTTCCGGAGTCGGACCATGGGCTCGCGGGCCGCCGCGAACAGGCTGGACCCCTGGAGGGCGGCGGGCCGCACGGCCAGGACGCGTGCGCCGATCTCCCAGCGGGTCGTGTCCTTGCGGTTGGCCCTCAGCCAGCCGGCTTCGGCCAGCGTGACCAGCGTGCGCTGCACCGTCGACTTCGGGAGGCCGAAGAGCTTCGTCAGCTCCCCGACCGTCACCGGCTGATGCTGGGCGACCGCCTCCAGGATGCGCAGCGACCTGGTGACGCTCTTCATTTCCATCCGGTTTCCCCCTGTTAATCCTCGGAATTTCCGGCCGACACCCTCTTGACTCCCCTTCGTGTCACTGCCATTGTCTGTGCCAGATTCTAGCACAGCATTCCACAATGTGGCACGGCCCCCGGGGAGCGCCCCGAGGCGGTGAGCCGGACTCCAAGACCGGGCGAATGCAGCCGGAGAGCTTCCCCAAGGGCCCGGCCTCGCCCAAACCTCCTCGAATCGAACAGCCTCACGCAGGGGCTCAGCATGCGCCCCGGCGATACGAAAGGAAAGCCCTGTGTCAGCTGCCAGGAAGCGCGTCGCCGTCGTCGGCGTCGGAACGATGGGCAGCCAGGCCGCCTGGCGGCTGGCGGCCCGCGGCGCCGAGGTCGTCGGGTACGACCGGTACGCCCCCGGCCACGATCGCAGCGCGGCCGGCGGCGAGACCCGCATCTTCCGCAGCGCCCACTTCGAGGACTCCCGGTACGTGCCGCTGCTCAAGCACGCCGACGCCCTCTGGGAGCAGCTCCAGCAGGAGACCGGCCGCGAGCTGCGCCGCCTGACCGGATGCCTGCTGATGGGGCCGACCGAGCACCACCAGATGGCGACCGTCCTCCAGTCCATCGCCGAGCACGACCTCGACCACGAGGTGCTCGACGCCGAGGCCCTCGCCAAGCGCTTCCCGCAGTACCGGCTGGAGGACGGCGATGCCGCCGTGCTCGACCGCCGCGCCGGCTTCATCCGCCCGGAGCTGACGATCCAGACCGCCGCCCGCCGCGCCGAGCAACTGGGCGCCCGGATCCACCGCTACACCACGGTCCGCGAGGTCGTCCCCGTCGAGGGCGGTGTGGAGATCCGCACCGACGCCGGCAGCGAGCGCTTCGACACGGCCGTCGTCACCCCCGGCCCCTGGGTCAACGACCTGCTGCCCGACCTGCCGTGGGAGGTGGACATCCGCCGCCTCGTCAGCGCCTGGTACGTGCCCACCACCGACGCCTGGTTCGGCGAGGAGCGTCCCGCCTTCATCCGCACGGCACCCACCCACTGCTACGGGCTGCCCTCCCCGGACGGCATCTCCGTAAAGCTCGGCCTGTCCCGCGCGCTGCACCGGCCCGCCGGCGACCCCAACCAGCTGGACCGGACGGTGCAGCCGGGGGAGCTGGAGATCTTCAGCGAGCTGATCGGCCGTCACATGCCGGATCTGCACCCGGACCCCACGCGGCTCTCCGTCTACATGGAGGGCTACACCGAGAGCAGCCGCCCGCTGGTCGGCCCGCTGCCCGGCGCCGAGAGCGTCGTCCTTCTCGCCGGCTTCTCCGGCCACGGCTTCAAGCTCTCGCCCGCCTTCGGCGACATCGCCGCGGACCTCGCCCTGGACGGCACCTCCCCCCAGCCCATCGAGTTCATCTCCACCGTCGGCCGCACGGAGGCATGACCATGAACGACACCACCCTCTCCGTCGGTTCCCTGGAGGCCGGGCCCGGCGCCAAGGCACGCGGCACCGTCCGGGCCGATCTCGGCACCCGCACCGTCGACATCCCGCTGACCCTGATCAACGGCACCCGCCCCGGCCCCCGGGTCGTCATCACCGCGGGCGTGCACGGCGGCGAGTTCACCCCCATCGACGCCGTCGCGCGGCTGACGAACCTGCTGGAACCGGAGCAGGTGCGCGGGCAGTTGATCATCTGCCCGGTCGCCAACCCGCCCGCCGTCTACGAGGGCCGGCTCAACGTCTCCCCGGTCGACGGCGTGAACATCAACCGCGTCTTCCCCGGAACCCCGGACGGCGGCCCCACCGAGCGGCTGGCCGCCTGGCTCTTCGCCCACCTGGTCGACGGCGCCGACGTCTACATCGACCTGCACTGCGGCGGAATCGACCAGGTCCTGCGGGACTTCGTCGGCTACCGCCTGACCGGCGACCCCGACCTCGACAAGGCGACCGCCGAACTGGCGGGGTCCTTCGGCATCGAGGACGTCATCCTCGGGCTGACGGCCGAGGGCGGCAACAGCCACGCCGCCGCCGCCCGACGGGGCATCTCGGCGGTCCTCGTCGAGGTGGGCGAACTCGGACAGCGCGACGAGGCCACGGCCCTCCGCCGCATCGACGGCCTCCTCCGGGCGCTGCGCCACCTGGGCACGCTGGACCCGGACGGCTCCGCCCCGGCACCGATCCGCGAATGGGTCTGGTCCGCCGGCGTCACAGCCGAGGCCACCGGCCTGTGGTACCCGCAGTTCTCCTTCGACGCCGACGTCATCGGCGAGGTCGCGGAAGACGACGTCCTCGGCCACATCGTCGACCCGGCCGACGGCCGGGAGCACACCGTCCACGCACCGGCCGGCGGCCGGATCTTCTACGGCATGCACGGCCTCACCGTCACCCAGGGCGCCGAGCTGGCCGCCATCGCCATCCCGTGGGACCCCGACACGGCTGCGCGAACCGACTCCCTCCGGACCCCCGGCCTGGGTGACGTACCCGACGAGGCGGACTCCCGCCCGTAGCGCCTCACCCCGACCGCCCCCCTTCCCACGTAGTACCACCCCAGGAGGCACACGATGACGAATCGATATGCGGCTCTGCCGCGTGGCGCCCGGATAGACCGCCGGCTGTTCCTGCGCGGAGTCGGCGGAGCCACGGCGGGTCTCGCCGCCGCGTCCGCCCTCAGCGGCTGCGGCACCGGCACCAGTCGGGCCAGCGCCGGCTCCGATGGCAAGAGTTCCAAGACGCTTGTCGTCCGCAACAGCGGTGGCACGTACGGCGAGGCCAACCAGAAAGCGGTCTACGACGCGTTCACCAAGGAGACCGGCATCCAGATCAAGGTGGTGAACATCGCGTACGCGCAGCTGCTCGCCCAGATCAAGCAGGGCCGCCCGCAGTTCGACCTGATCGACACCTCCTTGGCCGACATCGTGCGCTTCAAGGACGAAGACGCCACCATCGAGCTCGACTACGGCCGGCTGAAGAGCACCAAGAACGCCGGAATCGCCGAGAACCTGATGATGAGCCATGGCGTCGGCAAGAACTACTGGGCCAGCGTCATGGCGTACCGTACCGATGCCTTCGATGGCAGGAAGCCGGAGAACTGGGCGGACTTCTGGGACACCAAGACGTTCAAGGGCAGCCGCGCCCTCCAGGCCCGGGACGCCGACCTGCCCGAGCTGGAGTTCGCCCTCCTCGCCGACGGCGTGCCCCTGGACAAGCTGTACCCGCTCGACGTCGACCGCGCCTTCAAGTCTCTCGACAACATCAAGGGATCCGTCCGCAAGTACTGGGACACCGGTGCCCTCCCCGGCGTGCTGCTGGGCCGCGAGGAGGTCGTCGCCACCAGCGTCTGGCACGGCCGCCTCGACGCCCTGATCAAGGGCGGCTCGCCGATGGCGTACCAGTGGAACGGCGCCCGCCGGCAGAGCAACGGCTTCTGTGTCCCCAAGGGCGCAGCCAACTCCGACGCCGCCTACCAGCTGATCGACTTCGCGCTGCGTCCCGACATCCAGGCCGCCTACGCCGAGCTCTACCCGATGGCCCCGGTCGTGCCCGCCGCCTACAAGAAGCTCTCCCCGGCCGCCGCCGGCAACCTGGCCAGCTCGCCCGAGCACCTGAAGTCCGGATTCGACCTGGACGTCGAGTGGTGGATCAAGAACGAGTCGGCCGTCTCCAACCGCTGGCAGGAGTGGGTCAATGGCTGAGCTGCATCTGACGTCCGAGCTCCAGACGTCCCCGGCGGTCTCCCCGCCGCCGGGGACCGGCACCGGAAAGCCTCTTTCCGTCACGGACCTCCGCAAGACGTACGGAGGCGTGACCGCAGTCGACACGGTCTCCATGGAGATCGCGGGCGGCGAGTTCGTCACCTTCCTGGGGTCCTCCGGGTCCGGCAAGACCACCACCCTGATGATGATCGCCGGGTTCTGCGAACCCGACTCCGGCAGCATCGTCGTGGGCGGCCGTGACGTGACCCGGCTGGCCCCGCAGAAGCGCGGCCTCGGCTTCGTCTTCCAGCAGTACCTGCTGTTCCCGCACATGACGGTGTGGGAGAACGTCGCCTTTCCGCTGCAACTGCGCGATGTCCCCAAGGCGGAGCTGCGTCGGCGGGTCGGCGAGACCCTGGAGATGGCCGGGCTCTCCGCCCTGGCCCGGCGCCGGCCGCGCGAGCTGTCCGGCGGTCAGCAGCAGCGTGTCGCGCTGTGCCGCGCCCTGGTCTACCGGCCGCCGGTGATCCTCATGGACGAACCGCTCGGCGCCCTCGACAAGAAGCTGCGCGACCAGCTGCAGACCGAGATCAAGCGCATCCAGCAGGAACTCGGCCTGACCGTCATCTACGTGACGCACGACCAGGAGGAGGCACTGGTCCTGTCCGACCGCATCGCGGTGATGCGGGACGGGCGGATCGACCAGTTCGACACCCCGCGCGAGCTCTTCGAGCGCCCGCGCACCCCGTTCGTCGCCGACTTCCTCGGCGCGGCGAACTTCCTCCCCGGCCGCGTCCAGCAGCAGACGTCCGAGTACACGCTCGTACGGCTCGACACGGGAGGACTGCTCAAGGCCCGCCCGCAGTCGGGAACGGAGGGCGCACGGGTACGGGCCGGGGTCCAGCCGGGCCGGCTCGGACTGTGTGCGCCCGGCGACGGGTTCTGTACGGGGACCGTTGAGTCGGTCACCTACGTCGGCACCCTCGTCCGCGTCACCGTCCGCCCGGCGGGCGACGCCGACACCGGTCTCGTACGGCTGGAACTCCCGGCCGGACGCGCCCCGGTCCTCGGCGAGCAGGTCAGCCTGACGGCCCACCCCGACGACGTCAGCGTGTTCGCGGCGGAAGGAGGCGGATGATCCATGGCCGGATCCCTCCTCGCCCCGGCGCCCCCGGCCCCGGGCCCCGCGACCCCCGCCGCCCGCAAGGGACGGCTGCACCGGCTGCGCCGCGCCCTGTCCGAGCGCCGCACCCGCTTCGGACTGCTCACGGCCGCCCCCGTCGTCGTCTACCTGCTGGTGCTGTTCGTCTACCCGATCTTCAGCACCCTGCTCCTCAGCTTCAAGGGCGAGGAGGGTGGCTGGACACTGCACTGGTACGCGAACGCACTCCAGGGCGCCAACCTGGAGGTCCTCCTCACCACCCTGCGGATCTCCGCCGAGACCTCCCTGCTCAGCCTGGTAGTCGGGTTCCTGCTGGCCGCCGCCGTCTCCCGGCTCAAGCCCCTGTGGGCAGGGCTGGTGATGGTCATCGTCATCGTGCCGCACTTCATCAGCGCACTGGTGCGCACCTACGGCTGGATCATCCTGCTCGGTGAACGCGGCGTGGTGAACAACATCCTGACGGACCTGAAGGTCCCGGGCGCTCCGTTCCAGATGCTCTACAACGAGATCGGCGTGGTCATCGGCACCACCTCGGTGATGCTGCCCTACACCGTGCTGCTGCTGTACGCGGTCATGAAGGGCATCGACCGCAGGCTGCCGGCCGCCGCGGCCAGTATGGGTGCGGGACGGCTGACGATCTTCCGCCGGGTCTACCTGCCCATGGTCGCCCCCGGCCTGGTCAACGCGGGCATCCTGTGCTTCATCCTCTGCCTCGGCTACTACCTGACCCCCGCCCTCATGGGAGGCCCGAAGCAGACCATGGTCGCCTCGCTCATCAGCGAGCAGGTGATGAAGCAGAACCAGTGGAACGGCGCTGCCGCGCTCGGCATCATCCTGCTGCTCCTCACCTTCGGGGGTCTGATCCTGCTGCGGCTGATCAAGGTCGTGAGCGAGGCCGCGAAGAATCGAGGCATCTCATGATCGCGCTGCGCTCGACCCTGGCCGGGCGGATCTTCCTGACCACCGCGTCGACGCTGATCCTGCTGTTCCTCGCCCTGCCGATCGTCCTCATCGTCGTCACCTCCTTCGGCAAGGACGCGTTCGGCTCCTTCCCGCCGGACTCCTGGACGCTCGGCTGGTACAAGGTGCTGTTCGCCGAGGGCAGCAAGTGGCCCGCCGCGCTCTCGCTGAGCGCCCTGATCGCCTCGCTGACCACCGTGTTCTCGCTCATCCTGGGCATGACGGCGGCGACGGCCCTGGTCCGCAGCAACCTGCCGCTGCGCTCGGCGGTGTACGGGCTGGTCCTGGCCCCGCTGGTGATCCCGCAAGTCGTCATCGCGCTCGGCCTGTTCCTGCTCTTCGAGCCGGCCGCCATGCTCGGCAGCCCGATCGCCATCGCCCTCGGCCACACCGTGCTGGCCTCGCCGATCGCCGTGATGATCCTCATGGCCACGCTGAAGGGCATCGACGAGCGGCTGGAGGACGCCGCGGCCAGCATGGGCGCGAACCGGCTGACCGTCGCCCGGCGCATCACCCTCCCGCTCGCCATGCCCGGCATGATCGCCGCCGCGATCTTCTCCTTCATCACCAGCTTCGACGAGTTCTTCATCTCGATGTTCCTGTCTTCGGTGGACACCGTGACCCTGCCGGTCCAGGTGTTCAACGTCCTCCAGTTCGACGTCGACCCGTCCGTCACGGCCGTCAGCGCCGTGCTCATCGCGATCGCCGTCCTCGCCCTCGTCCTCGTCGCCGCGGGGCGCCGGCTCGGCGGCTCCGGCAAGCAGGAGGGGCTGCTGCCGACGGAGCCCGCCGTGGGCCTGTCCACCGGGAGTGAAACCACATGACCACCAGCACCCGCACCCCGGCCGGTGCGCTGTCCGCCACGGCGGCCAGACACCTGCTGCTCCACATGACCCCCAACGGCTCCCTCGGCCCCGAGGGTGAGAACCTCCTCGTCGTCCGGCGGGGAGAAGGTCCCTACCTCGACGACGCGGACGGCAGGCGCTACATCGACGGTCTGTCGGGGCTGTACTGCTGCCAGATCGGCTACTCCTACGGCCCCGAGTTCGCCGAGGCCGCCGAACGGCAACTGCGCGAACTGTGCTACAGCCCGCTGTGGACCGGCTCCGCACACCCGACGGCGATCGAACTCGCCGAGCGGCTGTCCCGGATCGCCCCGGTCGACATCGAGCACACCTTCTTCTCGAGCGGCGGCGCCGAAGCCGTCGAGACCGCCTGGAAGATCGCCCGCCGCTACCACGCCCTGCGCGGCGAACCGGGCCGCACCAAGGCGATCGCCCGCCGCGGCGCCTACCACGGCCTGACCATCGGCGCCCTGTCGCTCACCGACGACCCCGGCCTCACGCAGCCGTACGGTCCGCCGGCGATCGACACCCGGTTCGTGTCCAACACCAACCGGTTCGGACTCGCCCCCGAGTACGTCGACGACGAGACGTTCACCTCCCGTCTCCTCGCCGAGCTGGAGGCCGCGATCCTGGCCGAGGGCCCGGAGAGCATCGCGATGCTCATCGCCGAGCCGGTGCAGAACCGCGGCGGCTGCATCACCCCGCCGGCCGGTTACTGGCAGGGACTCCGCTCCCTCGCCGACCGCTACGGATTCCTGCTCGTCGCCGACGAGGTGATCACCGCCTTCGGCCGGCTGGGGGAGTGGTTCGGCGGCGACCGCTACGGTGCCCGCCCGGACATCGTCACCGTCGCCAAGGGCATCACCGCCGGATACGCCCCCATGGGCGCCACCATGATCAGCACCAAGGTCACCGAGGTCATCAACCGACCCGGCGTCGTCCTCAACCACGGCTACACCTTCGCCGGACACCCGCTGAGCGCGGCCATCGCCCTGCGCAACCTGGAGATCATGGAGCGGGACCGGATCCTGGAGAACGTCCGCGGACTCCAGGACCACTTGGCGGGCCGGATGGCGGCCCTAGCGGACCTGCCGATCGTGGGCGACGTCCGGGGCGCGGGGTTCTTCTACTCCTGCGAGCTCGTCGGCGACCTCGACGACGGCGGCTTCAGCGACACCGCCCGCGCCGACCTGATCGTCGACCTCGTCCCACGCCGGATGCGCGAGGCCGGGCTGCTGGCCCGCGTCTACAACCGGTCCGCACCGCTGGTCCAGATCGCGCCCCCGCTGATCAGCGACCGCACCCTTCTCGACCGTATCGCCGACATCCTCGCGGAGACCCTCGCCGAGGCGTCCGCCCGCATCTGATCCATGTTTCGGAAAGGCACGACATGTACTCCATCGGTCCACTGACCGTCGCCCCCGGCGAGCGCGCCCAGGGCCTCATCCCGGTCGGCACCAGCAGCTACGGCGTGGAGCTCGGCATCCCGCTGATCGTCGTCAACGGCGCCCAGGACGGTCCGGTCCTCTGTGTGGACGCGGGCGTGCACGGCGACGAGTACGACGGCCAGGAGGCCGTCCGGCGCGTCCTCGGCGAGCTCGACCCGGCCACCCTGCGCGGCACCGTCGTCGGCATCCCCTGCCTGAACACCCCGGCCTTCGAGGCGGCCGCCCGCACCAGCGGTCTCGACCACCTCAACCTCAACCGCATCTTCCCGGGTGACGCGGAGGGCTCGTACTCCCAGCGCCTGGCCGCCACCTTCGTCGAGCAGGTCGTGCCCGCCATCGACGCCCTGGTCGACCTGCACACCGGCGGCGCCTACGGCGAGATCGCTCCGCTGGTCATCCTCCAGGGCGGCTACGAGGACCTGGCGACGGACCTCGCCCTCGCCGCCGGGCACGAGCTGGTCTGGAAGGGCGGCAAGTGGGGCGGCACGGTCCGCCACCCCACCCTTGCGGCCGGCAAGCCCGCCATCACGATCGAGGTCGGCGGCGGCACCTACCGCGAGGCCAACGTCGAGACGCACATGAACTCGATCCGCAACGTCCTGCGCAGCCTGGGCCTGATCGACGGCGAGACAGAGCTGCGGGACACCTACACCACCGTCTCCGGCACCTTCGCCCGCTCCGCCTCCGGCGGCTTCTTCGTCGCTCGCGCCGAGCCGGGGGAGACCTGCAAGGAAGGCGACCTGATCGCCACCATCGTCGACCACTACGGCAACACGCTGGAGGAGGTCCTCGCCCCGCAGGAGGGCATCGTGCTCTGGGTGCGCCGGATCCGCACGGTCCGACCGGGCGACGAGGTCGTCATCTTCGGTGAGGTCCAGGGGGAGATCCGGCCATGACCGGCGAACTGCGGCTGACCGAGCTGCTCATCGACGGCAAGCAGGTGCCCGCCGCCGACGGCCGCTCCTTCACGGTCCTCGACCCGTCCGACGGGACGGCCATCGCCCAGGTGGCGCTGGCCGGCAAGGCGGACGTGGACCAGGCGGTGGCGGCGGCCCGCTCGGCCCTCACCTCTCCCGCATGGGCCCGCATGCGCGCCGCCGACCGGGGGCGGATCCTCTACCGCATCGCGGAGGCCATCCGCTACCAGGGCGAACGGCTGGCACGCCTGGAGAGCCAGGACGTCGGCAAGCCGCTCCGCCAGGCCAAGGCCGATGTCGAGACCGCCGCCCGCTACTTCGAGTTCTACGCGGGCGCCGCGGACAAGCTCGGCGGCACGACGATCCCCCTCGGCCCCGGTCTGATCGACTACACGGTCCGTGAGCCGATCGGTGTCTCCGGCCAGATCATCCCGTTCAACTACCCGCTGCAGAACACCGCGCGGGGCTCCGCACCCGCGCTGGCGGCGGGCTGCACGGTGGTGCTCAAGCCGTCGCCCGAAGCGCCACTCACCCCGCTGGAGATCGGCAGGATCGCCCTGGAGTGCGGTCTTCCGCCGGGCGTCCTGAACGTCGTCCCCGGCGACGGCGAGACCGGCGCGGCCCTCGCCGGGCACCCGGACCTCAACCAGGTCACCTTCACCGGCTCGGTGCCGACCGGCATCAAGGTCGCCCAGGCCGCCGCCGCCAACGTGGTGCCCTCCGTCACCGAGCTGGGCGGCAAGTCCCCGGTCGTCGTCTTCGCCGACGCCGACTTCGACCTGGCGCTGACCGCCGTCGCGGCCTCGGCCTTCGGCAACGCCGGCCAGACATGCTCGGCCGGCACCCGGCTGCTGCTCCAGCGCGGCGCCGAGGAGTTCCTCGACAAGCTGGTCGCACACGCCGCCGCACTGCGCGTCGGCCCGGGTCTCACCGACCCGGACGTCGGCCCGCTGGTCGCCGCCCGGCAACGCGACCGGGTGCTGGGCTACCTGGAGCTGGCCCGCGAGGAGGGCGCCGTGGCACGCGCCGGCGGCGGTGCGCCGTCCGACCCGGCACTGGCCGACGGCTACTACGTCGAGCCGACCGTCCTCACCGGCCTGACCAACGACGCCCGGTGCGCCCGAGAGGAAATCTTCGGCCCCGTCGTCACCGTCATCGAGTTCGACGACACCGACGAGGCCCTGGACATCGCCAACGACAGCCCGTACGGCCTCGCGTCCTACGTGTGGACCCGGGACGTCGACAAGGCGATGCGGCTCGCGGCGGGCATCCGGGCCGGCCAGGTCTACGTCAACGCCACCGGCGTCGGCACCGGGGTGGAACTCCCCTTCGGCGGCTACAAGCACAGCGGCTGGGGCCGGGAGAAGGGCCTCGCCGGCATTGACAGCTACACGCAGACCAAGAACGTCTGCATCGGCTTCGGGAGCCGGTCATGAGATACCGCGCGCTCGGTGAACGCGGCCCGACGGTCTCCGTGGTGGGCGTCGGCGGCAACAACTTCGGCTCCCGCCTCGACCAGGACGGAACGAAGGCCGTCGTCCACGCGGCCCTCGACGCCGGGATCACCCTCTTCGACACCGCCGACATGTACGGCGGGTTCGGGGAGAGCGGCACGGGGCGTGGTGACGGCGAACGGCTCCTCGGTGCCGCCCTCAAGGGGCATCGCGACGAGGTCGTGCTGGCCACCAAGTTCGGCATGGAGATGGGTCCCGAGGCCGACATGTACGGCCGACGCGGAGCCCGCCCCTACATCCGGTACGCCGTCGAGTCCTCCCTGCGCCGGCTGGGCACCGACCGGATCGACCTGTACCAGTACCACGAGCCGGACGGCGTCACGCCGCTGGAGGAGACGGTCGCCGCCCTGCGGGAGCTGGTGGACGAGGGCAAGATCAGGTACATCGGCTGCTCCAATCTCCCGGCCGAGCACCTCACCGATGCCTTCGTGTCCACCCAGGCCCGCTACCACCTGCTCGACCGAGGTGTGGAGGCCGACCTGATCCCCGCCTGCCTGCGCCACGGTATCGGCCTCCTGCCGTACTACCCGCTGGCCAACGGACTGCTCAGCGGCAAGTACCGGCGCGGTGAGCAGCCCCCGGCCGGCAGCCGCCTGTCCTGGCGGCAGGGCTGGCTCACCGACGCGGCCCTCGACAAGGTCGAGGAACTCACCGCGTACGGCGCCAAGCGCGGCCTGACCCTCCTCCAGGTCGCCGTCGGCGGGCTGGCGGCCCTTCCCGGCGTCGGCTCCGTCATCTGCGGTGCCATGACACCTTCGCAGGTCACCGCCAACGCGGCGGCGGCCGACTGGATCCCCGACGCGGCCGACCTGGCCGTCCTGGACGCGATCGTCACCCCCGGCGAACGCGTCGTCTGAAGCCCCCACTCCCTAAAAAATCCGGAAACGCGCGAGACTGAGGCTGGACACCATGCGAGAGATCGTCACCTTCGACGCCTATGCGACCCTGATCAACTTCGAGCTCGGCCCCACGACCCTGAAGGTCCTCGAGGACCGCCTGGATCTGGACAACCTGGACGTCGACGAGTTCCTCGACGACTTCCGTGTCATGCGCTTCCAGGCCGTCCTGGAGGCCTACCGCCCCTACCACGAGATCCTGCACTCCAGCCTGCGCAACGCCATGCGCCTGCACGGCCTGGAGTACCGGGAGTCCGACGGCGACGCCCTCGTCGAGGCCGTCCCCACCTTCGGTCCCTTCCCGGAGGTCCCGGACGCGCTGCGTGCCCTGAAGACCAAGTACGAGATCGCCATCATCTCCAACACCGACGACAACCTGATCGCGCGCAACGTCGAGAACATCGGCGTGGAGTTCGACTACGTGATCACCGCCCAGCAGGCCGGTGCCTACAAGCCGGACCGGCAGACCTTCGAGCACGCCTTCAAGACCATGGGCGTCGAGCCGTCCCAGGTCATCCACACCGCCCAGGGCTGGGAGTACGACCACATCCCGACCCGCGACCTCGGCCTGAAGCGCCGCGTGTGGATCAACCGCTTCGGCCGCCCCGGCAGCGCCGACTACCAGCCGTACGACGAACTGCCCGACATGACGGGCCTGCCCAAGCTGCTCGGCTGCTGACAGCCCGGCGACACGGCGACACAGGACCGAGAACACGACAGGACGCACGCCATGAAGCAGATCCCCTACTGGCTGGACACAGCCCCCGCTCTGCCCGACCGTTCCGGAAAGGACCTGCCCGACGAGGCGGACGTGGTGGTCATCGGCGGCGGCCTCACCGGCCTGTCCACCGCCTACCACACCGCCCGCAAGGGAGCCCGGGTCGTCCTCGTCGAGAAGGACAAGGTCGGCTCGGGTGCCTCCGGGCGCAACGGCAGCATGTGCACCCAGGGCATCACCATCAGCCCCGCCGAGGCGCGCAAGCGCTACGGGCAGGAGCGGGCCCGTGAGCTGTACGACGCCTTCCGCGAGGCGGTCGACGTCGTCGAGGAGCTCACCCGCACCGAGAACATCGACTGCGACTTCAACCGCTCCGGGCGCCTCGGCGCGGTCTGCAAGCCCGGGCACTTCGACGGCCTGCGGGCCAAGCAGCGCGACCTGGCCGACAACTTCGGCCACGAGACGGTCGTCCTGAGCAAGAGCGAACTGCGGGCCGAGCTCGGCACGGACTACTACCACGGCGCTCTGCTCGACCCGCTCAGCGCGGGCCTGCACGTGGGCAAGTTCGTCGGCGGCCTGGCGGACGCCGCCGAGCGTGCCGGCGCCGAGATCCACGAGCGCAACGCCGCCACCGGCCTCACCCGCCTCCCCGGCGGCGGCTTTCTGGTGGAGACCATGAACGGCACCATCCGTGCCAAGCAGGTCATGGCGGCGACGGACGCCTACACCGACCAGTCGATGCCGTGGTTCCGGAAGCGGCTGATCAACGTCGGCAGCTTCATCATCGTCACCGAGCCGCTGGGGGAGGCGCGTGCCAAGGAGCTCATCCCGAACGGCCGCCTGCTGGTCGCCCACAAGAATGTCGGTCACTACGTCCGCCTCACCCCGGACAACCGCCTCGCCTTCGGCGGCCGGGCCCGCTTCGCCCCCTCCAACCCGGCCTCCGACGTCAAGAGCGGTGACATCCTCAAGCGGGAGATGACCGAGATCTTCCCGCAGCTGGCGGGGGTGCGGATCGACTACGTCTGGGGCGGCATGGTCGGCTTCTCCTGGGACCGCATCCCGCACGCGGGTGACGTCAACGGCCTGTACTACTCCATGGGTTACTGCGGCCACGGCGTCCAGATGGCCACCTACATGGGCCGCGCGGTCGCCGAGATGATGGACGGCCGTCCCGAGGCCAACCCGATGCGCGGCTTCGGCTTCCCCAAGGTGCCCGTCCCCTTCTACAACGGCACCCCCTGGTTCCTGCCGTTCGGCGGCGCGTACTACAAGGCGAAGGACCGCCTGTGCTGAGCAGGCTCCGACAGCGGTGACACAGCGGGGACTTGCCGCGCGGCAGGGCGGGAGGTCCCCGCGATGTCCGTCGGTCGCCCCCGCTGTGAAGTGATGCCCCGTCAGTAGGTCATCTGTCCCGGACTCTTGACTCGTGAAGCGGTAGTGGCCATCCTCGTGCACCTTGGGCGAGGTCATGACAACCCGGCTGCTGTTCCCCGGCCTTCGGGTCCCGGACGGCCGGTACGTCGGCCCCGCCATCCCGCCGACCGAGGACGTGGGCAGTGACCAGTGCCGGACGCCCGTACCGTGGACGCAAGAACATCACCGTTGCGTCGCTCCTCCTGCTCGTGCTGGCCGTCGCGCTGGGCCCGACGCCGAGTTCGGCGGCCGGAACCGACTGGTGGAACCCGACCGCACGGCCCGCGCCGGACTCCCGGATCAACGTCACGGGGGAACCCTTCACGGGCACCGACGCCAAGGGCGAAGTGCGCGGCTTCGTCGACGCGCATGACCACATTTTCGCCAACGAGGCCTTCGGTGGCCGTCTGATCTGCGGCAAGCCGTTCTCCGAGCAGGGCGTCGCCGACGCGCTCAAGGACTGCCCCGAGCACTACCCGGACGGCTCGCTCGCGGTCTTCGACTTCATCACCAACGGTGGTGACGGCAAACACGATCCGGTCGGCTGGCCCACCTTCAAGGACTGGCCGGCCCACGACTCGCTGACCCACCAGCAGAACTACTACGCCTGGGTGGAGCGGGCCTGGCGCGGCGGTCAGCGGGTGCTGGTCAACGACCTCGTCACCAACGGTGTCATCTGCTCCGTCTACTTCTTCAAGGACCGCAGCTGCGACGAGATGACGTCGATCCGGCTCCAGGCCAAACTGACGTACGACATGCAGTCCTTCGTCGACAAGATGTACGGCGGGCCCGGCAAGGGCTGGTTCCGGATCGTCACCGACAGCGGGCAGGCCCGTGAGGTGATCGAGCAGGGCAAGCTGGCGGTCGTCCTCGGCGTCGAGACCTCCGAGCCCTTCGGCTGCAAGCAGGTCCTCGACATCGCGCAGTGCAGCAGGGCCGACATCGACAAGGGCCTGGACGAGTTGTACGCGCTGGGTGTGCGCAGCATGTTCCTGTGCCACAAGTTCGACAACGCGCTGTGCGGTGTCCGCTTCGACTCGGGCACCCTCGGAACGGCCATCAACGTCGGCCAGTTCCTGTCGACCGGCACCTTCTGGAAGACGGAGAAGTGCACCGGGCCGCAAGCCGACAACCCCATCGGCAACGCCTCGGCACCCGAAGCCGAGAAGAAGCTCCCGGCGGGCCGGGAGGTCCCCTCGTACAGCGCTGACGCCCGGTGCAACGTCCGAGGGCTCACCGACCTCGGCGAGTACGCCGTGCGCGGCATGATGAAGCGCAACATGATGCTGGAGATCGACCACATGAGCGTCAAGGCCACCGGCCGCGTGCTCGACATCTTCGAAGCCGAGTCCTACCCCGGCGTGCTCTCCTCGCACAGCTGGATGGACATGGACTGGACCGAACGGGTCTACGGCCTCGGCGGCTTCATCGCCCAGTACATGCACGGTTCCGAGGGCTTCGTCTCGGAGGCGAAGCGCACGGACGCCCTGCGCGACAAGTACGGCGTGGGCTACGGCTACGGCACCGACATGAACGGCGTCGGCGGCTGGCCGGGACCGCGCGGGGCGGACGCGCCGAACAAGGTCACGTACCCGTTCAAGAGCGTCGACGGCGGCTCGCTCATCGACCGGCAGGCCACCGGCGAGCGCACCTGGGACCTGAACACCGACGGCGCCGCCCACTACGGCCTCGTCCCGGACTGGATCGAGGACATCCGCCGGGTCGGCGGCCAGGACGTGGTGGACGACCTCTTCCGCGGCGCCGAGTCCTACCTCGACACCTGGGGAGCCTCCGAGAACCACAAGGCCCAGGGCAATCTCGCGAACGGCTCCACCACGTCGGCCAGTTCCTCGGAGTGGAGCCTGTTGACGAGCTACGAGCCGCACCGTGCCGTCGACGGCGACGGCGGCACCCGCTGGGCGAGCGACTGGAGCGACGGCCAGTGGTATAAGCTCGACCTCGGGTCCACGCAGCTCGTCAAGCGCGTCACCCTGGACTGGGAACGCGCGTACGCGAAGTCGTACCGGATCGAGCTCTCCACCGACGGAGTGAACTGGCGAACCGCCTGGTCCACGACAGCGGGCGACGGTGGCCTGGACACCGCGAGATTCGCCGGCACACCGGCCAGGTACGTACGCATCCAGGGGCTGGAACGCGGTACCGACCGGGGCTACTCCCTCTACGAGGTGGGCGTCCACAGCAGCTGACGCCCAGGATCGGGGCTCCATGGCACGGTTGCCGTCCACCGAGCGGCGGCGACAGCTCATCGAAGCGGCGATCAGGGCGATGGCCCGGGACGGCGTCCCCAGGACGACGACCCGGTCCATCGCCGCCGAAGCGGGCGTCTCGCTGAGTGTCTTCCACTACTGCTTCGACTCCAAGCGGGAGTTGATCGAGTCCGTCATCACCACCATCACCGGGCACTACGTGTCAGTGGTGAAGGACGCCCTGCGCCCCAGGGACACCCTCGAGGAGACCGTCCGGGCCGGCTTCCAGGCGTACTGGGACCACGTCCGCGCCCACCCCGACGAGCACATGCTCACCTACGAGCTCACCCAGTACGCTCTGCGCCAGCCCGGCTTCCGGCATCTGGCGCGGCGCCAGTACGAGCTGTACGCCGAGACGTACATCGAGCTCATCGACCAACTGCGGCAGACCATGGGCCTGCGCCTGCGTGTACCCGCCCCTGTCCTGGCGCGCTACCTGGCCGCCATGACCGACGGCCTGACCCTCAACTATCTCGTGCTCGGCGACGACGCCGCCTGGACGGACATCCTCGACACGGTCACCACGCACATCACCGGGCTGGTGGGCGAGCCCTGACAGAGACGTCACGCGTCCGTCGGGAATTGAAGACATGAATCAGTCTTCATGTGTTCCTGTATGGTGGGGGAAGTACGCGCCCCCGCCTGAAGGACCCCTGATGACCTCCACCCTCACGCCGCAGCCGGTCGACCGGGCGGAGCCCGCGCGCACCGGGACCGTGCCCCGGCGGCGTACCCGTGTCCTCGCGCTCCCCGAGGCGCGCTGGGCCGCGGCGGCCACCGTCTTCTTCCTGCTCGCGCTGCCCTTGCAGTTGACCGGCGCGCCCGCCTGGACCTGGGGCCCGCTCTACGCCCTGTCGTACGTCACGGGTGGCTGGGAGCCGGGCTGGGAAGGGCTCAAGGCGCTGAAGGAGCGCACCCTCGACGTCGACCTGCTGATGGTCGTCGCCGCACTGGGCGCGGCGGCGATCGGGCAGGTCATGGACGGCGCCCTGCTCATCGTCATCTTCGCCACCTCCGGCGCGCTGGAGGCGCTGGCCACCGCCCGCACCGCCGACTCCGTCCGCGGCCTGCTCGATCTCGCCCCCGCCACAGCCACCCGGCTGACCCAGGGCGGCGGCGAACAGACCGTACCGGTGGAGGAGTTGGCCGTCGGGGACACCGTCCTCGTGCGCCCCGGTGAGCGCGTCGGCGCCGACGGCCGTGTGCTGGACGGCGCGAGCGACGTGGACCAGGCGACCATCACCGGCGAGCCGCTCCCCGTGGCGAAGGAGCCGGGCGACGAGGTCTTCGCGGGCACCCTCAACGGCACCGGCGCCCTGCGGGTCCGGGTCGAGCGCGACGCGTCCGACTCGGTGATCGCGCGGATCGTCCGGATGGTGCAGGAGGCATCCGAGACGAAGGCGCCCACGCAGCTGTTCATCGAGAAGGTCGAACAGCGTTACTCACTGGGCATGGTGGCCGCGACCCTGGCCGTCTTCCTGGTGCCGCTCGCCTTCGGCGCACAGCTCACCGACTCACTGCTGCGCGCCATGACGTTCATGATCGTGGCCTCTCCGTGCGCGGTCGTGCTGGCCACCATGCCGCCCCTGCTGTCGGCCATCGCCAACGCCGGACGGCACGGCGTGCTGGTGAAGTCGGCCGTGGTGATGGAGCGGCTCGGTCAGACGGACGCGGTCGCGCTGGACAAGACCGGCACGCTGACCGAGGGCAGCCCGCGCGTCACCGATGTCCGGCCGCTGCCCGGATCCGGCCTGGACGAAGGCGAGTTGCTGACGCTTTCGGCGGCGGCCGAGCGGCCCAGTGAGCATCCGCTGGCCCGGGCGGTCGTGGACGCGGCCCGCGAGCGCGGTCTCGACCTGCCCGGCGCCGAGGACTTCACCTCCTCGCCCGGCGTGGGAGTGACCGCCGTCGTGAGCGGCCGTGCGGTCGCCGTCGGCGCCCCGGCGCGCCTGCTGGACGGGGCCGGCAGCACGGTCGCCGCCGTCGCCGGGGAACTGGAGGCGGCCGGTCGTACCGCCGTCCTGGTCCTCGTCGACGGCGCCCCCGCCGGGCTGCTCGGCATCGCCGACCGGCTGCGTCCGGACGCCGCCGCCACCGTCGCCGCGCTCACCACGCTCGTTGGCACCGCCCCGACGCTCCTCACCGGCGACAACCCCCGGGCCGCCGCACACCTCGCCGCCGAGGCCGGCATCGACGACGTGCGCGCCGGGCTGCTGCCGCAGGACAAGCTGACGGCCGTTCAGGAGATGGAGCGCGCGGGCCGCAAGGTCCTGGTCGTCGGGGACGGCGTCAACGACGCCCCCGCCCTGGCCGCCGCCCACACCGGAATCGCCATGGGCCGGGCGGGCTCCGACCTCGCCCTGGAGACCGCCGACGCCGTGATCGTGCGCGACGAACTCGCGGCCGTCCCCACCACCGTCGCCCTCTCCCGGCGTGCGCGCAGGCTGGTCGTCCAGAACCTCGTCATCGCCGGGGTGTTCATCGCCGGCCTCGTCGTCTGGGACCTGGCCGGAAACCTGCCGCTGCCGCTGGGCGTCGCGGGCCACGAGGGCTCCACGGTCCTGGTCGGTCTGAACGGCCTGCGTCTGCTGCGGGAGACGGCCTGGCAGCGGGCGGCCGCCGAGGGAACCGGCTGAGTGTGTCGGTGGACCGTCCGTCAGCGTCTCCGCGGCGGGCCGCTGCTGGCACGCACGACCAGATCCACGGGGACGAGCGTGTCGACGCGGGGCCGTTCCCCGGGACCGTCGATGCGGTCCAGGAGGAGCCGCAGGGAACGGGTGCCGATCTCGGCGAAGTCGGTGCGGACGGTGGTCAGCGGCGGCAGGAGATGCGCGGCCTCGGGGATGTCGTCGTAGCCGACGACGCTGACGTCCCCGGGGACGGAGCGCCCGGACTCGTGCAGGGCGTGCAACAGACCCAGGGCCATCTGGTCGTTCGAGGCGAACACCGCCGTCACCTCCGTGCGCCGGGCCAGCCGGCGACCCAGGTCGTAACCGGAGTCGGCGCTCCAGTCCCCGGCGAGCGGGGCCGGGACGTCGGCACCGGCCGCCTGGAGCGTCGCCTGCCAGCTTGCCAGCCGGTGATCGGCGGAGGTCCAGCCGGTGGGGCCCGCGATGTGCCAGACCGTGGCGTGCCCGAGGCCCAGCAGGTGCTCGGTGGCCTTGCGGGCGCCGGTGCGGGAGTCGCCGGTGACCAGAGGCGTGCTGTCGTCGAGGGCGTTCTCCAGTACCACCAGGGGAGTGTCGAGGTCGGTCTGCGCCAGAGCCCGGCCGACCCACTGCTGCGGGGCGATCGCGATGACACCGTCCGCGCCCTCGGCCGACAGCCGGTTCACGGCCTCGACGACGGTGTCGTGGTCGGCCGTGTCGAGCGCGATGGAGCTCACCAGGTAACCGGCCTCCTGGGCCGCGGTGTTGATGGCCGTCAGGATGGACGCGGGCCCGTACCGGGCGGCGTCGAAGGAGATGACGCCGAGCATCCGGGTCCTGCCGCTGGCCAGCGACCGCGCGCTGCGGCTGGGCCGGTAACCGAGCGTGCGCATGGCGTCCAGGACCGCCTCGCGCGTCTCGGGGCGGACGGCCGGATGGTCGTTGAGCACCCGGGAGACGGTCTGCTTGGAGACGCCGGCCAGCCGGGCCACGTCGGCCATCACCGGCCGCGCCCCCGCGAAGTTGCGCCTGCTGCGGCCCTTGGGCACAGGGCTGTCGGTGGCGCTCGGTGTCATGACGGGTCATTCCTCGACGTCGGTTACGGCGGTCCTGACCCCGCCCGGCAGGAGCACAGCATAGGCCGGGCGGGGCCCGGTGGCCCTCGGAGCCACAGGGGCCTCAGCCCGTCCGGAGCGCCCACGAGCGCGTGACCACCCACTCGGCGTGCCGCACCCCGGCCGCCCGCCAGTCGTCACCCACCTGCCCCGGCACATGCACCGCGGTGTCCGCGGCCAACGGCAGCACCCTCAGCCGCAGGCCCCGCGCCCGCACCTCCTCGACAGGCAGCCGGTCCAGGCCGATGTCCCAGACCCGGCCCGAGTAGAACTGGTCGGCGACCAGGACGTCCCCCACGTAGGCCCGGGCCAGGTCGCCCGTCCAGCGCAGCCGCAGCAGGACACCGGCGGGCGCCCGCAGCAGATCCTCCGGTACGTCGACGCGGTACTCGGCGGCCGCCGTCTCCACGTACTTGTCCGCCGGCACGCTCGCCCGTCCCCGCACGCCCGTCACCGGCTCGGGCGCCCGACCGGCGGGCTTGACCAGGGTGAGGGGCACCGCGGGGTCCGGGAGGGGCGCGGCCTCGATCGTGTAGCGGGTGAACTCGCCGTCCGCCGCCTCCCGCACCCGTGTCCCCGCCACCACCGGGACGGAGTCCGGCGCGGGCAGTACCGCGAACGACGGCTCGGCGGCCGGGCTGTGCAGCCGTACCTCGTCACCGTCGAAGACGACACCGTCCTCGCACAGCACCAGCCGCTCGGCTCCCCAGGCGTCACCCCGGTAGACGGTACGGGCCGTCGCCGCGTCCAGGACCAGCAGCCCGACGCGTGAACCGTCGGCCGCGTCCACCTCGACCAGGGCGTCGGTGCCGGGCCGCACTCCGCTGACCAGGATCCGGCCGGCGACCGGTGTGACCTCCCCGGACGGTGTCGCGACGGACACCACCGTGTCCGCGTCCAGGGCGAGTTCGGGCGCGATGCCGTCGGTCGCGGCCAGCACCAGGACCGTACGCCCGCCCGCCTCGACGGTGCACACCGGTTGCGCGGTCGCCCACTCCAGCCGCAGCCCTGCCACGTCCAGCCGCAGCGGCCAGCAGAAGTAGGCGCCGGAGGGCACCGTGACGGGAGCGCTCGGCAGCGTCAGCGGCGGTGCGTCCGGGAAGTCGACCGTGAAGGCCGTGTCCGGGTGGTCGGGCAGCGGCTCGTGCGGCTGGTGGTTGGTCACGAACAGGAAGCCCGACGTGCCGTCGGTGCGGACGGCCCAGCGCAGCGTGTCCCGGTCGTGCTGCCCGGCCGGCAGCCGCTCGGGCAGCACGGACTCCATGGGGGCGATCCGGTGCCCGAAGCAGTTCAACAGCAGGTGCTGCAGGCGCAGTTCGTGGTACGAGGGCCGGGGCTGGCCGTACTCGCCGAGGGGGGCCTGGAAGTCGTAGGTCAGGACGGGCAGGTCGTTGGGGTAGCCGGTGGCGTGCGACTCCTGAAGGGTCGTCAGTTCACCGGGCGGGTTCGTGCCGCCGTGGAACATGTAGTAGCCCTGCCACACCGAACCGCAGCCGACCTTGGTGAGCCCGAGTGCGCCCACGTCGGCGGCCTCGACCCGGGGGCGCCGGTGGTAGGCCACTGCCATGCCGCCGCCCAACTCGCAGGTGGCCCAGGGGAATCGGTCCGTCGGAGCCGGGTCGGCGCCGCGCACGGTGGTGGGCCGCAGGTCGGCGCCGATGCCCTCGTCGTCGCGCACGTGGGTGAAGAAGAAGTGCTTGCGGCAGGTGTCGGGCCAGCCGCCGTCCGCCTCCGTCCAGAACGCCTCGGGATACCCGCCGTACAGCGGAAGCAGTTCGTCACCCGGGAGTCGGACCCCGCCCCAGGCGGTCGACGTCCACAGCGGCGCGCTCAGTCCGGCCTCCTGGGCCAGGCGCTTCAGGGTGCGCAGATGGCCGGGCTGGTCGTAGAGCTCGTTCTCGATCTGGATCGCGACGATCGGGCCGCCGTGCGCCCGGTCGAGACCGCGCAACTGACCGGCGATCTCCGTGAACCAGGTGCGTACGGGTGCCAGATAGGCCGGATCGTCGGTGCGCGGTGCGCAGGCGCGGGCGAGCAGCCAGTCGGGCAGGCCGCCGTTGCGTACCTCCGCGTGGCTCCACGGGCCGATACGCGGGACGAAGTCCAGGCCGTGGCGGGCGCACAGCTCGGCGAAGCGACGCAGGTCGCGGTCGCCGTCGAAGCGGATCCGTCCCTCGATCTCCTCGTGGTGGATCCAGATGACGTAGGAGGCGACGGCGGTCACCCCGCCCGCCTTCATCTTCAGCAGCTCCTCCTCCCACTCCCGGGCCGGACAGCGGGAGTAGTGGAACTCGCCGGAGACCGGGAACCAGGGGCGGCCACCACGGGTGAGCCAGCGGCCGGTGACCTCGATCGGGTCCGGCACGCCGGGCGCGTCCGCGAAGGGCAGGTGGCCGGTCGGTGGGGGAGCGGAGGGCGCGGGAACGCGCAGCCGGTGCGGGGTCACCAGGTGTTCTCCGGGCCGAGGTCGGGCGTGGCGGTGAGCTGGGCGCGGGTGGCGGTCGTGCCGTGCAGTTCCAGCAGCACCAGCTCGTTGGCGCCCGGCCGCAGCACCGGCGCGGGGACGTACAGCGTGTGCTGCGGGCCGCGGTTCCAATAGCGGCCCAGGTGAAAGCCGTTGACCCAGGCCTGTCCCTTCGTCCAGCCGGGCAGGGAGAGGAAGGCGTCGGCGGGCGTCTCCACCTCGAAGGTGCCGCGGTGGAAGGCCGGCACGGTGACCGCCGCCCCGTCACCCGGGGTGAACGGCAGCGCGTCCAGGTCGGCCGGCGGCAGCGCGTGGCAGTCCCAGCCGCGCAGGACGGTGCCGTTGCAGGAGACGGGCCCGAGCAGGCCCTTCGGGGCGCCGATGCGGGGCCCGTAGTTGACGCCGCCCATGTTCTCGACGAGTACCTCGAGCTCGGCACCCGGGCGCGGGATGCGCACCGGCAGCGTCTCGTCGTGGCGTTCGCGCTCCAGTACACCGACGGGTGCGCCGTCGACGAAGACCTGGGCACGGTCGCCGACACCGCCGGCGAAGTGCAGCAGGCCGTCACCGGAGGCGGGAAGGACGGTGCGGTAGAGCGCGTAGCCGGTGCGCTGCCCGAGCTCGCCCATGGTCACCGGGTCGTCGGTGCGGACCGGGGCGGCGAGCGAGCCGGCCAGGGGAAGCAGAGGTGCCCGGCCGTGCAACTCGACGTCGGTCGGCGGCAGTTTGGGACCGGGCGCCGGGACGGGCTCGTCGGGAACGGCGGCATGGCGGGCGATGACCTCGCGGAAGGCGTGGTACTTCGGGCCCGGGTCACCGCACTCGGTGAGCGCGGCGTCGTAGTCGTACGACGTGACGGTGGGTTCGTAGGCGTGCTTGTGGTTGGCGCCGTTGGTGAAGCCGAAGTTGGTGCCGCCGTGGAACATGTAGATGTTGACGGACGCCCCGGCGGACAGCAGCCGGTCCAGATCGGCGGCGGCGTCGGACGCGTCCCGGACGTGGTGCGGCCCGCCCCAGTGGTCGAACCAGCCGATCCAGAACTCCGCGCAGAACAGCGGGCCTTCGCGTCGGTACTCGCGCAGCCGCCCGAGGCACTGCTCGACGCGGCTGCCGAAGGTGCCGGCGGTCAGCACGCCCGGCAGGCTCCCGGCGGCCAGGTGCTCGGGGTCGGCCTGGTCGCAGGTGAACAGCAGCTCCTCGACGCCCCGGGAGCGGAACGCGTCGGCCAGGTGCTTCAGATACGCGCTGTCGTCGCCGTAGGCCCCGTACTCGTTCTCCACCTGCACGGCGATGACCGGACCGCCCGCCGCTGCCAGGTGCGGCCGGAGCGCGGGCAGCAGCAGGTCCAGGTAGCGGTCGACGGCCCCGGTGAAACGCGGATCGCTGGACCGCAGCCGGATGTCCGGGTCCGAGGTCAGCCAGTCGGGCAGGCCGCCGCCGTCCCACTCGGCACAGATGAACGGGCCGGGACGCAGCAGCACGTGCAGCCCCTCGTCCTGGGCGAGCCGGAGGAACCGGGGCAGGTCGAGGAAGCCGTCGAGCACGAGAGGCCCGTCGGGATCTGGTTGGTGGTGGTTCCACGGGATGTACGTCTCCACCGTGTTGAGGCCCATCAGCCGCGCCTTGCGCAATCGGTCGGACCACAGGCCGGGGTGGACACGGAAGTAGTGCAGCGCACCGGAAATGATCCGGAACGGCTCGCCGTGCAGCAGGAATCCGTCGGACGTCGTCGTCAGGGCGGGCATGCGGAGGCTTCCCTTCGGGGGGTTGGGGGGGAACGTCGATGGGAGTTTTCAATGGGAGCGGGTGACGCGGATCAGCCAGAGCGTGGCGGCCAGGCACAGCGCCGAGACACCGCACAGCAGCAGGGGCACCGCACGGACCCCTGACCACTCGATGGCCTTGCCCAGCGCCGGACCCGCCACGACGCCGCCGACCATGGACGCCGCGATGACCAGGGCACCGGCTCTCCGGGCCCGCGGGGCGGCCCGGTTCAGCCAGGGCAGCCCGGTCGGGAAGATCGGCGCGATGAACAGACCGACACCGGCGTACGCGTACGGCGCCAGCGCCGGCACGGACGCGGCCAGCAGACACACCGTCATGCCCGCGCAGGACACGGCGATGATGGCCTGGGCGGAGAAGCGCAGCGCGAGCGGCGCGACCAGGAAGCGGCCGACGGTCATCATCAGCCAGTACACGGAGGTGGCGGTGGCGGCCACGCCCGCGCCGTAGCCGACGGTCTCCAGATGCGTGGGCTCCCAGCCGCCGACACCGGCCTCGATGCCGATGTGCAGGACGTAGAGCGCGACGAAGACGGCGAGCACCGAGGCGAGGCTCCGCCGGAGGACCCCACCACCGCTCGTCTCGTTCCCGGCCGGGACGGGCGCGTCGTTCCGTACTCCCTTCAGACACAGCAGCAACGGCAGGTTGGCGAGGGCGAAACCGAGAAAGACGGCCGGGTAGTGCTCGGAGCCGACCACGCCGATCAGGGCGGGGCTGAGGATGGCGCCGATGCCGAAGTGGGCGTGGAGGATGTTCAGCATCGCGGTCGAACGGTGGCCGAAGCCCACGGCGAACAGCTGGTTGAGCCCGTAGTCGATGCCGCCGAAACCGAGCCCGGCGAGCAGGGCCGCCGCCAGGGCGGCGGGCCAGCCGGGCGCCAGCGCGAAACCCGCCGCGCCGACCGCCATCAGCAGGTAGGAGCTGCCGAGGATGTACCGGTTGCCGACCCGCCCGTAGAGCCGGTCGAACAGCAGCACACCGGCCACGCCACCGACGAAGTGGGCACTGAGCCCCAGCCCGGCGGCGGACGGCGAGAGCCCGAACTCCGCACGGAAGCCGGGTATCGCGGGCCCGTACAGGGCCTGCAACGCACCCATGAGCACGAAGCCCACGCAGGAGGCGACCACGGCGGACCGGCTGAAGACCGGGGCGGACGGAGCGGGGGAGAAGGTGACTGCGCGCTGTGCGGTGGGCTGGTCGGTCACGCGGACTCCGGGGGACGGCCGGCCCCATGCGGGGGCGGGCGGAGGACACATCGCGTACGGCTTGAAGCAAGGGCGAGCGAGGGCGATGTTACCGGTAACATGAGATCCACCAACACCCCTTGACGGCATGAAAGAGAAGCTTCTCGCAAGCTCCGCACCGCTGCGACCGCTCCGGTAATCGCATGGTCAAATTGCTGCAGCTGCTGATCTAATGCGCGCGTGGAGACCCCCAGGAGCGACGCACCGCGTCCAGCCGCCGACCCCTGGCCCGGATACTTCGCCGACCGCGGACACCCGGAGGCCCGCCGTATCGGCGCCGGCGTCGAGGGGGCCGTCTACGGGCTGGGCGCCGGCCGGGTCGCCAAGGTGTGGACCGGCAGGCCGCCGACCGAGCTCACCCGCCGGGTCTACGCGGACATCGCAGCACACCGCCTGCCCTTCGCCACCCCCGAGATCCTCGACGTCCAGGAGCACCAGGACATCGTGGTGACGTACGAGCGTGAGCTGCCCGGTGTCCCGATGCGGGGCGACTCCGCACATGAGGAGTACGAGCGCGAACTGCCCCTCCAGCACAAGAACACGCTGCTTGCCGTCCTGCGTGCTCTGGCCTCGGTGCCGGGTACGGACGCGATGCGCCGGCTGACCGTCCAGGGCGACGACCGGCCCCTGTGGCAGGGCCACGACCGCTTTCAGGATGCGCTCGCCGCCTTGGTCGCTCGGGCCACGGCCCGGCACGGTGCTGCCCTCGCGGCGCGGGTGCCCGCCTTCGACGCCGGGGTGCAACGCACGCTCAACGCGCTGCGGTCGCTGCCCGATGCCCCGGTCACGGTGATCCACGGTGACCTCGTGCCGCCCAACATCCATGTCGACACGGCCGGCCGACCTGTCGCCGTACTCGACTTCGGCTTCCACACGACCGCGGGCGACCCGGCCTTCGAGGCGGCCGTCACCGCCGCCGTCTACGACATGTACGGCCCGCGCGCCCAGGAGCACACCGCGGAACTCACCCAGCTCTTCGCGCAGCGGCTCGGCTACTCGCCCGCCGCCCTCACCGCCTATCAAGCCGCCTACGCCCTCACCACCTACGACCTGTTCGGCCCGGACGACAGCGACGGACACTTCCGGTGGTGTGCCGGGCAGTTGCGTCGCAACCGTCTGTTCGGGCCGACGTGACGGAAGGAATCCTTCGGCATGGCCGTCATCCACCACACCTCACTCGAACCGACCAAGGTGGAACTGCTCGCCTCCTGGCTGCCCTCCCGTCCGTGGTACCGCGGCGGCGTGGCCGAACCGAGGCCGGCCAAAGCCGGTGGGTTCCGGCTGGACGACCCGCAGGGCGAGGTCGGGATCGAGTTCATCGTCGTCACCGACGCCTCCGGTCCTCACCCGGCCACCTACCTGGTGCCGCTCACCTATCGCGGTGCCGCGCTCGACGGGGCGGAGCATGCCCTCGTGGGCACCATGGAGCACGGCGTGCTCGGGCGGCGCTGGGCCTACGACGGCTGCCACGACCCCGTGCTGCTCGCCCAGTTGGGGGCCTTGATCGAGGGGCGGGTGCAGGCCCAGGACCAGAACATCAGCGATGCCCCTGACCGGGAGGTCGTCGCGTCCCACACCGGCGAGGGCCCCCTCCCCACGGACTTCATCGCCTCCGACGACCAGGACGGCACCCGACTGACCACGCCACACGGTACGACCCTCCGCTTGCACCGGGTCCTGCAACCTGCCCCGGACGGCCCGTTTCCGCCCTCTCAGGGAGCGACCGGCCAGGTCACCGGCTCCTGGCAACTCCCGGATGGCACCCGCGCCCGCGGGGTGTTCGCCGTCTTGCACACCGGCCCCGGGGCCTAGGGGGCGTCGTTCACGTCGCACACGCGCGCGCACACGCCCGTGCACAGGCACCCCGTCCAGGAAGGCACCGCCATGGCCGTCGAACCCCCGCAGCGCCTCGCCCTCCTCGGTGGCGGCTTCTCCACCGACGACGACGGCCTCCTCGACGACTGGGTACTGGCCCGGGCACGCGCCTCCCGCCCCAAGGTGTGCTTCGTGCCCACGGCCAGTGGAGACGCGCCGGCCTACATCGAACAGTTCCGCATGGCGTTCGGGGGCCGCCCCGCCTGTGAACCCTCCGTCCTGCACCTGTTCCGCCGCGAGCTGGACGACGACGCACTGCGCTCCTTCCTGCTCGCCCAGGACGTCGTCTACGTGGGCGGTGGCAATACGGCCAACCTCCTCGCGGTATGGCGAACCCACGGCATGGACCGGCTGCTGCGGGAGGCCTACGACCACGGCACGCTGCTGTGCGGCATCAGCGCGGGCGCCAACTGCTGGGCCGAGGGCTCGCACACCGACTCCTTCGGGCCGTTGACGTACCTCCCCGACGGCCTGGGGCTGCTGCCCGGCTCCGTCTGCCCGCACTACGACGGCGAACCGGGTCGTCGGCCCTCCTACCGTGCGGCCGTGGCAGCGGGACAGCTGCCGTCGGGCTGGGCGGTGGAGGACGGGGCCGCGGCACTGTTCACGGACGGTGTGCTGACGGAGGCCGTCACCCGGGCACGGGGAGCCGGGCTGTACCGGGTGGAATCGGACGCGGGTGGTGGCGTGAGCGAGCGTGCGCTGCCCTGTCGGTTGCTCGGGGCTCCCGGTAGGCGTTCCTGAACGCCGGGCGCATGGCCTGGGACGTCTCCAGGGCACCCTCCTGGCCAGGCGGGGCGGCTGCGACCGACTCGGACTGCCCTCCGGCCACATCCCACTGCTCTCCTGAACCTCGGAGATCCAGCAGGATTGCCCCGGGCACGATCGGGTACGCGAGCAACACCGCGCCTGGGGCGGATCTTGTCCCGGGTGGGCCGCACGACCGCCGCTATCAGGGAATCGCTATGGAGACACCCGCAAACGACCCCACGCCCACGCCCGCCCAGCGGGCTCTGGACGTCCTCACCGACAACACCGAGGACGCGGCGGCTCTGGACGCGCTCGCCAACAGCGACGTGCTCATCCCCGTGCCCGACGACGCGAACGACGCCGACGCCGCCAACCCCTCGGCGGTGGCGCTGCCGGTGCTGGAGCAGCCGGGCGGCGAGCCGGTGGTGCCCGTGTTCACCTCGGAGGTGGAAATGGCCGGGCTGCTGCCGTTCGTCTCCCGCTACCGCTTGGTGCCGCTCGGCGCCCTGGCCGCCCAGTGGCCGGCCGACGACCTGTCGCTCACCATAGACGGCAGCTCGGAGCACCGCCTGACGCTCACCTCGGAGGGAGTACGCACCCTGCTGGCACGTCCGTAGGACCGAGTGGGCCCGGGCCCGGGCGGTCTACGCGCCCAGCGTCCGGGCCAGCGCGGCCCGCTGCAGCGGCAGTACCTCCGCGTGCAGGTCACGGCCCTTGGAGGTCAGGGCCACCCACACACCGCGCCGGTCCTCCACGCACACGGAACGCGTCACCAGCCCGTCCTTCTCCAGCCGGGCGATGAGCCGGGACAGCGCGCTCTGGCTGAGATGGACCCGCCCGACCAGGTTCTGTACCCGGCACTGCTCGCCCTCCTCGGGTGCCGCGGTCGCGAGGATGTCCAGGACCTCGAAGTCGGACGCGCCGAGGCCGTGCGGATGCAGCACCCGGTCGATCTCGCACATCGTGCGCGCGTGCGCCGACAGGATGTCCCGCCACCGTTCCTCGAGCCGCGTACCAGCCGTTTTCGCCGCCATATGTGAACGGTAACACCGGTGCAGCGTTCAATGACCGTGCATGCAGTACGCGTCCATCGACGGGTCGCAGGAGCCCTAGCCGGGGAGCGGGAGCCTACGTCGACTCCCGTTTGACCAGCTCCGTCGGCAGGATCACCGCCGCCGGATCCTCGCCCCCGATCTGCGCGAGCAGCACCCGTACCATCTCGGCGCTGATGCGGTCCCACGGCTGCCGGATGGTCGTGAGCTCGGGGCTGGCTGCCAGGGCGGCCGGGGAGTCGTCGAAACCGCCGACCGCCACGTCCTGCGGCACGTTCCGCCCCGCCCTGTGCAGGGCCGCCAGCACGCCCTGTGCCATGAGGTCCGAGGCGACGAACACCGCGTCCATGTCCGGGGCCTGCGCCAGCAGCCGCTCGGCGCCCGCCTCGCCGCTGGCCCGGCCCCAGTCGCCGGAGACGATGAGCCGCTCGTCGATCTCGAGGCCCGCTTCCGTGAGCACCTCCTTGTAGCCGGCGAGGCGATCGACACCGCCCGGGGTGTCCATCGGGCCGTTCACCACGCCGATACGGCGGCGGCCCAGCGACAGCAGGTGGCGCATCATGTCGCGGGCGCCGTCCCGGTCGTCCGCCGCCACGTAGCTCACCTTGGAGCCGCGCCCCATGGGCTTGCCGCACTGCACGAGGGGCACCCTCGCCTCGTGCAGTTGCTCGGCGACCGGGTCGGCGGAGTGGCTGGAGACGAGCAGCACGCCGTCGACGTGGCCCGCGGTGATGTACCGCGTTATCCGGCGTCGCTCGTCCTGCGTGCCGGCCAGCATCAGCAGCAGTGGGATGTCGTGCGCGGCCAGCGCCTGGGTGCAGCAGCGCAGCAGGACGTTGAAGTTGGGGTCCTCGAACAGCTTCTCCTGCGGTTCGGTCAACAGGAAGCCGATCGAGTCGGAGCGGCCCGTGATCAGCGAGCGGGCGTGCCGGTTGACGACGTAACCCGTCTTGCGGATGGCCGCGTTGACCGCCTCCTGGGCGGCCGGGCTGACGTAGTGGCCGCCGTTGAGTACGCGTGAGACGGTGCCGCGCGAGACCCCCGCCTCGCGCGCCACGTCGTGGATCGTGGGCGGCCTGCGCCTGCCTCCCGCAGCGTTCATGGTCATGACTTTACGGCTCCGGAGAGCAGATCCAGACTCCAGAACCGCTGGATGACCAGGAAGAGAGCGATCAGCGGGATCACCGCCAGGAACGCGCCCGTGATCACCAGCGTATACAGCGCCGGGGTGTTGGCGCCCTGCTCCAGCAACGTGAACAGGCCGAGGGTGATCGGGAACTTCTCGTCGTCGCTGAGCATGATGTACGGCAGCAGGAAGTTGTTCCAGATCGCCACGAACTGGAACAGGAACACCGTCACCATGCCGGGGACCATCATCGGCAGCGCGATCCGTGTGAAGATCCGCCACTCGCTCGCCCCGTCCATACGGCCGGCCTCGACCACGTCGGCGGGCACCGCGGCGGCGGCGTAGATCCGCGCGAGGTACACGCCGTACGGCCACAGGATCTGCGGCAGCAGGACGGACAGGTAGGAGTCCGTGACGTCGGCCCTCGCCAGCAGCAGGTACTGTGGGATGGCCAGGATCACCGGTGGCATCAGCACACCCGCGAGCAGCACGTTGAAGATCGTCTCGCGGCCTCGGAAGCGGTACATCGCCAGCGCGTAGCCGCTGAACGCCGAGACGCACGTCGACAGCAGGGCGCCGAGCCCGGCGTACAGGGCGGAGTTGCCCATCCACGACCAGTAGACGCCGTCGCGGTAGGCGCTCAGGTCCTGGAAGTTGTCGGCGAAACCCGTGCCGGGCAGGAACGTGAACGTGGAGAACAGCTCACGGCCCGACTTGGTGGCCGCGATGATCACCCAGGCCACCGGCAGCAGGCAGTAGATCGCCCCCAGGAGCAGCGTGACCGTCGGGATCAGGGCGATCCGGCGGCGCAGCGGCGGGCGGCCCTGGGCGGTACCGGGCGTGCTGCCCGCCACCGGCTCGGCCTGGGAAACGGCAAGGGAACTCATCGAGCTGCCTCCTGCTTCTGACGGCGGTTCGCGGCTCGCAGGAAGCCGAAGGACAGCAGGAGCGTGGCGAAGGCGATGATCACGGCCTGCGCCGCGGCACCGTAGATGTCACCCTCGCCGAAGGCGTCCCGGTACACCTTCATCAGCGGACTCCACGTCGTGGACACGGAGTTGGTGAGCGGCTTGAGGGTGGTCGGCTCGTTGAACACCTGGAGCGTCGCGATGATCGAGAAGAAGAAGGTCAGAACCAGCGAGGGCGCCACCATCGGGATCTTGATCCGCAGCGCGATCTGCAACGGGGTGGCACCGTCCAGCTTCGCCGCCTCGTACACCTCCGCCGGAATCGCCTGGAGCGAGGTGTAGATGACGATCATGTTGAAGCCGGTGCCGCCCCAGACCGCGATGTTCGACAGGGCCAGGTACAGCGGCCCGCCGTCCAGCAGGTCCGGCTGCGGCAGCCCCAGCTTGTCGAGCACGAAGTAGAAGGGGCTGACGTCCGGCAGGTACAGGAAGCCCCACAGCAGCGCCGCCACCACTCCGGGGATGGCGTACGGCAGGAAGATCGCGAGCCGGGTGAAGGGGGCCAGCCGCACCTTCTCGGAGTCCAGCATCAGCGCGAACAGCAGGGCCAGGCCGAGCATGACGGGCACGACGATGCAGCCGTAGCCGAGCACGCGCAGCGCCCCGTTCACCAGCTCGCTGTCGGTGAGGGCGTCGGTGTAGTTCTCCAGGCCTGCCCAGACCTCCTTGCGGGCGCCGGAGCCCAGGCCGAGGCCGGAGACCTTCACCTTGTGGAAGCTGAGCCAGAGCGCGTAGCCGATGGGCAGTGCGAAGAACAGGGCGAAGAGGAGTGCCGCGGGGACAAGGAAGGCGTACGGGGCCCCCTTTGCCCCGTACGACTGCCGGCGTGCCGTGCTTTTCACTCCGCGACCTCGAAGCCCTGCTTCTTCATGTCGGCGACGGTGTCGTCCTGCATCTTGCCGAGCGCGGCGCCGAAGTCCGACTTGCTCTTCGCGGCGGCGCCGAAGGCGTCCTTGAAGGTGGTGTAGGCGACGTTCACGTTGGGGCCCCAGGCGGACGGCGCGGTGGTCTCCGCGATGTCGGCGGCCTTGGTGTAGAAGTCGGCCTGGTGGGAGAAGTAGGCCGGCGGCTTGAGGAAGGCGCCGCTGGTCTGGGCGTTCTTGGCGGCCGGGTAGACGCCGCTCTCCTTGGCCAGCGCGTTCAGGGCATCGCTGTCGGTGTTCAGCCAGGCGGCGAACTCGGCGGCGGCCTCCTGGTGCTTGGAGTCCGTGGTGACGGCGGTGGAGGAGCCGCCCCAGCTGCCGGTGCGGTTCTCGCTCGCGGACCACTGAGGGAGCGGGGCCATGGCCCACTTGCCCTTGGTCTCGGGGGCGGCCGTGGTCAGCGTGCCCGGTGCCCACACGGCGCTGACCCAGGCGATCTGCTTGCCGGTGTTGAGTGCCTTGTTCCAGGCCGGGGTGTACATCGGCTGGTTGTCGATGGCGCCTTCCTTGACCAGGCCGCCCCAGAACTTGGCGACCTTCCGCGTCGCCGCGTCGTCGATGGAGACCTTCCACTGGTCGCCGGAGGTCGTCCACCACTTGGCGCCCGCCTGCTGGGCGAGGCCCGCGAAGAGGCCGGAGTCGTTGGCGGAGAAGGTGGTGAGGTCCTTGTCCGGGGCGGCCTGCTTCAGTTTCCGGGCGGTCTGTGCGAACTCGTCCCAGGTCGTCGGCACCGTCAGGCCGTACTCCTTGAACAGGTCCTCGCGGTAGTAGAACATCATCGGCCCGATGTCCTGCGGGACCGCGTAGACCGCGTCCGTGCCCAGTGTCGTCTGCTGCCAGACGCCGTCGGCGAACCTGCCCTTCGCGTCGCCCACGTTCTTCGATATGTCCGCCAGGGCGTCGTTGCTGACCAGCGTGGGCAGCGCCTGGTACTCCGCCTGCACCAGGTCGGGCGCCTTGCCCGCCTTGTGTGCGGTGAGGATCTTGGTGACGAGCGTGTCGCCGGACGCCTGCTTCTTCACCGTGACGGTGATCTGGTCCTTCTTGCCCGGCCCCTTGTTCCACAGGTCCACGACTTTGTCCATGCCGGGCGTCCAGGTCCAGTACGTCAGCGAAACCGGCCCCGATTCGGTCTCGCTGTCCCCGGACTCCGAGCCGCAGGCGGCGAGGGCGGTGGCGCCGAGCGCTACGGCGACGGCGGATGTCACCAGGCGGCGGCGCTTCGTGTACGGCATGGATCTCTCCCCTGACCTGGGGTCCTCGCCTGTTGCGAGAACCTGCCATGCTTCTGTGAGCGTTCACAGTAGAGAAACATCCCGGACACTTGTCAATGGTTGTTGCTCTGCGGTTATGTTGGGCTCCGCACTGCGTCGATGTGTGTGCACGTTCCCATTTGATCGATCGACCGGGAGACCATCCATGCCGGAGACCACCCCCAGGGGCCTCACCAGGCTCGCCTTCGGTGGGGACTACAACCCCGAGCAGTGGCCGGAAAGCGTCTGGCAGGAGGACGTCCGGCTGATGCGCGAGGCCGGCGTCACCATGGTGAGCGTCGGGATCTTCTCCTGGGCGCTGCTGGAGCCCTCACCCGGCCGTCACGACTTCGGCTGGCTCGACCGGCTCCTGGACCTGTTGCACGGCAACGGCGTCCGCGTCGACCTAGGCACCCCGACCGTCGTGCCGCCCGCCTGGTTCTACCGGGCCCACCCCGACGCCCTGCCGGTCACTCGCGAGGGCGTGCGCTACGAGTTCGGCTCCCGCGGGGCCATCTGCCACAGCAACGCGGACTACCGTGCGGCCGCCGCGGCCATCACCACGAAACTCGCCGAGCGCTACGCCGACCACCCGGCGCTGGAGATGTGGCACGTGCACAACGAGTACGGCGTCCCCGTCTCGGCGTGCTACTGCGACTCGTGCGCCGCACACTTCCGCCGCTGGCTGGCGACGACGTACGGCACGGTCGACGCGGTCAACGAGGCCTGGGGCACGGCCTTCTGGGGCCAGCGCTACGCGGACCTCGACCAGATCAACCCGCCCCGGCTCACACCCGCGGCCGTCAACCCGAGCCAGGCGCTGGACTACAAGCGATTCGCCGACGCGACCATGCGCGAGAACTTCGTGATGGAGCGGGACATCCTGCACCGCCTCTCACCGGGCGTCCCGGTCACCACCAACTTCATGACCGCCCTGAGCCAGTGCGACTCCGTCGACTACTGGGCCTGGGGCCGTGAGGTCGACATCGTCACCAACGACCACTACCTGATCACCGACGGCCGCCGCACCCACGTCAACCTGGCGATGGCCGCGGACCTCACCCGCTCCGTCGCGGGCGGCGCCCCCTGGCTGCTGCTGGAACACTCCACCTCGGGCGTCAACTGGCAGCCCCGCAACCCGGCCAAGGCCCCCGGCCAGATGGCCCGAAACTCCCTGACACACGTGGCGCGCGGCTCCGAGGGCGCCATGTTCTTCCAGTGGCGCCAGTCCCGGCGCGGCGCCGAGAAGTTCCACTCGGCGATGGTCCCGCACGGCGGCACCGACACCCGCGTGTGGCGCGAGGTCGTCGAACTCGGCTCGGCCGTCGATGCGTTGAGGGAGATCCGCGGCACCCGTACCGAAGCCCACGTGGCCGTGCTGTGGGACTGGCACTCCTGGTGGGCGCAGAACCTCGAATGGCGCCCCAGCGTCGACCACGACGCCCGCGAGCGCGCCGACGCCTTCTACGAGGCCCTCTACGACCGCCACCTCACCGTCGACTTCGCCCATCCTGAGGCCGACTTGTCGAGGTATCCCCTTGTCGTCGTACCGGCTCTGTACCTGATGACGGAGGCGGCCGGGAACAACCTCACGGCCTACGTCGAGAACGGCGGCACGCTGGTCGTCTCGTACTTCTCCGGCATCGTCGACGAGCACGACGCCGTCCACGAGGGCGCCTGCCCGGGCCCGCTGCGGGACGTCCTCGGCCTCACGGTCGAGGAGTTCTCGCCGCTGCTGCCCGGCGAACGGGTGCGCGTCAGCGGCCCCGACGGATCCGAGCTGGGCGCCGACGTGTGGACGGAGTTCGTGGTGCCGCGCGGCGCCGAGACGGTCCTGACGTACGCCGACGGCCTCACCGCCGGGCGGCCCGCCGTCACCCGGCACCGTCTTGGCGAGGGCACCGCCTGGTACGTCTCCACCCGGCTCGGCGCCGACGGCCTCGACGCGCTGCTCGGACGGGCGGTCGAGGACGCGCGGCTCGCGCCGCGCGCCGACCTGCCCCGGGACGTCGAAGTGGTGCGCCGCACCGGCGAGTCGGGCACCTACCTGTTCGCCGTCAACCACACCGGCTCGGACGCCAAGGTGCCGCTGGGGGCCGACGGCACCGAACTGCTGACCGGTGAACGCGCCGTGGGCCGGCTGCCGGTCCCGGCCGGAGCCGTCCGGGTCGTCCGGCTCGACGGCTGAACCGACTCCCCTCCGCCCGTGCGAGCCGCAGGAGCCGCGGGCGGAGGGGCTCTCTCGCCTCAGCTCCGGGCGAGGGGCACCCCCAACCCCCACGTCGAAGGGACGACGGACGACGATGTTCCATCCCAGACGCACGCTCAGGACCCTGCTGCTTCCGCTCGCGGCGGGACTCGCCCTCACCGCCCTGCCCGCCACCTCCGCCCACGCCGCGGGCACGCTGACCAACGGCGGCTTCGAGGCCGACGGCGCGGGCGCGGCAACACCGGGCGGCTGGTCCGAGTACGGCGACACCGGTGCCTCGTTCACCGAGTCCGGCGGCCACGGCGGCAGCTACCGCCTCAGCCACTGGGCCTCCTCCGCCTACCAGGTGGAGACGTACCAGTACCTGTCCGGACTCACCAACGGCACCTACAAGCTCACCGCCTGGGTGCGCTCCGGCGGCGGGCAGAAGTCCGCGTACATAGCGCTGAAGAACTGCGGGGGCGCCGAGCAGCGCACCGACCTGCCGGTCTCGGCCAGTGGGTGGATCCGGATCGTCGTGCCGGTCAATGTGACCAGCAACCAGTGCACGATCAGCGTCAACAGTGACGCGAACGCGGGCAACTGGATCAATGTCGACGACCTGACCTTCACGTCGGGCACGTCCGGTACGTCGATCAAGGGTGCCGACGTCTCGTCCCTGCCCAAGAGCGAGGCCAAGGGCGGCGTCTACCGGAACAGCTCCGGCACGGCCGGCGACGCCCTCGCGATCCTCAAGTCGTCCGGCATGAACTACGCGCGCCTCAAGGTCTGGGTGAACCCGGCCGACGGCTACAACAACAAGGCACGCGTCCTCGCCACGGCCAAGCGCGTCAAGGCGCAGGGCATGAAGCTGCTGGTCGACTTCCACTACTCGGACTTCTGGGCCGACCCGGGCCGCCAGGACAAGCCCGCCGCCTGGGCCGGACACTCGTACAGTCAACTCAAGACCGACGTGTACAACCACACGTACGACGTGTTGAACGCATTGAAGGCGCAGGGCACCACCGCCGACATGGTCCAGGTCGGCAACGAGATCAACGGCGGCATGCTGTGGAACGAGGGATCGACCTCCAACTGGTCGCAGCTGGCCGGTCTGCTCAACTCCGGCTACGACGCGGTCAAGGCGGTCAACTCGAACACGACCGTCGCCCTGCACCTCGCCAAGGGCGGTGACCTGGCGGGCACCCGCTGGTGGTTCGACAGTGCGCGTTCCAACGGCGTGAAGTTCGACGCGATCGGCCTGTCGTACTACGGCTACTGGCACGGCACGCTGTCCGACTTCCAGACGACCCTCGACGACGCGGCCTCCCGCTACGGCAAGCCGGTCTTCGTCGCCGAGACCGCCTACCCGTTCCGCCTCGACAGCGAGGACTCCCACGAGAACATCATCGACACCAGCGCCGAGCTGGTCTCCGGCTACCCGGCGAGCGTGGCCGGCCAGACCCGGTGGATGAACGACGTGGCGAGCATCGTGGAGGCCGTCCCGAACGGCCGTGGCCTCGGCATCTTCTACTGGGAGGCGACCTGGACCGCGGTGAACGGCAACGGCTGGGACCCGACCGCCCCGTCCTCCGGCAACGCCTGGGAGAACCAGGCGCTGTTCGGCTACGACGACCGGGCACTCTCGTCGACGTCCTGGTTCCGCCACCGCTGACACACGGGGGAGGGGGCCCGGCCGCGCTCACGCGGCCGGGCCCTTGCCCGTTCCCGCACGCAGACCGCGTTCCGGCCCGAACTCACTTGCTTCCTACGGCAGTTCGGTATCGGTCAAGGATGCCGAGTCCCGGGCGCGGCGGCATCGACTGCGAGACAGTGGGAAGACGCGGTAAGAGGACCAGAGCCGCGAGGCAGGGGCACGACATGCTGAGGACTCCCACGGACGAGACGCGCCTGCGCATCCTGGCCTGGTTGAAGGAACCCGGCCCCGCCGCGCACGGCGTCACCGCGGACGCCGTTGCCGAGAGGTTCTCCCTGCCCCGCCCGGTCGCCGTCACCCACCTACGGCTGCTCGAGGCCACCGGCATGCTGCGCACCAGCCGGTCCGCGGGCCGCGTGCACTACCACCGCGACGAGATGCGGATCGCCGAGGTCGCCCGGATGTTTGAAAAGGGCTGGTAGGCCACCCGGTACGACCCGGTACAGCGGAATCTCCCCCGAGGGTGAAGGACACACGCGCGATGGACCGTCCCACGGCACTCGTCCCACGCCACTACGTCGCGGTGGGCCACGGCCCCGAGGACGTGATCGCCGACCCCCGCGGCCGCGTGCTGACAGGCCTGGCGGACGGCCGCATCCTGCGCCTGGACGGCCTGGGGGACCCGCTGACAGCCCGCGGCGAGATGATCGCCGAGACCGGCGGCAGGCCGCTCGGACTCGAACTCCTCCCGGACGGCGACCTGCTGGTGTGCGACGCCGAACGCGGACTGCTGCGCGTCGGCACCGGCGACGGCACGGTCCGCGTCCTCGCCGACTCGGTGGCGGGGGAGCGGCTGCGGTTCGCCAGCAACGTCGTGTCCCTCTCCGACGGCAGTGTGTACTTCACCGTCTCCAGCCGCCGCTACCCCCTGGACCACTGGATCGGCGACATCGCCGAACACACCGGAACGGGACGGCTGCTGCGCCTCGCCCCCGGCGAGGACACACCCGAGGTGGTGCTGGACGGCCTCCAGTTCGCCAACGGGCTCGCCGCCGGAGCCGACGAGTCGTTCCTCGTCGTCGCCGAGACGGGCGCCCGCCGCCTCACCCGCTACCGGCTCACGGGACCCGGGGCCGGCCGGAGCGAGCCCTTCGCCGAGAATCTTCCGGGCATGCCCGACAACCTCTGGCGCGGCACCCCGGACGGACCGGTATGGGTCGCGCTGGCCGGGCCCCGCGTCCCCGCCCTCGACGTGCTCCACCGCAGCACACCCGCGGTCCGGCGCGCCGCCGCCCGCGTGGCCGTACGCGCCCCCTTCCGCCCCACCGGCACCATCGCCGTCCTGGCCTTCGACGACGAGGGGAGCGTCGTCCACCACCTCGCCCGCCGCCACTCCGGCTACCGGATGGTCACCAGCGTGTGCGAAGCGGGCGGACACCTCGTGCTGGGCAGCCTCTGGGAGCCGGGCGTGGCGGTCTGCGAGCCGCCCGCCCCGAAGTGACGCCGGTTCGCCACCGGGGTTAACCTGAACCCCGGCCGCGACACCTCTCGCGGCGCGGCGGTGGGGCCCGCCGTACCCGAACCGCGGCACGGACGCCGCCAACGGTCCCTACTTGCGACGGCACGCGCCCGCACGACCCCGGGCCCCGGCGAGTAGGAGACGTACGACCATGACGGCCCCCGAGGCGGAAAGCCTCCGCATCCAGCCCTCCGCTCCACACCCGCCCGCCTGGCGAGCCCAGGCGCCGGTCGTCGCGGTGGTGGCACTCGGCGGGGGAGCGGGGGCCGCCGCCCGGTACGCGGCGTTCCTGTGGTGGCCCTCGCACACGGGCGGTTTCCCCTGGACGACCTTCTGGGTCAACGTCGCCGGCTGTGCCGTGATCGGCGTGTTCATGGTGGTCATCACCGAGGTCCGGGCCGCCCACCGCCTGGTCCGCCCCTTCTTCGGCACCGGCGTCCTCGGGGGTTTCACGACCTTCTCGACCTACGCCGTCGACATCCAGAAGCTGGCCGACAGCGGCCACCTCCGCCCCGGCCTGACCTACCTCGCCGCGACCCCCCTCGCGGCACTCACGGCGGTGTGGCTCGCGGCCTGGTCGACCCGCCGTGCCCTGAAACGGAGGCAGCCATGACACGGCTGACCGGCAGGGCCCTGCGCCTGACCGTCTTCGTCGGCGAGAACGACACCTGGCACCACAAGCCGCTCTACTCGGAGATCGTCCACCGGGCCCACGCGGCGGGCCTCGCGGGCGCCAGTGTCTTCCGGGGCATCGAGGGTTTCGGAGCCTCCTCGCTGATCCACACCTCGCGGCTGCTGTCCCTGAGCGAGGACCTGCCGGTCGCCGTCGTGATCGTCGATACCGAGCCACGTGTCCGGGCCTTCCTGCCCCAGCTCGACGAACTCGTCACCGAGGGCCTGGTGACCCTCGACGACTGCGAGGTCATCCTCCCCCGGTCTCGGCTTCGCTCGACCGGGGGCACCCCCACCACCGGCCGGGAGGACACCCCGGGCGAAACGGACCCGAAGGGTAAGAGGTCGTTGTGAACTGGCTGATGGTCGTCGGGGGCGCGATGGTCGGCGCCCCGCTGCGCTACCTCACCGACCGCGCGGTGCAGTCCCGGCACGACTCCGTCTTCCCCTGGGGCACCTTCGCGGTGAACGTCACCGGCTGCCTGATCCTCGGCCTGCTCACCGGCGTCGCCGGACACGTCCAACTGCTGCTCGGCACGGGTCTGTGCGGGGCCCTGACGACGTACTCGACGTTCTCCTACGAGACGCTGCGGCTGGTGGAGACGGGGGCCCGCGGCTACGCCGTCCTCAACGTGGCGGCGAGCCTGGCGGCCGGTCTCGGGGCGGCGTTCGCGGGGGTGGCGCTGGCGCGTCTGTGAGATCCGTTCTCGCCCGCGTGTAGTAGGACGGTCCTCTCCACGCCCGCCTCTCCCCGCACAGAACTGGATCCCATGAGCGTCATCAGCGTCGGTCAGGCCGTCGTCCTCGGAGCCGTCGAGGGGGTGACCGAGTTCCTGCCCGTCTCCTCCACCGGCCATCTGAAGATCGTCGAAGGGCTGATGGGCATCCCCGTCGCCGACAGTGCCGTGGTCGGGTTCTCGGCGGTCATCCAGGTCGGCGCGATCGCCGCGGTGCTCGTGTACTTCTTCAAGGACATCGTGCGGATCGTCTCCGCCTGGGGGCGGGGCCTGCGCGACCGCGAGGAGCGGTACCACCACGACTACAAGTTCGCCTGGTGGGTCATCTGCGCCACCATCCCGATCGTCGCCGTCGGACTCGCCGCCAAGCCGCTCATCGAGGGCCCGCTCGCCTCGCTGTGGGTGGTGGCAGGCTCACTGATCGTCGGCAGCGGGGTGATGTGGGCGGCGGACCAGATGGGCCGGCACAAGCGCGGCGAGGACGACACCTCGTTCAAGGACGCCATGCTCGTCGGCAGCTCCCAGATCCTCGCCCTGCTCTTCCCCGGCTTCTCCCGCTCCGGCGCCACCATGTCCACGGCGCTGATCCTCGACCTGGACCGCGTCGCCGCCACCCGGCTCTCCTTCTTCCTCGGTATCCCCGCCCTGACCGGCGCAGGCCTCTACGAACTCAAGGACGCCCTGGGCACCGGCGTGGGCGCGGCCCCGCTCGCCATCGGCACGATCGTGTCCTTCGTGGTGGCCTACGGCTCCATCGCCTGGCTGCTGAAGTTCGTCGCCAAGCACTCCTTCAACGCCTTCGTGATCTACCGGATCGTCGTGGGAGTGCTGCTGTTCGGCCTGCTCGGAGCCGGTGTGCTGCACAGCTGACCCGTCGCAGGGAGCCGGGGCCGAGAGCGTGAACGCCGGCTTCCGGCCCCCTGAACCTTTCCTTTCGGGCCCTTGACAGGTGCCTCGCACGCCCCGGAGGATCACCCCCGTGAACCTGTCAGACAGCCGGACAGCCGGACAGCCTGTGCGTCGCGTCAGCGCCATGGAAGCGGTGCTGGCGCATCTGCGCGACGCCATCGAGCGCGGCGACTACGCGATCGGCGACAAGCTCCCCTCCGAGGCGGAGCTGTGCCGCACCCTGGAGGTCTCCCGGCCCGTGCTGCGCGAGGCGCTGCGGGCGCTGCAGACCATGGGCCTGACCGTCTCCAGGACCGGCAAGGGCACCTTCGTCGTCGCCAGTACAGTCGAGGACCCCACCTTCGGCGACTACTCGGCCAGCGACCTGCTGGAGGTGCGCCGCCACGTCGAGATCCCGGTCGCCGGGTACGCGGCCCGGCGCCGTACCCCGGAGAACCTCGACCACCTGGCCCATCTGCTGGACCGGATGGAACGGGAGACGGACACCACCGCCTGGGTCGCGATGGACACGCTGTTCCACCTCGCCGTGGCCGAGGCCGCCCAGAACCCGGTCTTCCGCCGGGTCATCGAGGAGATCCGGGACGCGCTGGCCCGCCAGTCCGCCTTCCTCAACGAGCTGGGCGGCCGCCGCGAGCAGTCCAACCGCGAGCACAGGGCGATCGTCGAGGCGCTGACCGACGGTTCCGAGAACGACGCGGTGGAGGCCATGGCCCACCACCTCGACCGCGTCGAGACGACCCTCACCGACATCGTGCGTTCCCCGCGCACGGACACCCCCACGGAAGGCGGACCCGAGGCGTGAGCGAGCAGTCCCTGCACGAAGGCGTGCAGAAACGTTCCGGCCATGTCGACGCCGGAGACGCCGGCTACAGCAAGTCCCTGAAGTCCCGGCACGTCAACATGATCGCCATCGGCGGCGCCATCGGCACCGGCCTCTTCCTCGGCGCCGGCGGCCGCCTCGCCGGCGCCGGCCCCTCCCTCTTCATCGCCTACGCGGTCTGCGGACTCTTCGCCTTCCTCGTCGTGCGCGCCCTGGGCGAACTCGTGCTGTACCGGCCCTCCTCCGGCGCCTTCGTGTCGTACGCCCGCGAGTTCATGGGGGAGAAGGGCGCCTACACCGCCGGCTGGATGTACTTCCTCAACTGGGCGACCACCGGCATCGCCGACATCACCGCCGTGGCCACCTACACCCACTACTGGGGCATGTTCTCCGACATCCCGCAGTGGGTGATCGCGCTCATCGCCCTGGCGGTCGTGCTCACCGTGAACCTGATCTCGGTGAAGATCTTCGGCGAGCTGGAGTTCTGGTTCGCGATCATCAAGGTCGGCGCGCTCGTCGTCTTCATGTGCATAGGCATCTTCCTGCTGGTCACCCAGCACCCCGTCGACGGCCACCACCCGGGCCCGTCCCTGATCACCGACAACGGCGGCGTCTTCCCGCACGGCCTGCTGCCCATGCTGCTGATCATCCAGGGCGTCGTCTTCGCCTACGCCTCCGTCGAACTGGTCGGCGTCGCGGCCGGTGAGACCCAGAACCCCGAGAAGATCATGCCGAAGGCGATCAACTCGATCATGTGGCGCGTGGGCCTGTTCTACGTCGGCTCCGTCGTCCTGCTGTCGATGCTGCTGCCGTGGAACAAGTACACGGCGGGGGAGAGCCCCTTCGTCACGGTGCTGTCCAACATCGGCGTCCCGGCGGCCGGCGGCGTGATGAACCTCGTGGTACTCACCGCCGCGATGTCCTCCCTCAACTCCGGCCTGTACTCCACCGGGCGCATCCTGCGCTCCATGGCCATGGCCGGATCCGCGCCCAAGTTCACCTCCGTCATGAGCCGCAGCCAGGTCCCGTACGGCGGCATCCTGCTCACCAGCGGCATCTGCGTCCTGGGCGTCGGCCTCAACTTCGTCGTGCCCGCCGAGGCGTTCGAGATCGTGCTGAACTTCGCGGCGATCGGTATCCTCTCCACCTGGGGCATGATCATGCTCTGTCACCTCCTCTTCTGGCAGAAGACCCAGAAGGGCGAGCTGACCCGCCCGGGCTACCGGCTGCCGGGCTCCCCCTGGACCGAGATCGTGACGCTGGTATTCCTCGCCTCCGTCCTGGTCCTCATGTACGCCGACGGCGGCGCGGGACGCACCACAGTGCTGTGCCTGCCGCTGATCGTCGGGGCACTGGTCGCCGGATGGTTCGCCGTCCGCGGCCGTGTCGCGCGCAAGTCCACCACCGGAGCCGACGCGTGACAGACGCGCCGCTCCACGAGAAGCAGGCAGTGATGTACAGCAGTTCCCCCGCGGACGCACCCCTTGTCCGTGAACCCGTCCACGCACCCGTCGCCCACCTCATACGCGGCGGAATCGTCGAAGGCATCCACTACGGCTCCGTCGTCGTCCTCGGCACCGACGGAGAGGTCCAACTCCAGATCGGAGACATCGAGGCCGCCTTCTACCCGCGCTCCGCGATCAAGCCCGTCCAGGCCGTGGCCATGGCCCGGGCCGGGCTCCCGCTCGACGGCGACTTGCTGTCGCTGACCGCGGCCAGCCACTCCGGCGAGGAACGCCACCTCGCCGGTACCCGGCGCATCCTCGAACTCGCCGGGCTCACCGAGGACCACCTGCGCAACGTCCCGGACCTGCCGTTCGACCCGGTCGTCCGGGACGCCTGGGTGCGCGAGGGCCGGCTGCCCTCCCGGATCGCCCAGAACTGCTCCGGCAAGCACGCGGCCATGCTCTACACCTGCGTCCTCAACGGCTGGCCGCTGGAGAACTACCTCGACCCCGGCCACCCGCTCCAGCAGGCCATCGCCGAGATCGTCGAGGACCTCACCGGGCAGCGCATCGCCCGGGTCACCGTCGACGGCTGCGGCGCGCCCCTGTTCTCCATCTCCCTGCACGGCCTCGCCCGTGCCACCGCCCGGATCATCACCGCCGCGCCGGGCACGCCCGAGGCCCGCGTCGCCGACGCGATGCGCGAGCACGCCGAGATGGCCTCGGGCTCCGGCCGGGACGTCGCCGCGCTGATGCGGGCGGTGCCAGGGCTGCTCACGAAGGACGGCTTCGAGGGCGTGCAGGTCGCTGCGCTGGCCGACGGGCGGGCTGTCGCGGTGAAGATCGCGGATGGGGCGAATCGCGCGCGTGTGCCGGTTGCTGCCGCGGCGTTGGCCCGGGCGGGTGTCGATCCGGAGCTGCTCTCCGAGTTCGCGGGTGAGCCGCTGCTCGGGGGCGGCCGGGAGGTCGGACGTGTGCGGCCGGTTCGCGCGCTGGATCCGGTTCCGTCCGCGGCCTCCGTGTAGCGCAGCGCCGAACCGATCGGGAGCTGCGGGTCGTCGCCGGTCCGCGGGCCGTCCGTGGTTGATCGCGTCCGCGCGGCGGTAGCCGCACATCAATACAGCCCCGCGCCCCTCGGGGCATTCACCCTCACCCCGTCAGATGAAGAGGACCCTCACCTTCATGACCGCCGCCACCCGTTCCGAACACGATCTGCTCGGTGACCGTGATGTTCCCGCCGAGGCCTACTGGGGTGTGCACACCCTGCGGGCCACGGAGAACTTCCCCATCACGGGCACGCCCATCTCCGCCTACCCGCACCTGATCGACGCCCTCGCCGCCGTCAAGGAGGCCGCCGCCCTCGCCAACGAGGAACTCGGCCTGCTGGACCCGAAGAAGGCCGCCGCCATCGTCGAGGCCTGCCGGGAGATCCGCGACGGCAAGCTGCACGACCAGTTCGTCGTCGACGTCGTCCAGGGCGGCGCCGGCACCTCCACCAACATGAACGCCAACGAGGTCGTGGCGAACCGGGCGCTGGAACTGCTGGGCCACGCCAAGGGCGAGTACGGGTACCTGCACCCGAACGAGGACGTCAACCTCGGCCAGTCCACCAACGACGTCTACCCGACCGCCGTCAAGATCGCGACGGTGTTCGCGGTCCGCGGTCTGCTCGACGCGATGTCCGTCCTCCAGGACGCCTTCGCCCGCAAAGCCGTCGAGTTCCGCGACGTGCTCAAGATGGGCCGTACACAGTTGCAGGACGCGGTGCCCATGACGCTCGGTCAGGAGTTCTCGGCGTACGCCGTCATGATTGACGAGGACCGGTCCCGTCTTGCCGAGGCCGTCGAGCTGATCCATGAGATCAACCTCGGCGCCACGGCGATCGGCACCGGCCTCAACGCCCCCGCCGGATACGCCGAGTCGGCCCGCCGCCACCTCGCGGCCATCACCGGCCTGCCCCTCGTGACGGCGGCCAACCTGGTCGAGGCGACCCAGGACTGCGGCGCCTTCGTCCAGATGTCCGGCGTGCTCAAGCGCATCGCGGTCAAGCTCTCCAAGAGCTGCAACGACCTGCGGCTGCTGTCCTCCGGCCCGCGTGCCGGGCTCGGCGAGATCAACCTGCCGCCGGTGCAGGCCGGTTCGTCGATCATGCCCGGCAAGGTCAACCCGGTGATCCCCGAAGTCGTCAACCAGGTCGCCTTCGAGGTGATCGGCAACGACGTCACCATCACCATGGCCGCCGAGGCCGGACAGCTCCAGCTCAACGCCTTCGAGCCGATCATCCTGCACTCCCTGTCGGAGTCCGTCACCCACCTCCGCGCGGCCTGCCTCACCCTCGCCGAACGCTGCGTGGCCGGCATCACCGCCAACACCGAGACGCTGCGCGCGACCGTCGAGAACTCCATCGGCCTCGTCACCGCCCTCAACCCGCACATCGGCTACACGGCCGCCACCGACATCGCCAAGGAGGCCCTCGCCACCGGCCGGGGCGTGGCGGAACTCGTCCTGGAGAAGGGCCTGCTGCCCGCCGAGACACTCGCCGGCCTGCTGCGCCCCGAGGTCCTGGCGGGCAGCGGTCCGGCTCCGGCGGCCTGACCTACGCGAGCGCACCGGGACCGGCACGGAGGAGACAATCGAGATGACGTCGTCGACCAGCTTCCAGCCGGTCCTGGAGCGCATCGCCGAGGAGGTCGAGCGGACTGCCGGCCGTGGCAGGCCCGCCGACTACATCCCGGCGCTCGCCGCCTGCGACCCGCGCAGCTTCGGCATGGCCGTCGCCGAGCCGGACGGCACGGTGTACGGCGTGGGGGAGTGGCGGCGGCCGTTCTCCGTGCAGTCCATCACCAAGGTCTTCACCCTCGCCCTCGACCTGGCCCGCGAGGGCGACGCCCTGTGGGAACACGTGGGCCGCGAGCCCTCCGGCAACCCCTTCAACTCCCTGGTCCAGCTGGAGTACGAGAACGGCATCCCGCGCAACCCGTTCATCAACGCGGGCGCCCTCGTCGTCACCGACCGGCTGCACACCCGTACCGGCGACGCGTCGGGCGAACTGCTGTCGTTCCTGCGGGCGGAGAGCGGCAACCAGGACCTCACCTTCGACAAGGAGGTCGAGGCCTCCGAATCCGCGCACGGCGACCGCAACGCCGCACTCGGGCACTTCATGGCGTCCTACGGCAACATCGACAACCCCGTGCCGGTCCTGCTCGACCAGTACTTCCGGCAGTGCTCGATCGCGGCCTCCTGCGCCGACCTCGCCCTCGCCACCACCTTCCTCGCCCGGCACGGCATCCGCGCCGACGGCACCCGTCTGCTCAGCCTCAGCCAGGCCAAGCAGATCAACGCGATCATGCTGACCTGCGGCACGTACGACGCGGCGGGCGACTTCGCCTACCGAGTGGGCCTGCCCGGCAAGAGCGGCGTGGGCGGCGGCATCATCGCGGTCGTGCCGGGCCGCTGCACGCTGTGCGTGTGGAGCCCGGGCCTGGACGAACGGGGCAACTCGGTGGCGGGCGTGGCCGCCCTGGACAGATTCACGACGCTGACCGGACTGTCAGTGTTCTGACAGAACTTCCGGGCAGGGCGTGCTGTGCTGCCTCAGGGGTGCGGGGAACCGCGCGACAAGCCACGACGAGCCCGCAGCCCGCACACCACCGAACCCGGCAGACGCTCTCCGGCCCCCGCCGGCCCGCACCTGATCACCGGCCGGTCACATTCCCGCTCCCCGCCAGAGGGCTCCACGTCGCCATGAAGCCACCCCACGTTGACACGCTGCCCGAGTGTTGGCCATGGCTTTCCCCGTCGATCTCCGCCGCTGCCAGATACTCGGCCTGGCCGGTACCGCCTTCCTCGCGGCAGGCGGTGAGACGGCCGGAGCCCTGCCCGTACGGGACCTCCTCCACCCGGCCTCCGCACGCGCCGCCCTCGGCCTGGTGGCGGTGTACTTCGGACTCGTCCTGCTGATCGCGGCCTGGGCACTGCTGGGCCGTCTGGTCCGAGGACCGAGACCGCCCGCCCCCCGCGCCCTGCTGCTCGTCCTCGCCGTCTGGGCCGCCCCGCTGCTGCTCGCCCCGCCGCTGTTCAGCCGGGACGTGTACAGCTACCTCGCCCAAGGGGCGATGGTCGACGCGCACATGGACGTCTACGCGCACGGGCCGTCGCAGCTCGGCGGCCCGCTCGCCGGCGAGGTCGCCCCGCTCTGGCGCCACACCGGCGCCCCGTACGGGCCGGTGTTCCTCGCCGTCGCGGCGGCCCTGTCGGCGCTGACGAGCGGCGAACTGCCCGCCGGGCTGTTCGGGATGCGGCTCGTCGCGCTCGCCGGCGTGGCCCTGATGACGGCCGCGCTGCCCCGCCTCGCCCGCCACAGCGGCGCCGACCCGTCCGCCGCGCTGTGGCTGGGCGCCCTCAACCCGCTCGTCCTGCTGCACCTGGTCGCGGGCGCCCACAACGACGCCGTCATGCTGGGCCTGCTCGGCTCCGGCCTGGTGGCGGCGCTCGGCCGGTGGCCGTTCCTCGGCGCCGTCCTCGTCACGCTCGCCGCGCTGGTCAAGGCACCCGCCGCGCTCGGGCTAACCGCCGTCGTCGTCCTCCAGGTCCGCGCGGGCCGCAGTACGGCGAAGGCCCTCCTGCCGACCGCCGTCGCGGCCGCGGGAACGACCGTCGCGGCCACGGCCGCGGCGGGCACCGGATACGGCTGGATCGGCGCCCTGAACACCCCCGTCTCACCCCAGAACTGGGCCCTGACCACCCTGCTCGGCCGCGCCACCCGAGCCCTGCTGGAACACCTCGGCAGCGACCTCGCACCCCTGGCGATCCCCGCCTGGCACGCGCTGGGCGTCGTGGCGGCCGGGGGCGCGATCGTCCTGATATGGCTCCGGCTGCGTCCGCGACCGGTGTACGCGCTGGGCCTGAGCCTGGCGACGGTGGCCGCGCTCGGCCCGGCGATCCGCCCCTGGTACGCCCTGTGGGGCCTGTTCCTCATCGCCGCCGCCGCGCCCAGTACCTCCGTACGTCACCGCATGGCGGCCGTGACCGGCGTGCTGGCGCTCTCCGTCCTGCCCAGCGGCGGCCCGGCCGACACCGGACAACTCGTGCTGGCCGTCTCCGGCGGCGCACTCGCGGTCGTCGTGCTGTGGCAGGCCCACCAGGCCGAGCTGGCACCTGCGCTGGGACGCACGGCATGACCCCGGCCCTGCCGCGCACCGACCGCGGACGACTGCTGCTCGTGCTCGCCCTCGCCACGGTGGTGACGGTCTTCACGGCGACCGTGCCCCTGCTGCGCGACTGGTTCGACCTACGCGTCTACTACGGAAGCATCGACCACTGGGTCCACCACGGCGGCCGCATCTACGACTACCGGGTCCCCGGCACGCCGTACGGCTTCACCTACCCGCCGTTCGCCGCCGTCGTCATGCTGCCGATGGCCCTGCTGGACCTCCACACCGCGATCGCCGCCGCCCTGCTGCTCAACCTGACGGCCCTGGCTCTGATCCTGCGGCTGCTCGCCGGCCCGGCCCGGCGGCGCCACGGATGGTACGGCTGGGCCCTGACCGCCTGCGTCCTCGCACTGTTCGAGCCGCTCCGCGACACATTCAGCTTCGGCCAGGTGAATCTGCTGCTGCTGGCGCTCGTGCTCACCGACGCGGCGCTGCTCGCCACCGGACGCACACGCTGGGCGGGCATCGGTATCGGGATGGCGGCCGCGATCAAGCTCACGCCGGCGTTGTTCATCGGTCTGCTGCTGGTGGCCAGGAAGTGGCGCGCGGCGGCGGTCGCCACCGTCGTGGCCCTCGGTGCCACGGCCCTCGCGGCATTGGCGGACCCCGACGCCTCACGCTTCTACTGGACCGAGGCGCTGTGGGACACCGACCGGGTGGGCCGCCTCGGCTACGTCTCGAACCAGTCGGTGCAGGGCATCCTGGCCCGGCTCGGCGAGGCGGACCGGGCGGTGTGGGCGGCGGCGGTCGTGCTGGTCCTCGGCGTGTGGGCGCTGCGGGCCCGCCGGGCGGTCGCGGCGGGGGACTGGACGGCGGCGTTCGCCCTGACCGGCCTCGCCGCCTGTCTCGTCAGCCCGATCACCTGGGTGCACCATCTCGTGTGGCTGCTGCCGTCCTTCGCCGTGCTGATCCGTACCGGGCACGCCCGGATCGCGGGCGCCCTGTACGCGGTGCTGTGCACCAGCGTGGTGTGGCTGTGGTTCGACGACGCGTCCGGCGTCGACGGGTTCCTGGGCAGCAACACGTACGCCTGGATCACCCTGGGCCTGCTGCTGTGGCTGCCGGCCGGTCAGCAGCCTCCGGACCGGCGGACCGGTAGCCGCAGCACCAGCACCACGACCGCCGCGCCCAGCCCGGCGGCCCCCGCGATCAGCCCCCCTTCCGTCCAACGGGAGTCCGCCTCCTGCGCCTCCTCCGCCACGGCGGTCGCGACGACGGACGGCGTCGGTGCCGCCGGTCGCGCGGCAGCCCTCGACGCGGCGAGCGAACCCACCGGATCGACCAGCCTGCCCGACTTGAAGCCCCAGTCGAGCAGCGAGCGGGCTTCCTCGTACACCGCGGAGCCCCCGACCTTCTGAGGGTTCATCACCGTCACGACGAGGGTGCGCCCGTCGCGTCGCGCCGCCGCGACGAGCGTGTTGCCCGCCTTGCTGGTGTAGCCGTTCTTGATGCCGATCAGCCCCCGGTACGGCTTCACACCGCGGGCGCCGCTCAGCAGCCGGTTGGTGTTGCGGATCGGGTACGACCAGCCTCCGCCGCCCGGGAACCTGGCCTCGACGGTGGCGCAGTACCGCGCGAAGTCGGGGTTGCGCAGCCCGACCATGCCGAAGACCGCCAGGTCGAAGGCCGACGACACCTGGCCCGGCGTGTCGTAGCCGTCCGGGGAGACCACACGCGTGTCGCGGGCGCCGAGGGACCGTGCCTTGGCCTGCATGCGCTCAGCCGTGGCCCGCCAGCCGCCGTTGAGCTCGGCCAGGACGTGCACGGCGTCGTTTCCGGAGTTGAGAAAGACACCCCGCCACAGGTCGGCGACCCGGTAGGTATGGCCTTCGGCGACCCCGACCATGCTGCTGCCGGCCCCGATGCCACGGAGCTCCTCCTTGCGGACCGTGTGCCGGATACCGGCCGGCAGCGTGGGCAACACCGTGAGGGCGAACAGGGTCTTCAGGGTGCTGGCCGGGGGCAGCCTGCGGTGCGCGTTGTGAGCGGCGAGCACCTCCCCGGTGCGGGCGTCGGCCACCAGCCAGGACAGCGCGGAGGTCTTCGGGAGGCGGGGTGCCCCGGCGCGCGGGCGGACCTGGGTGCCGGGGCGGTACAGCAGCGAGGGGTGCGGGGCCGCCGCCCTCGGCGCGGCCGACGGGCTGGGTACCGCCCCGCCGGAACTGGCCACCGCGGCGGGCATCAGGGCCAGAAGCCCTGCCGCACCGAGCGCACAGGCCGACACGGCCACCCGGGAAGAGAATCCGATGATCATTCGATCAACGTAGAAACGGATGTGCTCCACGCCGCGACGACCCGGCCGTACACCAAGCGCGAGCACCCGGATGCCGTACGCGCGGCCGGCGGGGGCGGTGATGATCTGGCGACCTGGACGCGGGCATGGAATCGATCGCGGCCACGCCTCTCCGACGCATCCTGGTGGAAATGGCCGTCCTCGGCCGGACAGTCAAGCGTCCGACTCGGCAATGTGATTGGGCTGAAGCAGGAGTAGGGCGATGTCGTCGGTGTGTTGCTGAGCTTGGCGAGTGTGGTGGACGAGGTTGTCCACGAGTTGGTGGAGGGGAAGGCCGCTCCACTCGCCGAGGCGGTCTGCGAGGTCGGCGATGGTCTGGGCGATGTCGGTGCCGGGGATCTCCACGAGGCCGTCGGTGTAGAGGGCGAGGAGCGCTCCCGGGCGCAGCGGCAGCGTGGTGAGCGGGTAGGAGTGGGTGCCGAGACCGACACCGAGGGGCGGGCCGGGGTGGATGGCGACGGCCTGGGTCCGGTTGTCGGGGTGTCGAAGGAGCGGGGGCGGGTGTCCGGCGCTGGCGAGGGTCACCTGCTGGTGGGCGAGGTCGAGGTGGGCGTAGAGGCAGGAGACGAAGCGGCTGGCGTTCAGGTCGGCGAGGTCGCGGTCGGTGCGTGTGAGGACCTGCTCGGGCGTGGCCCCAGCCGTGGCGTGCGAGTGGACGGCCATGCGTACCAGGCCCATGAGGGCGGCTGCCGACATGTCATGGCCTTGCACGTCCCCGATGACGGCCGCGGCGGTGGTGTCGGTGAGGCGGATGAGGTCGTAGAAGTCGCCGCCGAGGTTCACGCCGCGGCTGGCGGGGAGGTAACGGGCCGCTACATCGAGTCCGGTCACCGTGGGCAGGGCGTGAGGCAGGAGGGTCTGCTGCAGGGCGTGGGCGAGGCCGTGCTTGGCGTCGTAGAGGCGTGCGCGGTCCAGGGCCTGGGCGATGAGACCGGCGAGCGGCGTGAGGATGGAACGCTCGGCGGCGGTGAACCGGTGGGGGGCGTCGTAGGCGAGCAGCAGAGCGCCGATCGGGCGTCCGGAACTCAGCAGCGGCAGGAAGGCCCATGCTTGTTTGTCGCTGAGTTGAGGCACCTTGGGGTAAAGGCGGGCCAGCTCTTCCCGGTTGGCGAAGAACAAGGACACGCCGGTGGCCATCGCACGACCGGCGGGGGTCAGATCGGCGTCTGCGGGCAGGCCGTCCAACCGCTCGATGACGTCAGGGGCGTAGCCGCGGTATCCGATGATCCGGATACGGTCGGGGTCGGCAGCGGACATGATCATGCCGTGGGCGCCGAAGGCAGGCAGGACCTGGTCGGCGACCAGGTCGACGACGTCCTGGACGCCGACGGTTTCGGTCAGTGCGGCTGCCAGAAACATCAGAAGATGGATTCGGCTCTCCGGCGAGGCTGCGGCTCCGGTGGAGGGCTGCGTGCCGAGAGCCCTCGACGAGCCGTGGGGAGTGACGAGGATGCTCGTGCCGCTGTCGTCCGTGTGGAGGCGGAGGTCGAGCCACTGGTCCGGCGGGCGAAGGACAGTCAGGGTGACATTCTCGCGGCTGCTCAGAGCAGTGCGATACCCGTCCATGTACGTGATGTTGTTGAGCCAGGCCAGTGACTGCCACGGCTGGGTGCCCAGCAGCTGCTCAGCGGGTTTGCCGAGCAGCTCGGCGGCGGCGGTGTTCACGCAGGTGACGTGCCCCGCAAGGTCGAGGGAGAGGGTGCCGAGGGGAAGGCGTTCGACCAGGCCGGCCGCCGCCGACGCGGTCTGCGACGTTGGCTTTTCGGGAAGGGGAGGAACCAAACGGGGCCGCTCCGGAATGACCGGAGGGCGGACATCTGCGCTCAGCACGCGCGCGATGCGGCGGGCGCTGAAGGCGATGCGTTCACGCTCATCGCGGCTTAAAACAGGCGTGCGACTGGGAGGCCAGGCGAGCAGCAGCGCCCCCCGGCAGTGTCGAACTTGTGTGAACGGGGCGATGGCGAACGCGAGTTGATACGGGAGGTTCGCCGCGGCGCGCGGGTAGAGGCGCGCCAGCTCTTCCTGGGAACTCACCCACACGAGCCGCTCGTTGCGTATCGAATCCTGCATCGGACCGGGCGTGGCGAAGGCGCCCCGCCACCACGGCGCGAAGGCGTCGACCGGCACGCCGCACAGCGCGACCAGACCCATCACCGATTCATCCGGGTCCACCAGGTAGACACCCCCGAACCTGGCACCCGTATGGCGCACAGCCGCCGCCAAGGCCGCACCCAGCGGATCGCCTGCATCTGGCTGCTCAGCAGATCCGATCATTCGACGCAGCTCCTCATGCCCATGCTCAGAACGCTAAGCCCCCACGGCGGTGGCGGCATGTGGATCAGTTGTGCGACGCCTCCTCAAGCGCGCTCAGGTGGCGCAAACAACTGGAGGTCACTCAGAAGCCCTAACAGAAATTATTGATCAAGTGACCGTCGGCTTGGCTGGCCAGGCGCATCCGCCGGGAGAGACGCGACGACATCCACGAAGCCTTCCTCGGCCTCGCCACCTGTCTCATCACCCACCGACACGTCCAACGCCTTTTGTCAGGACCTCTGACCCGGCGACGGCGCGGTTCGGCGGCGGTAGTAGGCGATCCCGAGTGCGATGGTGATGGGTCCCCATGCGGCGATGGGGGCGGTGCACACCGTCGCAAGCGCCTGCCAGGCGTCGTTGGTGTATCCGACGGTGTCGACGATGCCGTACGGGGTGAGCCTGCGACCGTCGCAGATCGGGACGTCGGTGAACAGCAGGGTGAGAATCAGGCCGCCGAGGATGGCGGGGACGACGGCCGACATCGGTCGGATACGTCTGCCGCCGATGATCGGGATCCAGGTGGGTGCCACCTCTCCCCAGCACCGGACCAGCCCGATGGTCAAGATCGCGATCGCTTCCGATAACACGCTGAGCCCGAGGACATACGGGATGCTCACCCAATAGGGCGGCATGCCGAGATCCTGGACCTGCCCCATCTCGAAGTGCAGGGCGAAGGGCAGCCGCCACAGGCACGACGGCAGCAGGAGCAGCGGAAGCGCGTGAGCCAGGCGCATGGCCCAGCGGGGAACGGGCCGCTCGGTGTCACTGACGGGCGGGGGCGTGTGAAGGATCTCCAGCTTCATGGCTTCATCCTCGTGAAGCAGGCACAACCAGGGATCATCCCCACGGGGCGAACCGCTCCCCCGCGCGAAGGACGCTGTGCTGAGCAGCGTCCCCCTAGATGAATGAGTCCAAGGTCAGTGGTCGTAGGCGGTCAGTGATCGGACGACCGGTGCGCCTGCCTTGTGGTTGTGCCAGATGGCGGCAGTCAGCGCGAGGAGCCGTTGCAGGATGCGGACGGCGACGCCGCCGGGAGTGCGCCCACCGTGCTGTTCCAGGTCCAACTGGCCCTTGAGCGTGTCATTGACCGACTCGATCAACTGCCGCAGCGGCTTGAACAGGTGCGATCCGGCCCGCTCGGATTCTCCCTTGCGGGCGGGCCGCAGCAGCTCGATGCCCAGGTCCGCCAACTGCCGCTCGAACTCCCGGCCGTAGTAGTTCTTGTCGGCGAGCAAGGTCTGGCCCGGCCTGTCGCGGACGAGCGCGGGCTCAGCAGCGAACATGTCCAGCAGGACCTCCCGTTCGACGGCTTTCGCCCCGGTGAGGGCGAAGGCGACTGGCAGGCCGTGAAGGGTGCACACCAGGTGCAGGCGCAGTCCCCAGAAGTAGCGGCTGTGGCTGGCGCAGTAGCCGTACTCGGCCCACCCGGCGAGGTCGGAGCGCTTGGTGGTCTCGCGGGAGCGGCCGCACTCGACAGGCGTGGAGTCCACTATCCAGACGTCGTCACTCCACAGCGCGGTGTCCGTGGCCAGCTCGCGTATGACCTGCCGGATCAGCCCGGCAGCCCGGCGCAGGCGCTTGTTGTAGCCGCTCTGCTGCGGCAGGTACGGGAACAGGTGTCGCAGGCGCGTGGCAGTGGCGCAGCCAGCGGGCCTCGGAGACGAAGCCGAGCAGGGCCTGCATCACTGCGAGGGTGACCAGTTCGGCGTCGCTGAGCTTGGGTGTGATGCCAACCCTTGGACGCCACGGGGCCAGGTGCAGTGCTGCTTTCAGTAGGTCGTCGATCTTCACGTAGAGTGCGGTCGCGAGGGTGTCCAGGTCGGTCGTCACAAACTGACTCTGGACACCCTCGCCACGTTTGCGCAGCCAATTCACCAACGGCGGGTTGGACATGCTGAAGCCCATCGATGCCCGCGTTCATTCACGGACCGGCAGCCCCTTCAGGCGCGCCGTCTGCTCTTCCTGGACCCGGCGGGCTGTCTCCAGGAAGTCGATGATCACGGCGAGCTGTTCTTCGCCATAGTGCTGGAGCGCCGACTTCCCGGCATCGCCGAGGGGACCGTACACCTTGCGCTCGGCAGCGCGGGCAGCCTCGGTGGCGGCGACCAAAACCCGCCGCCGGTTGGCGGCGTCCCGGCTGCGGGTGACGAAGCCCGCTCGTTCGAGGCGGTCGATGGCGGTTGTCGTCGCGGCTGGGCTGAGCTTGGCCGCGGTGGTGAGTTCTCCGGCCGACATCGGGTCCTTGGCCAGGATCAGGTCCAGGCAGCGCAGGTCGGTGCGGTTCAGCCCCAGCAGAGTCGCGGCCGCTTCGTCGAAGGCGTCGAAGCTCTGCTGGAGCATCCTCATCCGCACGGCGACCTCGACCACGCCATCATCTTTCGACATTCGAAGCTTTCTGTTAGCGTAAGATTCGGCAATCGAAATGATAGCTCCGAGAGGACGTCATGCCTACCAGCGACGAGCAGATCACGCACTTGTTCAAGCAGTTCAGGCAGGCGTGGACCGACAACGACGCCGTCGCCTTCGGCGCCTGCTTCACCGCCGACGCCGACTACGTCTCCTACGACGGCACCCACGCGACCGGCCGACCGGCCCTCCAGGACAACCACGACCGGCTCTTCCGTGGCGTGCTGGCCGGCTCAGCGCTCGTCGGCGACCTGGAGGCGATCCGCCACATCACTGCAGACGTCGCCATCGTCCACGGCACGGCATCGGTACTGATGCCCTGGCGCTCCAAGCTGCCCAAGCGACGTATGTCCCGGCAGACCCTCGTGGTCGTCCGCACCGAGCAGGGATGGCGGATCTCCGCCATCCACAATGGACGCGTGCGGCCGGTGACCATTCCCGACCCTGACGCCTTCCCGTCCCGCATGTCCCAGGCGATGAGCCGGATCAGCCAGCGCCTGGGCATGGGCCGCCCCGCTCCCGGCACCGCGCAGACCACCCCGTCCGCGCCCCAGGTCTGACACCGCCACAGACCGCTCCCCGGCCCCCTTACCGTCGCCGTGGTCCACCGCAGCGAGCCCCGCGGGTGCCGACGGAAGTCCTCATCCCGTAGGTGTGGTGCAAGGGCCGAGCATCGCATGGAACGAACAGTCACCCGTCCTCCTGACACCCCAGGAGGCGGTCCGCACCCAGCCCTTGGACTCATTCATCTAGGGGGGTACTCGCCGTGTCGGCCTCAAGACATCACGTTGTGTGAGGCCTACCTGAGGTAGCAGTTGCTCACCCGATAGGCGGAGGGAGCTCGTTCCAGCAGTTGATGTCGCGCTGCCGCGGTCGATGCGACGGTCAGTGCATGGTCGGTGCGAAAGGGACGACGAGGGCGCCTCGGCGCACGTGCTGGGTGAGCCGGGCCACGATGGTGTGGGCGGTGATGTACGCCGGCTTCGGCCTGGCATGCGCGCTGAGCGGGACGCCGCTGCTCTACCTGGGCAGCGACCCGGGACCCTCGGCGCTGGGCTGGGGGGTCGCGGGGGTGGGGGCGCTGGCGGCCCTGGTCTGTGGTGCGGTGGTGCGGTACGGACTGCAGCCTGCGTCGCGAGTGCTGCTGTGGGTGGTCTGCGTGCTGGCCGGGATGGCCGCGTTCGGCTTGCTGATGGACGTCATCACACTGGTATTCGGTCAGGGGGTGGACAACGGCGTGGCCGCGGCGCACCATGCGCTGGCGGCGGCCGGGGTCCTGCTGCTCGCGGCCACTGCCCGGTCCGTCCGCCGCACGCCCGACGCGGCCGTCGTACGGGCCCCTTCCGCCGCCTCCGGGCTGGTCCAGGTCGCCGCCTGCGCCGGGACGGCGGCTTTTCTCCCCTACGCGGTGATGAAGCTCATCTGGGCGTCCGGCGGCACCTTCGCCGGGATGACCGGCGAGGAAATGCTCGCGATCTCCAAGCGCAACGGTGCGTCAGGAATATGGCTCACCCTGGAGTCCTGGGGCCTGGACGGCACCGTGCTGCTGGCCGCGCTCGGCTCCTTCCTGCTGTGGGGCCTGGTCCGTCCGTGGGGCCAGGTCTTCCCGCGCTGGACGCTGTGGCTGCGCGGCCGCCGCGTCCCCCGCTGGCTCCCTCTGGCCCCGGCCTTGATAGGCGCCGCCACCCTGGCTCCGTACGGGGTGTTCGGTATCGGCTACGTGGCCCTGGCCACGGCCGGCGTGGTGACGATGCGGCGAGGCGACTTCCACTCCTCGAGCGATGCACTGCTGGCCGCCTGGATCGGCATGACCGCGTTCGCCGTCTATGGAGCCGCACTGATCGTCGCTGCCCGCTCGTACTGGCTCCGGACCCATTCCACCCGTCGGACACGCGATTGACGCGGAGTGACTGCTCGCGGCCAGGCAAGAGGTCCCGTGTGCCCCGGTGCTCCGGGCTGCGGCCCGTCCCGCGGGTGCGGGACGCCCGAGGGCGTACGCCCCGAAGCCCGATGCCGACGCCACCGCATCCGCCGCGTGGGCGCGTCCTGCCCGGCCCAGGACGCCGCCGACGCCGCACCGATCGCTCCCGGCACCCGCGCTCCCATGCTCTGAGACCGCAAGGTGCGGGTGACCGACGCGGCCGGGCCGGGCTCGCCGTCGCCGGGACGGCCTCGTTGTCCGACCGGCGGTAGTGGGGCCTGATGGGCAGCGCCTGGACCATGGCCCGCCGGCGTCTCGGCGTCCTCGGCCGGCCGGCACTCCACCGCGTTGCGCGACGCGGGGCTCGTCACCACGATCGGGCGCGGCGTCATTGCTCGCGGCTGGCACCGGCAGAGCCGGCTGACGCGGCAGCAGTACCTCAGTCCGAGGGCAGTGTCGGTTGGATGCGCCGTAGGAACGTCGCGTTGTCCGGGGTCTCGCGCATGCGTTCCAGGAGGGTCTCCAGGGCGCCCTGCCCGTCCCGGTTCTGGAGCACGCGCCGCAGTCCGTGTACGGCCGCCAACTCGGCCGGGGGCAGCAGGAGTTCCTCGCGACGGGTGCCGGAGGGGATGATGTCGACGGCGGGGAACACGCGGCGGGACGCCGGGTCGCGGTTCAGGCGGAGCTCCATGTTGCCCGTGCTCTTCAGCTCCTCGAAGTAGAAGTCGTCGGCTCGGGAACCGGTCTCCACCAGCGCGGTCGCGAGGATCGTGAGGGAACCGCCCTCCTCGGCCGACCGGGCGGCGCCGAAGAACCGCTTGGGTCCGGTCAGCGCGGACGCGTCGACGCCCCCGGTGAGGATGCGGCCACCGGAGGCGGCCGCGTTGTTGTGCGCCCGGCACAGCCGGGTGAGGGAGTCGAGGAGGATCACCACGTCCTCGCCCGCCTCGACGAGCCGCTTGGCCCGCTCGATCACGAGCTCGGCGAGCGCGATGTGCTGCTTGGCACTCCGGTCGAAGGTCGAGGCGTACACCTCGCCCCGCACGGAGCGCCGCATGTCGGTGACCTCCTCGGGCCGCTCGTCGAGCAGCAGCATCATCAGCCGGCACTCGGGGTGGTTGCCGGTGACGGCGGCCGCGAGCTGCTGGAGGATGACAGTCTTGCCGGTCTTGGGCGGGGCCACGAGAAGCCCGCGCTGGCCCTTGCCGACCGGTGCGATCAAGTCGACGACCCGACCGGCCAGTCCGGCGGCCGGGTGTTCGAGACGGAGGCGCTCATGCGGATGCAGGGGCGTCAGGTCCCGGAAGTGCCGGCGGCCGTGCCGTTCCGTAGACGTACGGCCGTCGACCCGTGCGACGTCGGTGAGACCGCGCCGGTCGCCCAGGGTGCCCTCGACGAAGTCGCCCTTGCGCAGGCCGTGGCGGCGGATCAGGGCGGGGGAGACCGCAGGGTCGGTGGGCGTGGGCAGGCAGTTCTCGCCGCGCAGGTGCCCCTTCCCGCTCGCGTCGATGTCGAGGACGCCGAGGGCGGCCCGGGGCGCGGTCTGCTGGGCGGGTGGGGTGTCGAGTGTGGTGGTCATGGTGATGTGTCCTTTCACGGACGGCAGGCATGAGACATGCGAAGGGAAGGGGAGAGAGCCGCGAGGGGAGGGCCTGGGGCACGCCTCCGGCGGCGGGGGAACAGCACCTCGGGTACGACAGAGCAGGTCAAGGTGCCGGAAATGAAGGAGAGAAATGAGGAACCGCACCGGCGCCCACAGAGGGGGGCGTGCACGAGTGCTGTTCGCAGGCTACCATCCGACGGGGCGCCGGGGGAGGGGGACGGGCGTCAGCGTGTGGCCAGCAGCCCGTACAGCAGCGGGATCCGCGGCGCGGTCAGCCGCCACCAGCCGGACTCCGTACGGACCATCCGCGGCCAGCGCGGCCAGGGAAGTTCGTCACTTTCCCGCAGCCTCCGGACGGCCAGTCCCGCTTCCGTCAACGCGTTGACGACCTCGCCCATTCCATGCATCCACTCGTAACTGTCCGTGGCGCCCTCGACGGCCGGCCCGTCCGTGTACGTGTGGGTCGCGTCCCGGTGCACGGGACCGCCGCCGCCCAGGTAATCGTGGCGCAGGAGCAGCTCGGGGCCCTCGCCCGGAGCGGGTTTCGGGCCGAGCGAGTTGAGCAGCGGATGGAACTCGACCACGTACAACCGGCCGCCGGGACGCAGGAGCCGTCCGACGACCTCCGCCCACCGGTTCAGGTCGGGCAGGTAACACAGGGCGCCCTTGCCGGTGTAGACGACATCGAACTGCCGCCCGTCCAAGGCCTCGTCGGCGTCGTACACGTTCGCCCGCACGTACGTCACGTCCGCGCCTGCCTTCGCGGCGATGCCGGTCGCGGCCGCCACGGACGCCTCGGAGAAGTCGAGGCCGACGGCCCGGGCCCCACGTCGTGCGAAGGCGATCGTCTCCGTGCCGAGATGACACTGGAGGTGCAGCACGTCACGGCCGGCCAGCCCGCCGAGGTCCTCCCACTCCCAGGGCGCGAACCAGCGCTCGGGGTCGGGGTCCTGGTCGAGACCGTAGAACCGGCTGGCGAGATGGACGGGCGTGCGGGCGTCCCAGTTCGCCTGGTTGGCCCGCATCAGCCGGTCGTGCTCGACGGACGTCATGAGGACATCCAACCGCGAAGGGGCCGCGGGATGCGGCAGAACGCGGGAACGCACCTCCGGATGTGTCGCTCACATCGAGCGCGCCCGTGCCTCCTCGGCGATCCGCTCGAACTGCGCGCCCATGGCCGCCGCCAGTGCCTGCGCCGCCGACAACGGGCGCACCATCACGGTCAGTTCGTCGATGAGCCCGTTCTCGTCGACATGGATGAAGTCGCAGCCGTTGAGTTCCCGGTCGCCCACGCGGGCGGTGAAGACCAGAGCGTGGTCACGGCCGCTCACGTCGTTGATCTCGCGCACGTAGCGGAAGTCCTCGAAGACACCGGAGACGGCGCGCAGGATCGCCGCCGTGATCGGCTTTCCTGTGTACGGCTTGAACACGACCGGGCTGGTGAAGACGACGCCCGGCGCCAGCAGCGCCTCGGCGGCGTCGAGGTCGAGAGCCTCGACCGCCTCACGGAATGCACGCATCGAACCCGCCTTGGTCAATTAGTTGAGTAGGTGCGGAGTAGATTAATCAACCATTGATACCGTGTCCATATGTCTCTCAAGTACGCTGTGCTGGCCGCTCTCCTGGAGGGCGAGGCCTCGGGTTACGAGCTGTCCAAGGTGTTCGACGTGTCGCTCGCGAACTTCTGGGCCGCGACCCCGCAGCAGCTCTACCGGGAACTGGAGCGTCTCGCGCAGGACGGGCTGATCGAGGCCAGGGTGGTGCGCCAGGAACGGCGGCCCGACAAACGGATGTTCACGCTCACCGAGACGGGCCGCCAGGACCTGCGGGCCTTCGCCGTCACACCGCCCCGCCGGCCCACCGCCATCCGCGACGAACTCCTCATCAAGATCCAGGCCATGGACGGTGCGGACCCCGAGGCCACCCGTGCGCTGGTCGAGGAGCGCGAGGCGTGGGCCCGGGGTAAGCTCGCCCGCTACGAGCGTGTCCGCGAACGCCTCCTGGCCGGCCGCAGCGAGGAGGAGTACCTGCGGGAGGCCGACCGCATCGGCCCGTACCTCACGCTGATGGGAGGCATCGCCTTCGAGGAGGAGAACCTCCGCTGGTGCGCGCGCGTGCTCACGATCCTTACGCAACGAACTCCTCTAGGCTGAGCCGATGTTCAGTCCCGAAGGCCCCAGTCTGCGTGAGCTCGCCGTCCAGGCGCTGTCGTCCGTGGAACACGGTTACGACCTCCTCGCGCAGAAGTTCGACCACACCCCCTTCCGGACGCCCGACGCGGTCCTCGACGCCGTCGAGTCGGCACTGCGGCGGACGGGACCCTTCGACGCCGGGCTCGACCTGTGCTGCGGCACCGGTGCGGGCGTTGGCGTGCTGGCAGGGGTGTGCCGGGAGCGGGTCGTCGGTGTCGACTTCAGTGCCGGCATGGTCGACGTGGCCCGGGAGCGGGTCCGGCCGGCGGGGCCGCCGGTCTCCTTCGTCCGTGCGGATGCCCGTGCCCTGCCCTTCGGGCCCGCCTTCGACCTGGTGGTGAGCTTCGGTGCCTTCGGGCACTTCCTGCCCCGCGAGTTGCCCGGACTGTTCGCGCAGGTCCGTTCCGTCCTGCGGCCGGGCGGCTGCTTCGCGTTTCCGCTGGTGGCCCCGCCCCACCCGGGCTCGCTCGGCTACTGGAAGCTGCTCGGCTTCGACGCGGTGATGCGGGTGCGCAACGCGCTGTGGCGGCCTCCGTTCGTCATGTACTACCGCGCTTTCCGATTCGGGGACGTACGGCGTGAGCTCGCCCGGGCAGGCTTCCGGGTGGATCTCCACGCGCTGCCGGAGTTCGGACGGCGACGGGACGGCAGTCCGCGGGTGCGGCTCGTCGTGGCCCGGGTGTCGGGTCAGCCGGCTGCGCCGAGCGGTCGCGCGGGCGTCGGTTCACCTTGACGGCCCGGCCCTGCGGTCTCGCTGTCCGGCCGGCAGGGTGACCTCGTTGACCAGAGCGTCCTGTTGGGCGTCCACCACGAGGTCGGTGATCTCCAGCGGACACGCGTACTGGTCGCGCACGTGCCGCGTGACCCGCACCGACGGTGTGCTCGCGAGGTCCAGCATTGGTCTAGATCAGCCGGGAAGGGGGGCGGGCGGTCAGGCCGGAACCGGCCCGCCCGCGCCGGCCGTCAGAGCGCGCTGTACAAGGCGTCGATCAGCGCCATCTTCCGCGGGTCGTCCGCGATACGAGGCCCCATACGGTTCATCACGTATCCCATCGACACCTCCGCCTCGGGGTCCGCGAGCCCGCAGGAGCCGCCGAAGCCGTCGTGACCGAAAGCGCGCGGGTTGGGTCCGTAGGAGCCGTTGGAACCGCTGAGCCACAGCCCGAGCGCCGCCTCGGTCTCGCCCTCGAACCCGGCGCCGAGCACCAGATCCCGGCAACTGCCCTGTCCTTCGCGCACCCGCTCTGCAGCCTCGGAGGACAGGACGCGGTGGCCCCCGTACGAGCCGCGCCCGGCGAAGACGCCGTAGAGTTCGGCGACCGCACGCGCGGTGCCGTGCCCGTTCGCCGCGGGAATCTCGGCGGCCCGCCACCCGGCCGTGCAGGCTCCGGCAGCGGACACCGGCGGGTTGGTCAGCGCGGCGATCGCCGCGGGCGCCAACTGAGCGAAAACAGCAGCCTGTTCACTGCTCGTCGCGACCGGCGGCTGGTCCAGCTCGGCCACCCGCCGGTAGTCCTTCTCCGGCAGGCCGATGCGGAAGTCGATGCCGAGCGGTCCGGTCACCTCCTGCTCCAGGAAGGCGCCCGGCCGCAGCCCCGACACCCGCCGGACGACCTCGCCGACCAGATGGCCGTAGGTCAGCGCGTGATAGCCGGACGTGGTTCCCGGTTCCCACCAGGGCTGCGTCGCCGCGAGCCGCTGTGTGGTCAGCTCCCAGTCGCAGAGCTGTTCCAGCGAGTGAGGCTCACGCAGGCCGGCCAGACCGGCGCGGTGGGACAGCAGATGTCGTACGAGGACCTTCTCCTTGCCCGCCGCGGCGAACTCCGGCCAGTACGCGGCCACCGGCGCGTCGAGGTCCAGCAGCCCCCGGTCGGCGAGGATGTGCGCGCACAGTGCCACCGGCCCCTTGGTCGTGGACCACACGTTGACCAGCGAGTCCTGTTCCCACGGCCGGGTGTGTGCCGCGTCGGCCCAGCCGCCCCACAGGTCCACCACCGTCCTGCCGCCGACGGTGACGGCCACCGCGGCACCCAGCTCGCCCCGTTCCCGGAAGTTCTCCTCGAACGCCCTGCGTATCGCCGTGAAGCGCGCGTCGCAGTGACCGTGCACCTGTGGCTCGTTCTCTGACATGGCCCCTCCACCACCTCGCGGGCCCGGGCCGCCGAGACACGGCCCGGGCGCGAAGAACGTACCGACTGGTCGGACTTGGTGGAAGCCTGCCGCCGATGAAACGGCCGGATCAGTCGCCGGTCAACCGGGGGGGGGGATCAGATGTACGAGCGCATCCAGCGCAGCTTGGCCTCCTGCTGGAAGGGACCGCCGCCCTCGTGGTCGTTGAAGTCGTACACCTCGATCGTCTTGTCCTCGTGGTTCCAGGCGTTGAAGGCCGCGAAGACGGTCGAGGGCGGGCAGGTCTGGTCCTCCAGGGCGGCCGAGAAGAGCGCGGGAGCCCCGCCGCGGGTGGCGAAGTGGACACCGTCGAAATACGAGAGCGTGCGCAGAGCCTGCTCGGTACGGCCGCGGTGCGTCTTGAGGTACAGGCCGATCTCCCGGTACGGGTGACGGTCCGTGAGCGTCGCCGCGCGCGGGTAGTCGCACAGGAACGGCACGTCCGGCGCGATGCCCGCCAGGTCCGGTATCAGGCCGCCCACCGCGATCGTGATGCCGCCGCCCTGGCTGCCGCCGACAGCGACCGTGCGCGCCGGGTCGGTGAGCGGATGCGAGCGGGCCGCCTCCACGGCACGCACGGCGTCCGTGAACACCCGGCGGTAGTAGTAGTTCTCCGGCGCGTCGATACCGCGCGTCATGAAACCGGGGTACGCGGGCGCGCCGCCCACCGGGTCCGCCGTGCCGCCGCCCCCTCCCCAGGCGCTGCCCTGCCCGCGGGTGTCCATCACGAAGTGCGCCCGGCCCGTGGACGCCCACAGCAGATGCTCGTGCGGCAGCCCGCGTCCTCCGCCGTAGCCGATGAACTCCACGACCAGCGGCAGCGGGCCGTCCGCCCCGGCAGGCAGGACCAGCCAGCCCTTGACCGGGTGACCGCCGAACCCGGCGAACGTCACGTCGAACACCTGCACAGTGGACAGTCCCGTGTCGACCGGTTCGAAGCGGGCGTCCAGGTCGTGCTCGCGCGCCTCCTGGAGTGTCTTGGACCAGAACGCGTCGAAGTCCTCGGGCTCGGTGGACGCGCTGCGGTACTCGCGGAGTTCGTCGAGAGGAAGGTCGAACAGGGCCATGTAGGACCGCCTTGGGTGAGGAACGGCTGCGGAGACAGTGCGGATGATCACACTACGTGGGTGGTCGGAGGACTCGCCAGGTCTTTGCCGCGGCTCGGTTCCGGGACGGTGCCTGTCCGGGGTGGTGAAGCGCTGGTCAGCAGGGTGAGGGTGGGGAATGAGGTAGGGCGTCGGACGCATCGTCGCGAGTGGGTGGTCGGGTCACCTGCCGTTCATCGGTCCGTCACGCGCCGCGATGCGTCCACTCCGGCTCCGTACGGGCCCACTCCCGCTCCCACTCGGCCAGCCGGCGGCGCAGGGCGACCCGGCGCACGACCGAGTGGCCGAGGAGCACCACGAGCACCACACCGCCCGCGGCGCACGTGCCGATGGTGAGGGTGTGCTGCCAGACCCCGGTGCCGTCCACAGGCGGGGTCACACTCCGCCCCCGGGAGTCGAACCACACGTCCACGACCTCACCCGTCCGGGTGCCCCCGGGGACCCGTGCCGTCGCGGTGCGCGTGCCCTCGCCCGGCTCGGTCCAGCGCACGGTGGCCCGGTACGCGTGCTGCCCGCCGGCCTGCACCGACGGCAGCGAGTCGCCCTTCTTGCCGATCACCTCCGCACGGACGCGATGACGCTCGGCCTGCTGCTCCGCCGAGACCGACCGCGCCTCGCCATGGGCCCACCAGGCGGCGGCCGCCCCCACCAGAGGCGCGCCCACGAGTATCAGGACGGCGACCACCAGCACCGTCCACGCCTCGACGACATCCGACCGGCGCCGCAGCGGACTGCGCCGCCAACGCCAGCCGCGCACCCGGGTTCGCATGTCGACCTCCTCGCCGTCACCGCGGCCGGAGGGCCGGACCGGCCGTGCGGTGGCGGCGCCGCCGCTCCCTCCACGTCACGTCACGTGTGCGAGTGCCCACACGGGTCGGGTACCCCCTCCGACACACATCGATCGCTCGGCACGGCCCGGGTTGCCGCGTGCCTGAGCCCTCCGGCCGGAGTGCCCGGGCCGGCCGCGGCGAAACACGGGGCCGCGCCCCTGTGGCAAGCACGCGTCACCCCTGTGACACCACTGGGGAGGGGCCGCCCTCGAGGTCAGCCGAACCGCTCGATCCGGATGCGCTCCACCGGCTGACCGGCTGTCACGAGCAGCCGGGAGGCGTGCTCGGCGAAGGAGTTGGAGCCGCACACATAGGCCTCCCACCCACCGGAAGGCTGCTCGGCCAGGAGCGGCGCCACATGTGCGGCCGCCATACGTCCCACCGGCGCACCCTCCGGCGCACTCCGCGTGAACACGGGCGTCGTCTCGGCGCCGAACTCCCGGGCGTAGATCAGCTCCCCGGGACTGCGCGCGGACACCAGCAGCCGCAGCGGCACGGTCAGGTTCCGCGCCCGGTGGTGCCGGACCATCGACATCAGCGGCACGACGCCGGAGCCGGCGCCGATGAGCAACGCGGGCCGGTCTCCGGGCCAGGCGAAGAAGCCGCTCACCGGGCCCCGCACCTCGACCTGGTCGCCGGGCCGGGCGACGGCGTGGAACCAGCCCGAGACCTCGCCGCCCTCGACATGATCCACGGTCAGCTCGACGTGCCCGGAGTCGTCCGGCGCGGACGCGATCGAGTAGTGGCGCTGGGCCACATAACCGTCCTCGGCGGTCAGCCGCACCATCAGGTGCTGGCCGGGCAGGTGCCCCGGCCAGCCGGGCACGGCGAACCGGAAGGTGGCGGCACGCGCGGTCTCGCGGCGGATCCCGGTCAGCGTGGCGGTCTGCCACACGGAGGCGGCCTGCTCGCTCACGGCGATGCGCCCGGGCACGGCGAACCGCGTGGCAGGCACGAACGTCTCAGTCACCGGAGTACCTCTGCTCCTCCCAGGGGTTGCCCCGCTCGTGATAGCCGTTCCGCTCCCAGAAACCCGGCTCGTCGTGGTCGAGGATCCGCAGGCCCGCTATCCACTTGGCGCTCTTCCAGAAATACAGGTGCGGCACCAGCAGTCGCGCCGGGCCGCCGTGCTCGGGAGCGAGCGGCCTGCCGTCGTACTCCCACGCGATCCAGGCGCGCCCACCGGTCAGATCGGCGAGCGGGAGGTTCGTGGTGTAGCCGGTGTGCGAGTAGGCGACGGCATGGGTCGCCGACCCATGGGGCCGGACCACATCCCAGAACGCGTCCAGGGACACCCCCGCGAACCGCACCCCGAACTTCGACCAGCTCGTCACACAGTGGATGGCGCCCTCGTACGCCGACGGCGGCAGCCGATGCGCCTCCTCCCAGTCCCAGGTACGGGGCTCGTCCACCAGACCGTCGATGCGGAACGTCCAGTCGGCGGGTGCGAGGTCGGGAGTGACCTCGGCGGACAGCACGGGCCAGTCGTCGCCCGCGTCGTACTGGCCGGGCGGCAGACCGGGGTCCTCCACGCGTGGGCGCCCGGTGAAGCCTCGGGTGATGTGCATACGGTGTGCCTCCGGACCGGGCCGACGGTGCCCCGCCGGGCCGGCGTGATCAGTGATTGCGTATTCAACCGTACGTGGGGCGCGCCCCTGGTCGTGCGTACGTGCGGCGCGCCCTAGTCGTGCCGACCGGAACCAGGGCCCGCGTTGTAGCGCACGAGGTAGTCGGCGAATCGCGACAGGTCCTCGGTCGGCCACTCCGCCAGCCGCTCCCGGAAGGCCGCCCGGCGGCTCTCGGTGACCTGGGCCAGGATGCGCCGGCCCGCCTCCGTCAGATGCAGCACCTGGACGCGCTGATCCTCCGCGTCCGGCCGGCGCTCGATGAGACCGGCGCGTTCCAGCGAGGCCACCTGGCGGCTGACGGTGGACTTGTCCAGGGCGTAGTGGGCGGCCAGGTCGGTGGCACGGCATCCGCCGCTCTCCTCCAGGTGCCCGAGCAGCGTGTACGACACCAGCGACAGCTCCGGGTGCATCCGCCCCGCCACGGCACGGGCACGGCGGGCGAAGACCGTCATCTCCCGCTGGATGGTCTCCACGGCATCGGCCGGCTGCACCGGACCTCCCTCACCACGTCGCTGTCCGGGCTCTCCATGGTTGCATAGCCCAACCACTTGCCCAAGCCCCTGCCTCACCACCTGCCGACGGGGCGGCGGACGGCCGCGCCATACCGTTCGGCAGGGCCGTCGGGTAGTGTTGCCGCCGGCTGTGGACGGACCCAGCCGTCGCCGAACCGAGGAGGTGAGACCCATTACCGCTGTGTCAGCCCGGGTGCTCTCTCCTCGATGTCGCGCGGATCGCCGGCCGTAGGCGACCGCAGGAGCGCCCTTCGAATCTCGAAAGGCTCCTGGCTTCCATGCCCTCCGTTTCTCCCGTCCCACCGCCGTCCCGTGACTCCGTCGTCGTCGCCCTGCGCACCGCGGGCTGTGTCTTCGCCGAGGACGAGGCCGAGTTGATCCTCGCCACCGCACGCACCCCGGTCGAAGCCGCCGCCATGGTCGAACGCCGCGTCGCGGGCCTGCCCCTCGAACTCGTCGTCGGCTGGGCCGAGTTCCGGGGCCTGCGCATCACCGTCGACCCGGGCGTCTTCGTGCCGCGCCGCCGCACCGAGTTCCTGGTCGAACAGGCCCTGGCCCGGGCGCCCGGCGCCGGCGTCGTCGTGGACCTGTGCTGCGGCTCGGGCGCCGTCGGCGCGGCGCTGGCCGCCGGACTCGGCCGCGTCGAACTGCATGCCGCCGACATCGACCCCGCCGCGGTGCGCTGCGCCCGGGGCAACGTCGCCGCCGCCGGCGGTCGCGTCCACCAGGGCGATCTGTTCGAGGCGCTGCCCGGCGACCTGCGGGGCCGCGTCGGCGTCCTCGCGGCCAACGTGCCGTACGTACCGAGCGACGAGATCGGCCTGCTGCCGCTGGAGGCCCGTGCCCACGAGCCGCTGGTCGCCCTCGACGGCGGTGCGGACGGCCTCGACGTCCTGCGCCGGGTCGCGGCCGAGGCGCCCCGCTGGCTCGCGCCCGGCGGCTGCGTCCTGGTGGAGACGAGCCGCCACCAGGCACCGACCGCCCTCGACGCCTTCGAACGCAACGGCCTGACGGCACACCTGGCCGTCTCGGAGGAGCTCTACGCCCATGTCGTGATCGGCGTCGCACCATAACGACCCGAGCACGCGGCCGAACGCCGACGACACCCCCTAGTCCGGTGCCGTCGCCCGTGCGATGAGGAGCGCCACGTCGTCGAAGTTGTCCGGCTCGTGCAGGGTGCGCAGCAGCAGGTCGCAGACCTCCTCCAGCGGGCGGTCGGGGCCTTCGAGCAGGGACAGCAGCGTGTCGAGCCGTTCGTCGAGCGAGTCGCGCCGGGTCTCGACGAGACCGTCGGTGTAGAACACCAGCCGGTCGCCCGGCTCCAGGTCGACGGTCGTCGTGGAGAAGGCGACACCGCCGACGCCGAGCGGCACCCCGGTCGGCAGGTCGAGCAGCTCGGGAGGCCGGCCGGCCCGGAGGCGCACCGGCGGCAGATGCCCGGCGTTGGCGATCCGGCACTGCCGCAGATGCGGGTCGTGGACGGCGTAGACGCAGGTGGCGATGGCCTGTTCCAGCCCTGCGGTGATCTTGTCGAGGTGTTCCAGGAGCAGGGCCGGATCGAGGTCGAGGGAGGCCAGCGTGTGGGTCGCCGTACGCAGCCGCCCCATGGCGGCCGCCGCGGGAATGCCGCTGCCCATCACGTCACCCACGACGAGCGCGGTCTTGCCGCCGTCCAGACCGATCACGTCGAACCAGTCGCCGCCCACCTCGCTCGTGGCCCCGGCCGGCTGGTAGCGGGAGGCGACCTCCAGCCCGTCCGTCACGGGCGGATGGCTGGGCAGCAGGCTGCGCTGGAGGGTGAGCGCGGTGTCGCGGGCGCTCTGGTACCAGCGGGCGTTGTCGATCTGCACGGCGGCCCGCGCGGCCAGCTCGCGGGCCAGCAGCAGGTCGTCCTCGGTGAACGGCAGCGGATTGCGGGTGCGCTTGAGGTCCAGGGCGCCCAGCACCTCGCCGCGCGCGATCAGCGGAACCGCCAGATACGAGTGCACCCCGGCCCGGCCCAGCAGCACGGCCGCCTCCGGGGACCGGGCGATGCGGGGGAGGTCCTCGTCCGTGACCGCCGGGAGCATCACGGGACGGGCCGTGCGCACGCACTGGGTGACGAGCCGGTCGGGCGCGTACCGGGCCACCTGCCCGGGCGGGTCGGCTGCCTCCAGCGCCTCGGCGGAGTCGTACCCCTGGACCGCCAGCGCGCGGATCACGGCCGCCTCGGCCGGGCCGAGGCTGGTGCGCCGGCCCTGCACCACCGCGTCCAGCAGATCGACGGCCGCGATGTCGGCGAGTTCCGGCACGGCCACGTCGGCCAGCTCGCGGGCCGTGCGGTCCAGGTCCAGCGTGGTGCCGATGCGGCCGGAGGCGTCGGCGATCATGGCCAGGCGGCGCCGCGCGGCCTCGGCCTCGATGCCCGCGCGGTACTGCTCGGTGACGTCGACGATCGAGACGGCCACGCCCAGCACGGTCCCGAAGGCGTTCTCCAGCCGGTACAGCGAGATCGACCAGGCGTGGTCCTGGTTCGGGTCGGCCGGGGTGCGGCCGACCGTGGACTGGTCGACGACCGGCTGTCCGGTGTCCAGCACCCCGCGCGCCGCGGCCTCCAGGGCGTCGACGTCCATCCGCGGCACCACCTCGCGGACCGTCCGGCCCAGATGCCCCTCGGCCGGCACACCGTTGAGCTCCTCCAGCGCCGGGTTGACCGAGACGTACCGCAGATCGGTGTCCAGCACGGCCAGCCCGATCGGGGACTGGGCGATCATCCGAGTCGACAGCGCCACCTCGCGCTCCAGGCGGTGCACGGTCGACTGGTCGGCGCACAGACCGAGCGCGTAGACGTCCCCCTGATCGTCCAGCAGCCGCATGTTGCGGAACTCCACGAGCCGCGTGGTGCCGTCCTTGCGGCGGATGGGGAAGGCCCCGGCCCAGCTCTGCCCGGTGCCCATGACGTCCGCGAACAGCTTGACCACGAGGTCGAGGTGCTGCTCGTGGACCATGATCCGGGCGGCGTACTGCCCCAGCGCCTCCCGCGCCTCGTACCCGAACAGCTCCTCGGCCTGGGGGCTCCACAGCACGATGCGGCCCTCGGCGTCCAGGACCACCGAGGCCACGCGCAGGACGTCGAGCAGCCCGCTCGGCCGGGCCGGCGCGCGCGCCAGCCCGGCACCCTCGGCCATGGGAGACCCGGCTGCACTCATCCCACGCCCCGCCTTCGCCGATCTCGCGGCACGCCGTCACGGTGCCGACACCCCATGCTCTACCGCGGAGCCGTCGATCCGAGGCCCCTGCCGTCACCTTCCACCATCTCCCAACCCGGAGCCGCCCGCTCCGTAAGCCCGTCATCACGGCAGGGGTACCGCCGGTAGTGCTCGGCAGAAGGTGGTGCTTTGCTGGGGTAGGGGCGGATACGCCACGAGAGGAGCGATCACGATGGACCCTGAGCAACCGCATCCCCACTCCGTCTCGGTGGAGATCAGCGGGTGCAGCAAGCAGGACGCCCGGATCGTGTTCGACACGCTGTGCGCCTGCTTCGAGTCCGACCGGTGCGCCGACGACGTACCGGAGGATCTGCACGCGACCCGCCCGACCGTGTGGCTCGGCACGTTCGACGTCGCCGACACGCACGAGGGGGCGCGACCGGCCCGGCTGTCGTCCTCCGTCGACGCCGACCTGCACGGCGGTTACTGGGCGATCGAGCAGTTCCGCGTGAGGCTGGACTCGCTGTTCGACGTGCGGGACCTGAGCACCGTCTCCGGCGACCAGGAGACGGAACTGCACGTGCGCCTCGAAAGCCGGTGACCGCCCCTCACGCCCCCAGCAGGCCGAGGACGGCCCGCCGGTAGACGGCGTGCACCACGGGCAGGTCTCCGAGGTGCACGCGTTCGTCCACGCCGTGGAGTCCCTCGTACGGCAGACCGAAGCCGGCCGTGGCCGGGATGCCCTCGGCCGCCAGCAGATTGCCGATGTTCGACGGGCCCGCCGTCTTGGCCCGCACCCGCAGCCCCTCGCCCGCCGCGGCGCCCAGGAGCGCGGCGGCGGGCTGCTCGTCCTCGGCCAGCCGGTACGGCGGCCAGGCCGCGACCGTCCTGACCTCCGTCGGCCTCGGAGCGGGCGACCGCTCGTCCAGCTCGCTCACCGCCGCCCGGACCAGGGCTTCGGCCGCTCGGGCGCCGAAGCCGGGTGTCGTGCGGATGTCGACACCGACCTCGCACAGGTCCGGGACGACGGAGAAGCCCTCGCCGCCGTGGCAGAAGGTCACCGTCAGCTTCGGCGCCAGCGGGAACTCCCCGCTCACGCCGGGCAGCGGGGCGTCGTCCAGTAGCCGTACGAGCTGCGCCGCGCGCGACACCGCACCGACCGTCGCCCGGCTCGACCCGGAGTGCCCTGACGTCGCGTGCACGGCGATCCTGGCCCGCCACAGCCCACGCCCGCCGACCACGACCTCCTCCAGCCCCGGGTAGCCGATCATCACCCCGGCCGGGCGGGCCGCATCGGGGTCGGCGAGATACGCCCGGGCGCCCCCGAAGCCGCCCGTGTGCTCGTCGGCGTCCAGCAGCACCGTGAGTCCGCCGCGCAGTTCACCGGCCCGGCCGTGCAGCTCGGCCGCGATGTGGCAGAACAGGGCCGCGGCGAGTTTCGAGTCGGCCGCGCCCCTGCCCCGCAGCCGGCCGTCGACGACGTCCCCGGCGTCGGGCGGGAAGGACCAGGCCGACTCGTCACCGTACGGCGCGGTGTCCACGCAGGCGTCCAGCGCCCACCAGGGCCCCGGCCGCCCGCCCGCGATCTCCACCAGCAGCGCGACCGGGCGGCGTGCGTCGTCGTGGAGCCGCCGGTACGGCAGGCCCCGGTGGGCGAGCCAGTCCTCCAGGACGGCCAGGACGGGCTCGTGGTCGTCGATGCCGGCGCGGCTCGGGCGGCGAACGAGTTCGCCGGCGAGCTCCACCACGGAGGAAAGGCCAAGATCCCTGGTCATGGACCTACTGTGCCCTCCATCACCTTGTGCAACTAGTTGCATAAACAGTCGGCGGTCCTCTACAACTACAGACACGACACCGCGCACGGAGGGCCCGATGAGCCGTTACCCGCACCTGCTGACCCCCCTCGACCTGGGCTTCACGACCCTGCCCAACCGGGTCCTCATGGGCTCCATGCACGTCGGTCTGGAGGAGGCCGAGGGTGGTTTCGCCCGCATGGCCGCCTTCTACGCCGCCCGCGCCCGCGGGGGTGTGGGCCTGATCGTCACCGGCGGCATCGCACCCAACGACGAGGGACGCCCGTACGAGGGCGGCGCGAAGCTCACCACCGAGACGGAGGCCGAGCAGCACCGGGTCATCACCGACGCCGTGCACCGCGAGGGCGGACGGATCGCGATGCAGATCCTGCACTTCGGCCGGTACGCCTACCACCGGGACCTGGTCGCGCCCAGCCCGCTCCAGGCGCCCATCAGCCCGTTCCCGCCCCGCGAGCTCACCGACGCCGACATCGAGCGGACCATCGACGACTACGCCCGCGCCGCCCGCCTCGCCCGGCAGGCCGGCTACGACGGCGTCGAGATCATGGGCTCCGAGGGCTACCTCATCAACGAGTTCATCGCGCGGCAGACCAACGAGCGCACCGACCGCTGGGGCGGCTCGTACGAGAACCGCATGCGCTTCCCCCTGGAGATCGTGCGCCGGGTGCGCGAGGCGGTCGGCGAGGACTTCATCGTCGTCTACCGGCTGTCCATGCTCGACCTCGTCCCGGGCGGCTCCACGCTCGACGAGGTGATCACCCTCGCCAAGGCCGTCGAGGCCGCCGGCGCCACCATCATCAACACGGGCATCGGCTGGCACGAGGCCCGCATCCCCACCATCGCGACCTCCGTGCCGCGCGGCGCGTACACCTGGGTCACCAAGCGGCTGATGGGCGAGGTGTCCGTCCCGCTCGTCACCACCAACCGCATCAACACCCCCGAACTCGCCGAGGAACTGCTCGCCGAGGGCGCGGCCGACATGGTGTCGATGGCCCGCCCGATGCTCGCCGACCCGGACTTCGTCATCAAGGCCGCCGCCGGCCGGCCCGAGGCGATCAACACCTGCATCGGCTGCAACCAGGCCTGCCTCGACCACACCTTCAGCGGCCTGATCACCTCCTGCCTGGTCAACCCGCGCGCCTGCCACGAGACCGAGCTGGTGCTCTCCCCGACCCGGCTGCGCAAGCGCGTCGCGGTCGTCGGCGCCGGGCCGGCGGGGCTGGCGTGCGCGGTCTCCGCCGCCGAACGCGGGCACGAGGTGACGCTGTTCGACGCGGCGAGCGAGATCGGCGGCCAGCTCAACGTCGCCCGCAAGGTGCCCGGCAAGCAGGAGTTCGACGAGACGCTCCGCTACTTCCGCACCCAGCTCGACTGGCACGGCGTCGACATACGGCTGAACACCCCCGTCACGGCCGGCGACCTCGACGACTTCGACGAGGTCGTCGTCGCCACCGGCGTCACGCCGCGCACCCCCGACATCCCGGGCGTCGACCACCCCAGCGTCCTCGGCTACCTCGACGTGCTGCGCGACGGCGCACCCGTCGGCGACCGGGTCGCGATCCTCGGTGCCGGCGGCATCGGCTTCGACGTCGCCGAGTACCTCACGGACGACGGCGACAAGGCGCACGAGAACCCGCAGACGTACTTCCGCCAGTGGGGCGTCGACCTGGACTACCGCGCCCCCGGCGGCCTCGCCGCGCCCGAGCGGCCCGCCCCGCCGCGCACCGTCCACCTGCTCCAGCGCAAGACCTCCAAGGTCGGCGCCGGCCTCGGCAAGACCACCGGCTGGATCCACCGCACCGAACTCAAGCACCGTGGCGTCACCATGGTCCCGGGCGTCCGCTACGACCGGATCGACGACGCCGGACTGCACATCACGATCGACGACGAGAGCACCGTGCTGGCGGTCGACACGATCGTGCTGTGCACCGGCCAGGAGCCGCGCCGCGGCCTGTACGAGGAACTGATCGCGGCCGGGCGCAGTGCGCACCTCATCGGCGGCGCCGACGTGGCCGCGGAACTGGACGCCAAGCGCGCCATCAAGCAGGGCACCGAGCTGGCGGCCGCCCTGTAGTGGGGGAACGCGTCCCTAGGATGAGGCCATGTCACTCCCGCACGCGATTCTCACCGCCCTGCTCGAGAAGCCGTCGTCCGGGCTGGAGCTGACCCGCCGGTTCGACCGGTCGATCGGGTACTTCTGGTCCGCGACGCACCAGCAGATCTATCGCGAGCTGGGAAAGTTGGAGACCGACGGCCTGATCCGGGCCCTGCCCGCCGAGCAGCCGACGCGCGGGCAGAAGAAGAGCTACGAGGTTCTGCCGGCGGGCCGCGCCGAACTGGCCCGCTGGACGGCCGCTTCCCAGGACCCCAAGCCGCACCGCGACGCGCTGCTGCTGCGGCTGAGGGCGGCGGCCGTGGTCGGCACCGCGGGTCTGGAGTCCGACCTGCGACGCCATCTGGAGCTGCACGAGCGGCAGCTGGCGGAGTACCAGGAGATCGAGAAGCGCGACTTCCCGCCCGGCCGGGACGGCACCGAGGACCGGCTGCGGCATCTGGTGCTCCAGGCCGGCATCGACCTGGAGACGTTCTGGTCCCAGTGGCTCAGGCGCGCCCTGGCGGACGTCGCCGAACTGCCGGAGGGCGAGCCGACCCGCCCGGCCTGACCGGGGTGTGACGGCGGCCCGCCCGACCGGAGCGCTTCGGGAGGGCGGGCCGCCATGCGTACCGGATCAGAGCCGGTACGGCCTGTTGCGCCGGCGCAGGTACCAGGCCGTCGCGAGGAGGCCGGTCCCGACCAGCGTGCCGCCCGCCACCAGCGTGACGGTGCCGTAGTCCGTGGCGCTCCCGCCGACCCCGCCCATGACACCGCGGGACGGCGAGGCCGAGGGGGACGGCGACCTCGTGGGGGAGGGGGCAGGGGAGACGACGACCGACTGCGTGCCCGCGGTGGTGCCGTCCGAGCAGATGACGATGACGGTGTACGTCCCCGAGGTGACGTTCGACCAGGCAGCGGACTGACTGGTCGACGTCCCCGACAGGGTCACCTGACGCCCTTGGGCGAAGCTGCCCTGGCTGCTGGTGAGAAGGGAGGCGGTGCCCCAGCTGCCGTTGATCTGGGTGCACGCGCTGGTTCGGACCGACACCGTGGAACCCGTGGTGCTCACGGAGATGCCCGGGCCCGCGGCAGCGGGCACCGCGGCCAGGGCGAGAGGCAGCGCGGCGGCGGCTGCCACGGTCAGGCCGGAGCGGAGAACTGGCGATGAGTTGCGCATGTGGACTGCCCTCCGGCGGCACGGTTGGCGGTACATCCCTTGCGCCGCCGAGGATCGGGGAACGCCCGTGCTGCCTCAGGGTCAGCCAAAGCGCCACCGGCACCGGCCGCACGCGGGGTGCCCCCGTGCAGGTGACGGGTTCCCTCGGGCGGCCGACGGGGGACGGTACGTCGGCCGCGTACAGCCGGCGTCACTTCCCCGCGCCCGTCGTCACCGTCCGCTCCGCCGAGAAGCCTCCCCACGTACCGTCCGGCAGCATCGCCCGGACACGGACCCGATGAGTGACACCGGTGATCCGCCCCACGTAGAAGCTGTATGTCGCCCGGTCGCGCGGCGCGTTCCCGCCGTACACGAGGGACGTGGCCCGGCGGCCGTCCAGGTGGATCTCGTACTCGGCGACCTCGCCGTCCACGCGGGGCGGCACCCAGCTCAGGTCGACGTAGTGGGCCCCGTTTTCGCGGTGGCCGGTCGCCCGGAAGCCGGTCGGGGCCGTGGCCCGGCCTTCGTCCGTGCCCGGGGTGGTGAGGCGGACGGTGGGACCGGCGGGGGAGACGTTGCCGGCCGTGTCCCTGGCCCGGACGGTGAACGAGTAGGAGGTGCCGGGCCGTAGCCCGGTGACCACGGTGGCCGTCTGGCTCCCTCTCACGCTGTGGATCTTCGTGCTTCCCTGGTGGACGTCGTACGACGCCACGTCCCGGTCGTCCGCCGAGGCGGACCAGGACAGCTGGACCGCCCGGCTTCCGGCCGCGCGGCCTCGAAGCGCCGACGGGCACGTCGGTGCGGAGTGGTCGTCTGCGACGGCCGCCGGAGTCCTCGTCCGGACCTCACGACTGCTCGGCCCGGGCCGCCCGTCGGCGTCCCGCGCCCGCACGGTGAAGACATACACCGTGGCGGGCCGGAGCCTGGTGACATCCACCATGTGCTCCGAACCCGGCACTTCCTTGATCTTCCTGGCGCCGCGATACACCTCGTAGACCTCGGCCCCTGCGGTCGCGTTCCACATGACATGCACGCTCGTCGCGCTGCCCGCCGTGGCGGTGACGCCCGTCGGCGCTCCGGGCAGACCGCCGCCGTCTCCTTCGCCCGTTCCGGCCCCACCGCAGGAGGCGACCAGAGCGAGGGCCCCGCAGAGCGCGACGCGGCGGACAAAAGGAGCCGGAACGGAAACTCCTCGCACGAGACTGCCTCCCGGGGCCGACACTCGGGAATGGTCCGGACCAATATGGCCTGCTGACGCGACCACATCAAGAGGGCGGCGGTATCGGCGGTCGCGGTGGCGAGCCGGCGTCACCCCCGCGGTTCGTGACCATCCGGGAGAGTTACGTATGCTGAAGCTCCTCACGGCCGAACTCCTGGCGGACGCCCGGCAGTTCGGGCCTGTCGCGCGGACCGCTGTCGTCGCAGATCCCGCGCCGGCGCAGGTGGCCGGGCGGGCCTGAGTCCTTACGCGGACTCAGGCCCCCGGCCCCTGTCGGAGGTTGGGGCCGTGCACCGTCCGGCCCCCCAGCGGTGGCCGGGTGATCGCCTCCGGGCCAGATTGAGTGCCCGTCAGGTTCCCCCGGAGAGGCTCCTCTATCGTGCGTGTCCAGTCACTCACACTGGCCGCGGCCAGCGCCGTCCTGCTCGCCCCGACGACACCCCCCGCCGTCGCGCCCCAGCCGGTGGCGTGGCGCGGGACCCCAGTCAGCGCCGCCGACCTGCTGGCCAAGGTGCGGGACTGCACCCCGGTCTCCCGCGGCCGATACCGCAGGGACAGCGGCGCACCCGCGAACATCCCGGTCTGCGGCACCGGCGACGCCGTGTTCTGGAAGGCCGACATGGACATCGACTGCGACGGCCGCCCCGGGCCCCGCTGCAACCGTCGCACGGACCCCTACTTTTCCGACAGCACTGCCTACGCGCAGTCCGACGGCCGCCCTCTGAGCGCCGAACGCCTCCCCTTCATCGTCGTGCCCGCTCCCAGCCGCATCTGGGACTACCGGGAGCACGGCGTGGGCGGCGGTTCCGTCGTGGCCGTCGTCCACCGCGACCGTGTGCGGTACGCGGTCGTCGGCGACACTGGCCCGCAGGTCATCATCGGGGAGGCGTCCTACGCGACCGCCAAGGCGCTCGGTATCCATGCCGACCCACAGGGTGGCGGCACACCGTCCGGCGTCACCTACATCGTCTTCAAGAACGCCCGCATTTCACCCATCGAGGACCACGCGGCGGCCGTGACGACAGGGGAGCGGCTGGCGAGACAATTCATCGGCGGCAGCTGAGGATTGACGGGGCATCAGAGAAAGCGTCGGCGAAACCTCTGCCGCCCGGCGGCCGAGGCCGCCGGGCACGCCGTTCTCCGGCGCGCCCGGCCCGGTCTCACCCCTTCCGGTACGTGTACGCCTCCGCGGCGGCCGACTCCACCGCCGCCAGATCGGCCCCGGTGGCCGCCGTGACGACCGCGGCCACAGCTCCCTCCACGAACGGAGCGTCCACCAGTCGCGTCTGCTCCGGGAGTTCGTCGCCCTCCGCGAGCAGGGCCTTCACGGTCAGCACCGCACTGCCCAGATCGGTCAGCACGGCGACGCCGGCACCACGGTCGACGGACGCGGCCGCCGCGGCGATCAGTTCGGCGCTGGTGCCGAGTCCGCCGCCCTCGGTGCCGCCCGCCGGGGCGACGGGCACCGCCGGGCCACCGCCCGCGAGCCCCTTCGCCAGCTCGGCGACCGACGCGGCCACCTCCGCGCTGTGCGACACCAGCACGATTCCCACGAGCCGCTCGTCACTCACCGGCGGCCTCCGCGAGTCCGGCGACGAGCAGTGCCGCCGACGTGGCGCCCGGGTCCTGGTGCCCGATGCTGCGCTCGCCCAGATAGCTCGCCCGGCCCTTGCGCGCCTGCAAGGGCGTCGTCGCCACGGCGCCCTCCTCAGCGGCGGTCCGCGCCGCCGTGAACGAGTCGCCCAGCGCGTCCACCGCGGGCACCAGCGCGTCGATCATGGTCTTGTCGCCCGGCGCCGCGCCGCCGAGGGTCATCACCGCGTCCACCCCGGCCCGCAGCGCCTCGGCCAGCTGCTCCGCACTGACCTCGGCGGCATCCCCGAGCGCCTTGCCGGTACGGCGCAGCAGCGTCCCGTACAGCGGCCCCGAGGCGCCGCCGACCGTCGAGATCAGCTGGCGTCCGGCCAGCGTCAGGATCCCGCCGGGCGTGCCGGGAGCCTCCTTCTCCAGGGTCGCCGTCACGGCCGTGAACCCGCGCTGGAGGTTGCTGCCGTGGTCGGCGTCCCCGATGGGGGAGTCGAGGGCGGTGAGCCGTTCCGCCTCGCGGTCCACGGACGCGGCGGTCGCCGTCATCCAACGGCGGAAGAAATCGGCGTCGAGCACTGGATCTCCTTGCCTGGTAGGTACGTGGTGATCCTCTACCCCTCCCGCGTCACACGCCCCAGCGCAGACCCGGCGTCTTCACCGGCGCGTCCCACAGCCGCAGCATCTCCTCGTCGACCTGGCACAGGGTGAGAGACGCGCCCGCCATGTCCAGGGAGGTGACGTAGTTGCCCACGAGAACGCGGGCGACGGGGACGCCGCGGGCGGCGAGCACCCGGTGCACCTCGGCGTTGAAGCCGTACAGCTCGAGCAGCGGCGTCGCGCCCATGCCGTTGACGAGGACCAGCACGGGATTGCGCGGCTTCAGATCCTCGACCACCGCCTCGACGGCGACCTCGGCGATCTCGCCGGACGTCATCATCGCCCGCCGCTCCCGGCCGGGTTCGCCGTGGATGCCGATGCCCAACTCCAGCTCGCCGGGCGGCAGATCGAAGGTGGGGCTGCCCTTGGCCGGTGTACTGCACGCGCTCAGCGCGACACCGAAACTGCGGGAGTTCTCGTTGACCTGCCGGGCGATGGCCTCCACCCGCTCCAGCGGCATGCCCTCGTCGGCGGCGGCACCCGCGATCTTCTCCACGAACAGGGTCGCGCCGGTACCGCGCCGCCCCGCCGTGTAAAGACTGTCGGTCACCGCCACGTCGTCGTTGACCAGCACCTTCGCGACCTGGATGCCCTCGTCCTCGGCCAGCTCGGCGGCCATGTCGAAGTTGAGCACGTCACCGGTGTAGTTCTTCACGATGAACAGCACCCCGGCGCCGCTGTCCACGGCGGCGGCCGCGCGCAGCATCTGGTCGGGCACCGGGGAGGTGAACACCTCGCCGGGGCAGGCCGCCGACAGCATGCCGGGCCCTACGAAACCCCCGTGCAGTGGCTCGTGCCCCGAGCCACCGCCCGAGACCAGCCCCACTTTCCCGGCCACGGGAGCGTCCCGCCGCACGATCACCCGGTTCTCCACGTCCACGGTCAGCTCCGGGTGGGCAGCCGCCAGACCACGCAGCGCGTCCGCGACCACGGTCTCCGGGACGTTGATCAGCATCTTCACGGGTACCTCCTGGTGAGACTGGTACGTGCGCCTCCGGCCTTCATCCTCGCAGCCCGGCTCTGGCTTGACCAGTTGTCGATCTTGACGTTTCCCGGCCGTCGGCAGGGGGTCGCGGCGGTACTGATGCCGACTCGACGCCGACTTTGCCGACTGATCGTCAGGTACCCGATGCACCGGGCTGCCTTGATGTCTCCTTGACGGGCCCCGGCATGCAGGCCCCCCTGAACACTGCCGGGAACCGGCAATGCGCGGCCGGGTCCGGATCGTGCAGCATGGCTCGCGGGGAGCACGGCGGATCGCCTTGGTGCCGGACACCGGCAGGTGCCCGGCACCAAGGCCCGGAACGGCCGCGCATCGCCGGAGACGACTGAAATACGCCGCGGGGGAGAGGGGGACCACGAGATGCGCACCCTTCTGGCAGCGGCCACGGCCCCGCCCACGATCCTGCTGACCGCCGCACTCGTCGTGGCCGTCTGCTTCTGGCTCCTCGCAGCCGCGGGTGTCACCGACATCGGCAGCTTCGATGCGGACGTGGATCTCCGGGCCTGGCGCATGGACGGGGTGCCCGTGACGGTGGCCTTCTCACTGCTGACCGCGCTCGCCTGGTCCCTGAGCATCGGAGCGGCGGTTCTGCTCACCGCGTTCGCGTTCCCAGGACCGGTCGCCGGGATGCTGCGCCTGGTCGCACCCGTGGGGGCGATGCTCGTGGCCTGGAGTGCGACGTGCCTGATCGTACGTCCGCTGCACCGCCTCTTCCCGGACGAACCCGGGGCATCCGTACCGGCGGACCACGCCGCCTGAGCCGCGGCGTCGCCGGAACGCGGCTCCGGCCCTTTCTGCCTCTCTTCTCGGTTCTCCCTCGCTTTCAACCTCCTTACCCTGAAGGACGTATGCATGGCTGCCATGATCGTGGGCACCGGCGTGCTCGTCGCCGCTTGCCTGCTCCTCGTAATCGTCGTCGCTCGGTTGTTCCGAAAGGTGGAGCAGGGCAAGGCGCTGATCGTCTCCAAGATGCGCAAGGTCGACGTGACCTTCACCGGGCAGGTCGTGCTGCCCGTGCTGCACAAGGCCGAGGTGATGGACATCTCGGTGAAGACCATCGAGATCACCCGGGTCGGCAAGGAAGGCCTGATCTGCCGCGACAACATCCGCGCGGACATCCGGATCTCGTTCTTCGTGAAGGTCAACAAGACCGTCGAGGACGTCATCAAGGTCGCCCAGGCCGTCGGCACCGCACGGGCCAGCGACCGGGACACCCTCCAGGAACTGTTCCATGCGAAGTTCTCCGAGGCGCTGAAGACCGTCGGCAAGCAGCTGGACTTCACCGACCTCTACACCAAGCGCGAGGAGCTGCGGTACCGGATCATCGAGGTCATCGGCGTCGACCTCAACGGTTACCACCTGGAGGACGCGGCGATCGACTACCTGGAGCAGACGCCGCTGACCCAGCTCGACCCGGCCAACGTGCTCGACGCGCAGGGCATCCGGAAGATCACCGAGCTGACGGCCGTGGAGCACGTGCGCACCAATGAGTTCCAGCGCCACGAGGAGAAGGAGATCACCCGGCAGAACGTCGACGCCCGCGAGGCCATCCTGGAGCTGGAGCGCCGGCGGGCGGACGCCGAGATCAAGCAGCGCCGGGAGATCGAGACCGTACGGGCCCGTGAGGAGGCCGAGACGGCGCGGGTGGTGGAGGAGGAGCGGCTGCGGGCGCAGGGGGCCTTCCTGAAGACGGAGGAGCAGCTCGGCGTCCAGCGCGAGAACCAGGCCCGTGAGGTCGCCGTCGCCGCCAAGAACCGTGAGCGTGTCATCGCCATCGAGAACGAGCGCATCGAGAAGGACCGGCAGCTGGAGGCCATCGCGCGGGAGCGGGAGACGCGACTGACGCAGATCGCCGCCGAGAAGGAGGTCGAGGCGGAGAGGCGGGAGATCGCCGAGGTCATCCGCGAGCGCGTGGCGGTGGACCGTACGGTGGCCGAGCAGGAGGAGGCCATCAAGAAGCTGCGGGCCGTGGAGGAGGCCGAGCGGGGCCGGCAGGCCGTCATCATCGCCGCGGAGGCCGAGGCGCAGGAGAAGCTGGTCAAGGACATCAAGGCCGCCGAGGCGGCCGAGCAGGCCGCCGTCCACCGCGCCGCCGAGGAACTCACCCTCGCCGAGGCCCGGTTGAAGAGCGCCGACCTCGACGCGCAGGCCAAGCTGCGCCTCGCCGAGGGCATCCAGGCCGAGTCCGCCGCAGAGGGCCTCGCGGTGGTCCAGGTCCGCGACAAGGAGGCCGAGGTCATCGAGAAGGCCGGCCGTGCGGAGGCGGAGGCGACCCAGGCCCGGCTGCGTGCCGAAGCCGACGGGGCGCGGGCCAAGGCGCTTGCCGAGGCCGAGGGCATCAGCGGGAAGCTGAAGGCCGAGGCCGCCGGGCTGACCGAGAAGGCCGCCGCGATGGCCGCGCTGGACGAGGCCTCCCGGGGCCACGAGGAGTACCGGCTGCGTCTGGAGGCGGAGAAGGACATCCGGCTCGCCGGGCTGGACGTGCAGCGGCAGGTCGCCGAGGCGCAGGCCACGGTGCTCGCCACCGGGCTGGAGAACGCCGACATCAGCATCGTCGGCGGCGAGTCGGTCTTCTTCGACCGTCTGGTCTCCTCGATAGCGCTCGGCAAGGGCGTCGACGGCTTCGTCCAGCACTCCGAGACCGCCCAGGCGCTCGCGAAGCCCTGGCTGGACGGCACCTCCAGCTTCACCGACGACCTCAGCCGAGCCCTCGGCTCGGTCTCGACGGCCGACGTGCAGAACCTGACCGTCTCCGCCCTGCTGATGAGGCTCCTGAAGCAGGGCGGCGGGAGCGCCGCACAGTTCCAGCAGCTCCTGGACAAGGCCGGCGAACTGGGCCTCGCCGACACCCCGCTGGCCGAGCTCAACGGCAGCGCCAGGGACTGACCGCCGCCGGGGCCTGGCCGGCGTGCCAGGACCGGGCGTGCGCCACGGCCCGACCCGGCCCGTGGTCCGGAGCTGCCGCACAGGGGACGGCAGCTCCGGACCACGTTCTCCGACTTCCGAAAGGGACCCCATGACCACCGGTCTGGACACCGGCACGTACGAGGTGCTGCGCGACCGGCTCACCGCGCAGGCCGCCGAGCTCGCCCGGCGCGCCGAGGCGCTCAACGCCCGCCGGACCGAGGAGTTCGGCTCCACCCGGCTGGAGCTGACGAGCACCGGGCGGCTGCGCACCGAGCGCAACTGCGTGCCCCGCGACATCGCCGCCGTCGGCGACAGGCTGCTCTTCGGCCACAACGTCTTCCTCGGACTCAAGCCGGAGACGACGGTGGGCGACGTCTTCGCGCTGTACGACCGCGATCTGAACCGGCTGTCCGAGGACGCCGTGCCGGGCCTGCTCGACGATCCCGCCTTCGTCCGCGAGTTCGCCGCTCTCCACCGCTACTACCGGCAGGCCCATCTCCTGCAACTCCGCCGTGTCGAGGGCAAGTTGCTGGCCGTCTTCCAGACGGGGGAGAAGGTCGGCGACATCCGTGTCCTGCGCTGGGCGGTGACCGACGACGGTCAGGTGTCCTTCCTCGACGCGCGGGGCGAGCGCGACCACGTCTTCCCGCCCTCCCACGACTTCGCCTGGACGCGGACGACCCGCGAGCACCACGTCCTCGGCCGCCGTCCTCATGTCTCCATCGAGGGCGAGGTCTTCGTAGAGACGGTCGGCGGCACCCTGACCGTCAAGGTCGAGGACGACACCGAGACGGGCGAGGGGATTCACACCGAGCCGGTCGCCGAGCCGCTCCAGTCCCTGGCCGACGCCGACATCGCGTACGCGCGCGTGGGCGCCCTCATCCTGCTGGACGTCCTGCCGTACAAGGAGGACGTGCACCGGTACCTGGTCTTCAACACGCTCACGAAGAGCGTCGTCCGCCTCGACGGCATCGGCCGGGCCTGCCTGACTCTGCCCGAGGACCAGGGGATCGTCTTCCCCGGCGGCTACTGCCTCGCCACCGGGACGTACAAGACATTCGACGGCACCGACACCGCTGACCTGGAGTTCGAGCGCGTAGTCCGGTCCCCGAACGGCGAGGACGTCCTCTTCGCCTTCCACGCGCGCGTGGCAGGCCGCAGCCTCCTGCTGCCGTACAACATGATCCGCAAGGAGGTCGCCACCCCGCTGTCCTGCCACGGCTGGGCCCTCTTCGATGACGGCACGCTGATGGTGCTGCGGGCGGACACCGACGAGCCGCAGCGCGTGCACCCGCTCCAGCTGTGGAACTCCCCGTACGTCTCCGACACGCACGCGGCCGCCCAGCCCGTCGGCACCGGCCGGCTCGCCCGCGTCGGCAACGCCGACCTCGTCCGCGGCATCTCCGACTGCCTGTCCCTCACGCGGGCCGTCACCGAGACGACCCCGACGAGCGAGGTCTACGCGGCACTGGCCGCCGCCTGCGTCCGGGCCGCCGACTCCTACCACTGGCTCAGCGATCCCGAACTCGGTGATCTGCACACGCCGCTCACGCAGGTCCGGGCCACTGCCGAGCAGGTCCTGGCCGAGTTCGAGACCGTCCAGGCCCTCACCCGCCAGGCGGCCGACGCGCTGGACGAAGCCGCCGCACAGGTGGCAGCGGTCGTACGACGCCTGCGCGGCGAGGCCCCGCGCAGCGCCTCGGCCTGGGTGACCGGCCTGACCGAACTGCGGCACGCCCAGGGCCACCTGCTCACCCTCAAGGACATGCGGTACGCCGACACCGCCCGCATCGACGAACTCGCCGCCGATGCCGAGGCCGACCTCGCCTCCTTCGGGCAGCGGGCCGTCACCCACCTCGCCCGCGAGGACGCCTTCGCCGGCCACCAGGCCGCCATCGAACAGCTCGTCGCGGACGCCGGGGCGATCACCACCGTCGCCGAGGCCGCCCCCGTCGCAGCCCGTCTCGACGACCTCGCCGACGGACTGCGCACGGTGACCGAGGTCGTCGCCGGGCTGGACATCGGCGACGCCACCGTCCGTACGTCCATCCTGGAACGGATCGCCGAGGTCCTCGGTGGTGTCAACCGCGCCCGCGCCACGCTCGACGGCCGCCGTCGCGCGCTCCTCGACCGCGAGGGGCGGGCCGAGTTCGCCGCCGAGCTCGCCCTGCTGCGCCAAGCCGTCATCGGCGCGCTCGCGGCCGCCGACAGTCCCGAGGCGTGCGACGAGCAACTCGCCACCATGCTCGTGCGGGTGGAGAACCTGGAGTCCCGGTTCGCCGAGTCGGACGACTTCCTCGGCGAGCTGGCGGACAAGCGCGACGAGGTCCACGAGGCGTTCTCCGCCCGCAAGCAGACCCTCGCCGACGCCCGCGCCCGCCGCGCCGAGCGCCTCGCCGACTCGGCGGCCCGCGTCCTGGGCACGGTCACCCGCCGCACCGCCACGCTCACCGGCACGGACGCGATCGCCACGTACTTCACCTCCGACCCGATGCCCGCCAAGGTCCGCCGCATCGCCGACGAGCTGCGCGAACTCGGCGACCAGGTGAGGGCCGAGGAACTCGACGGACGTCTGAAGTCCGCCCGCCAGGAGGCACTGCGCGCCCTGCGCGACCGGACCGACCTGTATGCCGACGACGGCCGCACCCTCCGCCTGGGCAGCCACCGTTTCGCCGTCAACACCCAGCCCCTCGACCTCACCCTGGTCCCGCACGGCGACACCCTCGCCTTCGCACTCACCGGCACCGACTACCGCTCACCGGTCACGGACCACGATTTCGCCGCCACCCGCCCCTACTGGGACCGTCCCCTGCCGTCCGAGGCGCCCGAGGTCTACCGCGCCGAACACCTCGCCGCCCGGCTGCTGGACGAACACGGTCCGGCCGTGCTCGCGGAGGCCGACCTGACGACTGTCGTCCGGCAGGCGGCGGAGGCGGCGTACGACGAGGGTTACCAGCGTGGCGTCCACGACCACGACGCGACCGCGATCCTCGCCGCACTTCTGCGCCTGTACGAGAGCGCCGGCCCGCTCCGCCACGAACCCGCCGCCCGCGCCGCCGCCCATCTCTTCTGGGCGCACGGCACGACGGCCGAGGAGCGCGAGAACTGGACCCGGCGGGCGGTCTCACTGGCGCGCGCCCGGGACACCTTCGGGCTCGTCCCGGCGATCGCCGACCTGCGCGCCGAGCTGACGGAGGCGATCGGCACCCGAGCGGCGGCCGCCTACCTCTTCGAGGAGCTGACCGGCGGCCCCGACGGCTTCGTCATCAGCGCCGGCACCCGCACCCTGCTCGACAAGTTCCGCCGCACGGTGGGCACATCGGCCTACGACGACGACCTCGCCGTCCTCACCGCCCCGGCCGCCCGCAGACAGTTGGTCGAGGCGTGGCTGACGTCGTACGCCGCCGCGACCGGCACGGAGATCACTCCCGGCGACCTGGCCGAGGCGGTGGCCGCCGAGCTCTGCCCGGACCTGCCCCGCTACGAGTCCGACGCCCCGCTGACCGAGACCGTCGAGGGGCTGCTCGGCACCCACCCGCGCGTCAGCGGCGGCACCCTCACCGTCCGTGTCGACGAACTCCTCGCTCGGTCAAGAGAGTTCCGCACCCGTGAGGTCCCCGCCCACCGCGCCTACCAGCGACGCCGTACAGCACTCCTGGCAGCCGAGCGCACCCGCCTCCGCCTGGACGCGTACCGCCCGACGGTGATGTCCGCGTTCGTGCGCAGCAAGCTGATCGACGAGGTGTACCTCCCCCTGGTCGGCGACAGCCTCGCCAAGCAACTCGGCACGACGGGCGACAGCAAGCGCACCGACACCGGCGGCCTGCTCCTGCTCATCTCCCCGCCCGGCTACGGCAAGACGACGCTCATGGAGTTCGTCGCCGACCGCCTCGGCCTGATCCTGGTGAAGGTCGACGGCCCCGCACTCGGCCACGCCGTCACCTCACTCGACCCGGCCGAGGCCCCGAACGCCACTGCCCGCCAGGAGATCGAGAAGATCAACTTCGCGCTGGAGGCGGGCAACAACACCCTGCTCCACCTCGACGACATCCAGCACACCTCGCCCGAGCTGCTCCAGAGGTTCATTCCGCTGTGCGACGCCACCCGCCGCATCGAGGGTGTGCGACATGGCGAGCCGCGCACTTACGACCTGCGCGGCAAGCGGTTCGCGGTGTGCATGGCCGGCAACCCCTACACCGAGTCCGGCAGCCGCTTCCACGTCCCCGACATGCTGACCAACCGCGCCGACGTGTGGAACCTCGGCGACGTCCTGACCGGCAAGGAGGACGCCTTCGCGCTCAGCTTCATCGAGAACGCGCTGACGGCGAATCCGGTCCTCGCCCCGCTCGCCGGCCGCGACCGCGCCGACCTGGAGCTGCTGATCCGCCTGGCCGAGGGCGACTCCACGGCCCGCGCGGACCGGCCGGCACATCCGTACGCCCCCGCCGAACTGGAGCGTGTCCTCGCCGTACTGCGCCACCTGCTCACGGCCCGCGAGACGGTCCTGGCGGTCAACGCCGCGTACATCGCCTCGGCAGCCCAGTCCGACGCCACCCGCTCCGAGCCGCCCTTCCGGCTCCAGGGCTCCTACCGCAACATGAACAAGATCGCGCAACGCGTCCAGCCGGTCATGAACGACACCGAACTGGCCGCGCTGATCGACGACCACTACACGGCCGAGGCCCAGACCCTCACCACCGGCGCCGAGTCCAACCTGCTGAAACTGGCGGAACTGCGCGGCACCCTCACCAGTGAACAGGCGCAGCGCTGGAGCGACCTGAAGGCGGCGTACGTACGCACCCGGACGCTGGGCGGACCGGACGACGATCCCCTCGTCCGCGCCGTGGCCACCCTCGGGCTGCTCGCCGACCGGATCGCGGCCGTGGAGACGGCGATCAACCGCGCGGCCGACCCACGCCACCTGAGGGCCAACCCCTTTGCCCGCCATGCGGCTCGCCAGGCCTCGGGGAACGGGGAACAGTGAGGTGCCACGCGGACGTCCGGCCCGGCCGCCCCGGGCAGGTGACTCACCCGGCTGCGGTCACGGACGAGGCCGGCACGGCGGCGGAACCAGGCGGGAGACGGGGCGCCGTGGGCCGTGCGGCGGGGGCGTCCTCCAGTTGCTGCACCATGGTCGTCCGGTCCCTCGCCCGGCGTGCGGTCGCGGGTGGACAGCAGGGACCCGGCCCCGAGCGCCAGGACGACCGCGGCGGAGGCGGCGACGAGTCCGTTGATCCGGGCGGCGGCCCTGCCCGTTCCCGGGCCGCTCTTCCCGGCCTCCCGCGCGTTGTGCGTCATGCAAGAACGTCGGGCGGGTTCTGCCACGCTGCCTGATTCCGGCAACACGGGCCGTACGCGCGTGTCCGGCCGAGGGTGCTGCGGACCACCCGCTCACCACACCAGGATGCGGACCATGGCCGGAAGCGGAACGACGCGGAAGGACGCGGGGAGGGGGGACGTGTATCTGCCGAACCCGTCGCCCCTGCCCACGCCGGAGCCACACCTGATGGTGCATCTGCGGAGCACGGTGTGGAGGCCGACCGAGTTCGTCGGCCCGCTGCCGCCGTGGTGGCTGGTCCGACGCCCTCGGCATTGCCGGAACCCGGCAGGAAGGGAAGGATGTCAAGGGCGCAACAACCGGGGGGATTTCCATGACAGGTCAGCACGTGTCCGAGGAATACGGGAAGTACCTGGACGGATACGCCGGCCTCCTCGGAGACGCCTCGGCGACGGGCCGCAGGCTGACGCGGGAGGAACTGGACTCGCGCCGCGCCCTGGGCGAGAAGGCAGCGGAGGCCGGTCTCGGACTGCGTGCCCTGGTCGCTGCCCACATGGCCGAGACCCGGGCGAACTGGCCGACCGGGAACGGTGTTTCCGCGGACAGTGTGCTCGCGGCCGCCGCCCAGACCATGGACGCGTTCGCCGAGGGCTACGAGCGGGCGCAGCGGCACGCCGTACGCCAGGAGGAAGCAGCCCGCCGGGAATTCATCGACGACCTGCTGTACGGCCGCAGCGACCTGGGCCGGCTGGCCCAGCGCGCGGAGCGCTACGGGTTGCGCCTGTCGTACGAGCACGCGGTCGCCGTGGCGCGCGGCACGACCACCTACGACGAGGGAGATCCGGCCCTCCGAGAGGTGGAGCGCGCGCTGATCAGCCGGTTCGGTGACCGCAGCATCCTGCTCACCACCAAGGACGGACGGCTCGTGTGCATCGCCCCCGGCGACCAGGACGAGGTCCTCGCGTACTTCGCGAAGCAGGCGTTCGCCGCCACGGGCGGGGGACAGGTGGCGATCGGCCGCCCCCAGCCCGGCGCGGCAGGCGTCGTCCACTCGTACGAAGAGGCCCTGAACGCTCTCGAACTCGCCGAACGACTGGAACTCGACGAGCCCGTGCTGCGCGCCGCCGACCTCCTCGTCTATCCGGTCCTCACCCGCGACCGGCAGGCCATGGCCGACCTGGTGCACAGTGCTCTCGGCCCGCTGCGTCAGGCCCGCGGCGGTGCCCAGCCGCTCCTGGACACCCTCACCGCGTACTTCGATTCCGGCTGTGTGTCCGCGGAGGCGGCGCGGCGGCTGTCGCTGAGCGTGCGGGCCTTCACCTATCGCCTGGAACGCATCCACAAGCTCACCGGCGCCGATCCGTCCGACCCGGTCCACCGCTACACGCTGCAGACCGCGGTGATCGGGGCCCGGTTGCTGGACTGGCCGGCGGAATCCTTCTGAGTGGTGACCCGCAGCAGGACTCTTACGAGAGTCTGACGCGACCGCCGTTCCACAGCGGCGCGCTGTTCCCTCCGCCCACTCTGGTCACGTCCGCGGTCGCGGGCCCCGCCGCGCAGGCGGCGCGGAGAGACTGAGGATTCCGTTCGCGATCAGCTTCGACCGGAGCGGGAAGCGGATGCTGGTGGCCGAGGCGGAGAGGTCCACGGTCACCACGTACCAGGTGAAGCGTGACGGAAGGCTGAAGGTCCTCCAGGAGCCGCTCGCCAACGGCCAGGAGACCCTGTGCTGGCTGGAGCGCGCGGGCGACTACTTCTACGGCGGGAACACCGGCAACTCCACCGTCACCGGCTACCGCATGGACAAGCACGGCACGCTGAGCCTGACCAACGGGGTGGGCATCGCCACTCCGCCCTCCGTCGAGTCACAGGGCGTGATCGACCTCGCCGTGACGGAGGACGAGAAGTTCGTCTACGTCCAGAACGCCGTCTCGGGCACCGTCGACGGCTTCGCGTCGAGGCCGACGGCGCTCTCACCAAGGTCACCACGGCCGAGGGCCTGCCCACCTTCGACGAGTCCGGCATGGAGGGCATCGCCGCGGTCTGAGGAGGGCGGGGCGTCAGGGCCTGTTCGTCGGACGGCCCACGAGGAACGCGACGAGCGCGCCGGCCAGCGCTGCCCATGCCAAGGCCACCGCTCCGGCCTGTGACCAGCCCGTCAAGGCGACGGCCACGGCCGCCACGACCCCGGCGGCCACGGCAGGCCCGCTCGTCGCGCACGCCCACTGCCGACGGACGCTGCCAGGCCGGCGCAGCTCGCCGATCGCGGCCCTGATCATCAGCGCGGCGACCACGACGACCACGGGCAGCAGCGACCCGGCGCCGTTCACGAGGCGGCGCGGGCCACGTCAGTCGTCGCCCGCGGCGCCGACGGGCCCACGGCCGGTCCGCTGGTAGATGTCGGGGATGCCGTCGGCGTCGTCATCGCGTGTCTCCTCTTCCCCGCCGATCAGCGGGGCAACAGTGAAACCGATCCCGGCGAGCACCGCCAGGCCCAGCACCACCCCCAGCGGCTCCAGCCCGGCAAGTCTGTGACGTCTCCCTGGGGTAAGGATCTTCACGTTGTGGGTAAAAGGGACGCAAAAGACCCTTCCGGGGCCGTACCGCTGAGAGGGGGCGCGCGATGGATCCATGGCTGATCTGGTTGATCATCGCGGGCGTATTGGCTGTGGCGGAGATCTTCACCCTGACCGCCGCGCTGGGGATGCTGAGTGCGGCCGCGTTGGTCACGGCGGGTTCCGCCGCGGCCGGACTGCCGTTGCCTTTCCAGTTCCTGGTCTTCACCGCCGTGTCAACGGTCACGCTGCTGTTCCTGCGCCCCATCGCACTGCGCCATGTGCTCAAGCCCCAAGCGGCACGGTTCGGCGTGGACGCCCTGGTCGGCAAGGGTGCCTATGTCGTCTCGGAGGTGACGGGCCTGGGCGGCAGAGTTCGTATCGACGGTGAGGAGTGGACGGCCCGCGCCTTGGACGAGACGCTGGTGATTCCTGCCGGAAAGACCGTCGACGTCATAGAGATCAGTGGCGCCACCGCCATCGTCTACCCACGGGACTGATGACCATGGAAGCCTCGGCGTTCTTGATTGCCGGCCTGATCGTCGCGCTGCTCGCGGTTTTCACCGTGGTGCGGGCGGTCCGTATCGTTCCCCAGGCCCGTGCTCGTAATGTCGAGCGACTCGGCCGCTACCACCGGACCCTGAATCCCGGCCTCAGTCTCGTCATTCCGTACATCGACCGGGTTCATCCGGTGATCGACCTCCGGGAACAGGTCGTTTCCTTCAAACCTCAGCCGGTCATCACCGAGGACAATCTGGTCGTCGAGATCGACACCGTCCTCTATTTCCAGGTCACCGATCCGCGAGCGGCCTTCTACGAGATCGCGAATTTCCTTCAGGCGGTCGAGCAGCTGACCGTCACCACGTTGCGCAATGTCGTGGGATCCATGGACCTGGAGAAGACTCTCACCTCGCGCGACACCATCAACAGCCAGCTCCGCGGCGTCCTGGACGAGGCCACCGGGAAGTGGGGGCTGAGGGTCAACCGGGTGGAGATCAAGGCCATCGACCCTCCGCAGTCCATCAAGGACGCGATGCAGAAGCAGATGCGAGCCGAGCGGGACAAGCGAGCCGCGATCCTCGGGGCCGAAGGGCAGCGTCAGTCGCAGATTCTCACCGCCGAAGGCGACAAGCAGGCCGCCGTCCTGCGCGCGGAAGGCAACCGCACTGCCGCGATCCTTCAGGCCGAGGGCCAGTCCCGGGCCATCGACGAGGTGTTCCAGGCGGTGCACCGCAACGACCCCGACCCCAAGCTGCTCGCCTGGCAGTACCTCCAGACACTGCCCCAGCTGGCGCAGGGAGCGGGCAGCACGTTCTGGGTGATTCCCAGTGAGGTCACCTCCGCACTCCAGGGGGTGTCCCGCGCCTTCAGCGAGGCACTGCCCCCGTCGCCCGCCACCCGCGAGAAGCCCACGGACGACATGGCTGCCCAGGCCGCCGACGACACGGCGCAGGCGGCGCAGGCCGCCGCCGCGGCCCTCGCCGACGCGGCCAAGGCCGATCGCGCCAGCCCCGAACCTCTCCCGCCCCAGCCCCCTGGCTGACAGCGGGCGGGGGCCGTGACGCAGGGCCGGGGGGCCCAGGGCCTCGGCCCGGCCGGGGTCGGTCAGGGAGTCACGACATGCTGCTCTCCGCGCCGATCAGGTCGGTGACGGCTCGTATGCCGCTTTCGGCGAGAGCCGCGCGCTGTCTGTCCGCTCCGGTCCCGTTCTGGAGAAGCCGGTGGACCAAGGCCGTCACCTGCCGGGTAGCGCCGGACGCCTCGAGTGCCGGAGCGACGTGCCGCAGGAGTTGGTACAGCACGTCGCCGGCGCGGCGCGGCCGGCCGTTGGGGCAGATCAGGGTATCGCTCAGACCGTGCCGGGCGGCATGCCACAGAGCGACCTGGAGTAGCTCCGGCGGGCAGTCGGGCAGCGGCGCACCGGCGGCCGTTTCCGTGATGGCGGTGTCCACGAGAGCGTGGGTCATGCCCGCGAGCATGACCGCGTCGTCCGCACGCAGTTGAACGTCCATGCACCGCACCTCGACGGTGGGGTACCGAGCCGACAGGCGGGCCTGCCAGTACAACTGGCCGCTGTCCGAGATCACACCGCTCTCCAGCAGCCGCGTCAGGCGCCGGTCGTAGTCGGCCACGTCACGGAAGAACGGGGGAGCGCCGCTGACCGGCCAGCGGCCGAAGATCACGGTGCGCCAGCTGGCGAATCCGGTGTCGTGGCCGTCCCAGAGCGGGGAGTTCGCCGACATGGCCGTCAGGGCTGGCAGCCAGACCCGGATCCGGTTCAGGACCTGCACGCCCGTCTCGCGGCTGGGCACGGCGACGTGCACGTGCATGCCGTTGACCAACTGCTCCGCCACCAGCTGGGGCGCCTGCGTGAGCATGGCCCGGTAACGGGCCTGGTCGGTGACGGCCACCGGGTGACGATGGCGCAGCGGAGGCGTCCCGCAGGCGGCGATCCGGCAGCCGTGCGCTTCGGCCGCCGCCCCGATGGCGTGCCGCAGCCGCAGCAGATGTCCCCCTGCCTCCTCCAGCGTGCCGCACACCGGCGTGGCCACCTCGACCTGCGCCTGGAGCAGCTCGCACTGCACCTCCTGGTCGGCCACGAGGTGCGCCAGACCCGCCGAGGCGCGCACCTTGTCGGCCAGGGGTACCGGCAACCCGGTAACCGGGTCGAGGAGCAGGTACTCCTCTTCCACACCGATCGTCGTCATCGGTCACCCTCTGTTCTGCCCCGTCACCGGGACCGGATCGCGCGGCGTCGGCCGGACGCCGCCGGCTTGACGCTCGCGCGTGCTCCGAGTGCCGCGACCACGGCAGGACAAACCATGGCAAAAAGCAATACTGCGGTGGCAGACCGTGCCGCGCGACGCGAGGAGGCGCTGGAGGCGGCGGCCCACGAGTGTGCGAAGCACCGCGGGGCACGGTCCCGGATGGCACCCGGGCTCGCGGAGCGGGCCATGGCACGGCAGACGGACAAGACCCACGGCCGGCTTCCCGCGCCGGACAGTGACGAGGAGCCGGGCCGCCCCGGATGCGCCGCGCGAGCCCTCAGGCCGGCGTCGCCAGCGGCTACGCCTGTACGCAGATGAGCCGGTACGGCGTCACGGTCGCGGGTTCGTGCGCTGCCACCGAGGACGTGCGTCCTGACCACGGCGCCCGGCGACCGAGGCGCAACGCGGGCACTGGCGCCGGACGCGGTCCGCCGCACCGCCGGACTCCGGGAAGGTGTCCTGCCAGGTGACGTGCGGGAAGCGGACCAGCCGGGAGCGGCTGAGGGACAGTCCGCAGACGGTCTGGTTCAGCCCCGGCTCCCAGGCGTGCACCTCGCCGGACGGCAGGCGGCGCCGGCCTTCCTCCTCGTCGGTCCACTGTCCGGACGCCGCGACGGCGTACTGCTTGACGCGTGCCATGGGCGTGCGGTCCCGGATCAGCCGGCCACGTGGTCGACGCGCAGCCGCACCTGCTCCTCCAGGCGCTGAAGGCTGGTGGCCAGGGCGGCGCTGACCATCGTCTCGCCGGGGTCGTGGCTGTCGTCGAAGAATGACAGGTGCACCGTCACCTCACTGGCTCCGCCGCCGATCCCGGCGACCTGGAGCCAGCCCGTGTAGCCGCCCTGGTCGCGGGTGCCCCATTCGAGCCGCATCTGTTCGCGCTGGGCACGCAGCAGGGCGGAGGTGTCCTCGTCCGTGCGGTCCTCGTGCACGGTGACCGCGGGCAGTTCCTCGGCCTCGACATGCAGGGCCTCGGGCAGCCAGGCGTCCAACTGGCCGATGTTCGCGGCCTGGTCGAAGACCTGCTCGGGCTGTGCGGGCATCGTGCGTGAACGTTCGTACTCGGTCATCGGGGCACCGGCCTCGCTTCGGGTTCGTTCAGCGCACCGCGTTCCCGGCCTGCCCGGCCGTAACCCTCCGGGCTCCGTTTGCCGTCGGTGCTGGTGGGGACCCGGCTGAGCATGAGCACAACGCCACGCCGTCGGCCGAGGGGGCAGAACCGGGTCCTGTGGCTGCTGGACCGCATGGAGCGGGAGCCTCGGGCCGATGCGGTGATCGACTTGCTCCGCAGGGGCGTGCGGGCCCTGCCGCTGGGGCGCGGCCGGGACCTGCTGCACGGCAGGTGGCTGGGGCATCCGGTGCATCCGCTGATGGTGCAGGTGCCGATCGGCAGCTGGCTGTCGGCGGCGGTCCTGGACCTGCGGTCCGGCAGGTCCCGCGAGTCGGGGGTGCTGGTCGGCGTCGGTCTCGCCGCTGCCGCGCCCACGGCCCTGGCAGGCTGGGTGGACTGGGCTGACCTGCACCGTCAGCAGCAACGCGTCGGGCTGGCGCACGCCCTGAGCAACGCGACGGCCGTCGGCCTGTACGCCGCCTCGCTCACATGCCGGGTCAAGGGACGCGAAGCGGCGGGCCGGGCGTACGGCTTCCTGGGGCTGACGGCGGTCGGACTCGGCGGCATGCTGGGCGGCCACCTGGCCTACCGGCAGGCGTCCGGCGCCAACCACGCCGAAGAGGTTCCGCACGTCGTCACGGAGGGCTGGCACCCGGTCGGCACCGTGGACGAGTTCCCGGCGGGCCGGCCGGTGCGGCGCAGCGTGGACGACGTGCCGGTGCTGGTGGTGCGCGAACCCGGCGGGGCGTTCCACGCGCTGGCCGAGCGGTGCAGCCACCTCGCGGGACCGCTCTCCGAGGGCACCGTCGCCGACGGATGCGTCCAGTGCCCGTGGCACGGCAGCGTCTTCCGTCTCTCTGACGGCTGGAACGTACGCGGCCCGGCCACCGCCCCTCAGCCCGCCTTCGAAACCCGTATCACCGACGGACATGTCGAGGTGCGCCTGCGCCACCAGGACGGTGGAGAACATGAGGGAAACGACCGAGACCTGGTCGGGCAGGGGAGCGGAACACGACCAGGCGCTGCCCGTGAACATGGCAACAGCGACTGACAGCCGCCTCGCACGGCGGCTGCACGGGCTCCTCCACCGCACCCGACGGAATTACGCGGCAGGCCACGACCGGCCGTTGGGCGGCTACCTCGTGGCCATGGCGGGCTTCGCGGCGTACACGGCGGCCTGGACCACGGCGGTACGACGCCAGGGGCGCCCTCTGCCCGAGCGGTTCGAGCCGTGGGACGTGGTGCTGACCTCGGTGGCCACGTTCCGGCTCAGCCGGTTGCCGAGCAAGGCACCGGTGACCGCCGGCCGGCTGCTCTGGCCCCGCCCGACCCGCACCGCCATGGGCACGCTCACGGCCCTGGCCGGCGCGGACGCGCTGCAACTGGCGTACAACACGCTGGTGACCAGGACGACCGGCGACTGACCGCAGGGGCATGGACGCCAGAGGAGCAGGGGGAGGAGCAGGCGGTCCTCGCCCGGACCCGTAGTAGTCCTTGCGTACTCCTCCCTCAGCGACGAAACCCGGTGAGCCGTACAGCCCGAGAGCCGCTTCGTCGGCGGGGTCGGCCGCCAGGCGGGCGCCGGTGGCACCGGGGGTCCTGCCGACGGCCCTGTGGCGGCTCAGGCCACGGCGGGGGTGTAGTGGGAGGCGTCGTCACCTTCGAGGACGTGGCTGAGGGTGCTGTCGACACCGGCGGGGACGTCCCCCGCGACGGTCACCCGGTGCAGCAGGCGCGGCAGGTCGCCGTAGTCGTCGGGGGCGTAGTGCTGGGTGATGCGGTTGTCGAACAGGACGACGTCGCCCGGCGTCCATGCCACGCGCACGATGTTCTCCGGGCGCGTGACGTACGACTGGAAGATGCGCAGCAGGTCACGGGAGTCGGACGGGCCGAGACCGACGATGCTCTGGGCGAAGCCGCCGATGAACAGGCCCCGCTCCCCGGTCTCGGGGTGGACCCGGACGACCGGGTGGACGGTGCGGTACTTGCGCGAGACGAACCGCTTGCGGTACTCGGCCGCCTTCTCGCTCTTCGGCGCCGCGTAGTCGTAGGCGTTGGTGTGCACGGCCCACAGCCGGTCCGCCAGCTCGCGCAGCGGCTCGGGCAGATCCCGGTACGCGGCGGCCGAGTTGGCGATGAGGGTGTTGCCGCCATAGGGCGGGACCACGATGCTGCGCAGGGTGGACGCCTTCGGGGGCGTACGGACGAAGGTGACGTCCGTGTGCCACTGGTTCGAGCGGATGCCCTCGTCGGCGTCGACGGGCAGGATCTGCGGCTGCCCCTCCACGGAGGGCACGGTGGGGTGGGCGGTGGTGAGTTCGCCGAAGAGGGAGGCGAAGCGGAGCTGACCCGCGTCGTCGAGGTGCTGATCGCGGAAGACGAGCGCCTTGTGCTCCAGCAGCGCGGAGTTGATCTCGGAGACGAGGGCGGGTTCGAGGTCGCCGGAGAGATCCACGCCGAGGATCTCGGCGCCGATACGGCCGCCGACCCTGCGGACGTCGAAGCCGGTGCTGGTGGTCATGTGCGGGGTCCTTTCAGTGCTGCCGACTCACTCCGGAACGTCTGCGGGGAATTCAGTCGGCTACGAGGACGTGGCGCCTGGCACACGGAACAGCCGTGGTGGTCGCCTGCGGAAGAGAACGGGGAGAAAAGCGTTCTCCGAATTGCTCACAGGAATGAGAATCACAGCGCGAATCCGCCTGGTCAACGCCGATCGGGAGGGCGACACAAGAGTGAAGCGCGCTGTTCACAATTGCCGCCGAGCCGGCCCGCCGATGGTCAGACGGGGAGTACGAACGGAGGGTGCGTACCGTTGAGGAAGTAGTCCCCGACATCGCGGAGCCGGTGGGCCACGGGTTCGTACAGGGTGTGGGTCCGGGCATTGCGCCAGAAGCGGTCGAAGCCCAGCCGCGAGGACGCGGAGCGGGCGCCGATGATGTCGAGGGCGCGGGCGGTGGACTCCTGCACGGCCCTGGACGCGGCGGCTTCGGCCATGGCGACGAGGACGGAGATCTCCGCGTACTCGTCGTAGCCGAGGTCTTCACCACGGGCCAGCCCGCCGTGCACGGCGTCCCGTGCCTGGTCGGCGAGGGCGGACGCGGAGCGGGTGAGGACGGTGAGTTCCCCGTAGGCGGTCAGCACCTGCGGATCCTGGGGCGAGCCGACGGGCCAGTCCGGGTGCCAGTGGGACTGGCCGGTCCTGCTGTACTCGCGGGCCTCGGCGAGCACTCCCTCCGCCATGCCGAGACGGAGTTGCGCCGAGAGGAGACGCCCGACCGGCGACACCAGAGCAGTCAGGGGCGACAGAACCTCCTCGTCCGCGGCCAGCGAGCCCAGGACGTCGTCGGCGGCCATCGGTACGGCGTCGAACTCCACGCTGCCGCCGGCCGCGAGCCGTTGCCCGAAAGGGTCGGCGTCGCCGTCGATCACCACGCCCGGAAGGGCGGGATCCACCACGACGGCGAATGGTTCGCCCGTGTCGACTCGTACCGCCCGCACGGCGAGGCGGTCGGCGACCAGGACGCCGGCGGCAAAGCTCTGACGGCCGGTCAACGCAAAACCCAGCCCGTCCCTGGCAAGTGTCAGAGCCGGTTCCTGACGTGCCAGACCACCACCCCAGCACCACTGCTCCGCCGCGGATCGCCGCTCCAGCCGGGCGGCGAGATCCGGCTCGGTGAAGAACCGGGCGCTCCACGACATGAAGTAGTGACAGCCCAGCAGTTGACCTATCGCGCCGTCGGCCGCGGCGATCTCCCGGACCACCGCGTACGCCGTGGGCCAGTCCGCGCCGCCGCCCCCGAGTCCGGTCGGCACGAGAAGCGTCAGCAGTCCCGACTCCCGCAGCCGTGACACTTCGTCGAACGGGGGCTTGCCCGCCTGATCTCTGGCCACCGCGTCCGTGGCCAGGTCGTCCGCGGTCTCGCCGGCCACGCGCAGCCAGTGCGCGTTCCCGGGCCCGGTCCGGCCGGACTCCACGTCGGAGCCGGACGGCGCAGGGGCAACGCCCATGGCAGAGGTCTCCTCATGTTGATGTGTGAGGCACGCGCATCATGCTGTGCGGCGCGTCGGACGCCGTCATTGATTCCCTAGTAATTCTATAGGGAAACTAGGGAACGAGGCGCAGGGAACGGAGCCGAGCACGGGTTTCTTGACAGCGGCCGCACCGAGCTTCGCGAGATCGTCGTCGCCCAATCCCTCGTCACGCCGGGAACCACGGCGGAGCCGCGCTGAGCGTCGTGCGCTGGTGACGCCGGACGCGGTCACGATCTGACCGCGTCCCGTGTGACGGTGACCGGGCAAGCCGCCCGGACCTCTCGGACCACGGGTCGGCACACGACTCGAAGGCCGAGGTGCTCCGTTGACCGTTCTCGATGCCCGGGCGCTCAACCGCGCCACCCTTGCGCGGCAGTTGCTCCTCGACCGCGCCGATCTGCCGGTCCTCGACGCCGTCGCCCACCTGTGCGGTCTCCAGGCGCAGGAACCCCAGGAACCGTTCATCGGGCTCTGGTCCCGGCTGCGGGCGTCCGAACCGACGGTGCTGTCGGAACTGCTGACCGGACGGCGTGTGGTGCGGACCCATCTCATGCGCCGCACCGTCCACCTCGTCACCGCTGAGGACCTCGTGGCCTGGCGGGCCCGCCATGACGCGATGCTGCGCCAGCGGGTGCTCGGGACGTACCGCCGCGAGCTGGAGGGAGTGGACCTCGGCGAACTAGCGGCGGCGGGGCGGGAGGTCATGGCCGACGGCGAACCCCGCTCGATGGGCGACCTCGCGCGAGCCGTCGCCGACCGCTGGCCTGCGGCGGGGCCCCGGCCACTGGGCGAGATGCTCGTCGCCGGCCTGCTCCCGATGGTGCAGCTGCCGCCGCGCGGGCTGTGGCGCACGACGGCGGGAGTGCGCTACGCGCTGGTGTCCTCCTGGCTGGGGCGCGAGATCGACCCACCCGTCTCGGACGACTCCGATCCGGTGGGGCGGACGCTGGTACGGCGTTACCTGGCCGCGTTCGGACCCGCCGCCTCGGCCGACCTGCGCGCCTGGTGCGGCCTGGCGGGACTGCCGGCCGCGGTCTCCGCCCTGCGCGAGGAACTGGTCGCCTTCCGCGACGAGCGCGGCAGGGAACTGCTGGACCTCCCCGACGCGCCTCGCCCCGACCCCGACACCCCCGCGCCGGTGCGCTTCCTGCCGGCGTTCGACAACGCGATCCTCGGCTACCACGACCGCGGCCGGATCATCGACGACGCCCACCGCGGCCTGTCGGTCCAAGGCGCCCGCGTCGTCCTGGTCGACGGCCGGGTCGCGGCGACCTGGAGCCTCGAAGGGGACACCGTTCTGGTCACCCCGCTGCGCCGCTTCTCCCGGGCCGACCGGGGCTCCGTCGCCGAGGAAGGGCGAGCGCTGGCGTCCTTCCTGTCCGGTGACGAGAGCGACCGGGTACGGATCGCCGCGCCTTCCGGCTGAGCCATACGCCGACAGGGGCACGGTTCAGGCGCACACTGGAAGGGTGCTGCCGGTGCTCACGAGGGGGTGTCGGCCGATGGAAGCGTCAGAGCGTGTAACCGTGCGGTGGTGGCGGTGGCGGCGCAACGCGCTCAAGCGGCGTATCGACGTCGTCGAAGCCTGGGTCGTGCTCGCCGGCTGGGTGTTCGCCCTGCTCGGCGGTGTCGGCGCGGGCCTGATGGCGGCGGGCGCCGTCGAGCGGGCCGTGGAAGGGCAGCGGGCCGAGAGCCGTCGGGTCTCGGCTGTCGCCGTCGAGGACGCGCCGGGCCCGTCACCGGCCCGCGCGGCGAGCGACCACCGGGTGTGGGCCAAGGTGCGGTGGACCGCGCCGGACGGCTCGACGCACACGGACGAGGCACGGGTGCCGCCCAGGACTCCCGCCGGGAGCACGATCGCCGTGTGGGTGAACAGGAGCGGTGACATCACGGCCCCACCGGTGTCCGAGGGCGAGGCCTGGCTGCACACGTCCCTGGGCGGCGGACTGGCGGGGACCCTCACGGGCGGGGTCGTACTGGGTGCCGCCTGGCTGGCGCGGCTGTCCCTGGACCGCCGGCGCATGGCGCAGTGGGACGCGGAATGGGAGCGCATCGACACGCGCCGGGGCTGGAAGACGGGCTGACCGGGCACCAGCCGTGCCGCCCGCCGCCGGGCAGCCTCCGCACGCCGGGCTGGAGAGTGCGGAAGCTGCCAGGCGGGAGCTTTCACGTGCCGGGCCTCCGTACGGCGGGCAGGGGAGTGCGGCCGCATGCCGTCGGTGAGTGGGGCTTGCCGTGCGCCGCGCCTCCGTAGGGCGGGCACCGGATCGCGGTCGTACGCCGCTGGTCGGCGGGCGTGAACTGGCGAAGAGCACTGGTCGGCGCCCCGTCCCGGCTGCGGCCGGTCGGTCAGGTGCGGCCGACGGTGTCCTGGTCGTCGATGGTCTCGTGGGTGCCCGCAGGAACAGGTGCCGTCGCCCCGCGGGACGTGGTCCTGCTCCGGCGCAGTCGCCCGGTCAGGCCGGTGGCCACGGGCTCGGTGTAGCGGGCGGTCAGGGGACCGACGAGGACCAGGATGAGGACGTATGCCGTGGCCAGTGGGCCGAGGGAGGGCTCGATGCCGGCCGTGACGGCGAGCCCGGCGATGACGATGGAGAACTCGCCGCGGGCCACGAGCGTGCCGCCGGCGCGCCAGCGGCCCTTGGCCCGATCCCGGCGCGGCGTGCGGCCCAGTAGCCGGTGGCGATCTTCGTCGCGGTGGTGACGGCAGCCAGGGCGAGGGCGGGCAGCAGCACGGGCGGGATGCTGGTGGGGTCGGTGTGCAGGCCGAAGAAGACGAAGAACACCGCGGCGAACAGATCCCGCAGCGGTGCGAGCAGGCTCGTCGCGCCCTCGGCGACCTCGCCGGACAGTGCGATGCCCACCAGGAAGGCGCCCACGGCCGCGGACACCTGGAGTTGCTGCGCGAGCCCGGCGACCACCAGGGTCACGCCGAGCACCACCAGCAGCAGCTTCTCGGGGTCGTCGCTGGAGACGAAGCGGGAGACATGGCGGCCGTAGCGCACCGCGAGGACGAGCACGAGCGTGGCCACGCCCAGGGCGATGGCCAGCGTGACCGCACCCGCGGCCAGGCCCACCCCGGCCAGCAGGGCGGTGACGATCGGCAGGTAGACCGCCATGGAGAGGTCCTCGAGGACCAGGATGCTCAGGATGGCCGGGGTCTCGCGGTTGCCGAGCCGCCCCAGCTCGCCCAGGACCTTGGCGATGACGCCGGAGGAGGAGACCCAGGTGACACCGGCCAGCACGACGGCGGCGACCGGGCCCCAGCCGAGCAGCAGCGCGAGCACCGCACCGGGCAGGGCGTTGAGGACGGCGTCGACGACCCCGGCCGGGTAGTGGGTCTTGAGGTTGGAGACGAGGTCCGTGGCCGTGTACTCCAGGCCCAGCATGAGCAGCAGCAGGATGACGCCGATCTCGGCACCGATGGCGACGAAGTCCTCGCTGGCGACCAGCGGCAGCAGTCCGCCCTCACCGAAGGCGAGCCCGGCCAGCAGATAGAGAGGGATCGGCGAGAAGCTGAAGCGCCCGGCGAGGCGGCCGAGCAACCCGAGCCCGAGGATGAGGCAGCCGAACTCGATCAGGAAGACCGCGGAGGAGTGCACGGCGGGTCACTCCCGCCCGAGTATCGCGGCGGCCGCCTCCACGCCCTCGCGGGTCCCGATGACGATGAGCGTGTCACCGCCGGCGAGCCGGAAGTCCGGCGCGGGGGAGGGTATCGCCTCGGCCCGGCGCAGCACCGCCACGATCGACGCGCCGGTGTCGGTGCGGATCCGGGACTCGCCCAGCAGCCGGCCGTTCCAGTGCGAGGAGCCGGACAGCTCGATCCGCTCGGCGACGAGCCCCAGGTCGGTCGTGGACAGCAGGTTCGGCGTGTGGTGGGCGGGCATCAGCGCGTCGATCAGTGTCGCCGCCTCCTCCGCCGTCAGACGCACCGACAGGTCGCAGGCGTCCGGGTCGTCCCTGCGGTAGGCGCTGATCGTCCGGTGGCCGTCGCGGTGGGCGACCACGGACAGCCGCCGGCTGTCCCGGATCGTCAGGTCGTAGCGGACACCGATGCCCGGCAACGGCGTACTGCTGAGGCGCGGCGCGCTCATGTCTGTCCCCCTTCCGTCGGCGTGCGTGTTCCTGATGACTCGCCTGCGGGGACCCGCGCCCGGACGAGCGCCCAGATCCGGCCTGTGGGCTCATCCTAGGCGGCCGGGCGGGACTGTACCCGTCGTGCGTGTGCTATCTGGAGGGCACCGGGACAGCGGATCCGGACGGGACGGGAGTGGCCGTGGGCAGCCTCGCGGTCGCCCCCTCCACCTGCCGCACGGTGCCCGTCCCCGGCCGGGTGCCCGTGCCCGAACCGACGGACAACTGGGACCAGGCCCCCAGTGCCAGCGCCACGGCGGCGGCGGTGGCGACGACACGTCCCACGCGCCGGACCTTGGCACGGCGGTCCAGGTCGCGCCAGGCCACGCGGACCCACAGGTCCTCCGGCTGCCACAGGTCACCGACGGCGTACGGGGGTTGGAGCTGCCGTCCCGCCGCTCGCTCCTTCGCGGAAGGCTCCCTGGGGGCGGAGGCGCATATGGCGTGCTCGCTGTCCGTGAGGAACCTGAGCCACACGTCGTCCGGGACCGGGGGAGTGCCGTCCGGCTCGTCGGGCGTTCCCCGTCCGCCGCCCGGTCCTTCGGTGGTCACGTCCCGTCCTCTCCTCTCCGACCATCGGCCTGATCACTGCGCAACGCAAGATCAGTATGCCGCCCGGTACGCGAGGCCGCCCCTCCACGGGTGCTCGCGCAGCGCGTCCGAGACCGACTTGGTACCGCCGTGTGCGGTGAGGCAGCCGTCGACGGGGATCTCGGCGCGGATGGTGTTCACGCGGATGCCACGCGGGCCGAGCTCGGTGGCGGCCGTCCTGGACAGGCCGCGGACGAAGCGACGTTGACGGCTCGGACGTGAGGTCGCGTCCCTCCTTGCCGAGCACGGCGGCGACCTCCGGCTCCAAGTCGAGCACGCCCGACCCCGGCGGTACCGGGAGTCAAGGCCAGGGGCGCGAAGCTCCGTAATCCTCAGAGATGACAGAGGACCCTCATGTGCCGTAACGCCAACCTTTGACGATCTACTCGGTGCATCCAGCGGCGCCGATGGTGGCGGTGACGGCTGCGCCGTACGCGATACGACGCAGCCCGCCACGAGTGGAGCTCAGTTGCACCCGGACATCACGTAGGTGTTGTCGACGACGACCTTGCTCCCGGACTTCATGTAGGAGTACGCCTCGCCGCAGCCGCCGCGCTTCTGGTAGACGGGCCCGGCGTAGGTGCTGTACGTGCCGAAGTCCTCGGTGTGAGGCGTGTCGGTGAAGTTGTCCTTCAGCCGGATGCCCATGGAGCGCGCGGAGCCGGTGTCGTTGAAGAGGACACCGCAGATGTACTTGTCGTACAGCTTGTTGGAGCCGCTGTACTTGCCGTTCCACCACAGGTAGAGGCTGGCGTTCGTGCCGTAGCGCGCAGCGCCTTCGGAGATGGTGTAGCCGGAGCCGCACACGTTGGCGGCAGCCGCAGCCACAGTGGTGTTGGCTTCCAGAAGAGCCTTGCCGTCGGCGCCTTCGATCATCTTGAGGCCCTTGTTGCCTCTGAGTTCGATGATCGTCGGGTCCTTGGTGCCGGTGTTCGCGGCGGCGTTGGCGCTCGTAGCGGTGGCGGCGGTCAGGGCCAGGGCTACGGCGGCGATGGTGGTACGCATGACGGTACGCGTGAGCATCGATCCCCCTTGTCATGTTCCCAATTCGGAAACGTGTGCGACTATATCTCCTTCGGATGCCCCCGCCACAGCTTGTTGTGCTGGTTTTGAGCCTCGCGAACGCGGAACGTCTCCCTCCCTTTCTTCGCGTCGTAGGTCATCAGTTTCGGCAGCGGGCCGCCGTTCAGCACCGCCGCGGGCCTGGTTGATCCGCCGCGGTTGAGCGCTCCTGGTGTCCTTCGGATTGGTCTTGATTTCTTCGGTGCGGGGCGGGTGCACGCCGCCCCATACCGTGATGTCGCCGATGCGCAGGCAGTTGGTCTTGCCGTGGCGGGCCAGCTGCTCGCGCACGTCGTGCTGGAGGGGTATCCGCCACCGCATCGCCCTCAAGGGCATCGAGTCGTCCAAGCGACTCGGCCGTCATCGCCGGGTGGTCGAGAGGACCGTGTCCTACGGCACCCCGAGCTCGAACAGGACGTACCCCGCGTACGACCCCGAGGCCAGCGCGGCCGTGCCCAGCACGGCGGCCAGGGACGGCCGGCTGAGCCGGCGCATGGCGAGGGCGAGCGGAATGAACAGCGGGAAGAGCGGGAGCAGATAGCGCGAGACGTTGCCGAAATACTGCTGGGTGGTCATCACCATGAGGTACGAGAGAACCGTGTAGACGACGAGCACGGCGGGCGGTCTCAGACGCAGCAGCAGCACGGTCAGCACCGGCACCGTGAGCACCACGCAGACACCGATGACGTCCTCGAAGGGCATCGCGAAGAGATAGTCGAAGTGCCCGACCGGGAGGGACGTCAGCACGTTGAACGAGTGGACCCCCCAGTCGAACTTGTGGGCCCAGGCGCCGTCCTGGAGCTTGGAGTAGCCGTTGATGTCGCCCAAGCGGTAGTTGACCCAGGCGAGATAGCCGAACAGTCCCAGCGGCGCGATCGCCACGGCGCCCAGCGCACGCCGGACTCCGTCTTCACGCCGGCGCAGGGACAGCAGCGCGGCGACGGCGAGGGCGGCGACCAGCGCGGCGGCCGTGGGACGGCAGAGCCCGGCCACGCAGGTCAGCAGCCCCGCGGTGAGCCAGCGGCGGGACATGACGGCGTGACAGGCCCATGCGGCGAGGGCCGTGTAGAGGGACTCCGAATAGCCCGACCACTCGGTGCCCGAGCCTGGCCAGACGGCCCACAGCCCGGCCGCGACCAGCCCGGCCCGGTGACCGCCGAGCCGTTTCGTCACGGCGAAGATGCCGAGCGCGGCGACGAACGACGCGATGACGGAGACCGTCATGCCGGCGCCGTACAGGCCGAGTCCGGTGCACTCCGAGACCAGCCGCATCAGCGTCGGGTACAGCGGGAAGAACGCCGCCGAGTTGCCCTCCAGGGTGATCAGGCCCGTCGCGCCCGGGACCGGTTTCAGGGCGGGGTCGTACCCGTGCTCGGCGATCTGCTGGTACCACCAGCCGTCCCAGCTGGCCAGGACGTCCCAGGAGTGTTCGCCGCCGCCGAAACGCGGGTTCTTCTTCCGGAAGTCGCCCGCGGAGTCCAGCAGGTACATGAAGACGGCGAAGCCGGCCAGCTTCAGCACGCCGTACGTCAGCAGCACGGGTCCGTAGCGCACGGCGGCCCCGCGTAACCGCCTACGGAACTCCCGGGAGTGGCGGGGGAATTCGGGGGCGTCGAGGCCGGACGGCGGCCGACGCAGCTCGACGGTGCTCATGAGGATCCTGTCGTACGGCGAGCGGTACGGGCGGGGAACACCCAGGCCCGGAAGAGGAGGAAGCGCAGCAGCGTCGCGGCCAGGTTGGTGGCGATGAGCGTCACGAGTTCGACCCGGTGACCGGCCCCGGGGGCGGCGTGGTGGAGGGCGGCCAGCGAACCGCTGGTGAGCGTCAGCCCGACCAGGAAGGCCGCGAGCCCCTTGAGGTGGTGTCGAAGCGCGCCGCCGCGGCCTCGCACCCCGAAGGCGAGCCGCCGGTTGGCGGCGGTGTTGGCGACCGCGCTGGCCAGCAGGGCGAGCGCGTTGGCGGCCTGCGCTCCCGTGCCCGGCCGGAGTGTGGTGTAGAGCAGCAGGTAGCACAGGGTGCTGGCGACGCCGACCGCAGCGAAGCGCACCATCTGCCGGGCCAGACCCGCGGGCAGCTCCCCGGCGAGGTCGCCGCCGCTGCGGCGCAGCGCGGACAGCGGCAGTCGGCCGTAGACCAGGGCCCGGCCGAGCCTGGCCATGCCGCGCAGGTCGGCCAGGGCCGTGGACAGGACGTGCACCCGGCTGTCCGGATCGTCCACCCAGTCCACCGGAACCTCGTGGATCCGCAGCCCCGCGCGCTCGGCGATGACCAGTAACTCGGTGTCGAAGAACCACTCGCGGTCCTCCACCAGCGGCAGCAGCCGCTCGGCGACGTCCCGCCGCACCGCCTTGAACCCGCACTGCGCGTCGGAGAAACCCACGGCGAGCGTCCCGCGCAGCAGACCGTTGTAGCAGCGGGAGATGATCTCCCGCTTCGGTCCGCGCACCACCCGCGAACCGCGCGCCAGCCGGGTGCCGATGGCGATGTCCGAGTGGCCGGAGATCAGCGGCGCGACCAGCGGCAGCAGCGCCGCCAGGTCCGTGGACAGGTCCACGTCGAGGTACGCCAGCACCGGGGCGCCCGAGCGTGACCAGGCGGCGTGCAGTGCACGGCCGCGCCCCTTATCGGCCAGCCGGATCCAGTCCGTGCCGGGCAGCTCCGCGGCCAGCCGTGCCGCGATGCGCGGGGTCCGGTCGGTGCTGGCGTTGTCGGCGATGGTGATCCGGAAGGAGTAGGGGAAGGTCTCGACCAGGTGCGCGTGCAGGCGCCGGACGCAGGGCTCCAGGTCGTTCTCCTCGTTGAACACGGGGACGACGACGTCGAGGACCGGGTCCAGGTGGTGCGCGGACACGGGCGCCCGGCGCGGCAACGCGGACGGCTCGGTTGTCGGGCGGTCGACCAGGGCCGGCCGCCGTACGGTTCTCATGGCTTCTTCACGGTCTCTTTCTGGCGCCGGACGTACCCGAGCGCCGGTTCCGGGCACGCCGAAGGCGCCCGTGGCGGGGTGAGGTGACGGGGTTCGGGGCGCTGACGCCCCTGACGGGAAGGGCCGCTCAGGCGGCTACTCGGTGGCCGATGCGGAGGGCTCCTGTGTCTCCTCCAGGGCGGACGGCGGAGCCGTCGTGGGAGTCGGGGAAGGGGGCGGTGTGGGTGGCGTCGAGGTGGTCCGGCTCCCGGAGGCCGTGGCGGTCGGCGTGGGGCTGATCGTCGTGCTCGTGTCCCCGGGCGGCGTACTGCCGTCGGCCGTGGTCGCCGGCGCGGACGACTCCGGCTCGGTCGGAGTGGTGCTGGGATCCGGGGAGTCGAATGTGGGCCCGCTGTCCTGCGAGGCCGCCGGGCTCGTCGCGGGCTGTGGCCGGTGATCGGCGGGCTGGGCCCTGGTGAGCATGCTCGGCAGCAGGGCGAGCCCGACGCTCAGTCCGGCCACCGCCACGGCGGAGCCGCCCGCCTTCCACAGCAGCCGCGACCGGCGGCGGGAGCGGATGCCCGCGTGCAGGCGCTGCCGGTGTTCGGGCTTGTAGGGGGTGTGCTGCTGGGTGTCGCGCAGCAGCCGCGACAGGTCCCGCTCGAAGTCGTCCATCGCTTCTCCCTTCACCCCACGGGCCTGACGGCGTCGGACAGGATCTGGCGGAGCCGTGCGACTCCGCGTGACGCGTGGGACCGTGCGGTGCCCACCGGGCAGCCCAGCGCCTGGGCGACCTGGGCCTCGGGCAGGTCCTCGTAGTAGCGCAGCACCACCGCGGCCCGCTGCTTGGGAGACAGCAGGGCCAACGCGGCCTCCAGCCGCGAGCGTTCCGCCACGGTGGACGACACATCGCGCGGATCGGCCCGGTCGGGCAGCTGCTCCACCGGGCGCTCACCCCACCAGCGCCGCTTCGCCGAGCGCGCCGCCATCCGCACCAGCACCGTGCGGACGTACGCCTCCGGAGCCTGCTCGGCGACCTTCGGCCAGGCGAACCACAGCTTCACCAGCGCTTCCTGCACCAGGTCCTCGGCCCGCTGCCGGTCGCCGCCCGTCAGCAGCCGCGCGACATGGAGCAGCGCCGACCAACGGGCGGCCACGAACTCGTCGAAGCCGTCCGCCCGAACCTGCTCCATCCTCACCGTCCCGCGTCTCAGTGACCCCCTGCACCACTGAAAAGGCGCTGGACCCCATGTCACGCTGCACTTGCCTGCTGTGATCCACCTCACTGTGAGTGGTGCGCGCAAAAAGGGCCCGTGCACAGGCACGGGCCCTTCCGGTCGGCTCTGTCCGGCGGTGACGCCTACGTGCGGTCACCCTTCGGCTTGCCCCGCTGGTCGGGGGTGCCGTGCGGCGGCGGGCTGAACGGCTGCGGGGACGTGGCGGGCGACACCGGAGAGCCTCCGTGCCGCTCGCCCGTCTCGGGACGCAGGGCGCCCGGGTCGCCGGACGTCGGCTCCGCACCCTCGCGCAACTGCTCGAGACGGGACCCCAGCAGCTCGGTCACCGGCAGCCGGTCGGCGTGCGACCGCTCGTACGCCAGCAGTTCCTCCACCTCGTCCGCGGACAGCGATCGCACCCGACTCTCCAGGCCGCCGATCGGCAGATGGTCGTAGTCCGGCAGCGGGAGGGTGTTGCGGGCGGGATCGGCCATGGTTCTCACTTCCCTGTGTACGGCGTGTACGACGTGTTCACCGGCGAGGTGACACGTACGACATGGGTGCGGAGCGGAGGGATCAGCGGCCGCCCGGGCCACCGCTGCCGAACGAGCCGCTGCTGCCCTCGTTCCAGCGGGGACGCTCCTGGGTCGCGCTCCTCCGGTCGCTCTGGTTGCCGTGCGTCTTCAGCTCGTGCGGCGTCAGACGTTCCTGGCTTCTCGGCACCTCCTCGGGCTCCCGGCGCTCACTCGTCTCGCGGACCGGGCCGCCGTCGGGCAGTCGCGGCTGCTCGTCGGGCCGCGGTGTCGGCAGCTCCCTGCGCTTGACGCGCACGCCGAGGACGAAGGCCCCCAGCAGCAGGGCCACGACCACCACACCCGCCACGATCAGCCCGATGCCGAGGGCGCCACGGCCCGCGGCCATCTCCATCCATGCGCTAGTCATGGCGCGCGAGTACCCCTGGTCCTCACCATGAACCGGCTCACCTGGACGCCGGGGAGGACCCTGCGGACGACCGGGAGGACGACCGCGAGGACCTGGTCTGCGAGCGGTTCTCCTTGCGGACGGCGTCCAGCAGATCCGCCTTCGACATGCGTGACCGCCCCTCGACGCCCAGCCGCTTCGCGAGGTCGTACAGGTGCTCCTTCGAGGCCTGCTCGTCGACGCCCTCGCCGCTGCGGCCGCCCTGCTGCCGGGGCCGGGCCGACTGCGGGTCCGACGGTCCCTTGCGGCCGCCCTCCTTGCGCTCCCAGTGGTCGCCGACCTTCTCGTGGGTGTGCTTCAGTGCCCCGAAGGCCACGCGGTGCGCGCGCTCGCCCTCGCCGTACTGCTCCACGGCCGAGTCGTGCGCCTTGATCCAGGTGCGCTGCGCCTCCTTGGCGGACCGCTCCAGGGTCGACGGAAGTTCCTGCCGCCCGGGCATGTGACTCACCTCCGTGCGTCGTCGTTCCGGGGCCTGCCGGGTGCCCGGCCGGCCGGACCGGAAAACGGTACGGAACCCTTCGACGCCGGGTTTGACCGGCACCGGCGGGGCTACCCGCGCGGTGTGACGACATCCCAGCAGGAGCTGTTCCGGTTCCTGGAGGACCGCTTCGCTTGTGCCCAGGCGTGCACCGAGTGTGCCCGGGCGTGCGCGTTGCGCGCGAGCCTCGTGGATCCCGACGGCACCGAGAACCAGGAACTCGTACGACGTAAGGGCATCATGTGCGCGGAGGTCTGCGACGCGACCTGCCGTGTGCTGTCCGAACAGAACCAGGTGGACGAGACCAGCATCCGCGTCCAGGTGGAGTGGTGCCGGACCGTGTGCCTGGAGGCCGCACACGTCTTCGACCGGCAGCCGGGGGCGGAGGACTCGGCGGCGGCGTGCCGTGCGTGCGCACGGGCGTGCACGGACTTCCTCGCCACGCTGAACTGAGGAGGCCGTTCCCCGTCACTCGCCATTCACAATTTCTGTAACACGTTCTACGGTGTGCGCCGACAGGACCGGCCTTGGGAGCCTGGAGGCGCCGTGCACCTCGAATACACGTCCGAGCAGCAGCGGCTGCGCACCGAACTGCGGGCCTACTTCGCCGAACTGGTCCCGGACCACGCGTACGCCCGGCACGGCGACCCGGCGGCCCAGAAGCGGTTCTACCGCGAGACCATCCGGCGGCTCGGCGCGGACGGCTGGCTCGGCGTGGGCTGGCCCGAGGAGTACGGCGGGCGCGGCCTGACCGCGATGGAGCAGTTCATCTTCTTCGACGAGGCCGCCCAGGCCGGCGTCCCGCTGCCGCTCATGGCGCTGAACACCGTCGGCCCGACGATCATGCGGTACGGCACCGACGAGCAGAAGGCGTACTTCCTGCCGAGGATCCTCTCCGGCGAGATCGACTTCGCCATCGGCTACAGCGAGCCCGGCGCGGGCACCGACCTCGCGTCACTGCGGACCCGCGCGGTACGGGAGAGTGGGGGAGAGTACGTCGTCAACGGCCAGAAGATCTGGACGACCAACGGCGACACGGCGGACTGGGTATGGCTCGCGGTCCGTACGGATCCCGGCGCCCCGCCGCACAAGGGCATCACCATGCTCCTCGTGCCGACCACCGACCCCGGCTACTCCTGCACCCTCATCAACACACTCGCCTCGCACAACACCACGGCCAGCTACTACGAGAACGTCCGCGTCCCCGTCTCCCACCGGGTCGGCGCCGAGAACCAGGGCTGGCGGCTGATCACCAACCAGCTCAACCACGAACGCGTGACCCTCGCCGCCCACGGCACCATGGCGATCCGCGCCCTGCACGACGTGCAGCGCTGGGCGATGGAGACCAAGCTCGCCGACGGCCGCCGCGTCGCCGACCTGCCCTGGGTACGCCGCCGCCTGGCCCGGACCCACGCCCGGCTGGACGCGCTGAAGCTGCTCAACTGGCGGATGGTCGGCGCCGTCCAGGACGGCACCCTCACCCCGCAGGACGCCTCCGCCGTCAAGGTGTACGGCTCCGAGGCCCGGCGCGACGCCTACGCCTGGCTCATGGAGATCGTCGCCGCCCCCGGAGCTCTGAAGGAGGGATCGGCGGGTGCGGTCCTGCACGGCGAGCTGGAACGCGGCTACCGTTCGGCGGTCATCTTCACCTTCGGCGGCGGCAACAACGAGATCCAGCGGGAGATCATCTCGTGGATCGGACTGGGAATGCCGCGGGTGCGGCGCTGACCCGATGCGACCATAGATTCTAGTTGTCACAAACCAGGGTTAGTTGGCACCGATTGGATGCGCGGGGCTGTCCGGCGGATCCCTTGGCCAGGCTACAGCTACGAGATGCCGCGGCCGGGGTGAGGGGGTTGCGTCCGTGGAGATGGTGTACGGGTTCGACTTGATCCGGGGGTTTGCTCCGGCGTCGGGATGAGACCCGCATAGATGCACGGCCACCGGCTGATCTTCGAGGTGTCGAAGCCCGAAGGAGGTCAGCACGATGACCGCACCCGACAGTGTGCCCCAGACCCTTTTGGCATCAGTGCAGGTCACCCACGTTGCCTTGTGCCAACTATCGATCCCGGTCACACCCGTTGTGACGAAGAGAAGGTCGCTCGCGGTCAGATCAGTGACCTGAGGCTGGTCGGAGGCGAGGGCCAGGGCCAGGATGCACGGTCTCTTGAGTGCTGGGGCGCCCAAACCTGCAGTGGTCGAACGACGACAGCGGACAGGCGCGTTCGCAGTGGACGGATGGTTCACGCTTAGGAGCTGTCCGGGCGATCACGGGTTCCGTTAGGGTGACTTGGCGGAGGGACCTGATGAGTGCTGTGGAGTTGAGTCGCGCGGATGCCGTCGCG
>NZ_JBVJJE010000012.1:0-328796 GCF_055585925.1 Streptomyces sp. NPDC052064
CCGACATCCACACCACTCCCGCCGGACCGCGGAACCACATAAGCCACCAGCCGCCTGGCGGAGCCAGGACCGGCCGCGGCCGTCACCACGGCCTGCGCCACCTTCGGATGGTCGGCGAGGGCGGACTCGATCTCGCCGACCTCGACGCGGAACCCGCGGATCTTGACCTGCCCGTCGCCGCGGCCGAGGAACTCCAGGCGCCCGTCGGAGTTCCAGCGCACGCGGTCGCCCGAGCGGTACATACGGCTGCCGGGCTCGCCGAACGGGTCGGCCACGAACCGCTCCGAGGTCAGGGTGGCCCGGTTGACGTAGCCGTGGGCGAGGCCCTCCCCCGCGATGTAGAGCTCGCCGCCGACTCCGGGGGCGACCGGGCGCAGCCTGTCGTCCAGGACGTAGAGCCGGGTGTCACCGACGGGGCCGCCGAGGGGCACGGTCTCGCGGGCGAGGTCGGCCGGGTGCAGGGCTCCGGCCGCGGCGAAGGTGGTGGTCTCGGTGGGGCCGTAGCCGTTGATGAGGGTGGTGCCGGGCAGCTGTTCGAGGACGGCGCGGCAGTGCCGCCAGGAGAGGGCGTCGCCGCCGGCCAGCAGGTGGCGCAGTCCGGCGAGGGCCTCGATGTCGGCGTCCACCACCTCGTGGAAGAGACCGGCGGTCAGCCAGAGCGTCGTGACGCCGTGTGCGGTGAGGAACCTCCGAAGCTCGGGCGGGTCCAGGACACCGGCCGGTGCCACGGCCAGCGTCGCCCCGTTGAGCAGGGCGCCCCAGATCTCGAAGGTGGCGGCGTCGAAGGAGACGGACGCGGCCTGGGCGACGACGTCCTGCGGGGTGAGGTGGATGTACGGGGTGTGACGCACCACGCGGTCGATGGCCCGGTGCGGGGTCAGGGTTCCCTTGGGCGTGCCGGTCGAGCCGGAGGTGTAGATGACGTAGGCGCCGTGGTCGGGCGTGAGTCCGGCGTCGACCGGTCCGTCCGGGGCGGCCTCGATGGCCTGCCGGTCGGCGTCGACGCGGACCAGGGTGCGCCCGTCCGCGTCGAGCCGCCGGGCACCGGCCCGGTCGGTGACCAGCACCACGGCCCCGGAGTCGTGGAGCATGAACTCCTGCCGGGTCCTGGGGTAGGCGGGGTCCACGGGTACGTAGGCGGCACCCGCCTTGAGGATGCCGAGCATGGCGACGATCAGGGAGGTGCCGCGGGGCAGGCAGAGGCCGACGCGGTCGCCGGTGCGCACGCCCCGCTCGCGCAGGTGGTGAGCCAGCCGGTTGGCGCGGGTGTCGAGATCGACGTAGGTGAGCCGGGTGTCGGCCTGGTGGACGGCGACGGCGTCAGGAGTGCGCGCGGCCTGGCGGGCGAACAGGTCGGTGAGGGTGGCCGGTGCCATGCCGCGGTCGGCGGTGTTCCACTCCTGGAGCACCCGTCGGCGCTGCCGGTCTGTGAGGAGGCCCGCGTCGGCCATCGGGCGGTCCGGGGCTTCGGCGAGTTCTGCGAGCAGGGTGCGCAGATGGCCCGCGAAGCGTTCGACGGTGCCGCGGTCGAAGAGGTCGGTGCTGTACTCGGCGGAGACGGTGAACGAGCCGTCGGCGACCGGCCAGAACTCCAGGGTGAGGTCGAACAGGGCGGCCTCCCGGGGCAGGACGGCCTCCTCGACACGGATGCCGGGCAGCTCGGGAGCCCCACCGGGAACGTTCTGGAGCACCAGCATGACCTGCACGAGCGGCGGAATGCTCGGATCGCGCCCGGGCAGCACGGCGTCCACCACACGGTCGAAGGGGACCAGGCTGTGGGCGAAGGCGTCGGTTGCGCTCCGTCGGCCGCGGGCGACGAACTCGGTGAACGTCAGCGACTCGTCGACGTCGGCGCGCAGCGCGAGGGTGTCGACGAAGAAACCGACCAGGTCCGCCAGTTCGGCCCGGCGCCGGCCGGAGTCGACGGTGCCGAGCACGATGTCGCGCTGTCCGGTGAGCCGGGCGAGGAAGAGCTGCACGCCGGCGGTGAGCACGGTGAACAGCGTGCCGCCTGCGGCACGGCCGAGTTCGGTCAGCCGGCCCACCGTGCCGGTGGGCACCGTGAACTGGACGCGGTCACCGGCCGAGGTACGCACCGGCGGACGGGGCCGGTCGGCGGGCAGTTCCAGCGGGACGGCTCCGTCCAGGCTGCGCCTCCAGTAGGCGAGTTGCTCCTCGGTCTCCGGGGTGTCCTGCAGTGCGCGCTGCCAGACGGCGAAGTCGGCGTACTGCAAGGGAAGTTCTGGCAGCGACGCGGCGGTGGCGAGCGTGTCGGGCCGCGCGGCCGGGTCACGCAGCGCGGCGACGTAGAGCGCGCCCAGCTCCCGGCCGAGCACCTCCATGGACCAGGCGTCGGCGACGATGTGGTGGGCCGTCAGGACCAGCAGGTGCTCCTCGGGCCCGGTGCGTACGAGGAGTGCCCGCAGCAGGGGCGCGGTGGCGAGGTCGAAGGGGGCTTTGACCTCGGCGCGCAGCAGCCGGTCCAGTGCCCGGTCACGTTCCGCTTTGGCACCGACGGTGAGGTCCTCGACGCGGACGGTGACGCGTACCGCGCCGGGTTCGGCGATCAACTGTTCCGCGGTGCCGTCCTCCTCGCGGAAGGAGGTGCGCAGCGGCTCGTGCCGGGCGACCAGGGCGGTCAGCGCGGTGCCGAGCGCCTCGGGGTCGACGCGGCCGTGCAGCCACAGCCCGTTGGAGCAGTTGTAGGCGGCGGAGCCCGGCTCATGGCGGTCCAGGAACCACAGGCGCTGCTGGGCGGCGGACAGCGGCAGCCGCTGCCCGCGGGGGACGGGGGCGATGGCGGGCCGCGGCGCGGCCTGGTGCGCTGCGGCGGTACGCAGATGGGCGGCGAGACGTTCGACGGTGGGGTGGTCGAAGAACGTCGCGGCGTCGAGGGTGACACCGAGGTGCCGCTCCACCTGGAACGCCGCGCGCAGAGCGGATATGGAGTCGCCGCCGACGGCGAAGAAGTCGTCGTGCACACCGATCCGCTCCACCGGGAGCAGGTCCGCCCAGATCCCGGCGAGCACGCGCTCCGTCTCGTCGCGTGGCTCGGTGTACGTGTCCGTGCCGGGCTCGGCGGGCACCTGGGGTGCGGGCAGGGCCGCACGGTCGACCTTGCCGTTGGGGGTGAGGGGGAAGCGGTCCAGGGGAACGAGGACGGCCGGCACCATATGAGCGGGCAACCGGCCCGCCAGATGGCTTCGCAGGGTCTCGTGGCCGGGCGTGCGAGTGGCGTCGGCGGGCACGTAGTAGCCGACGAGCCGGCCCGGCTGCGGGTCCTTCTGGAGCACGACCACGGCCTGGAGCACGGCCTCGTGCTCGGTGAGGGCGGTCTCGATCTCGCCGAGCTCGACGCGCAGGCCGCGGATCTTGACCTGGCCGTCGGCCCGGCCGACGAACTCGAAGCCGCCGTCGGGAAGCCGGCGCGCGAGGTCGCCGGTGCGATACATCCGCGACCCCCCTTCGCCGAACGGGTCGGCCACGAAGCGCTCGGCCGTCAGGGCGGCCCGGTTGACGTAACCGCGGCCCAGTCCCTCGCCCGCGATGCAGAGTTCGCCGACCTCGCCGTCGCGGACGGGGCGCAGACTCTCGTCGAGGACGAGGACGCGTACGCCGTCCACGGGCCGCCCGATGCCGGGGGCCTGGGCGAGGTCGGTGGCGAGCGGTCCGTTCAAGGTCGCCGTCACGGTCGCCTCGGTGGGGCCGTAGGCGTTGAACATGCGCCGGCCTGCGGCCCAGCGGGCCACCACCTCGGGCGGGCAGGGCTCGCCGCCGGTGGCCAGGGCACGCAGCCCGGGCAGCGGCGCGGGCGGAACGGTCGCCAGCACCGACGGCGGGATCATGGCGTGGGTGATCGCCGCGTCGGTCAGCAGCTCGGCCAGGGAGTCGCCGACGGTCTGGGTGGCACGGGCGGGCAGCACCAGGGTCGCGCCCGCGTACCAGGTCTGCACGATGTCGGCGATGGAGACGTCGAAGTTGGGCGAGGCGAACTGCAGGACGCGACTGTCGCCGTCGATGCCGAGAGCCGACGTGTGCGCGGCACCGAGGTGCGGAATGCCGCGGTGGGTGACGGCCACGCCCTTGGGGCGGCCGGTGGAGCCCGAGGTGAACAGTACGTAGGCGGTGTTGTCGGGCAGGACGGCCACCCGCGGCGGGGCGTCGGGGCGGGAGGTGTCCAGGCCGGCGGGGGCGTCGAGCATCAGGACCGCGGGGGCGCCCGCGGGGCGGTTGCCGGTCTCGCTGTCGCTGACGACGAGCTGGACGTCCGCGTCGGAGACCATGAACTCCAGCCGGTCCAGGGGATAGCCCGGGTCGAGGGGTAGGTAGGCGCCGCCGGCCTTGAGGATGGCCAGCAGGACGACGAGGAGGTCGGGGCCCCGCTCCAGGCACACCCCGACCCTGGTCTCCGGGCCGACGCCGAGCTCGGTGAGGTGGTGGGCCAGCCGGTTGGCGCGGCGGTCGACCTCGCCGTAGGTCAGCACCGTCGTGCCGCACTCCACGGCCGGGTGGTCGGGGCGTCGTGCCGCCTGCGTCTCGAACAGGCCGTGCAGGGTGACGCCGCCGGACGGCTGCCGGACCTGCTGGTAAGAGCTGCTGTCAGACTTCATGCCGAGACCCCAGATAACCCAGAAGAACGCCGAATGAAAAAGGAAGATCGGACTGCTCGATTCCGCCGCACCCGTTCCCGGTGCTCACGTCGGGCGGAGATCCCGCAGCAGAGTTCGCCCGCTGTATTGGAGGGCATTGATACGGCCGGTCACCCGGTCTTTGACGAAACGTCCGAAAGTGGCGGGGAATTCGGTCCCCACCGAGCTGAAAACGCCGCCGGCGCGCGGGACGAGATGTTCGGACAGACCACCCGGAAGCCGCAGCGTCATTCTGCCTGCCGTGACGACCACATCGACGGTGAGATCGCCGTTGCGATACGTCCCCGCGCATTCCGCGAACCGCGCCGCGGACACCGCTGCGGGAACCTCCGGTTCGTGCACGCCCACCTCGACCCCGGCCTCGCGCAGCCGGAGCACCAGCGCGTCCCAGAGCCGGACTCCCGTCGCGGAGTTGGTGGTCAGGGCGACCACCGTGCCGTCATCGGGCCGGATGCGCAGATGGCAGGTGGTGCCGTCCAGGGTTCCGTCATGACCGAGCCAGAGGCTGCCGGGGCGGCCGAACAGCCCCAGCCCGGCGCCCCAGGAGTGGGCCAGACCATAGGGGCCCGGTCCGGGCACCGGGCGGCCCATCTCACGCAGCACGACCGGGTCGAGGAGATCCGCGTGGTCCCGGTCCGCCGGGTCGGCCAGGTGCAGACGGGCCAGGCGCACCAGGTCCGCGGCGCTGCCGGCGAGGCCGCCGGCGGCCATGGAACCGGCGTCGGTCCGTGCGGGGACGACGTGCACAACCGGGTTGCCGCGCGCGCCGGTGCGGGTGCGGTGTCCACGGGGTGCGGGGGCAGGGCCGGGATCGAGAGGGGTGCCGCCCAGCAGCCGCACGCCGGTCCCGAGCGGTTCCAGCAGGCAGGTCCGCAGCGCCTCCCACCACGACAGCCCGGTGACGGTCTCGATGAGGCGGCCGGCGATGCCGTAGCCGACATTGGAGTACGAGAACGCCCCGCGCGCCGGCCACCCCGCCGGCTCCGCTTCGGCCCGGGTGAGGAAGCCTTCGTACCAGTCCCGCAAGCTGCGCGCGCGCTCGTCGTCGTGGTCGGAGGGCAGGCCCGCGGTGTGGCTGAGGAGCATGCGCGGGGTGGCGCCGAACACGTCCTGAACGTTCGGCGGTGCGCTCGGCAGCCAGGTGCCGATCGGACGGTCCAGGTCCAGGTCGCCGTCGGAGACCAGTTGCAGCAGCAGGGTCGCGGTGAACGCCTTGGTGACCGACCCGTAGGCGAAAAGTGAATTGTCGCCGACCGGTCGGCCGGTTTCGTGTTCCTCGGTGCCGAACGCCCAGGTGGTCAGGACACCCCGGTGGAAGACGGCCAATTGGCCACCGAACACATAGCAGCTTTCGGCGAGTTCTTTCAACGTGTCCCGGTCAGGGAACGTTTCGGGCCATGTTCTTGTCGGTGCGCCGGCCACGGATGAACCCCGCCTCCCCAGTCGCATGGGTATTCCACGAAAGGCGGTGTCCGGATGTGGTCCCGTGGTTCACCGCTCAGGAGAAATCCTCGGGGAGCGGGGCCGAATCGAACAGAAGATTAAGCTCTGCCGCAAACACGCAGCCCGTGGACGCCGCGCCGATCGGACACCTGCGAGCGTCCGTCGGAGCGTCCACGGGCACGCGGGCCGTCAGGCCCGTGGCGGAAGCACGATCGCGGCGACGACCAGCGCCAGGACCCCGCCTGCGGCGTTCCACAGCCCCCGCTGCACATCGGTCACCTCGAAGGCGACGGGAGCCACCGCGCGAATCTGCTGCACCGTCCACAGGATCCCCGTCGCCAGGCCCACCAGGCAGGCCACACCCATCACGGCCCGGGACCGGAGGAGCAGGGCGAGCAGGGCGAGAACGGCTCCGGCGGCCAGCGGCAGCAGCATGGAGGTGGCGGTGCCGCCGGAGGCACCGGGCTCCAGGCCGGTGAACAGGTCCTGCAGCGGTGTCTCGCGCGGCTCCCGCCCCTGGTACCAGGGCTGGAAGGCGCTGAGGACCAGCGCCGCGGCGCCGGCCAGGGTCAGCACGATGGCTGCGAAACGGGCCATGGGTGCGGCTCCTTGCTCTCTAGCGTGTGTGTCACGTCGCGGACGATCCTGCCCCGCTCGACCGGCCGCCGCCCGGCCGTTTTGCCGGCGGTGCCCGGGACGGTGGCGGTCAGTGGCGGTCCAGCGCCGCCGGGCGCCGCCGGCGCAGCGCCGGGCGCGCGGGCAGGAGGACGCCGGCGGCCACGGTCACGACGACGACCAGGACGATGGCCCCCGCCTGGACCGGCGGAAGGTAGGGCAGCGAGCCGGTGACGGACAGGCTGAACGCTGTGAGGGGGATCGCCGCGGCCAGCGTGCCGACCACCAGTCCGGTGACGATCACGATCGCCGCCTCGACCCGCAGCATGCGCCTGACCTGGCGCCTCCCCGCCCCCACCAGCCGTAAGAGCACCAGCTCCGGCCGGCGTCCGATCAGGATCAGCACCAGGGTGCTGAGGACGGCGATGACGGTGAACCCGCCGACGACGCCGACGGCGACGGCGGTGAGCACCTGGCTCACGCCCCGGTCCTCGGACTGCAGGTGCTCCGGGCTCGGGGCGCCGGCCACCCGTACGCCCAGTGCGGTACCGGACAGCGCCTCGCGCACCGCCCGCTGCACGGCGTCCTGGTCGGCGTCCGCTGCGGTCCGGGCCAGGATGCGGGTGTCCAGGGGCGCGGACGTGTGGGCGGCCAGCGCGTCCCGGGCGAACAGGAAGTCGCCGAGTGCGAGGGACCGTTCGTAGACCGCCACCACCCGTAGCGCGGCGACGACGCCGTCGCCATGGCGCAGCCGAACCTCGGAGCCGACCTTCAGGTCCAGCGAGTCGGCCCGGGCCGCACCCACCGCCACGGTGCCTTCGCGCAGGTCCCGCAGAGATCCGGAGGTGATCTCGGGATCCAGCGTCGTGGGCAGAGCGCTCGGCGTGATGCCCATCACCGGGAGCCGTTCGAGCACGGGATCGCCGGCCTCACGCCGGGCCAGGACGACCGTGCTGTGGAGCGCGCCCGTGGCGGCCTCGACACCCGGCACGGCGGCCACGTCCCGCGCCGCCTCGGCGGGCAGTCCGGCGCCCTGGGTGGTCACGACGAGGCTCGCGCGCATCGCCTGCCTGGCCTGTGCGCTGCCCTCGTGGTCCATGGTGGCGCCCGCCGCGAGCTGGACGCCCACGAACGCGACCACGAGGACGACCGGGGTGATCGCCGCGCCCAGCCGGCGAGAGTTGGCCGTGGTCGACGCGGCGGCGAGGTAGCCTCCGGCGCCGCCCAGCTTCTGGACGAGCGGTGCGAGCAGGTGCATGGCCCCGCGGGCGATCCACGGGCCGAGCAGTGCACAGGCGATCACGAGGGCGAGGGCCGCGCTGCTCGCTGCCATGGCGGCGAGTTCGCCCGACTGCAGCGCGGCCGTGCCCGCGGAACTGAGGCCGGCGAAGAGGACGACCAGGCCGGTGACGGTGCGCCCACGGCCCGGTTGCCCGGGTTCGCTCTGTGCCTCGCCCAGCGCCTGCGCGGGACGGATCTTCGCGATGCGTCCGCATGCCAGAGCGGCCGAGACCCGGGCCACCACCAGGGTGAGGATGGCCGTGAGGACCGGCGTGCCGAGCATCCACGGCAGCACCGGGAGGTCCAGCCCGACGGGTACGGCGCCGCGTTCGCGCAGCATCCACAGCAGGGTCAGGAAGACCGGGAGAGAACCGATCGCGCCGAGCACCGCGGCCGTCGTGGCGACGCCGGTCACCTCCCGGCCCACCGTCACCCGCAGCTGCCAGGGCGTCGCCCCGACCGCGCGCAGCAGCGCGAGTTCGCGGGCTCGCTGATGCACCGCCTGGCTGACCGTACTCGCCACGACGAGCAGCGCGATCATGATGACGGTCGCGCACAGCATGGCGAGCAGATTCAGCAGGCTCGTACGGCTCGGCGCCGCCTCGAGGAACTCCGCCTGGCCCCGCCCGCTGCCGGTCAGCACCCGCAGTTGGGAGGAGTCTTGCCGGTCCCGGTCGCCGGCGAGGGCGTCCCGCGCCGGGTCCGGACCGTCGAGGGCCTTGCGCAGCTCGGGGTAGAGCTGATGCACGTCCACGCCCTCTGCGGCGAGTACCCCGATGGCGTCCACGGTGCCGGGGTGGCCGGACAACCGGACGGCCTGGTTCTGGGTGAAGAAGACGGCACCCTGGTGGGCGAGCCCGGTGTCGTCGGCCTCACCCTCGGGGGCGACGACGCCGGAGACGACGTACTCGGCCGGTGTGCCGAACACCTGAAGCCGGATCCGGTCGCCCGGGCCCAGCCCCGCGCGCGCCGCCAGGTCGCCGTCGATCGCCACCTGCCGCGTCCCCGAGGGCGCCTTGCCCGCACGCAGGGTGAACGGAGCGAGCGCTGCCGCCGACCATCCATGGCCGTACACAGGCGCGGATCCGGAGTCGGTGTCCGGTCCGGACACGAGCCGGCCGTCGGCGCTCGCGAGCGAGACCGGGAAGCTGCTGTCCGGGATGGCGGCACGGACGCCGGGCACCTTGGCGAGCCGGCCCACGACGTCGGTGGGCACGCGGACCCGCTCGGTGAGCGACTGCGTCACGGTGGTCGGCGGGTCGCCCCACGGCTTGGCCCGGTAGCGGGTTGTCTGGTCGGCGGCGACCACAGCCGTGGTCGCCGCGTACCGCTCGACGTGGGCGTGCCCCACGAACGCCGAGAGGGTGGCCAGGGCGAAACTGCCCAGGAGCAGTGCGGTGAGCAGCAGGGACCCGAACACGGCGGCCCACGCCTTGCGGTGCAGACGCATCGAGCGGCGGGCAAGGAAGCGGGCGGTGCGCTGGACGCGCCCCACTGGTTCCGCGCGCGAGTCCCGGGCCGGTGTCCGGCTGGAGCGCTGCCGGGTGTCGACGGCCACCGTCACCGCTCCCCGAGCTGGGAGAGCTGCTCGGCCACGGTCTCCGGCGCGGGGCGCTCCTCGCGTGCCACCACACGCCCCGCCTCGATGAAGATCGCTTCGTCGGTCCAGGCGGCGGCCTCCGGATCGTGAGTCACCATCACGACGGTGTGCCCGGACAGGTCCACGGCCCGGCGCAGCAGTTGGAGGACCTCGCGGGCGGTGACCGGGTCGAGCGCCCCGGTCGGCTCGTCGGCGAAGATCACGGCAGGGTCGGTGACCAGGGCCCGGGCGATGGCCACGCGCTGTTGCTGGCCACCCGACAGCCGCAGCGGGGAGTCGTCCGCCCGATCGGCGAGGCCGACGGCCTCCAGCACTTCGAGGGAGCGCTCCCGCACAGCGCGGTCCTGGGGGTTCATACCGCGCAGCAGCAGCGGCAGCGCGGTGTTCTCCCGGACGGTGAGCGACGGTACGAGGTTCAGGGACTGGAAGACGAAGCCGACCCTGTCCCTGCGCAGCCGGGTCAGCGCGGCCTCGGACAGCCGGGACAGGTCTGTGTCCCCGATCCACACCGTGCCCGAGGTGGGCTGGTCGAGCCCTGCGGCGCACTGCAGGAATGTGGTCTTGCCGGAACCGGAACGGCCCATGACCGCGAGGAAATGGCCCTGCGGCACTTCCATGCTCACGTTCTCCAGCGCGTGGAAGTCCTTGCCACCGCGCCAGTAGCGCCGGGTGACGGAGTCGAGGGTGAGCGCGTGGGCGCCCGCCTCGTCGCGGCCTGCCGCCCGCGTCGTACCGACGGGCATCGAGGCCCTTCTCCCCATGCGAAGTGCCATTGATTCGCCTTCCAGGTCGCGGTCGCCGACCGTGTCGTTCACATGCCTTGCCTCGTCCTTCCGGGGGAGGCGAGGGAGAGGTCTTCCACCTCTGGCGACTCTAGGTCCGGGCCCCGGGGCGGCACGATGGAGCGCCCACCCGTTCCGGGGTACAGCCAGCGCCACCGCGCCTGGGGAGATGGACACACCGACCGCGGGCCCTGCGCCCAACTACCGTGCTTTCATGCCCTCCTTCTCCTCCCGGCTTCAGCGGTCCTGGCAGGCGTCCTGCCACCTGTTCTTCGGCGTGCCGGTGGCCATGGCCGCCTTCCTGGGCTGCTTCGCGGTCCCGATCGGCGTCTTCTTCACGCTGTTCGTCATCGGCGCGCCGGCCTGGCCGGAGATCGTGCGCATGCTGCGCCGGTTCGCCGGATACGAACGGGTCCGGGCCGGAGGCTGGCTGGGCAAGCCGATCCCGGAGCTGTACCTGCCGCTGGACGGCTCGCCCGGCGACCGGGTGCGGCTGGCGCTCACCGATCCCGGTACCTGGCGAGACGCGCTCTGGTTACCGTTCGCGACCGTCAGCATCCTGTGCTTCAGCGCGGTCGCACTGGTGCTGTGGCCCCTGGCGCTGCTCGTCGACGGCACCGCGGCCGGAGTCCGCCGGTCACTGGAGCGCAGAAGCACCGAGCCCTACGACCCCGCTCCCGAACCGGGTCGCGCGCTTCTGCTGCCCGTCTTCGAGGCCCTGGCGGACGCCCAGGCCCGGTGGACGGCTCGGCTGCTCAAGCCGTCGCCGTCGACGAAACTCAGCCAACGTGTGTCAGAGCTGTCCGAGTCCCGGGCCGGCGCCATGGAGGCTCACAGCGCCGAACTGCGCCGCATCGAGCGCGACCTGCACGACGGGGTGCAGGCACAGCTGGTGGCGCTGTCCATGCGCATCGGGCTCGCACGCCAGCAGGTGAAGAACGACCCGGATGCCGCCGTGGAGTGGCTGGACGAGGCCCAGGAGGAAATCGACGGCACGCTCGCGGCACTCCGGGGCATCGTCCGTGCGGTGCATCCGCCGGTCCTCACCGACCGAGGCCTGGCCGGAGCGGTACGCGCACTCGCGGTCTCCACGGACATCCCGGTCGAGATGAATCTGGCGGCGGTGGAAAACGGTCACCGGCTGCCGGCGGCCGTGGAGGCCGCAGTGTATTTCGTGATCGCGGAGTGTCTGACGAACATCCGCAAGCACAGCGGGGCGACGCAGGCCTCAGTACGCTTCACCAGGGCCGACGGGCTGTTGCAGGTCGTAGTGACCGACAACGGGCACGGCGGGGCTGAGGAACATGGCGGAAGCGGGCTGCTCGGCATCCGCCGCCGGGTCGCGGCGCTCGACGGCACGACCGAGATCACGAGCCCTCCCGGGGGGCCGACGAGGATGAAGGTGGAGCTGCCATGCGGATCTTGATCGCGGAGGACAACGCGTTACTCCGGGAAGGCATGACGCTGCTGCTGACCCGCAACGGCCACGAGGTGGTGGCCACATGTGCCTCGGGACCCGAGATCCTGCCGGCCCTGCGCCGAACCGAGCCGGACGCGGCGGTGCTGGACGTGCGGTTGCCGCCGAGTTTCCGCGACGAGGGCCTGCGCGCGGCCGTCGCGGCCCGGCAGGAATATCCCGACCTGCCCATTCTCGTGCTGTCGCAGTACGTGGAGCAGGCCTACGCCGCGGAGCTGCTCGCGCTGGGCGCGCGCGGGATCGGCTATCTGCTCAAGGACCGGGTCGGCCGGGTGGAGCAGTTCCTGGAGGCCCTGGAGCGCATCGGCGAGGGCGGCACCGCCCTCGATCCCGAGGTGGTCAACGAGATCATCAAGCAGAAGGCGTCGACGCGGTCGCTGGAAGGGCTGACGGCGCGGGAGCAGGAGGTGCTGGAGCTGATGGCCCAGGGACTGGCCAACGCCGCCATCGCGCAACGGCTTTTCGTCACGGAACGGGCCGTCAGCAAGCACATCCGAGGCATTTTCGACAAGCTGAACCTGCCTGCGGAGGGCACAAGCGTCCACCGCCGGGTTCTGGCCGTCCTCGCGTACCTGGGCAACGACATCTCCGGCGAGGCGCCCCGGTAACCGCAGCGGAACCGCGGCCGGGACGGAGGAAGGGCGTCCGGGGGCTCTGGCCCCGGACGCCCTTCGGGGGAATCCGAACTCCACGGTTCGGGGGATGGCCCGTGACGCCGGATTCCCAGCTTTGCGATGGAGTGGGTCAGTTGAAGTCGCCGAGATCGGTGCACGTCTTGCGCAGCGCTTTCAGGCGATCATTTTGCTGCGCGACGTAGTCCGAGACCGTTCCCGGCGAGAGATCGTCGTCGGCGGCGTTCCGCAGTTCCTTCGCGGTCTCCTCCGCGGCATCCCGCAATTTGTCGTCGGAAGCCTTTCCGGCGATCTCGTCAATCTTGTCGGCGCGTTCGCGGACGTCCTTACGGGCCTCGTCCACACTCGACGGGTTGGGGTCGAAAAGTGCGATGTCCAGAATGTTGAGGCACATGTCGCCCCGATCCAGCGCGTCCTGCGGGGAATCACAGGCGGTAAGGCCGAGGACGGCCGGTACGGCGATGATTCCACCGACCAGGATCCCGGCGCCCCTCCGGCGCCTGCCCGCTAAGCGGGTCCGCATACCCAGTGACGACTTCATTCAGCATTCTCTCCCTGAGTGCCCGTTTCAGCTCGCGGATCGTCGCCAGCGGACGACCGCCCAGATCACCGCGAGAGCGTCCAGGGCGAATCCCGCGCTCATCACCGCGGTGTAGGTCCCGCCGTCCACTGCGTGGGAGACCACGGACGTCAGCATGGCGCCCACGAAGAACACCAGCAGCGGCGGCACGTACCACGCGCCCCTGGCCGTCCGGGATGCGCGGTCCTCGTCGTAGTCGGTAGAACGTGCCATCAGAACTCCCACTCCACTCCGGGCTCGTCGCGTCACGCGGTCCCCGCGCCGTCTCCTCCATGCTGCCCGCTCCCGGTGTCCTGGGCAGTACACCGCGCACCCGAACCCGGGTGGAGCCTGCACCACCATTCGGGGGTCCCACACCGGCCGATCGTCTGCACGATCCGTTTCACCAGTGCATTTGACGCGTGGTTTAAAGCCCTGTCCGGCCACGGAGGGTGATGCCAGCATGCACCTGACCATCCCGGGCCCGCGTACAGGAAGGGCAGCGACGCTGGAAACTCCTCAGGAACCCACACCGCTGTTCCGCAACAGAAACTACAACCTGTTGTGGTCCAGCCAGGTCTTGTCCGAACTGGGCGCACAGATCTCGGTGTTCGCCCTGCCGTTGCTCGTACTCGCCCTGACCGGTTCCGCGGTCCAAGCCGGCGCGGCAAGCGCCGTGAGCGCCATCACCCGACTCGTCGTCCTGATCCCGGCCGGGGCCCTGACCGACCGCTGGGACCGCCGACGAGTCATGCTGTGGTGCGAATTGGCCCGGCTTCCGGCGATCGTCGCCCTCGCGGTGGGCTTGTTGCACGACGCGGCCGGGTTCAGCCTGGTGCTGCTGGTCGCCGTCGTCGACGGAGCGGCCGCCGCGCTGTTCGCGCCCGCCGAGGAGGCCGTACTCCCGGAAGTGGTGGCGGAAAGCCAGCTGCCGACGGCGGTGGCGGTGACTGCCGCCCGCAGTTACATCGCCACGTTGGCGGGTCCTGGTATCGGCGGTTTCCTCTTCAGTGTCCACCGCGCGCTGCCGTTCCTGGCGAATGCGCTGACGTTCGCACTGTCGGGCCTGCTCATCCTGTGCACGCGCATCAAGGCACGCCGGCCCTCGCCCGCACGGCGCTCCCTGGTGCGCGAGATCGGGGAGGGAGTCCGCTGGATCGGCCACAACCCCGTCATCCGCGCCAGCCTGCTGGTGGCGGTCATGGCGAGCATCTGCTTCAACGCCCTGAACCTGATCGTGCTGGCCGTGGCCCAGCGTGCGGGCGTTCCCACCGCGCAGATCGGTGTGATCGGCATGATGACCGGTGCGGGCGGGCTCGCCGGAGCACTGCTCGCCCCCCGGTTCCAGCGCCTGATGACGCCCAGAACCTCGATCCTGGTGCTGGCCTGGGCCGGCACGGCTCTTACCCCGCTACTGGCCACGACGGCCGACGCCCTGCTGTTCGGCGCCGTGCTCGGCGTGATCGCCTTCCTCGCTCCGACCGTGCAGACGGCTGTGGTGACCTACCAGATGGCGTCGACACCGGACCGGCTGCGTGGCCGGGTCAGTGCCGCGCTCGGTCTGACCGGCGGGGTCGCGGGCGCTGCGGGCCCACTGCTGGGCGGCACACTCGTCGAGACCGTCGGCTGGCGCGGCGCTGTCCTCGGTTGCACCGTCGCCCTGCTGCTGGCCGGCGTCGGCGCGACGCTCAGTCCGGCCCTGCGTTCCTTCACTCAGGTGACGGGCGGGGCACCGACCGAGCCCGCCATGGCTCCCGCTCCCGTCACGGACACCCCGGAAAGGTGACAGACATGTCCCAGCAACAGTCCCGCTCCCGCGCCCGGACGGCACCACGGTGGACGGTGGCCAGGCCGCCCCGGCCCGACGCGACGGTCCGGCTCTTCTGCTTCCCCTACGCGGGCGGCGGTTCCAGCATCTTCCGCGACTGGCACACCCACCTGGATGACGGGATCGAGGTGTGCCCAGTGCTGCTGCCCGGACGGGAGGAACGCTTCAGCGAACCGGCCTTCACCCGGGCCGATGCCCTGGTGGCTGCACTCGCCGAGCACTTGGCGCCTGCCCTGGACAAGCCGTTCGCGTTTTTCGGGCACAGCATGGGCGGCCAGATCGCGTTCGCTCTCGCCCACCACCTGGCCGCGCAGGGGGCGCCCACGCCGCACCGCCTCTTCCTGTCGGGATGCGCGCCGCAGGCCAGCCAGGTGCTGCGGCACGAACTGCCCGACGAGCGACTGGTGGCGGAAATACGGGAGATGAACGGCGCTCCGCCACAGGTGCTCGCCAACGAAGAGGTCCTGCAGCTGCTCCTGCCCATGATCCGGGCCGACTTCGCCCTGTCCGAAGACTCCGTGCCACCCCCCGAGGCACGCGTGTCCACGCCGGTCACGGCGTTCGCCGGTGCGGCCGATCCCGAGGCCCGGCACGACCAGGTGCGGCTGTGGGCGCGGCACACTTCGGGTCCCTTCGAGTCGTTCGAGCTCGAGGGCGACCATTTCTTCCTGCACCAGCCTTCCTCGCTGCTCGACCTGGTCGGCCGCAGGCTCCATCCCCCCGTTACCCACCCGTCCGGCTGAGGCACTCTTGGATCCGCTCGGGGTTCGCGCCCGCCACCATGTCGACGACGCGCCCCTGCCACAGGAACAGGACTGCGTCCGCGACTGCGGCGGCCACCGCGTCCTGGGTGGTCACGACGGCCGCCACCACCCGGCCCTCGTCCACGGCGCCGCGCAGCAGCGCGCAATCTCGCTGCGAGGCGCCATCGATGAGGACGATCGGGGGTGGCGCGGCCAGAGCCCGCTCGTCCAGCCCGCCCCGGCACAGCGCGACTTCGCGGGCCTCGGGGCTGCGCCACAAAGTGCCGGCGGTCAGCCGGACTTGTCCTGCGAGGCATCGCAACAGAGTCGTCCTGCCGGATTCCCGAGGCCCCATCACCGCCAGGAATCTCCCTTTACGTAACACCAGGTTTACACCGAGAATGGCCGACACGGAACCGCTCAAACTTTCGTACATCTTGATCGCGTCTTCAAGAATAACGACCTCGTCGCCGTCCTCGGAGGGCTCTTCTCTGTCACGCCCCATGCTCGCACCCCAGCGTGGATTGATGTGCGCCGCCCCCGACTTCAGGGGGAAGCACCAAGTACCGACACGGCACCCGACGACCTCAACGTACCGCCCTCGGGCGGCTGTCAACAGAAGGTACATACGAGAATGCGGGGTACAGCCATTCCCCCATCGAGCGTGGTGGCAACTGCACCTGCGGACCACTGGCACACACAGCGCGCAACTTGCTCGCGCGCAAAGATCGGCGAGCAATTCAGCATCACCCCGACTGACGGGAGCAATGCAGGAGTGCAGAATGCGAATGAGCCGCGAACGCAGTGAAGATCCGACGTATTACTCTGCAATCCGGCCGGTGCGGAGCGGTGCGGGCAGCAAGGTGAGGTCGGGGATCTCTGGTGCGCGGCTTCGTGTGCGGCGCGGACAGCGCGCCTGACCTCGATCTTTCGTGACGGTCCGTCGGGTTTGCCGGTGGGTCGTCGCAGCCGTCCGATGGGATCTCGTGCAGGCACGCAGCGGTTCGCCCGCCCGATCGAGGCCAGCCGCCGGGTGGTCAGGTGGTCTCGGTCTGGCGTCTGGGGCCGGCTGCATGAAGCGGTCCTGCACCAACTCGACGACGCAGGCCTCATCGACGTCTCCCGCGTCGTCCTCGACTCCACTCACGTGCGCGCCAAAAAAAAGGGGGCGAACACACCGGTCCGAGCCCCGTGGACCGGGGCAAGCCGGGTTCCAAGATGCACGTCCTGTCGGACGCGAACGGACTGCCCCTGGTCGTCGGCGTCTCCGCCGCCAACATCCACGACAGCGAAGGCTTGAAGCCCACAGTCGAGGGCCACCAAACGAGACACGACCCCTACAACAGCCGCTGCTTCAAGCCCCAACGCCTGCATGCCGGCAAGGCCTACGACATTCCCCACCTGCGAAAATGGTTGCGAGGCAAGCACATCGGCGTGCGCATCGCCCGCAAAGGCGTCGAGTCCAGCGAACGGTTGGGCCGTCGCCGTTGGGTGATCGAGCGCACGATCTCCTGGCTGTCCGGCTACCGCAGACTCAGCCCCCGCCACGAACGCCATCCACGCAACTACCTGGCCTTTCTCGGCCTCGCCGCGGCCCCGTGCTGCTACAAACGACTGCTCCGGCTGGAAGAGGCGGTGTTGAGCCACAGTGGTTGGCCCAGGTGGACGGGTTCACGCTCCCCGAGGGCGGCGCCAGCGTGGTGGAGACGCTGCACCACTGACGTCAACCAGTTGGTCACCGTCCTGCGCTTCTGCATGGACATGGACGTTGAGCTCGTCTTCGGCTGACCACGGGAGCGCAGAGCGAACCGTCACGGGAGGGACGGCCCGCAGTTACGGGACAGCCTTCAGCCAATTCCCTGTCGCCCGTACTTCTGGCTGCCGACGAGCAGCGAACCCGACCGCCAGCGCGGCGCCATATCTGCCCAGCTTCAGGACCGGCAGCCTCGGCCTCCCGCCAGACGCGGAACGCGCGAGTACATGGGGAGCGGCAGCGATCAGGGAGCGGTATTCGCTGGCCGGCACTGCGCCCACACGGGAAGCAGGCCCGAAGCTCACACAGATGCACTGATATCGGGCATATCCGGGAAAAATGTCAGGCAATGTATGGGCTTGAATCCATAGGCCGGGAAGACCGAAAGTCGAGGCTGATTCCTGATCGGCCAGCCGGACGCACAAGTGTCGCTCAGAGCCGGAAAGCCTGCCCATGAACTGGGTTTTTTCTCCGCGGGGCAAAAGCTTGCCCCGGCCCGAAGCCGCCATCAAAGATGGGCGAGGACGGCTACCCGTACTCCCGGGAGTCCGGGTAGCCGTACTGAGAAGGTTTGAGTGTACGGCCCATCCACGTGAGGAGTTCGTATGAGCACTGCGCTCGACGTAGTGGAAGAGAAGGAACTCAAGGCCTCGGACCTCGACCTGGACGCCAGGTTCACTGACACCGGGGACACCACGGAGGTCACCGGCCCCGACATGTTCCTCATGTCCTGGAACTGCCACCCGACCAAGAAGGAAAAGCGTAGCAACTCCTGATCGTCCTGGGGCCGCTGCCCGCTATACACCGGGCGGCGGCCTGCCGCGTCGACTCGTGCCGAGTGAAACGAGACGTCCTTGCCTCAGCGGACGAGCTTCACCGCCACAGAACCCCTTCTGCTGCGATTGAACGTCCTGCGCTCCGACGAATTCGCAACGCTCATCGCTGACTTCGGCAGGGAGGGTGTACCGGACGACAGCACCGTCGCCTCATACATTCGGATGCTGTCCCGGAACCCGGTTCTCACCGAAGCGATCGCCGTGTCCAGTTCAGCACTGTCAGATGCCCTCCGGCAAATTTCCGGTGGCGCAGTTCCCCGCCGGAAGAAGCTGATACGGGCAGCGATTTCCGCCACTCGCTACGCACTGCGGATCACCGGCAGACCGACGCCGTTCGGACTGTATGCAGGAGCAACGCTGGCAGCCGACAAGGCGCCACGACGGGTGACGCCGTCCTGGTCTCCGGAACCGGTCCAGTGGCGAAAGCAGCTACGGTTCGATTCCGAGTGGCTGGACGGAGTGACCCGTACATGGCTGAAGGACCCAGCAATGCGTCACGCCACCCACGTGATGGCGAACAGCCTTTGCTTCGAACGTGGTGATCGGCTGATCCTCCCTTACGTGAGGCAGCGCCCCACATCGTCCTCAACGACCGATACCACGGTCAGGGCAGGCCGCGAACTGTCCCTCAGAAACACCGCTGTCGTCTCATGGATCATGAAGAAGGCCGTACACCCCCTTCGCTACGGAGACCTGCTCGCGCAAGCGGGACGGGAGTTCCCAGGCCTCCCCGAGCAGGGATTGGAGGAGGTCCTCGCCCGCCTCGTCGCGGACGAGATCCTGCTCACCGAGCTGTCCTCGGACCGCATCGACGAGGCCTTCCTGAACCGATTGGACGAACTGCGGCAGCACACCTCGCACTCCGAGCCCCTGCGCCAGGCCCGATCAGCCCTGCGTGCCTATGCCGACACCGCACCCGGCCAAGGGACCGGCGCATGGCGGCGACTCGTTGCCCTCACCGGCACCATCTCGGAGCAGAGCAACGGTATCCCGGCACTGCCCCAGGTCGATCTCCAGGCTCAGGTCGAGATGACGGTGCCCGACGAAGTGAAGCGCGAGGCAGAACAATGTGCTTCAGTCCTCTGGCGCATCTCCTACGGCTCCGGAACCTACTCGCATATAAAGGCATATCGACGCGCCTTCCTCGCGAAGTACGGCCGACGAGGCGCCGTCCGCTTGACCGAAATGGTGAATCCCCACACGGGCCTGGGATTCCCTCAGACATACCTGCATCCTGCCGTCCCCTATCGCCAGGCCCTCGCAGACTCGGACTCGCCCACCGACCCGAGCAGCAAACGCGCGCTGTACCTCGGCGAGTTGGTAAACCGTGGTCTATCCGATCCGCAGCGCGAGATCAGACTCACCGGCGAGGACATCGAGGAACTCACCGTCCCCTCTCGGCTCCCACCCCCTCCTTCCCTCGAACTGTGCTTCCAACTGCTCGCCGAGAGCTCGGAAGGGCTGGAGTCCGGCGCATTCGAGATGGCCATGACGCCCACCGCGGCGGCACGGTCTGCCGGTGAGCTCTCCGGTAGGTTCACTGACGTCACGGATATGTCTGCCGCATTGAGTGACCTCGTACGGCGGGGCAGCCCAGGCGGCATCGTGGCGCAGATCCGCTTCCTTCCGGCAATGCCGCGGGCGCTCAATCTCATGCAAGTGCCCGATCTGACCCCGCACACCATTCCGATCGGGGTGTTTCACGACAGTCGAGCCCCCGGGGTCATCGACTGGAGGGACCTGATCGTCGCCGACGACGGAGACCGTCTGCGACTGCACTGGCACAGAACCGGACAGGAGGTCTTCCCACTGCTGCCTCACGCGGTGTCCTTGCCGGCGACCGCACCCAACCTCGTCAGGCTGCTCGCCGAACTGCGGCACTGCCACGAGGGCAAGGTCTGGCAGCCGTGGGACTGGTCACCGTACTCCAGTCTTCCCTGCGTTCCCCGAGTACGGCTGGGCAGAACCATACTGTCGCCGCTCACCTGGCGCCCCGGCTTGGACTTGGCGCGCGCGGCGACGAGCTCCGACCAGTGGGACACCACTGTCGCCTCGTGGCGCACGCGGTTACGGATTCCCGCGCTGGTGAACGTGGCACATCACGATCGCGCGTACGAGCTGGACTTGGAGAATGCGTTCCACCGCGAAATCTTGCGCCGCGACATCGTACGCCGTCCCGGCATTGCCATCACTGAGAGACCGGGGGGCAGCAATTCTCACGGCTGGTCTGGAGGCCGGCGCACCGAAGTTGTGATACCGCTCCTGCGCGCTGCGCCGACCGAACCGCCCCATCCTGTCAGCCATGTGCTGGAGCGTGAGCGCCTGGCTGAGAGGATCGATTACCCACCGGGCAGCGAATGGACATTCGTTAAGCTCTACTGTGGTCCCGAAGTACACGAAGAGCTGCTCACGAACCACATCCCCGAGCTGATCGAGCGCCTGACGTCAGACATCGACAGCTGGTTCTTCGTCCGCTTCCGGGACCCCGATCACCACATCCGGCTACGCATTCACAGTGACAGGCGCAGTGTCACCCAGCGGGTCTGGCCCCAGCTCCTCGACAGCACACACGCGTGGCAGCGCTCCGGCCTGATCAGAGAGACCGTCGTGGCCTCGTACGAACCGGAGGTGATGAGATACGGCGGCCCCGAAACCATGAAGTTGGCTGAGGAGATGTTCTGCACCGACAGCCGGCTGGTTGTCCAGCAGCTCCGATTCCTCGCCCAGACCCGGGAGGGAAACCGTATCCCGAAGCGAGTGCTCGCAGCGGTGAACTACGCCGTTCTGCTGGAGTCGCTGGGGGACTGGGACTGGCCCACATGGGTCGTCCGTACATTCTCCGACGGGCCCTTCACAAAGCCGGAGTTGTCGCTGGCCTCGCAGATAGCGGTACCTGGCCACATACGGGACTACGCGTCCACGCCCTTGCCTCATCAGTGGGCTGAGCTACTACGGTCTGGCCGCACCGCCGCCCGGCGGCTCGGCGCGGAATTACTTCCCGGGGTGACGAGCGACGAACGGGAGAACAGGCAGGACACTGTCATCCTGAGCCTGCTTCATATGCATCACAATCGCCTGTTCGGACCGGACCCAACCCATGAGAGGGAGACTCACGCTCTGTTCCGAAGAGTGGCGGAATCCCATATCAGACGGCAGCGGAATACGAAATCGGATCGGAAAAATGAATAAGAGTCCACGATGAACGCACAAGACATCTTACATCGTCCGCAGGTGGGCGACGCCTTCGGAATGCTCCTGCACGAGTGCTGGAATCCGACGGGGCCACCCCACGCGTTGGACGAAACTGTGGAACGTGACGATGGACGAACCGTCGTCAGCGATGCACGCGTCTACTTCGCCCCGTACTCCGACTGGACTGCCCCGGAGCAGATGATCGTGCACCGAGCCCGCGGAGACGTCCTCGATGTGGGGTGTGGAGGTGGCCGCCTCGCTGTGGAAATACAGCAGCGCGGTAACCGGGTGTACGGAATCGACTCGTCACCGGGAGCAGTGCGTCTCTGCACGTCACGGGGCATCGACGCGGCAGTTGCCTCCATCACCGATCTCCCCCCGCTCCACAAGCCCTTCGATACCATCGTCATGGCCGGAAACGGCCTCGGGCTCCTGCAGGACAGGGAAACCGCACCCACCATCCTGACCGCGCTGGCCCGGACAGCCCGTGATGGCGCCTCCTTGCTCGGTACGACGATCGACCACGCTGCCTTCGTGGACGACCACGACGTCCGCTATCGCGAGCGCAATCGGCAGCGGGGACGGCTCCCCGGCCAATGGAGTATCCGCATCAGTCACCGAGCCGTCGTAACCGACTGGTTCGACTACCTTTTCCTCTCTCCAGAGGAGTTGGAGGAACTGGTGGCGCCGACACCTTGGTCCTTGAGTGACGTACATCTTGACGGCGCTCATTACTTGGCACATCTGAGGCTGAAATAATTGTCATATGCGCCGCAGTGGCCTGGATGGCAAGCCCGCGCACAGTGCTGCCAGGTCGTCCGCCGACAGCCGTACGGCCCCGGCGGCCATGTTTCACCGCCGCGTGATATGCCCGGCAGAAGCCAACCGCGCGCAGTGCCCTCTCAAGCCCCGCACGCTCGGCCGCGGCATCCACCTGCCCCTCGTCGACCCCGTCCCGAACCCGGCCGGCTCACCGCTGTGCTGCGTCCAGCGCACTCTCACCGTCCCCCGGAAGCCGGCGCCAACCTCTGGCAGCCCCTCCAGTACGGCTCCGAAGCCTGGCAACGGGTCTACTTCCGGCTCCGCAACAGCGTCGAAGGCATCAACGGCTTCGCCAAGGACCGCCTCCAGGAACGCCTCGAAGACGCCGGCACCCGCCGCATCCGCGGCATCCGCGGCATCGCGGCCCAGACCCTCCTCCTGGCCTTCCAGCTCGCCCACGCCAACCGCCGCAAACTCGCCTCCTGGGCCGACGCCATCGCTCTGGGCGGCGAACGGCCCCGCCGACGGCCCACCCGCCGCCGCAGGACCAAGCCTCTGGGCACTTGGACCCCCAAGGGCCACATCACCCAGCGCTGAGACCTTCCTCACAGAGGGCACGATCCAAGAGCTACTCAAGCAAGATCCACCCATGAACGCGGACCGCCGGCGGCCCTCAGCCACCGACGGTCCGCTTCACCGTGCCCAGAGACAGACATCACACCGCAGAAACAGGAATGGGCGGCATCGCCATCGCGATGCCGCCCATTCCGTCGGTGCAGCTAGAGCACTTTCGTCGGTGCTCCTTGGTGCGCGAGGGGGGAGTTGAACCCCCACGCCCTTGCGGGCACTGGAACCTGAATCCAGCGCGTCTGCCTATTCCGCCACCCGCGCATTGGGTGTGTCGTGGGCTCCTGCCCCTTGGGGCCTGGCGCCTTCCGACACCCAGAACATTAGCACGCGGGTCGGGGTGGATTCACATCCCTTCCTCCGCAGGCAGACCCGCCGCCGAACCTTCGGTGCCCTGGCCACGTATCAACGCGTAGCGCTTCACGTATCAACCTCGTACCGGTACCCCCTGTCTCCCCAGGAGGCGGTCCGGGTCCACAGCCGGGTGCGGGACACTGGTCTTCGGCCGCCTCTACGATCCTTGTCGGGAGTACGCGAGAGCGGTTGCGCGGCAGCCGTACCACCGGAGGAGTTCGAAGGGGAGCTCCACAGGGAACTTCGTCAAGCGTCGACACCCGTCGGCCGTGCTGACAGGGGGAACCAGCCGATCGAGCGGCGCGTGGATACGATCAGTAAGCAGTACCAGGCAAGCGGCCCGCAGGGCAGCACACAGGACGGCAGCGACGGAGGAGGTGCCCCATGGGAGTCCTGAAGAAGTTCGAGCAGCGTCTCGAAGGTCTGGTCAACGGCACCTTCGCGAAGGTGTTCAAGTCCGAGGTCCAGCCCGTGGAGATCGCCGGCGCGCTCCAGCGCGAGTGCGACAACAACGCCACCATCTGGAACCGCGACCGGACGGTCGTGCCCAACGACTTCATCGTGGAGCTGAGCACGCCGGACTTCGAGCGGCTCAGCCCCTACTCCGGCCAGCTCGGCGACGAGCTCGCCGGCATGGTGCGTGACTACGCCAAGCAGCAGCGCTACACCTTCATGGGCCCGATCAAGGTGCACCTGGAGAAGGCGGACGACCTGGACACCGGCCTGTACCGGGTGCGCAGCCGTACGCTCGCCTCCTCCAGCAGCCAGCAGGCCCCGGGGGCCGGTGCCGCGCCCGCCGCCCCGCCCGCCGGACGCCCCGGCGGATACGGCTACCCGCAGCCCGCCGCGCCCGCGGGCGCCCCGCCCATGCCGTCCGCGCCGCCACCCGGCGGCCGCCCCGGCGGATACGGCTACCCGCAGCCCGCCGCGCCCGCGGGCGGCCAGCGGCCCCCGGCCGCCCCGGCGGCCGGCGGACGCACCCGCCACTGGATCGAGATCAACGGCACGCGCCATCAGATCTCCCGCCCGACGCTGGTGCTGGGCCGCAGCACCGACGCCGACGTGCGGATCGACGACCCCGGCGTCTCCCGCCGGCACTGCGAGATCCGGACCGGAACGCCCTCGACGATCCAGGATCTCGGATCCACCAACGGCATCGTGGTGGACGGGCAGCACACCACCCGCGCTACGCTCCGCGACGGCTCGCGGATCGTCGTGGGCAGCACCACCATCATTTACCGGCAAGCCGAAGGGTGAAGCGGGGGCAATGTCAGAGCTGACCCTCACGGTCATGCGGCTGGGTTTCCTGGCCGTTCTGTGGCTGTTCGTGATCGTGGCCGTGCAGGTCATCCGGAGCGACCTGTTCGGTACGCGCGTCACCCAGCGCGGATCGCGACGGGAGGCCGGCCGGCAGCAGCAGGCCGCCCGCCAGGCGCCGCCGCAGCAGCGCCAGCAGTCCGGCGGCGGCCGACGCGGCCGTAACGCTCCCACCAAGCTGGTCGTGACCGAGGGCACCCTCACCGGCACCACGGTCGCGCTCCAGGGCCAGACCATCACCCTGGGCCGGGCGCACGACTCGACGATCGTGCTGGACGACGACTACGCCTCCAGCCGCCATGCCAGGATCTACCCGGACCGCGACGGCCAGTGGATCGTCGAGGACCTCGGCTCCACCAACGGCACGTACCTGGACCGGAACCGGCTGACGACTCCCACACCGATTGCGCTGGGCGCGCCGATCCGCATCGGCAAGACCGTCATCGAGCTGCGGAAGTAGTGCTACATCATGGATAGGCGCGAGCGGAGCGAGCACGCAGTGGCGGGCCCCACCCCGGGCCCCCGCGCGCTCCCGACCGGAGGGTGGGCAGTGTGGCTCGACACGACCGGCTGTACCCGGAGCCGACAGGCGAGGTGCGCATGAGTCTGTCACTGCGCTTCGCGGCCGGATCGCACAAGGGGATGATCCGGGAGGGCAACGAGGACTCCGGGTACGCCGGCCCGCGCCTGCTCGCCATCGCCGACGGCATGGGCGGCGCCGCGGCGGGCGAGGTCGCCTCCTCCGAAGCCATCTCCACGATCGTCGCGCTCGACGACGACGTCCCCGGCTCCGACATCCTCACCTCGCTCGGCATGGCCGTACAGCGCGCCAACGACCAGCTGCGCTCGATGGTCGAGGAGGACCCCCAGCTGGAGGGCATGGGGACCACCCTCACCGCCCTGCTCTGGACCGGTCAGCGCCTCGGCCTGGTCCACGTCGGCGACTCCCGCGCGTACCTCCTCCGCGACGGCGTACTGACGCAGATCACGCAGGACCACACCTGGGTGCAGCGCCTGGTCGACGAGGGCCGCATCACCGAGGAGGAGGCCACGACCCACCCGCAGCGCTCGCTCCTCATGCGCGCGCTCGGCAGCGGCGACCACGTCGAGCCGGACCTGTCCATCCGCGAGGTCCGCGCCGGCGACCGCTACCTGATCTGCTCCGACGGCCTGTCCGGCGTGGTGTCCCACCAGACGCTGGAGGACACCCTCGCCAGCTACCAGGGCCCCCAGGAGACCGTCCAGAACCTGATCGAGCTGGCGCTGCGCGGCGGCGGCCCGGACAACATCACCGTCATCGTCGCCGACGTCCTCGACCTCGACACCGGCGACACCCTCGCGGGGCAGCTGTCCGACACCCCGGTCGTGGTCGGCGCCGTCGCCGAGAACCAGCACCAGCTGCAGGACAACGCCTTCATGCAGACCCCCGCCGGCCGCGCCTCCGGGCTCGGCCGCCGGGGGCCCGGCCAGGGCGGCGGAGGCGGCGAGTTCGGTCCGCCCGGCTCCGGCGACACCACCGGCTACATCCCGGCGGCCGACCTCGGTTACGGCGACGACGACTTCGTCAAGCCGCGTAAGAAGGGCCGCTGGCTGAAGAGATCCCTCTACGGCGTCCTCGCGCTGGCCGTCGTCGGCGGCGGTATGTACGGCGGCTGGCGCTGGACGCAGACGCAGTACTACGTCGGCGCCGAGGACGAGCACGTCGCGCTGTACCGGGGCATCAGCCAGGACCTGGCGTGGGTGTCGTTGTCGGAGGTCGAGAAGGACCACCCCGAGATCGAACTCAAGTACCTGCCGCCCTACCAGCAGAAGCTGGTCGAGGCGACCATCGCCGAGGGCGGGCTGAAGAACGCCCAGGCGAAGATCCAGGAACTGTCGGTGCAGGCCTCCGCGTGCAAGAAGGAGGCGCAGCGGCGCGAAGCCGAGAGCCAGAACAACTCCAAGACCGGCGAAGGCGAGGCCGGGGGCACCACGGGAACCACTCCCGCCTCCTTCACGTCCAAGGCCACACCGACGCCGAACCCGTCGAACCCGTCGGGCTCGCCGTCAGCGCCTGAAAAGTCCCCGAACCCGTCCACGACCGCACCTACTCCCAGCCCCGGCCCCAGCCTCTCGGAGGAAGAGCAGAAGGTCGTCTCGCTGTGCGGTAAGCAGTAGGCAAGCCGTGAGAGGCCCTGTTACACGATGAGCGGTACGAACACATCGCACTCGCCGACGCACCACACATCCACGATCGGCGCGATCGGCGCGCCGAGCCGGCGCAACACCGAGCTCGCGCTGCTGGCTTTCGCGGTGGTCATTCCGGTGTTCGCCTATGCCAACGTCGGGCTGGCCATCAACGACTCGGTGCCGCCCGGCCTGCTGAGCTACGGGCTCGGACTCGGCCTGCTCGCGGGCGTCGGCCATCTCACCGTACGGAAGTTCGCGCCGTACGCGGACCCGCTGATGCTGCCGCTGGCGACGCTGCTGAACGGGCTCGGTCTGGTCGTCATCTGGCGCCTGGACCAGTCCAAGCGACTCAGCAACTACGCCGAAGCCGCACCGCGCCAGCTGCTGTACTCGGCGATGGGCGTCGCCCTGCTGGCGGTCGTGGTGATCTTCCTCAAGGACCACCGTGTCCTCCAGCGCTACACCTACATCTCCATGGCCGGAGCGCTGTTCCTGCTGATCCTGCCGCTCGTGCCGGGACTCGGCGCGAACATCTACGGCGCCAAGATCTGGATCAAGATCCCCGGCCTCGGCACGCTCCAGCCCGGTGAGTTCGCCAAGATCGCCCTGGCGGTCTTCTTCGCCGGCTACCTCATGGTCAAGAGAGACGCCCTCGCCCTGGCCAGCCGCCGCTTCATGGGCCTGTACCTGCCGCGCGGCCGCGACCTGGGTCCGATCCTCGTCGTCTGGGTCATCTCGATCCTCATCCTGGTCTTCGAGACCGACCTCGGTACGTCGCTGCTGTTCTTCGGGATGTTCATCATCATGCTGTACGTCGCCACCGAGCGGACCAGCTGGATCGTCTTCGGTCTGCTGATGTCCGCGGTCGGCGCCGTCGGCGTGGCGAGCTTCGAGCCGCACATCCAGACGCGCGTGCATGCCTGGCTCGACCCGATGCGCGAGTTCGAACTCTCCCGCGCCGGCGTCCAGGACGGCGTCGTCCACTCCGAGCAGGCCATGCAGGCCCTGTGGGCCTTCGGCTCCGGTGGCACCCTCGGCACCGGCCTCGGGCAGGGCAACTCCGACCTCATCGGCTTCGCTGCCAACTCCGACTTCATCCTCGCCACCTTCGGCGAGGAGCTGGGGCTCGCCGGTGTCATGGCGATCCTGCTGCTCTACGGCCTGATCATCGAGAGGGGCGTACGCACCGCGCTCGCGGCCCGCGACCCGTTCGGCAAACTGCTGGCCATCGGCCTGTCCGGCGCCTTCGGCCTCCAGGTCTTCGTCGTGGCCGGCGGTGTCATGGGCCTCATCCCGCTGACCGGTATGACGCTGCCGTTCGTGGCCTACGGCGGTTCCTCCGTGATCGCCAACTGGGCTCTGATCGGCGTTCTGCTGCGTATCAGCGACACCGCCCGACGCCCGGCCCCCGCTCCCGCCGCCAACCCCGACGCCGAGATGACCCAGGTGGTCCGCCCGTCATGAACAAGCCCCTGCGCCGGATCGCGATCTTCTGCGGCCTGCTCGTTCTGGCACTGCTGATCCGCGACAACTGGATCCAGTACGTCCAGGCCGACGAGCTGAGGACCGACAAGAACAACCGCCGCGTCGTCATCGAGCGCTACGCCTCGCCGCGCGGCGACATCATCGTCGGCGGACAGCCGATCACCGGCTCGACCGAGACGTCCGGCAGCGACTTCAAGTTCAAGCGGACCTACAAGGACGGCGCGATGTGGGCGCCGGTCACCGGGTACGCCTCGCAGGCCTTCGGCGCCACCCAGCTGGAGTCCATCGAGGACGGCATCCTCACCGGCAACGACGACCGGCTCTTCTTCCGCAACACCCTCGACATGCTCACCGGCAAGAAGCAGGAGGGCGGCAACGTCGTCACGACCCTGAACGCCGCCGCGCAGAAGGCCGCGTACAACGGTCTGAAGAGGCAGGGCGGCAAGGGCTCCGTCGTCGCCCTGGAGCCGTCCACCGGCAAGATCCTGGCCCTGGCCTCCTACCCGTCGTACGACCCGTCGTCCTTCGCCGGGAACTCCACGACGACGGACACCAAGGCCTGGCAGAAGCTCCAGAAGAAGAACAACCCGGACGACCCGATGCTCAACCGGGCCCTGCGCGAGACGTACCCGCCCGGCTCCACCTTCAAGGTCCTCACCGCGGCCGCCGCCCTGGAGGACGGTCTGTACACGGACCCGGACCAGAAGACGGAGACACCGCTGCCGTGGATCATGCCGGGCACCACGACTCCGCTGAAGAACGAGGGCAACATCCCCTGTAAGAACGCCACGCTCCGGGTCGCCCTGCAGTACTCCTGCAACACCGTCTTCGGCAAGATCGGCGCCGACCTCGGCAACGACAAGATGCTGGACATGGCAAAGAAGTTCGGCTTCACCGAGGAGCAGTTCACGCCGGTCCGCGCCAACGCCTCGGTGTTCTCCGACGACATGAACGCCTCGCAGACCGCGCTCTCCTCCATCGGCCAGTTCAACACCGCCGCGACCCCGCTGCAGATGGCCATGGTCGCCTCGGCCGTCGCCAACGACGGCAAGCTGATGAAGCCGTACATGGTCGACGAGCTCCAGGCCCGCAGCGTCGACACCCTCGAGAAGACCGAGCCCGAGGAGCTCAGCCAGCCGCTGTCCTCGGAGAACGCCCAGAAGCTCCAGTCGATGATGGAGACGGTCGTCGAGAAGGGCACGGGCTCGAACGCCAAGATCCCCAACGTCAAGGTGGGCGGCAAGACCGGTACCGCCCAGCACGGTGTCGACAACAGCGAGAACCCCTACGCGTGGTTCATCTCGTACGCCAAGGGTGACGACGGCACCTCGCCGGTCGCCGTGGCGGTCGTGATCGAGGACGACAAGGCCGTTCGTGACGACATCTCCGGCGGCGGCCTCGCGGCGCCGATCGCGAGGAACGTGATGGAGGCGGTCATCGAGAGCAAGGAGTGACCCCGCTCACGTCTGCTTCACATCGGTGCACGTTGCGATACCGGTCCTGTATCGGCTGACGGGCTTGGCCAGGTCACACAAAGCGAGCCGGGTACGGTAGGCCCGGACGGCAGCCTCCGACCGTACAAGCTTCCGGTCGGGATCGACGGAGAGGGCTGGTAGGTAGCTATGGAAGAGCCGCGTCGCCTCGGCGGCCGGTACGAACTGGGCCAGGTGCTCGGGCGTGGTGGCATGGCGGAGGTCTACCTCGCGCATGACACCCGCCTCGGCCGCACCGTGGCGGTGAAGACGCTGCGCGCGGATCTCGCGCGTGACCCTTCCTTCCAGGCCCGGTTCCGCCGGGAGGCCCAGTCGGCCGCCTCGCTCAACCATCCCGCGATCGTCGCGGTCTACGACACGGGCGAGGACTACATCGACAACGTGTCGATCCCGTACATCGTCATGGAGTACGTGGACGGCTCGACGCTCCGTGAGCTGCTCCACTCCGGCCGCAAGCTGCTGCCGGAGCGGGCCATGGAGATGACCATCGGCATCCTCCAAGGCCTGGAGTACGCCCACCGCAACGGCATCGTCCACCGCGACATCAAGCCCGCGAACGTCATGCTGACGCGCAACGGCCAGGTCAAGGTGATGGACTTCGGCATCGCCCGCGCCATGGGCGACTCCGGCATGACCATGACGCAGACCGCGGCGGTCATCGGCACGGCCCAGTACCTCTCGCCGGAGCAGGCGAAGGGCGAGCAGGTCGACGCGCGGTCGGACCTCTACTCCACCGGCTGCCTGCTGTACGAGCTGCTGACGGTAAGGCCTCCCTTCGTCGGCGACTCCCCGGTGGCCGTCGCATACCAGCACGTACGGGAAGAGGCGCAGGCCCCCTCGGTCTTCGACCCCGAGATCACGCCCGAGATGGACGCGATCGTCCTGAAGGCGCTGGTCAAGGACCCGGACTACCGCTACCAGTCGGCCGACGAGATGCGCGCCGACATCGAGGCCTGCCTCGACGGCCAGCCGGTCGCGGCCACGGCCGCGATGGGCTCGGTGGGCTACGGCGGCTACCCCGACGACCAGCCGACGACGGCCCTGCGCGCGGACTCCGGCGCGGGCGCCACGTCGATGCTGCCCCCCATGAGCCCGGACGACGGCGGTTACGGCTACGACGACCGCCCCGACCGGCGCCGCGGGCAGCAGCGCAAGTCCAACACCTCGACGATCCTGCTGGTGGTGGCGGGCATCCTGGTGCTGGTGGGAGCGATCCTGATCGGCCGGTGGGCGTTCAGCGGCAACGGAGGCGCGAGCGACGACCCGTTTGCGGCGCCCAACTTCGTCGGTGAGACCCAGCAGAACGCCCGGAAGCTCGCCACCAACGCCGACCTGGAACTGTCCTTCAGCAAGAAGGCCTGCGAGAACCAGACCAAGGGCAACATCTGCTCGCAGGACCCGACAGCCGGAACGAACGTCAAGAAGGGCGACACCATCTCCCTGGTCGTGTCGACCGGGGCGCCGAAGGTCGCGGTGCCGAGCGTCGTCGGCGACAGCCTGGACGACGCCAAGGCGACGCTGGGGGACGACAAGTACGAGTTCCAGGTAGAGACGAAGTCGAAGGAGTCCCCGGAGGACCCCGGCACCGTCCTCGAGCAGAACCCGCGCCTGGGCGCGGAGGTGGAGAAGGGCTCCACCATCACCCTCACCATCGCCAAGGAAGCGGCGAAGTCCACCGTCCCGGACGTGCTCGGCCAGACCTGTGACGCGGCCAAGCAGCAGATGCAGGACAGCAACCTGGTCGGCAACTGCACCGAGGTGGAGACCGACGACGACAACCAGGTCGGCAAGGTCATCACGACCACGCCGCAGGCCGGCGCCTCCGTCGACAAGAACTCGTCGGTCAACATCCAGATCGGCAAGAAGAAGGAACAGCAGAAGACGCGCGTGCCCCAGGTCGTCGGCCAGAACGTCGGCCAGGCCAAGCAGATCCTTGCGGCCGCCGGCTTCACGAACATCCAGTTCGCGGGCGGCAGCGACCAGAGCGACACCGCCATCGTCTCCGGCCAGGACCCGCAGGGCAACCAGGAGGTCGACGACCCGGCGGCCACGGTCATCACTCTGCAGACCGTCGGCATCGGAGGCGGCAACAACAACGGCGGCGGCAACGGCAACGGCGGCATCTTCGGCGGCATCACCGGCCGCGACGAGGACTGACCCGTCGGGTCGTACCCGACCAACGGCAGGGCCCCGGCACCCTCGACAGGGCGCCGGGGCCCTGCCGTATGTCAGGCCGGTGGCCTGTCGGCCGTCAGGAACAGGCGCATCGCGGCGTTCCGCACCGGGGCGAGCGGGCGTCGGGTGTGCACCGCACGGTGAATCAGGCGGGCGACGCCGGCCGGGCGCTGGGCGGGGCGGCGGGCCGTCTCGTAGGCGGCGAGGGCGTCCTGGACCCGGGCCCGGGCCGTCGTCCCGCTGCTCAACACCCTCATCCCGTCCTCCGGCGAGCACCGCCGTGAACTCATCGCGCCCGGAGCGCCCGAGGGATCGACATCACCGCGCTAGGAGCTCAGTTCCTTCGGCGGTGTCCGGTCCGCGTTGACCTTCTCGACCCGCTCCAGTTCGCCCCACACGATGTAGCGGTACGTGCTCGTGTACACCGGCGTGCAGGTCGTCAGAGTGATGTAGTGCCCGGGCTTCTTCTTGCCGGACTCCTTGGGGACCGCCGAGAGGACCTTGACGTTGTACTTCGAGGTCTCGGGAAGGATGCCGTAGACCTTGTAGACGTACCACTTGTCCTTCGTCTCGAAGACGATCGGGTCGCCCTTCTTGATCTTGTCGATGTTGTGGAACTTGGCGCCGTGCCCGTCCCGGTGGGCGGCGAGGGAGAAGTTGCCGGTCTTGCCCGACATCGGCAGGGCCGACTTGACGGGATCGGTGTAGTACCCGGCGACACCGTCGTTGAGGATCTTGTTCGACGTGCCCTTCTCGACCAGGACCTCGCCGTTCTTCATCGCCGGCACATGCAGGAACCCGATGCCGTTCTTCGTGTCCAGCGCACCCGGGCCACCCCGGCCGTCAGCCCAGTCGTCACGGACCTGGTCCGCCTGTTTCCCGGCCGCGCGGTCGGCGACCACGTTCGTCCACCAGAGCGAGTAGGCGACGAACAGACCCAGGACCAGGCCCGCGGTGATGAGGAGTTCCCCGAAGACGCTCACCGCGATGGCGATCGGGCCGGGACGGCGCCGGGCCGCGGACGGCCGGGACGCCGCCGCGCCGGTGTGCTCTTCGTGCTCCGTGTCGGTGGTCGCTGCCACTGGTCATCTGCCCTTAACTGACGAGCGCATCCGGCTTGCCCTTGCTGCGCGGCCGTTCCTCGACCATCTTGCCCCAGACGATCATCCGGTACTTGCTGGTGAACTCCGGCGTGCACGTGGTCAGCGTGATGTAGCGGCCGGGCTCGGTGAATCCCGACCCCGCGGGGACGGGATTCAGGACGCTCGTGTTGCTGGGTGGGGTGACCGGCAGGATCGACGCCATCTTGTAGACGTAGTACTCGTCCTGCGTCTCCACGACGATGGGATCGCCCGGAGTGAGCTTGTTGATGTACCGGAACGGTTCTCCGTGGGTGTTGCGGTGGCCCGCGAGCCCGAAGTTCCCGGTCTTGTCACTCGGCATCGCGGTCTTCAGCGCGCCCTCGGCGTAGTGGCCGACCATGCCCCGGTCGAGAACACCCTTGTTGCTGGTGCCCTCGGCGATCGGCACCACCACGTCCAGCTTCGGGATGTGCAGGATGGCGAAGCCCTGCCCCGGCTCGAAGGCCCCTGGGTTGCGTTTGCCGTTCGCCCAGTTGTCCTGGAGGCTGCTGGCCTCCTTGCCGGCCTGCGCGTGCGCCCGGACGTTCGTCCACCACAGCTGGTAGGTCACGAACAGCAGCATCAGCACGCCGGTCGTGATGAACACCTCACCTACCGCCCGGCTGGCCACCACCGCCGGGCCCGGCTTGCGCGCCCGCGCCTGCCGTCGCGCCTCGACCCGCGACAGCGGCGCCCGCCGCCCGTCCTGGGCCGAGTCCTGGGCCGGACGGGTCTCCGAAGCGCCGCCATGGCGCCCGTGACGGCGTTTGGAGGCCTTTCTGCGGGCCGCGCGCCCGCCACGGGCGGATCCGTCGTGCCGCGTGGCGGAAGAGCCCGGAGAACCGGCTGTGGGGTCACCGGCCGCGGGCGGCGGATCCGGTATCCGCAGCGCCACCGTCTCCTCGTCGACGACAGGCCGGTACGGCTCGTCCGGGACGGGCTCGTACGACGCGGGGTACGGCTCCGGCTCGGACGCGAACGGTTCCGACGTGAACGGCTCTGGCGCGTACGGCTGCTGCTGCGGCGCGTACGGCTGCGGCTCCGGCTCTGACATGTACGGCTCTGACATGTACGGCTGCGGCTGCGGTTCCGGCTGCGGAGAAGCACCGTACGCCCCTCCACCCGACCAGTCCTCGAACGCACCCGGCACCCCGTACGACTGCTGCCCGTACGAGGTGTCGGACTCGCGCTCGGGGCGCAGCGCGGTCACGCCGTGGCCCTGCCCACCACCGGGGCGAGCCCGGCCGACCTCGCCACCGCACCCTGGTCGCCGCACTCCACCAGCCAGTTGGCCAGCATCCGGTGTCCGTGCTCGGTCAGCACCGACTCGGGATGGAACTGCACACCCTCGACCGGAAGTTCCCGGTGCCTCAGGCCCATGACGATGCCGTCGTGCGTCCGGGCGGTGACCTCCAGCTCGGCCGGAACCGTCGCGGGCTCGGCGGCCAGCGAGTGGTACCGCGTCGCCGTGAAGGGCGAGGGCAGGCCCGCGAAGACACCCCGGCTCGTGTGCTCGACCAGCGAGGTCTTGCCGTGCAGCAGCTCGGGCGCGCGGTCCACCACACCGCCGTAGGCCACCTGCATCGACTGCATGCCGAGGCACACACCGAAGACCGGGACGCTCGTGGCGGCGCAGTGCCGGACCATGTCGACGCAGACGCCCGCCTCCTCCGGCGTGCCCGGACCCGGGGAGAGCAGGACACCGTCGAAGCCGTCCTGGGCATGCGCCGTCGACACCTCGTCGTTGCGCAGGACCTCGCACTCGGCGCCCAGCTGGTACAGGTACTGGACCAGGTTGAAGACGAAGCTGTCGTAGTTGTCGACGACGAGAATGCGTGCGCTCACTGGTTGTCCACCGTCACATCGTTGAAGGGCAGCAGCGGTTCCGCCCACGGGAAGACGTACTGGAAGAGGACGTAGACCACGGCCACGACCAGGGCGAGTGAGATCAGCGCCCTCACCCACGTGTTCCCCGGCAGATGCCGCCAGATCCAGCCGTACATGCCGTCCCTTCCGTCGTACCACGGCACCAGACCCACGCCGTACAGCCACCAGACTAGCGGCGCAACGCCTCAGGTTTCCCTGCCTCCACGGGCTGGGTGGAGTCCAGATGCGCCCAGACGATCAGCCGATGACTGTGTCCCCATTCCGGTTCGCACGTGGTCAGCGTCAGATAGCGGCCCGAACGCGTGTACCCGGATGTACGTGGGACAGGGTCGATCACCTCGATGTCGGAGGGCACTGTTTTGTACGGGCCTTTGTCGACCCGATACGTGAACCAGGTCGTGCCGTCGGTCAGCACCACGGCGTCCCCACGCCTCAGCTGGGGGAAGTCCTTGAAGGGGTCGCCATGGGTGCGGCGGTGGCCGGCGACCGCGAAGTTCCCCTTCTGGCCTAGCTGCGCCGTCTCCGCGTAGTGGCCCAGGCCCTTCTTCAGGGTGCCGGTGGCCGTGCCTTCGAGGACCGGCTTGTTCCACGTGAAACCAAGACGCGGGACGTACATGATCGCGAAGGGCTTGCCCTTGGCGTAGGGCGCGGGTTTCGGAGGGCTCGCGGGGGAGGAGCCGGCCGCCGCGGGGGGCGCGCTCGGCTGCGCCCACTGCTCCTGAAGCAGTTCGATCTGGTCGTCCATGGTGTCGTCGGCCTGCACGCCGGTCCAGAACAGCACGTAGACGACGAACAGCACGATCACGCTGCCGACGGTGATGCACAGTTCACTGACGGTCCTGACGATCACACGCACCGGCGGCTCCCCCGGCCAGGCTCTACTCCTCCACGGGCTTCGCGTAGTGCAGATCCACTGTGCCCGAGTAGCCGGGAAGAGTCACCGGCCCGTTCTCCTCGACTTTCCAGCCGAGCCCGTAGACGTTGACATAGACCATGTAGTTCTGGATCGCCGGGGACGCCGCGAGCGCCTTCTGGAGCTTGCCCGGGTCACCGACCGCCGTGATCTTGTACGGCGGTGAGTAGACGCGGCCCTGAAGGATCAGGGTGTTGCCCACGCAGCGCACGGCGCTGGTGGAGATCAGCCGCTGGTCCATGACCTTGATGCCCTTGGCCCCGCCCTGCCACAGCGCGTTCACCACGGCCTGGAGGTCCTGCTGGTGGATGACCAGGTAGTCGGGCTGCGGCTCGGGATAGCCGGGCAGCTTGGCGGTGGCGTCCGGCGGGGCGTCGTTGAGCGTGACCGTGAGCGATTCGCCCTTGAGCTTCTGCGTGCCCGCGCGCTTCTCCAGGGCGGCGAGCTTCTCGTCCTCCGCCCTGGTGCTGCCGTCGTCGCGCTCGGCGAGCGTCTCGATCTCCTTGCGCAGGGTCCCGTTGGTCTGTTCCAGCTCGCCGTTCTCCCGGCTGCGCTCCTGGATGAGATCGGACAGCTTCAGCAGCGAGGTGTCCGTGCGGATGTTGGTGCCCTTGGCGGTGTTGAAGCTGGTGAAGAAAATGAGTCCCGCGAGAGCGAACACGGCCGCCGTGAGGATCCGCACGGGCCGGAAACGGCGCGCGCGCTCAGGGGTGGATCCCGTCCCGGGGGAGTCGGCAGAATTGCTCAACGTACCCTTATCTCCTTCGGCGCCACGGAAGCACTACGCTAACGGACGCCCGGGGGAGCGCTCAGAGTCCCCTTACGTTGCCCCGAGACCGACTCAGTTCCCTGCGCGGCCACGCAGCGCATCGACAGGAGAGACCCTCGTGCCGAAGTCACGTATCCGCAAGAAGGCCGACTACACGCCGCCGCCTGCGAAGCAGACGACCGCCATCAAGCTGAACAGCCGTGCCTGGGTCGCGCCCGTCATGCTGGCCATGTTCCTCATCGGCCTGGCCTGGATCGTGGTCTTCTACGTCACCGACGGCTCGCTGCCCATCGACTCGCTGGGCAACTGGAACATCGTGGTGGGCTTCGGCTTCATCGCTGCCGGATTCGGTGTCTCGACCCAGTGGAAGTAGCGCTCGCCAGCAGGTGAACGCAGCCCTGCCCAGGGTTGTTCGCTGAGTTATCCACAGCAGTTTTCCACAGGTGGAAAAGAACGACGATCTGTGGATAACTCGTTGAGCGTTGACGCCGGTATGACGGAAGTACCGGATCTCGAAAACTTGTTCGCCTCCTGCCTGACCTGCGGAAACGCAGGTCGGTGGCAGGGGGCACATGTGTTCCCGCACGCTGTGCACAAGATCCGCAACCCGCTGTGGACAACACCCGCGCTCAGCTGAGTTGGGCCGTCCTCAACAGGGTCAACAGGACGACCAGGCCGAGGACCAGCGCACATGTGCCGTACTGGATCAGGGCGCGTCGCTCGCGCGGGGCATGGACCATGGCGTATCCGACGACGACACCGGCGACAAGGCCTCCGATGTGGGCCTGCCAGGAGATGTTGAAGCCCGGGCTGAAGGTGAAGATCAGGTTGATCACCAGCAGCGCGATGATCGGCCGCATGTCGTAATTGAGCCGGCGCATCAACACGGCCGTGGCGCCGAACAGGCCGAAGATCGCGCCGGAGGCGCCCAGCGTCGCCGTGTTCGGAGAGGTCAGCAGATAGGCCAGGGCGCTGCCCGCGAGGCCCGAGACCAAGTAGAGCGCGAGGTAACGGACCCGGCCGAGTGCCGCTTCGAGCGGGCCGCCGAGCCACCACAGGCTGAGCATGTTGAACGCGATGTGCCAGATCTCCTGGTGGGTGAACATCGCGGTCACCATGCGGTACCACTCGCCGCCCGCCACGCCCTGTGTGGGTGTGAAGGGCGCCGGCGGCCAGGCGCCGAGCAGGACGAGGTCGTTCAGGAGCGACTCGCGGACGGAGACGGCGATGAACACCGCCAGGTTGATACCGATGAGGATCTTGGTCAGCAGGCGGGGATCGGCGGTGAGGGCGCCGCCCCCGATCGTCCGGGGCATCGCGGCCGTGGGCGCGTGACCGGTGCCGGAGCCACTGCGGACGCACTCGGGGCAATGGAAGCCGACGGAGGCGTTGACCATGCACTCGGGGCAGATCGGGCGCTCGCAGCGGGTGCAGCGTATGCCGGTCTCGCGGTCCGGGTGGCGGTAGCACATGGGGACGCTGTGGGCGTCCTGCGGGCTGCCCGCAGCCTGGTCGTCCATGAGATCCCCTAGGTCGTGATGAAAAAGCCCGCCCCGCTCATCTTTACGGACGAGCGGGGCGATTGGTTCCCTGTGGGGGTTCCAGCGCTCAGCGGGTCTCGATGACGACCGACTCGATGACCACGTCGTTGAGCGGGCGGTCGGTGCGCGGATTCGTCTGGGTCGTGGCGATGGTGTCCACGACCTTCTGGCTGGCCGCGTCGGTGACCTCGCCGAAGATGGTGTGCTTGCGGTTCAGCCACGCCGTCGGGGAGACGGTGACGAAGAACTGCGAGCCGTTGGTGCCCGGGCCGGCGTTGGCCATCGCCAGCAGGTAGGGCTTGTCGAAGCGCAGGTCCGGGTGGAACTCGTCCTCGAACTGGTAGCCGGGACCGCCGGTGCCGTTGCCCAGCGGGTCACCGCCCTGGATCATGAAGCCACTGATCACCCGGTGGAAGACCGTGCCGTCGTAGAGCCTGTCCGTGGTCTTCTGGCCCGTCTCCGGGTGGGTCCACTCCCGCTCGCCCTGGGCGAGCTCGACGAAGTTCTTGACCGTCTTGGGGGCGTGGTTCGGCAGAAGCCGGACTTCGATGTCGCCGTGATTGGTCTTCAGGGTGGCGTAGAGCTGCTCAGCCACGATCTGCCTTCCGTTGTCTTTCCGTGACTCCCTGATCCTCGCATGGACGGGGCTCCGCGTCGCCCGTCCTCCGTTCACCGGGGGTAAACGGGGCCGATCGCTTGCAGAAAACCAGTCGAGTAGTCCCGGGGCGGGGGCGCGCGGCGGCGATCCGTGGCATTGTCGACGACAAGCTCCTGTTGCCCCCTATTCATCCGCTATTGCATGTGATCGGCTCCCGATCAGCACTCGGTCCGCTCTTGATCGGTTTTCGACCGGAGATGGCCCGGAGCCGGCTCCCGTGACCCGGATGCCCGCCCGCGCATGCCTGGCAGTGCTCCGGGAGGCATGATCCGTAAAAGGGTGGAAAGTCGAAATACCGTACGCCACCGAGGAGGAGGAACCCGTGACCCGCATCGACAGCGTGCGCGCCGCGACTGGTTCGGCGAAGGACAGCGTGCTGCACGCCGCGGACGTGGTGGCGCCCTACGCCGACACGGCCAAGGACAGGGCCGCGCACTACGCACACGAGGCACGCGTACGGCTAGCGCCCAAGGTGACGCAGGCCGCCGGGCAGGCGCGCGTCCAGTACGGCGCCCATGTGCAGCCGTATCTGGAGCAGGCCCGCACGCATGTGCCGCCGAAGGTCGACCAGGCCGCCCACGAGGCCGCCGTCCGGACGCGCAAGGCCGCCCGGCAGGCGGCGGAGTACTCCAGGCCAAGGCTGGAGCAGGCAATGGCCGCGGCCGTGCCCGTCACGAGCGAGGCCGCCGCCCGGAGTGTGGCCGCGATGGCCGCGCTGCGCGGTCAGGTCTCGTCGAAGGAGGTCCAGAAGCTGATCCGCAAGCAGGAACGGCGGGCGAGGGCCGGCCGGGCCATGAAGACGCTGGTCATTCTGGGCGCCGTCGCGGGCGGTGCCTTCGCGGCCTGGAAGTGGTGGGACAAGCAGGCCAACCCGGACTGGCTGGTGGAGCCGCCCGCTGCGACGGAGGTTCCCGAGTCGGGCCGCCTGACCTCCGTGGACGGCAGTGGTGAGTCCGTTCTCGACCCGGAGGTCGAGGCGAAGCAGGCCGAGGACGAGGCCGCCAAGCGCGACGACCGTTCCTGACGGCCACCGGTTCCAGAAGCCGGTCCGACAGCAGGGCGGGGTGGGAGACTTGAGGCTCAGCCTGGACTCAACCTGGAGAGCCTTGGGAGTCTCCCGCCCTGCCGTGCTGTTTCACGTGAAACATGGGCCGCCTCCTTCAGAACGCCCCCGGCCCACCGCAGGGGTCCACCCGTCAGGTGCCCTTGCGTTTCGCTCGGGTCAGATCCTCGCCCGTGGCGTGCTCAACCGGCCCCGGGCAGTCGAATCCCAGATCGTCGGCGAGCGCACGGATCCGCAGGTCGACGGCCGACTCGACGAGCTCGGCGAGAACGGCCGCCGCGGGCCGTGCCTGGCGCACCCCGACCAGGAACGCCCCGGCTCCCAGCACCGCGGCCGGCCTCCAGACCACGGCGAGCACCGCGTACAGCACTCCCCACGCCTGGAGTCGGTGCGCGGCGGCCAGCGTCTGACGAGCAGTGTTGGAGCTCCAGCCGCGCGCCGTCCTCGACCAGCAGCCACAGTCTGGGCCATGCCGAGGCCAGGTCGAGCCGGTACTGTCCCCACACCCGCTGCTCCACAGCGGCCAGCCGGTTCCCGACCCAGAAGGGCCGGCTCGGTGCCGCCAGGGCGATGCGGTTACGTTCGGCGTTCAGCAGCGCCGCCCGCTCGGCCAGGGCGGCGGCCTCGGCGTCCCCGCTCAGCCGGGCGCGTCCCGCCGCCACCAGTGCCTCCCGGAAGGCGTCGTCGGCCGCACGCCAGCGCCGCAGCCGCCGCGCGGTCAGTCGACGGGCCAGAGGCCCCCGGCCCTCGGCCAGCCACAGCGCCTCGATGCCCGCGCCCAGGGCCCTGGCGACCAGGTCCACGCCGAAGGCACCGATCAGCACTCCGGCCGCCGTGAGAACGACGACGCCGGGGGAGTCGGCCGCGGGCGCCACCCCACCTCGTCGAGGACGTCACGCAGCCGGGCCACGCCGTACCACCGTTCCCGGCGCAGCACGACCGCTCCGGCCAGTACCGCCAGGTAGAGCAGCCCCGGCAGGACGAGCAGCGCGCTCCAGCGTTCGGCGAGTTTTCCGCCCAGCGTGCCGAGGAAGGCACTCACACCGGGCTCACGGCGTGACGTCGAGCAGTCGGAGGGGCTCGTCGAACACGGCGCAGCGCGACGGTTCGCCCCCTGCCCGGGTCCCGGCCGGTGCCTCGACGCGAGTGCAGCGGCGACGCGGGCAGGTTCGCACCTCCAGCAGGGCGCGCCCCTCCCCCAGTCCCGGCAGCGGCTCGTAGGCGGAGACCCCGGTCACCGGAATTCCGCGGTGCGCACCCCGGCCGCCACGTCGGCCACCAGCGCCCGCAGTTCGGTGTCGTCGGCCAGCGGCCCGCCTGGTGCGCCGAGGCGGCTGCACAGCGCGGCCAGGCGGGCGTCACGTCGTCCCTGCTCGTGTTGTCCCGCCACCTGTCAACTCCTCGCCCGATGAGGTGCGTTCATTCCTGGTCAGGACGAGGATAGTGAGCACGCCCGGGCAGGACCGCGGAACTCTGGCGAGGACGGGCGTGAGCGGTGCGGCACAGCGGGGCACGGCTCTCCTCCAGCACTGCATGCAGCGCGGCGACCGCACCGCGCCTGGCCTGGCCTGGCCTGGCCAGGCCTGGCCGGCACACTGCTCCGGCGCTGCTCACCGACCAGAGCGCACCGCCCATGCAAAATGCCCTCCGAACCACGTTTCCGCAGTTCGGAGGGCATTCGAGAGTGGAGCCTAGGGGAGTCGAACCCCTGACATCTGCCATGCAAAGACAGCGCTCTACCAACTGAGCTAAGGCCCCGGAAGAGAAACGTCCGCCCGGAGAAACCACGTCCAGGCGAGCGTCGGAGACCAGAGTACCGGGTCACCCCCGTGATTCCGCAAAAAGATTGGGGGTCCCCGTCGCCGACCACTCTCCGTAAGATGCTCGGCGTGGTTCGCTACCGCGAACCGCCGTACTTGGGGAAGCGATGGGGAGACGCAATGGACGCCGCACAGCAGGAAGCCACCGCAAGAGCGCGGGAACTGCAGCGGAACTGGTACGGGGAGCCGCTGGGGGCGCTCTTCCGTAGGCTCATCGACGATCTTGGTCTCAACCAGGCTCGTCTCGCGGGGGTTCTGGGACTGTCCGCGCCGATGCTGTCGCAGCTGATGAGCGGGCAGCGGGCGAAGATCGGCAACCCCGCTGTGGTGCAGCGGGTGCAGCTGCTTCAGGACCTGGCGGGGCAGGTCGCGGACGGCAGCGTGAGCGCGGCCGAGGCCACCGACCGCATGGAGGAGATCAAGAAGTCACAGGGGGGCTCGGTGCTCAGCAACACCACGCAGACGACGAGCAGTTCGGGGGCGCCCACGGTCAAGCGCGTCGTCCGGGAGATCCAGTCGCTGCTGCGCTCGGTCGCGGCGGCGGGCGACATCATCGACGCCGCGGAGACCCTCGCCCCGACCCACCCGGAGCTGGCCGAGTTCCTCCGGGTGTACGGTGCCGGCCGCACCTCGGACGCGGTCGCGCACTACCAGTCCCACCAGAGCTGATCCCACCGCCCGGCAGCCGAAGGGGGTTCGGCACCGGGCTTCGGGTGATGTGACGGGGGGTGCGTCACCGTACGGGCGGGCACGAGGGGGCGTGTGCCGTACGGGGGACCGGTCGACGCGAGGGGGACGTGTATCACTCATCGGTATCAGTCATCGGGGGAGCCGTTTCGCCCGTCGGGGAGTCGTAACGCTCGTCGAGGGGGAAGCAAGGGGGGAGACCACAGGGGGAGGAGCGACGTACAGCCATGGGTGAGGTGTTCGCCGGCCGGTACGAACTGGTCGACCCGATCGGACGCGGAGGGGTCGGCGCCGTCTGGCGCGCCTGGGACCACCGCCGCCGCCGCTATGTTGCCGCCAAGGTCCTGCTCCAGAGCGACGCGCACTCGCTGCTGCGCTTCGTCCGCGAACAGGCCCTGCGGATCGACCACCCCCATGTGCTCGCTCCCACCAGCTGGGCCGCCGACGACGACAAGGTCCTCTTCACCATGGACCTGGTCGCGGGCGGTTCACTGGTCCACCTCGTCGGGGACTACGGGCCTCTACCGCCGGCCTTCGTCTGCGCGCTGCTCGACCAGCTGCTGGCGGGGCTGGCCGCGGTGCACGCGGAGGACGTCGTGCACCGCGACGTCAAGCCCGCCAACATCCTGCTGGAAGCCACCGGCACGGGCCGGCCGCGGCTGCGGCTGTCCGACTTCGGCATCGCGATGCGGCTGGGTGAGCCCCGCCTGACGGAGACCAACCTCGTGGTGGGGACACCCGGTTATCTCGCGCCCGAGCAGATGATGGGCGCGGAGCCGGACTTCCCCGCCGACCTGTTCGCCGTAGGCCTGGTCGCGCTGTATCTGCTGGAGGGTGCCAAGCCGGACAGCAAGGCGCTCATCCAGTATTTCGCCGAGCACGGGACGCCCGGTGCGCCCAAGGGCATTCCGGAGCCGCTGTGGCAGGTGGTGGCCATGCTGCTCCAGCCGGACGCGCAGGCCCGGTTCCGTACGGCCACGGGGGCGCGCAAGGCGCTCGCCGCCGCCGCGGAGCTCCTCCCCGAGCCCGGGCCGGACGACGAACTGATCGAGATCTTCGACCAACTCGGCCCGCTTCCCCCGGGGTTCGCTCCGGAGGGCCCGTTGGAGAGAGCGCGGGGGCTGCGACCGAGAGAGGACGAGCCGCCCAGCCCGGTGACGGGCGAGGAGCGGCCCGGTACGGCGGCGGGCGAGGAGCGGTCCCGGCGGAACGCCTCCGGCAACGGCGACGCCTGGTCCTCCCCGGGTGCAGCGGTCATGCCGCCCGGCCCTCGCCAGGACACCGCCCCGCCGGACACCCCGGCTCAGCCGCCCTCCATGTCGGACACCGGCAGCTTCCACCTGCCGCCGCCCCAGGCCCCCGTCATCAACTCCCCCACGCCGGGCCACGACGCACAGGCACATGTACAGGCACAGCCCTCGCACCAGCAGTCCCTGCACTTCCCCTACGACCGCACAGACCCCCTGTCCCCCTCTCAGCCGCTCCCACCGGCCTACCCGAGTCACCCGAGCCCCTCGAACCACGCGGTCTACCCCAGCCAGCCCCTACCACCCGCAACACAGCAGCCCACCAACACCTCCACCGCCCCCTACACCACCCAGACCCCGCAGACACCACAGAGCCGGCAAGCCCCACGGCCCGGACAGGTGCCCTCACGGCACCGAGCGCAACGTCCTCCCCGCCGCCCCGGCCCACCGGCCAAGGTGGCGGTCCCGCTCCTGCTCCTCGCCCTGGCCTGCTACGCCGTTGGGTTCTGGGCCCTGGCCCGCATCTGAGCACCCGCGGGCGTCAGCCCGGGCGCCCGCCCGGCTCTCCTACCCGGCGCTCCTCCGCCGGGCCACCACGGTCCACACCCCGAGCCCCACCAGCAGCGCGCTGCCGGTGCCGAGCCCGCCCACGGCGACGACCCGCATCGCGGTGTCGTCATCCGCGGCCACGCCCTCGGCCGCCGCCTCCCGGTCCTGGTCGGAGACCTCGAAGACGCCCTTCGGATCGGACTCCCCCACGTAGTCGGGCCCGCCCCGCGCCGCCCCGCTCACCCGGACCCGCAGGGTCATGTGGAACGGCCCGTCCCCGAAGCTGTCGGCGACGCTCTCCGCGAGGTGCGCGACGAGGTAGTAGGAGCCGGCGAAGCGCATCCCGCCGACCTGACCGGTGACGGCGTAGCGGTTGGCGTGGTCGACCGGCGGCAAGGGAGGCAGGCTGCCGGACTTCTGGTCGCCGTCGTAGCCGACGCCCACGTCGGCGACGGGGCCGCGCGCCGGGTTGTACAGGGCCAGGTCCAGCGCGTCGGGCGTATAGCCGGTGCCGGCGGATGCCGAGCTGCCCAGCTCGGCGGTGACGTGGAGCTGCTGGCCCCAGTCGACCGGCACCTCGTAGAAGACCGTCTGGCCGGGCCGGATGTCGTCCCGCCAGACCCCCTGGTCCAGCGGGGTGGCCCCGGCGAATCCCGCACCGCCCCGGCGGCGCTCGGCCTCGCCTTGGAGCGGCTGGGGCGAGGCGGAGTTCCACACCCCGGGTGCGCTGGTCTCCCCGGTCTTCGCCGTCCGGGGCTCCGTCATCGCGAAGAGTTCCAGATCCCAGGCGTCGGGCGAGGAGCCCTCGCCCTTCGGGTCGACGCGCTCGACGGACACGTAGTAGGACCCGGCCTCCCGGCACAGCGGCTTGGTGGGCGAGATCTCGCGCCGGCCCCACGCCGCGATCGGGTGCGGACTGCGAGCGGCGCCGAAATTCGCGGTGTCGCTTGAGCAGGGGGTGCCGTCGTCGTCCTCCACGGACACCTTGAGCCCGTCGATGACGGAGACAGTGCTGCCGGGGGAGGGGACGGCGGTGACGGAGACGTACGCGTTCGACGTGGCGTCGAGCTGGAGGCGGTAGCTGACCTTGCCGCTGCTCGGGAGGGAGCTCTTGTAGGCGGTGCCGAACCTCAGCGGTACGGCGTCAGCGGTGCTCCTCGCCCCCTCGATACTCCGGGCGTCGTCGGCGAAGGCGTACTGGCTCGGCGACACCGCCGTACCGGAGGCCCCGGCGGCGGCCAGGGCGGCCTGTCCGGGCACCACGGCAGCCGTCGTACCCAGCACCACCGCCACGGCGCCATGGCGCACGACCACCGACGGACGACGACCGCGCCACACGCCCGCACGCCCCCACGCCGTACGACACCGTCCCCTCACGCGCCACCCCTCACGTCACCGGACCGCAGAACCGCAGTGAAACCGCAAACCGTGGAACCGTGGCCCATCCTGCCCCGCGGCCGCGTTCACCGTCCCGCCGTCTCCGCAAACACGCAAAACCCCGACCGCGAGGCGGCCGGGGTGTGCTCGGTTTGGGATGTCGTGACTCACGAACCCGTGGGCACGGAGTCAGTCGCCTCCGTCCACAGATCCTGCTCGGCGCGATCCGCCTGGATCTGGCGGTACACGAGGAGCCCGCCGATGGCGGCCAGTGCGACCAGGAGAAGCTTCTTCACCGCGCGACCTCGTCTTTCCTTGACGTAGGGGACCTCTGGCGCCCGACTATACACACCGACCGATACCGATCGGTGACCTGAGTCGGCCCTCAACTCCCGTCCGGGAAACCGGGATAGAAGCGGAACCCGCCGCTCCGGCCGGAGAGTCATCACACGCCGACGGACGGTTACTTCGACCGCTCTCCTCCTCTTTCCTCACCTTTTCATCCCTCTTGCACCCATCCGTGTGGTGTTCATCTGAACATCGACGCGCCACGGGCGTCGGTCCACCACTTCTCGGCCCCCATACACATCATGAGGAAAGTACGCAAATCGCCCAACCCGAAAGTGAGGGGTTATGGCCCGGAACAAGGTCATGAAGCTGTGGACCGCCATCGTCACCGCCTTCCTCGCGCTGTGCACGACGCTCGGATTCGTCACCACGACCGCCGCCGCGGCGGTACCGCAGCCCGAGCAGAAGCGCAACAGCGCGCTCATCCCGCAGCAGCGGACGGCGCCGGCGACGGCCCCTCGGTCCTTGTCCTACGCCAAGGCCCTGCCCCCCACGATGAAACAGCGCATCCACGCCGAGGCCCACGGCAAGTCCCCCAGCTGCCGCCACCGCCCGCTCGCGGACACGACGGCATCGCCCACCGCCGACTGCACCGACGACGTCACCGACGTCGACCCAGCGGACCATCTCACTCCGCTACAGCGCTGATGTCCCCAGCACGTCCCGGCGACCCGCGTACAGGCCCGGCGGCTCCTCGGAGCCGCCGGGCCTTCTTCACCTGCAGATGGCAGCTGATCTCGCGGCGTCTGGTAGGACGCCCCCGGCGTCCCCTCTTCTGGATCGGGAAGACCTGGTCGGCGAGCGAGACGCTCGCGGGCTGAGGCTGTTCCCGTCCGTACTGCCCTGGACGTCGAACCTCACAGATGCCAACAAAGACCCCCAGTCGATACCGACTGGGGGTCTTTTCGCTGGTGGGGCTAACAGGATTTGAACCTGTGGCCTCATCCTTATCAGGTCGATCATGTGGGGTCATTGACGTCGGCCAACTCGCTCTGGGCCTCGATGGATCGTCCGTCGGTGTTCGGCGCTGACCGCTGCCGTTCGCCCCTGTTGATGTCGGCCATTGATGTCAGCGATGAGGGGCGCTCTTGACAAACCCAACTCAGGGCCTGTCTCGAAGTCGGGTGTGAGCTTGTGCCAAGATCGCGTGATGCTGCGACTCACCGATTTCATTATCGACTGCCCGGACACGATGAAGCTGGCGGCTTTCTACTCCGAGGTGACGGGCCGTCCGATCAAGGAAGGCAGCTCCGAGAACTGGGCTGGCATCCAGTTCGGCGAGGTCGAGCTGGCATTCATCCGGGTGGACGACTACCGCGCTCCGCAGTGGCCCGACAGCGAGCACCCCAAGCAGTTCCACCTCGACTTCGAAGTGGACGAGATCGAGTCCGAGCAGCGCCGCGTCCTCGACCTCGGCGCGGCGCTAAGGCAGGACTTCATCGGCCCCAACGGCTACGGCTGGCAGGTCTACACCGACCCGATCGGCCACCCCTTCTGTCTGTGCCGCAACAAGGGCGTCATCTGGACCGACCAGGGCCCGATCTGGCCCAAGCGCGACTAATTAGCCGCCCACTTCCTCACCCACCACTCTCACCAGCTCCCATCCCGTCCGCCGTCGACCCACACACCGTGGAGCGGGCGTGGTTCATGGCGTCCAGGTGGAGCGCGCCACTGTACGAACGACCTGGACGCCATGGGCCGCGTCTGCTCGGCTCTGCCTGGGTCGATGGTGGTCGGGATGGGAGCCTCCTGCGCACGCCACTACGTGCCCGCAGTCGGGAACGGCGCCCCCTCCATCCCGGTGCCGGCCGATCCCCCGCCGGAGGCATCGTCTTGACCGTTGGCTGCTCTGTACGGTGATCGACTCGTGGCCACCGGCCCTATCCACATGTGGGCGCGCGTCGGCGGCGGCAGCGCCGAGCGGGCCGAAGGCAGGAGCGCGGGCGCAGCCAGAGCCGGGAAGCGCGCCCGGCGGAGCGGAGCGCAGCCGGGTGCCTTGATGAGGTAGAGAAACCTGTAACAGCTCGCGCCGCGTCACGCCGGCCCGGAGGGACCCGACACCCCGCCCCCGGCCTACGGCGCCACCTGGGACGAGACCAACGAAAAGCTCGGCAAGCTCCAGGACCAGGAGCGCAACGGCGTCCCGGTGCCTTCCCGCTCCTGGACGCTCGGCGAGTGGCTCACCTACTGGCTGGAGCACATGTCGAGCCAGAACGCGAGCACAACACGTACGTCAAGTACGAGTCCAAGGTCCGGCTCTACTTGCTGCCGCACCTCGCCAAGAAGCCGCTCGTCAAGCTCACACCTGCCCAGCTGCGCGCCTTCATGGCCACCCTCCGGCGTGAGAAGGTCGGCGCGGCCACCCGCTTCGAGGTTCTCCGCGTCCTGCGGAACGCCCTGAACCGAGCCATCCGCGAGGAGCTGGTCACGCGCAACGTCGCCCTCCTGGTCGACATGCCCAAGGTGAGCCAGGACAAGAAGAAGCCCTGGAACGCCCACGAGGCGATCGCGTTCCTCCGCGCGGTTCGTGCGCACCGTCTCTACGCGGCGTGCGTCCTCGTCCTGGTCCTCGGCCTCCGCCGCAGTGAAGTCCTGGGCCTTCGCTGGCAGGACATCGACTTCGAGGCGGGCCAGTTCACCCCGGTCAAGCAGGTGCAGCGTGTGAAGGGCGTCGGCCTGGTCCTCAAAGACCTCAAGACCGAGTCGTCACAGGCGGTGCTCCCGCTCCCGGAGTCCTGCGCCCGTGCCCTCGAGGAGCGCCGGGATCTCCAGCAGCTCGAACGGAAGATCGCTGGTGACCTCTGGGCCCAGGAGCCGGGCCATGACCTGATCTTCTCCTCCGAGCACGGCTGCATGATCGACCCTGTCGGCTTCTCCCGGACCTTCGACCGGCTTGTCAAGCGGGCCGATATCCGCCGCATCACGGTCCGCCTCGCCCGGCACACCTGCGGGACCCTGCTCGCCTTCCTGAAGGTGCACCCCAAGGTCGCTCAGGCGATCCTCCGACACAGCCAGATCAGCATGACCATGGACGTCTACACGCACGTGGTAGGGGACAGCGAGCGGGAGGCGGTCGGCATGCTCGCCGAGCTTCTGGAAGATCCACTCATCGGCTGATGTCAGCCATGGATGTCAAAGACCCCCAGCCGCTACCGACTGGGGGTCTTTTCGCTGGTGGGGCTAACAGGATTTGAACCTGTGGCCTCATCCTTATCAGGGATGCGCTCTAACCAACTGAGCTATAGCCCCGCCGCGCTCTGCGGTGTGTCCCGCGCGCTGACTCCTGAAGATTAGCGCACGACATGCGCAGTCCCAAAATCGGTTGTCGGGACACCGACATCCGCCGTCAGCGAGGGATCTACGAGGGTTCTACTCGTCCTCGGCGAGCGTCAGCTCCACCCCGCCCACGAAGCCCGCAGAGAGGTTGTAGATGAACGCGCCGAGCGTCGCGAGGGCCGTCGCCAGGACGACGTCGATGACCGCGATGATCGACGTGAACATCAGGACGTTGGGCAGCGACAGGAAGGCCTGGAGGTCGAAGCCGTTCGACTCGTTCGAGCCGGTCGCCTCGGAGATCGTGCCGCCGACCGTGGAGAAGACGCCCATCGCGTCCATCACCATCCACAGCACGGCGGACGCCACGATCGTGCAGATGCCCAGGGCGATGGAGAGCAGGAAGCTGACCTTCATCACCGACCACGGGTCGGCCTTGGCCACGCGCAGGCGGGCCTTGCGGACGCGCGGCGTGGTGCGAGCGCCTGTGCGGGGGCGCCGTACGGTACCGGCGGCGGCACCGGCTCCGGCACCGCCCGCGGCGGGCTGCGCCGCGTAGGCCTGCGGCGGGTGGTACGGCCCGGCCTGCTGCTGTGCCTTCCGTTCTCCGGGCAGGGGGGAGGCCGTCTGCGCGGCGGTGTCCTGTTCCTGCGCGGCCGGCTCGGGCCGCGGCTGGGCGCCGGACGCGGACGGGCCCGCTCCAGCGGTGTGCTGCTGGGTCTGCGGACCTCTGGTGTCCGTCACAGTTCCCCCCTGTGATCCATGCGTCTCAGGCGAGGGCGAGTCCTTGGTCGGGGACTTGATCGCCTTCAGGTTGGTCGTGTGCGGATCCGCCGCACGCGCGGCGGAGCCACGGCCGCCGTCGTCCGTGTCCGTACCCTTCGAGGTACCGCTCGGTCCGGCGCCCGTGGCTCCGCTCACGCTGACTCACTCCTCGTGCTACTCGGCCGAGGGCGCCTCACCCTCGTCCGTGCCGGTGGCCGCGGCACCTTCGGCGGTCTCGTCGACGACCACATCGCCGTCGACTTCCTCCGCCTCGCGTCCCGCCTCGGCGTTGCGTGCGATGCCCACAACGGCATCGCGCTTGCCCAGATTGATCAGTTGGACGCCCATGGTGTCACGGCCGGTTTCCCTGATCTCGTTGACTCGCGTACGAATCACACCGCCGCCCAGCGTGATGGCGAGGATCTCGTCGGTCTCCTCGACCACCAGAGCGCCGACGAGAGATCCACGGTCCTCCACGATCTTGGCGGCCTTGATGCCGAGGCCGCCGCGACCCTGGACGCGGTACTCGTCGACGTTGGTCCGCTTCGCGTACCCGCCGTCGGTGGCAGTGAACACGAACGTACCGGGTCGAACAACATTCATCGAGAGCAGCTCGTCGCCCTCGCGGAAGCTCATGCCCTTGACACCCGAGGTGGCACGGCCCATGGGCCGCAGGGTTTCGTCCGAGGCGGTGAACCTGATCGACTGTGCCTTCTTGCTGATCAGAAGCAGATCGTCGTCCGACGAGACGAGTTCGGCTCCGATCAGTTCGTCGTCCGAACCGTCCTCCATCGACCGGAGGTTGATCGCGATCACACCGCCGGAACGCGGCGAATCGTAATCCTTCAGAGGCGTCTTCTTCACAAGTCCGGCCTTGGTGGCGAGGACGAGGTACGGAACCGCCTCGTAGTCGCGGATCGCCAGGATCTCGGCGATCGCCTCGTCGGGCTGGAAGGCGAGCAGGTTCGCGACGTGCTGACCGCGCGCGTCCCGGCCGGCGTCGGGCAGCTCGTAGCCCTTGACGCGGTAGACGCGGCCCTTGTTGGTGAAGAACAGCAGCCAGTGGTGCGTCGTGGACACGAAGAAGTGGTCGACGATGTCGTCTTCCTTGAGCTTCGTGCCGCGGACACCCTTGCCGCCGCGCTTCTGGGCGCGGTAGTCGTCGGTCTTGGTGCGCTTGATGTAGCCGCCCCGGGTGACCGTGACGACGATGTCCTCCTCGGCGATCAGGTCCTCGATGGACATGTCGCCCTCGTACGGGATCAGCTTGGTCTTGCGGTCGTCGCCGTACTTCTCGACGATCGCGGCCAGTTCCGCGCTGACGATGCCCCGCTGACGGACCGGGGAGGCCAGGATCTCGTTGTACTCGGTGATTTTCGCCTGGAGTTCGTCGTGCTCCTGGACGATCTTCTGGCGCTCCAGGGCTGCCAGTCGGCGCAACTGCATCTCGAGGATGGCGTTGGCCTGGATCTCGTCGATCTCCAGGAGGCTCATCAGGCCCCCGCGCGCGATCTCGACGGTGTCGCTGCGCCGGATCAGCGCGATGACCTCGTCGATGGCGTCCAGGGCCTTCAGCAGACCGCGCAAGATGTGCGCGCGCTCCTCGGCCTTGCGCAGCCGGAAGCGCGTACGGCGGACGATGACCTCGATCTGGTGCGCCACCCAGTGGCGGATGAACGCGTCGAGCGAGAGCGTGCGCGGCACGCCGTCCACCAGCGCCAGCATGTTGGCGCCGAAGTTCGTCTGGAGGTCGGTGTGCTTGTAGAGGTTGTTCAGCACGACCTTGGCGACCGCGTCCCGCTTCAGCACGATGACCAGGCGCTGGCCGGTGCGGGAGGACGTCTCGTCGCGGACGTCCGCGATGCCGCCGACCTTGCCGTCCTTGACCAGGTCGGCGATCTTCTGGGCGAGGTTGTCCGGGTTGACCTGGTAGGGCAGTTCCGTGACCACCAGGCACTGGCGGTTCTGGATCTCCTCGACCTCGATGACCGCACGCATGGTGATGGAGCCGCGACCCGTGCGGTACGCCTCCTCGATGCCCTTGCGGCCGACGACGAGCGCGCCGGTCGGGAAGTCCGGGCCCTTGATGCGCTCGATGAGCGCGTCCAGGAGCTCCTCGTGCGAGGCCTCGGGGTTCTCCAGGTACCACTGGGCGCCGGCCGCGACCTCGCGCAGGTTGTGCGGCGGGATGTTGGTCGCCATGCCGACCGCGATCCCGGCCGAGCCGTTGATCAGCAGGTTCGGGAAGCGGGCCGGCAGGACGGTCGGCTCCTGGGAGCGGCCGTCGTAGTTGTCCGTGAAGTCGACGGTCTCCTCGTCGATGTCACGGACCATCTCCATCGACAGCGGCGCCATCTTGCACTCGGTGTACCGCATCGCCGCGGCCGGGTCGTTGCCCGGGGAGCCGAAGTTGCCGTTGGAGTCGACGAGCGGCATGCGCATCGACCACGACTGGGCGAGACGCACGAGCGCGTCGTAGATGGAGGAGTCGCCGTGCGGGTGGTAGTTGCCCATGACGTCGCCGACGACGCGGGCGCACTTGTAGAAGCCGCGCTCGGGGCGGTAGCCGCCGTCGTACATGGCGTAGAGCACGCGGCGGTGGACGGGCTTGAGGCCGTCACGGACGTCCGGCAGCGCACGCGAGACGATGACGGACATCGCGTAGTCGAGATACGAGCGCTGCATCTCCGTCTCGAGCCCGACGGGCTCGACGCGCATGGCCAGGGCGTCACCCTCGGGCGTCGTCACGGGAGTGTTCTCGTCGGTCATTGCTGGTGAAGGTCCTTCCTGGTGCGGTCAGCTGAGACCGACTCAGATGTCGAGGAAGCGGACGTCCTTGGCGTTGCGCTGGATGAACGCGCGGCGGGCCTCGACGTCCTCGCCCATGAGGACCGAGAACAGGTCGTCGGCCTGGGCGGCGTCGTCGAGGGTGACCTGACCGAGGACGCGGTGCTCCTGGTCCATGGTCGTGATGCGCAGTTCCTCGGCGTTCATCTCGCCGAGACCCTTGAAGCGCTGCACCGAGTCGTCCTTGATGCGCTTGCCCGCCTGGCGGCCCATCTCGATCAGGGCGTCGCGCTCGCGGTCGGAGTACGCGTACTCGAAGTCGTCCTTGCCCCACTTGATCTTGTAGAGCGGCGGACGGGAGAGGTACACGTGCCCGGCCTCGACCAGGGGCCGCATGAAGCGGAACAGGAAGGTCAGCAGCAGGGTGTTGATGTGCTGGCCGTCGACGTCGGCGTCCGCCATGAGGATGATCTTGTGGTAGCGGAGCTTCTCGATGTCGAAGTCCTCGTGCACACCCGTGCCGAACGCGGAGATCATCGCCTGGATCTCCTGGTTCTGGAGGATCCGGTCGATGCGCGCCTTCTCGACGTTGAGGATCTTGCCGCGGATCGGGAGGATCGCCTGGTACTGCGGGTTCCGGCCGGACTTGGCCGAGCCGCCGGCGGAGTCACCCTCGACGATGAAGATCTCGCACTTGATCGGGTCGTTCGACTGGCAGTCGGAGAGCTTGCCCGGCAGGGACGCGGTCTCCAGCAGGCCCTTGCGACGGGTCAGGTCGCGGGCCTTGCGGGCCGCCACGCGCGCGGTGGCCGCCGCGATGCCCTTGCGGATGATGTCCGCGGCCTCGTTGGGGTTGCGGTCCAGCCAGTCGTTCAGGTGCTCGTAGACGACCCTCTGGACGAAGGTCTTGACCTCGGTGTTGCCCAGCTTGGTCTTCGTCTGGCCTTCGAACTGGGGCTCGCTCAGTTTGACCGAGATGATCGCGGTCAGGCCCTCGCGGATGTCGTCACCGGTGAGGTTGTCGTCCTTCTCGCGCAGCAGCCTCTTGTCGCGCGCGTACTTGTTGATCAGCGAGGTCAGCGCGGCCCGGAAGCCCTCTTCGTGCGTACCGCCCTCGTGGGTGTGGATGATGTTGGCGAAGGAGTACACGCCCTCGCTGTAGCCGCCGTTCCACTGCATCGCGAGTTCGAGGGACAGGCTCCGGTCCTTGTCCTCCGCCTCGAGGTCGATCACGGTGGGGTGCACCACGTCTCCCTTGCGGGAGTTGAGGTACTTCACGAAGTCGACGATGCCGCCCTCGTAGTGGTACGAGACCCTCTTGACCTCGTGCTTCTCGTCCTCGCCCGCTTCGTCCGCCCCGGCCGTGGCCTTCGCCGACTCGCGCTCGTCGGTGAGGTTGATCCGCAGGCCCTTGTTGAGGAACGCCATCTCCTGGAAGCGCCGCGACAGCGTCTCGAAGGAGTAGTCGGTGGTCTCGAAGATGTCCGGGTCGGCCCAGAAGGTGACCGTGGTGCCGTGCTCGTCCGTGGCCTCGTGCTTGGCAAGCGGGGCCGTCGGGACGCCCAACTTGTAGTCCTGGGTCCAGCGGTAGCCGTCGGTCTTGATTTCGACGGACACCTTGGTCGACAGGGCGTTCACGACGGAGACACCCACGCCGTGCAGACCACCGGAGACCGCGTAGCCGCCGCCGCCGAACTTTCCGCCCGCGTGCAGCACCGTCAGCACGACCTCGACGGCCGGCTTGCCCTCGGAGGGCACGATGCCGACCGGGATTCCACGACCGTTGTCCACGACCCGTACGCCGCCGTCGGCGAGGATCGTCACGTCGATCGTGTCCGCGTACCCCGCCAGCGCCTCGTCGACGGAGTTGTCGACGACCTCCTGCACCAGGTGGTGCAGGCCGCGCTCACCGGTCGAACCGATGTACATGCCGGGTCGCTTGCGGACCGCGTCCAGACCCTCGAGGACGGTGATGGCACTTGCGTCGTACGAAGCAGTAGCTGAGGCCTCGGCGACTCCGGCCATGGCCTCGACGGACGGATTGTTCTCGTTGGGGTTGCCGGAATCGGCCACGAAGCGCCCTTTCTGGCACAGCACGAGCCGGGCTCGTCGGCGGGTTGCCGGAGCGGCTGCGGCATGTTGCGTTGGTAAGCCTTGATCAGCGTTGCTCAGCTTTTCCCGGACGGTCCCCACGATTGGGGCGGGATTGCTTCCAGTCTACCGGTAGCACTGACACTGATGGGGGTTTGCCGGTACCTGAGTCCGCATGTGCCGCCCTCAACCGGTCTTCCCCGACTCCCGATATGCGGATGGGGGCTCCAAGAGGCTCACGGAGGCACTCAGCGCTTCCGGCCGTCAACCCTTGGCTACTTCGGAGACAGGTGGCGATTCGCAACCGTGTGCGGTGGTGCGAAGAGAGGGGTGCCGGGGCTTCGAACGGACCGCCGACACTCATTTTTGTGATGTCAGTCACTTGCTGCCGACGGGTGGGAAACGGGCGCCGATCGGGCCCTCACAGGGCCTCCGGGCAGCCGCCGGGAGGGGCTCCCGTCAGCCGTAGGTGTCGCCGGGGCCGGTGCTGCCGGGAGCCCGTAGCGGGCCGTAGCGGCGGTTGGGGGCGCCCGGGCCCTGCACCTTGATCATCTTCACGGTGCCGTGGCCTAGATCCTCGTTCAGGCGCGCGACCAGGGTCGGAGCGAGCAGCCGCAGGTTCGTCGCCCAGGCCGTCGAGTCGCAGCGCACGGACAGGACGTGCTCGTCCTCGTCGTATCTCTCCGGCACGCAGTGCTTGGCCACGTCCTCGCCGACGATCTGCGGCCAGCGGCCCATCACCCCGCCCACAGCGGCCGGGGCCTCCCAGCCGCGCTCGGTGATCAGCCGGTTGATCGCGGAGCCGAGCGCCATGGGGTCGCGGCCGTCGGCGCGCGCGCCGGAGCGCAGTCCGCCGCGGCGCGCCTGCTTCTTCTGCTGTGCCGCGTCCCCACGCGCGCGTGCGGCTTCCTTGGCGGCGCGGAGCGCCACGCGCGCGAGGTCGACACCGGACGGCTCGGGGGCCCGGGACCCGGTGGCTTCCCCGGATGCCTCCTCCGGGGGGCCCTCAGGTGTGTTCTCCGTCATACGCGCTCCACCGTCCCCTCGGACACGGCGAACCGCACCCCGGACAGCACATGCGGTACGTCGTCGTCGACAGCGGCCGTCACCAGGACCTGCTCGCCGGGCGCGACCAGCTCGGCGAGGCGTTCACGGCGGCGGGTGTCCAGCTCGGCGAAGACGTCGTCGAGCACCAGCACCGGCTCGTTGCCCTCCGCGCGCAGCAGGTCGTACGAGGCGAGGCGCAGCGCCAGGGCGTAGGACCAGGACTCGCCGTGGGAGGCGTACCCCTTGGCGGGCAGCTGGCCGAGCTTGAGCTGGAGGTCGTCGCGGTGCGGGCCGACCAGAGTGACGCCCCGCTCGATCTCCTGCTTGCGGGCCTCGGCGAGCGCGGCCATCAACTGCTCGAACAGGTCCTCGCGCGTGTGCGCCTCGCCCGGCGCGGACGGCTTGTACTCCAGGGCGATCGGGCCGCCGCCGGGGGCGAGCTGCTCGTACGCCTTGTCGGCCAGCGGCTGGACCGCGGCGATCAGGTCCAGGCGCTGGGCGAGCAACTCGGCGCCCGCGCGCGAGAGATGCTGGTCCCAGATGTCGAGCGTGGACATGTCCACGTTGCGGCCGCCGTGCCGACGGGCGAGCGCGGCCGACTTCAGGAGGGTGTTGCGCTGCTTCAGGACCCGGTCGTAGTCGGAGCGGACTCCGGCCATGCGCGGGGAGCGGGCGGTGATCAGCTCGTCGAGGAAGCGGCGCCGCTCACCGGGGTCGCCCTTGACCAGGGCGAGATCCTCGGGGGCGAACAGCACGGTCCGTACGATCCCCAGCACGTCACGCGGCTTGACCTGCGAGGATCTGTTGATACGGGCCCGGTTGGCGCGCCCCGGGTTCAGCTCCAGCTCGACCAGCTGCTGCCGCTCGCCCTGCCGCACCTGAGCCCTGATGATCGCGCGCTCGGCGCCCATGCGGACCAGGGGGGCGTCGGAGGAGACGCGATGGCTGCCGAGCGTGGCGAGATATCCGACGGCCTCGACGAGGTTGGTCTTGCCCTGCCCGTTCGGGCCGACGAAGGCCGTCACCCCCGGGTCGAGCGGGACCTCGACCCGGGGGTAGGAGCGGAAGTCGGCCAGCGACAGATGCGTGACGTGCATGGTCGTTTCGCCGACCTCCCCAACCGTCGGGTGTTGCTTACTTGGTCTCGACCGCGTGGCCGCCGAACTGGTTCCGCAGCGCCGCGATCATCTTCATCTGGGGCGAGTCCTCCTGGCGGGAGGCGAACCGCGCGAACAGCGACGCGGTGATCGCCGGCAGCGGCACCGCGTTGTCGATCGCGGCTTCCACAGTCCAGCGTCCCTCACCGGAGTCCTGTGCATAACCCCGGAGCTTGTCCAGGTGCTCGTCCTCGTCGAGTGCGTTGACCGCGAGGTCCAGCAGCCAGGAGCGGATGACCGTGCCCTCCTGCCAGGAGCGGAAGACCTCCCGGACGTCGGTCACGGAGTCGACCTTCTCCAAGAGCTCCCAGCCCTCGGCGTACGCCTGCATCATCGCGTACTCGATGCCGTTGTGGACCATCTTCGCGAAGTGGCCCGCGCCGACCTTGCCGGCGTGCACCGAGCCGAAGTCGCCCTCCGGCTTGAGGGCGTCGAAGACCGGCTGCACCTTGGCGACGTTCTCCTTGTCGCCGCCGTACATCAGCGCGTAGCCGTTCTCCAGTCCCCAGACGCCGCCGGAGACACCGCAGTCGACGAAGCCGATGCCCTTGGCCGCCAGCTCCTCGGCGTGCTTCTCGTCGTCGGTCCAGCGAGAGTTGCCGCCGTCCACCACGACGTCACCGGGCTCCAGCAGTTCGGCCAGCTCGTCGATGGTGGATTGCGTGGGCTCGCCCGCCGGGACCATCACCCAGACCACACGCGGGCCGCTGAGCTTGCCCACAAGCTCCGGCAGGCTGTGGACATCGGCGAGGTCCGGGTTGCGGTCGTATCCGAAGACGGTGTGGCCCGCGCGGCGGATCCGCTCGCGCATGTTGCCGCCCATCTTGCCGAGGCCGACGAGACCGAGCTCCATCAGTTGTGTTCCTTAGGTTTGCAGGTGTCCGACGTGGCGTTGCGGCACTTTCGTACCCGCGTCCGAGCCTAAACCCGGACGCTCGCGCACATCTGTGGGCATACGCGCTCAGTCGTACGCCCTCACCTGCGGCTTTGCCCCCAGCCTGTGGACAACCACCGGAGCTCAGCCGCTGAGGCGCACCGGCATGATCAGGTACTTGTAGGCCTCGTCCGCCTCGGCGTCCAGCGCCGGCTTGCCGCTGAGCAGCGCGGGCTTCGTGGACGTCGTGAAGGACAGCTGCGCGACCGGGGAGTCGATGGCGCTCAGGCCGTCCAGCAGGAAGGTCGGGTTGAAGGCGATCGACACGTCGTCGCCCTCCAGCTGGGCGTCGACCCGCTCCACAGCCTGTGCGTCGTCGCTGGAGCCGGCCTCCAGGATGAGCACGCCCTGCTCGAAGCTGAGCCGCACCGGAGTGTTCCGCTCGGCGACCAGGGCCACACGCTTGACGGCCTCCACGAAGGGGGCGGTCTCGATCACGGCGACGCTGTTGAACTCGGTCGGGAACAGCGAGCGGTACTTCGGGAGGTCGCCCTCCAGCAGACGCGTCGTCGTACGGCGGCCGGCGCCCTCGAAACCGATCAGACCCTCGCCCGAGCCCGAGCCGGACAGCGCCAGGGTGACCTGGTCACCGCTCGTCAGGGCCTTGGCGGTGTCCAGGAGCGTCTTGGCGGGCACCAGGGCGACCGCGGAGGCCTCCGGGTTCTCCGGCTTCCACAGGAACTCGCGGACCGCGAAGCGGTAGCGGTCGGTGGAGGCCAGCGTGACGGTGTCGCCCTCGATCTCGATGCGCACACCGGTGAGGACGGGCAGCGTGTCGTCGCGGCCGGCGGCGATCGCGACCTGGGCGGCCGCGGAGGCGAAGACCTCGCCGGGGACCGTGCCCGTCGCGTTGGGCATCTGCGGCAGCGCCGGGTACTCCTCCACAGGCAGTGTGTGGAGTGTGAACCGGGAGGAGCCGCACACCACCGTCGCCCGTACACCGTCTGTGGAGATCTCCACCGGCCGGTTGGGGAGGGCGCGGCAGATGTCCGCGAGGAGGCGGCCGGAGACGAGCACCGTGCCCTCCTCGTCGACCTCGGCCTCCACGGACACGCGCGCGGAGACCTCGTAGTCGAAGCTGGACAGGCTCAGCTGGCCGTCCTCGGCCTTCAGCAGCAGGCCGGCGAGGACAGGCGCCGGCGGACGGGCCGGGAGGCTGCGTGCCGCCCAGGCAACTGCCTCCGCGAGTACGTCGCGTTCCACCCGGATCTTCACTGTTGCCGCCTCCTGCTGTTGCCGGCGCTTCTCGCTCTGCCTGGCCCTCGTCGTCTGTCTCGGTGTCGACGGTCCCTGGGACGGGGAGGACACCGGGGACCAGTCTGACGCACCGCACTGACAGTAGGTGCCGCTCGGGGTCAAGTCGTGACGAGGGGCGGTCGGGCGCCGGAGGGCGAGTTGTGCACAGGACCCGCTTCGAAACGAATTCCCAGCTCTCTCTAGTCGGGAGTAGTAGTAGGGCCTGTGGATACCGTGGATAACCACGTTTGCCCAGCTCAGAGCAGGAATTTTGTCCACTGGTCCTGTGGGTGAAGGCGGTGGACAACCAGGGGTCTCTGTGGAGAACGGAAAGTTCTGCACACCCCGTGCACAGGGTGAGGCGAGTTCTCCCCAGTGCCGTCCCCAGCTTTACCCACGTTTCCCACAGCCCAACCCGGCACCTTCGTGTGACGCCTTTCACTCGACCCGGTGAGGAGGCGCGTCGCGTTGCCGAACAGTGGACAGCGATGTGGAGAAGCTGGGGATCGCTGGGGACAACCGGCCCCAGCCTGTGGGTTGCCGGTGGACAACTCGATGCACAGCCTGTGGATCCACTTGTTGTCCACAGGCTGTGGAGATCGTTCGTCCACGAATCCACATGCCGCTGAGCTGGTCTCATGGTCCTTCAACAGAGGCCTCTGTGGACACAGTCTGGACAACTTCCCAGTCCCCAGGGTGTGGACGGGAGAAAGTCGCCGAATCTGTGGAGAGGGGCCGTAACCCGGCAGGTAATTCGAACAGCCGGCGACCGTCACACGACGAAGGACGGCCGCGACACGACGAAGGGCGCCCCCGGAAACCTGCTCCGGGGGCGCCCTCGGCGTCGTACCGCCGGCTCTGTCAGCCGTTCTTGATGCGGTTGGTCAGCTCGGTGACCTGGTTGTAGATCGAGCGGCGCTCGGCCATCAGATTGCGGATCTTGCGATCCGCGTGCATGACCGTCGTGTGGTCGCGGCCGCCGAACAGCGCGCCGATCTTCGGCAGCGACAGGTCCGTGAGCTCGCGGCACAGGTACATGGCGATCTGCCGGGCGGTGACGAGGGCGCGGCCGCGCGAGGTGCCGCACAGGTCCTCGACGGTCAGCCCGAAGTAGTCCGCCGTCGCGCCCATGATGGCCGTGGACGTGATCTCGGGGGCCGAGTCCTCGCCGCCGGGGATCAGGTCCTTGAGGACGATCTCCGTCAGGCCCAGGTCCACCGGCTGCCGGTTGAGCGAGGCGAACGCCGTGACCCGGATCAGCGCGCCCTCCAGCTCGCGGATGTTGCGCGAGATCCGGGAAGCGATGAACTCCAGCACCTCCGGCGGCGCGTTCAGCTGCTCCTGCACCGCCTTCTTGCGGAGGATCGCGATACGCGTCTCCAGCTCGGGCGGCTGCACGTCGGTGATCAGACCCCACTCGAAACGGTTCCGCAGCCGGTCCTCCAGCGTCACCAGCTGCTTGGGCGGCCGGTCGGAGGACAGCACGATCTGCTTGTTGGCGTTGTGGAGCGTGTTGAAGGTGTGGAAGAACTCCTCCTGCGTCGACTCCTTGTCCGCCAGGAACTGGATGTCGTCGACGAGCAGGATGTCCATCTCGCGGTAGCGCTTGCGGAAGCTGTCGCCCTTGCCGTCGCGGATCGAGTTGATGAACTCGTTGGTGAACTCCTCCGAGCTCACGTACCGCACCCGCGTGCCCGGGTAGAGGCTGCGCGCGTAGTGCCCGATCGCGTGCAGCAGGTGCGTCTTTCCGAGCCCGGACTCCCCGTAGATGAACAGGGGGTTGTACGCCTTCGCCGGTGCCTCGGCGACGGCGACCGCGGCGGCGTGCGCGAAGCGGTTGGAGGCGCCGATGACGAACGTGTCGAAGAGGTACTTCGGGTTCAGACGAGCGGTGGGCTCACCCGGGCCGGTCGCCGGCGCGGGCTGCGCGGCCAGCGGGCCGGGCGCGCCGGTCGTGGGCAGGTTCGGGCCGACGGGGCCGCCGCGGTGCACGTGCCCCGAGCCGGTCGGCGGTTCGGGCAGCTCCCGGCGGACCGGGTCGCGCTGGTCGTAGTCGGGGCGTGACGTGTCGTAGTCGGAGCGCGGTGACTCGTAGGAGGGGCGCTCCATGGACTGCGGGCGGTAGTCCTGGGAGGGGGAGCCGTAGGCGTCCTGGGGGGATGAGCCGTACGAGTCCTGCGACCCGTGCGATCCGTACGAGTCCTGAGACCCATGGGACCCATGGGACCCGTGTGATCCCTGTGATCCCTGTGATCCCTGTGATCGTTGTGATCGTTGTGATCCGTACGAGTCCTGCGACGACCCGTGGGATCCGTACGAGTCCTGGGTGCCGTACGAGTCCTGTGAGCCGTAGGTGTCCTGGCTCGGTGACGCGTACGGGTCACGCTCGGGAAAGCCGAGACGCTGCTGCTGCCAGCTGTAGTCGTCCTGCGTCGGCCGCGGCCAGGAGCCGGGCTCGGGGCGCTGGTACTCGGACGGGTACGCGGGACGGGGGGTGGGAAGTTGATCTCCGCGCGTAGGCGGAAGCTGGTCGCCAGCCGTTCCCGGCAGCTGGTCGGCGCGGTGGCGGCCGTACCCCTCATACCCGTCGCGGTCCTGGCGCGCGGCCGGAAGCTCGGGCTCCTCGTAACGCGTCTGGTGGCGAGCCGGAGGCGCCGGCGTCGCCGGGGGCTCGCCCGCGGAGTCGTCGACGGTGATCGCGATCCGGATCGGGCGGCCGCACTCGCGGCTCAGGGTCTCGCTGACGACGGGCGCCAGGCGGCCCTCGAGTACGCCCTTCGCGAATTCGTTCGGTACGGCGAGCAGGGCGGTGTCCGCGACCAGCGCGAGCGGCTGGCAGCGCCGGATCCAGTGCTCGTCCTTCCCTTCGACCCCTTGACCGCGGCCCTCCCCGAGGAGCTGCTCCAATACGCGTGGCCACACTGCGGCAAGATCGGCAGGTACGTCAGCCACAGGGCACGCTCTCTCACAGGTCCCACGAACGTGTGGTTCTGGGACGGCTCGGGATGTAAATCGGGTGGGTCAGGGATAAGGGAACGAATCGGAGTTCCGTCACGGTAGTCAGGGCGGCCGCTGCGGTTCAAGTTGTTGTCCCCAGCCTGTGGACAAGTGTCTCCGGGCGGCTGCTGGTTTGACCGGATGGCGTAGCCGCGCGTACCGTAACCAGGTCGAGTTGTCGATGGCTGCTGCCGCCTGCCTCCGATGGGCACAGATCATTTGGGTGATCGGTCAGCGGTGCACACGGGCGTAACTGCGAGCTACTCGTGGGCGCACGGTGACAGCCAGGACGGCACCCCGCAACTACCGATTTCTTCTGGAGCCCCCGAGTGAGCAAGCGCACCTTCCAGCCGAACAACCGTCGTCGCGCGAAGACCCACGGCTTCCGCCTGCGGATGCGTACCCGTGCCGGTCGCGCGATTCTCGCGAACCGTCGCAGCAAGGGTCGCGCCAGCCTGTCCGCCTGATTCCGATCAGGTCATGACGTCGTGCTGCCCACCGAGAACCGGCTGAGGCGGCGCGAGGACTTCGCGACCGCGGTACGGCGAGGACGCCGGGCAGGACGCCCCCACCTCGTCGTCCACCTTCGAAGCGGTGCCACGGACCCGCATGCGCCTGGGGAGAGCGCTCCCCCGACGCGTGCGGGTTTCGTCGTGAGCAAAGCCGTGGGCGGTGCGGTCGTACGCAGCAAAGTGAAGCGCAGGCTTCGCCACCTGATGCGCGACCGAGTCGCCCAGCTGCCCCCCGGTAGCCTGGTAGTGGTACGAGCGCTGCCCGGTGCGGGCGACGCCGACCATGCACAGCTGGCCCGAGACCTGGACGCCGCCCTTCAGCGGCTGCTGGGAGGGGGCGCGCGATGAAGTACCCGCTGCTTGCTCTGATCAAGCTCTACCAGTGGACGATCAGTCCGCTGCTCGGGCCGGTCTGCAAGTACTACCCGTCGTGCTCCCACTACGGCTTCACGGCCATCGATCGGCACGGTGCCATCAAGGGAACGGCACTCACGGCCTGGCGCATCCTGCGGTGCAACCCGTGGTCGCTGGGCGGTGTGGACCATGTCCCGCCGCGCAAGCGCCCGCGGTGGCACGAAATGTTGCGTAACGCGTGGCGTGCACGCAAGGGCGGGCCCTCCGCCGCCGTCCCGGCCACCGAGGGACAGACTTCTCCCACAAGTCGGTCCAGTCCTTCGAGCCAGGCCGCAGAGACACCGTCCCATGCCCAAGGAGCATGATTAGTGGACACGATTGCCAGCCTCTTCAGCTTCATCACCACACCCGTCTCCTGGGTCATCGTCCAGTTCCATTCGGTGTACGGCGCCCTCTTCGGGCCTGACACCGGGTGGGCCTGGGGCCTGTCGATCGTGTCCCTGGTGATCCTGATCCGTATCTGCCTGATCCCGCTCTTCGTGAAGCAGATCAAGGCGACCCGGGCCATGCAGACGCTCCAGCCCGAGATGAAGAAGATCCAGGAGCGCTACAAGAACGACAAGCAGCGTCAGTCCGAAGAGATGATGAAGCTGTACAAGGACACGGGCACCAACCCGCTGTCCTCGTGCCTTCCCATCCTGGCGCAGTCCCCGTTCTTCTTCGCCCTGTACCACGTGCTGAACAGCATCGCGTCGAACGACACCATCGGCGTGATCAACACCAGCCTTCTGGAGAGTGCCCAGAAGGCGCACATCGTCGGTGCGCCGCTGGCGGTGAAGTTCACCGACAGCGCGTCGAAGGTAGAAGCACTCGGTGCCTCCCTCACCGACGTCCGCGTGGTCACCGCCATCATGATCGTCCTGATGTCGGCGTCGCAGTTCTTCACCCAGCGCCAGCTGATGACGAAGAACGTCGACACCACGGTGAAGACGCCGTTCATGCAGCAGCAGAAGATGCTGATGTACGTCTTCCCCGTCATGTTCGCCGTCTTCGGCATCAACTTCCCCGTCGGTGTCCTCGTCTACTGGCTGACCACCAACGTGTGGACCATGGGCCAGCAGATGTACGTCATCCACAACAACCCGACCCCGGGTTCCAAGGCCCAGGCCGCGTACCTGGAGCGCCTGCACAAGCACGTCACGCAGCACGGCAAGGTCAGCCGGCGCCGTGACAAGGTCATCGTCAAGGCGCTCGTCGCCAAGGGACGCGACCGCAACGAGTTCGAGCGCAAGTTCATCAACGGCCTGAGCAAGGCCGGCCTCGCCGCTCAGACCGACGGCACCGTGATCAAGAGCGACACCTCTGCCGCCGTCGAAGCCGAGGACGGTACGCCGACCACCGGCACTCCGAAGCGGCAGCAGCCCAAGCGTCAGACCAAGGCCCAGCGGCAGTCCGGTGCCACGAAGGCGGCCGACGAGTCCGAGCCGAAGACGTCACTCACCAAGTCCGACGAGCCCGAGGACGCCAAGCCCGCCACCGCTGCCAAGAAGGGCGGCGCGAAGTCCGGCAGCGGTACCCGCAGCAAGGCCCAGTCCGGACAGCGCAAGGGTCCGCAGCGGCCCAAGTCCCCGTCCAAGAAGTAAGAAGGAGTCCATCCCGTGACGGAAGGCACCACCTCCGCCGCTGCCGAGGGTGCAGACACCCTGACCCGCCTGGAGCAGGAGGGCGAGATCGCTGCGGACTACCTGGAGGGTCTGCTCGACATCGCCGACCTCGACGGCGACATCGACATGGACGTCGAGGCCGACCGTGCCTCTGTCTCGATCATCAGTGACACGGGCACCCGTGACCTGCAGAAGCTGGTCGGCCGTGATGGTGAGGTGCTGGAGGCGCTCCAGGAGCTCACCCGTCTGGCCGTGCACCGTGAAACCGGTGACCGCAGCCGGCTGATGCTCGACATCGCGGGATACCGCGCCCGGAAGCGCTCCGAGCTGTCCGAGCTGGGCGCCAAGGCCGCCGCCGAGGCCAAGAGCAGCGGTGAGGCTGTGAAGCTGAAGCCGATGACGCCGTTCGAGCGCAAGGTCGTGCACGACGCGGTCAAGGCCGCGGGCCTGCGCAGCGAGTCCGAGGGCGAGGAGCCGCAGCGCTTCGTCGTCGTGCTTCCCGCCTGATCGGCCCCTACGTTCCCCGGCCCCGTCTGTTGCGCAGGCGGGGCCGACCTTTGTCAGCCTGATAGTTCTGGTGGTTCTGGTGTCGGCGCTTGGTGCGCTGACGCGTACGGAAGGACGGTCCCCCGTGACGGAGGCAGCGGAGCTTCCCCCCGCGCCCGAGCAGGCGCGCGAGGTGTTCGGTGATCGCTTCGCGGATGCGGTGCGGTACGCCGAGCTGCTCGCTGAGGCAGGCGTGCAGCGCGGTCTCATCGGCCCGCGTGAAGTGCCCCGCCTGTGGGAGCGGCACCTGCTGAACTGCGCGGTGCTGTCGGAGGTCGTGCCCGAGGGCGTGACGGTGTGCGATGTCGGCTCGGGCGCCGGCCTTCCCGGCATTCCACTGGCTCTGGTCCGAGAGGACCTGAAGATCACGCTGCTGGAGCCGCTGCTGCGGCGTACCAACTTCCTCTCCGAGGTCGTGGAACTGCTCGGCCTCGATCATGTGACCGTCGTGCGCGGCAGGGCCGAGGAGGTCATGGGGAAGATTCAGCCTGTCCATGTCGTGACGGCCCGAGCCGTCGCTCCCCTCGACCGCCTCGCCACATGGGGCATTCCGCTGCTGCGGCCGTACGGGCAGATGCTCGCGCTCAAGGGCGACGCCGCCGAGGAGGAGCTGAAGAGCGCGTCGGCGGCCCTGAGCAAGCTGGGTGCGGTGGAGACGTCCATCCTGCATGTCGGTGAGGGCGTGGTGGACCCGATGTCCACGGTGGTACGGGTCGAGGTCGGGGAGAGCCCGGGCGGTGTGCGCTTCGCCGCGAAGCGCGCCAAGGCGGCTCGCACGGGGCGCGCCCGCCGACGACGCTGACCCGTCCTGGGAATGCTGATCCGGTCCGACGGTGCTGACCGTGCCCGACGACGCTGATCCGTCCTGACGACGAGACGTACTCCACACAAGCTGCCAAACCTATGCATGCCGGAGTGTCGCGACAGTTCGGCCACGGCTGCTGTGCATCGTGTTTCACGTGAAACGTCGCTCACTGCTGCACGGCATCATCAGTCGTGGCCGCGCTGCGGCCGAACCCCGCGACCGTAAGCCTCTCGGGTCACTCGATGAGGGAACTGAGTTGTCCACAGAGGTGGATTTCTCCACAGAACGGAAGGCCTCACTGGTTCACGACCCCGAAGGCATGGGAGGCTCTGTTCATTGCGAGCCTGAAGTCGAGGAGAGTGAATCCTTGCGGTCCGACGCCAACATCGCGGGACCGATGACCGATCCGGTCCCCGGTCCCCGTACCGAGTCGATGGGGGCGGATGTTTCACGTGAAACACCGCCTCCGATGGACGACACTCCCATCGGTCGTGCTGCCCAGCTGGCGGTGGAGGCTCTCGGCCGCGCCGGCGAGGGTCTGCCACGGCCCGAGCAGACCCGAATCATGGTGGTCGCCAACCAGAAGGGCGGTGTGGGCAAGACGACGACGACCGTCAACCTTGCCGCGTCACTGGCCCTGCACGGTGGCCGGGTTCTGGTGGTCGACCTCGACCCACAGGGCAATGCGTCCACCGCGCTGGGCATCGACCATCATGCCGAAGTTCCGTCCATCTACGACGTGTTGGTGGAGAGCAAGCCGCTCTCCGAGGTCGTCCAGCCGGTCCCCGATGTCGAGGGCCTCTTCTGTGCCCCTGCCACGATCGATCTCGCCGGTGCGGAGATCGAGCTGGTGTCCCTGGTGGCACGGGAGAGCCGGTTGCAGCGCGCCATCCAGGCGTACGAGCAGCCGCTGGACTACATCCTCATCGACTGTCCGCCCTCGCTCGGCCTCCTGACGGTCAATGCGTTGGTGGCGGGCCAGGAGGTACTGATCCCCATCCAGTGTGAGTACTACGCGCTGGAAGGGCTGGGGCAGTTGTTGCGGAACGTCGACCTGGTGCGGGGGCACCTCAACCCCACCCTGCATGTGTCGACCATCCTGCTCACCATGTACGACGGCCGGACGCGGCTCGCGTCCCAGGTCGCGGAAGAGGTGCGCACCCACTTCGGCGACGAGGTGCTGCGGACGAGCATTCCCAGGTCCGTCCGTATCTCCGAGGCGCCGAGTTATGGGCAGACGGTCCTGACTTACGATCCTGGATCGAGTGGTGCCCTCTCTTATCTTGAGGCGGCACGAGAGATCGCGCTGAAGGGCGTTGGCATCAGCTATGACGCGACGCACGCCCATATCGGCGCACAGCAGAACGACCCGAGCATGGTGGAGGGCATTCAGTGAGCGAGCGACGGAGGGGGCTGGGCCGTGGTCTCGGCGCACTGATCCCTGCTGCCCCGACAGAGAAGTCGGTAGCCCAGGCTGCGGCTGGGGGCGCCGCCTCCACATCCCCCGCAGCAGTGCCTGTCCTGCCGAACGACCGTGGGGTGGCCGCAGCGAAGGTGGCGACGCTGCCGACTGTTTCACGTGAAACAGAGGAGCCGGCGCAGCCCAGTGCTCCCGCCGCGCCTGCGCCGCCCATCGGCGCGCACTTCGCCGAGATCCCCCTCGACTCCATCACGCCCAACCCGCGGCAGCCGCGTGAGGTGTTCGACGAGGACGCGCTGGCCGAGCTCATCACCTCCGTCAAGGAAGTGGGCCTCCTCCAGCCGGTCGTCGTACGGCAGGTGGGTCCTGCCCACTACGAGCTCATCATGGGCGAGCGTCGCTGGCGGGCCTGCCGCGAGGCGGGGCTGGAGGCGATCCCGGCGATCGTGCGGGCCACGGAGGACGAGAAGCTCCTCCTGGATGCGCTGCTGGAGAACCTGCACCGCGCCCAGCTGAACCCGCTGGAAGAGGCAGCCGCCTACGACCAGTTGCTGCGGGACTTCAACTGCACGCACGACCAGCTGGCGGACCGCATCGGCCGATCCCGCCCGCAGGTCTCCAACACCCTGCGCCTGCTGAAGCTCTCGCCGGCGGTGCAGCGCCGGGTCGCCGCCGGAGTGCTCTCCGCCGGCCACGCACGGGCCCTGCTGTCCGTCGAGGACTCGGAGGAGCAGGACAGGCTGGCTCACCGGATCGTGGCCGAGGGGTTGTCGGTACGGGCCGTCGAGGAGATCGTGACCCTGATGGGTTCGCGTCCTCAGAAGGCCCAGCGACCCAAGGGCCCGCGTGCCGGTGCTCGTGTCTCTCCCGCGCTGTCCGAGCTCGCCACGCGGCTCTCGGATCGCTTCGAGACGCGGGTGAAGGTCGACCTGGGCCAGAAGAAGGGCAAGATCACCGTCGAGTTCGCCTCCATGGAAGACCTTGAGCGGATCCTCGGCTCACTCGCTCCGGGCGAGGGACCGGTTCTGCAGAAGAGTCTCTTGGAGAGCGACTCGGAGGAGAGCGAGTCCTGAGCCTCCGGCAGGAGCCTCTGTTGTGGATGACAGAGCGGGCCATGTCCGGTGTGTGCCGGAACATGGCCCGCTCTTTCCTTTCTGGCGGTATAGATGGAATCGCATCGTGGATACGATGCGTTCGGATACGGCGCAACCACCCGGCAGCACCTCTGAGAGGAAGGCAGGGGCCATGCGAACGATGAGCCGCACTGGACTGGTGAGCGCCGGTTTGGGGCTGGGAGCGGTCGGTGGGTTCATCGGCAGTCTCCTCAGGGAACGGAGCGCTCTGACAGCCGCCCGCGACGCGGCAGGCCAAGGAAGCGAGGAACAGCCTTCATGGGGCGCCGGCTCGTACCGCTCACGCTGGACAACCTTCAGGACCTTCCCAAGCGCTGTCGCTCGTGTGTCTTCTGGGAGCTCGACCCCGTCAGCGGTGAGGCCGCGGTAAAGGCGGGCGAGGCCGCTCTGGAGAAGGAAGCATGGATCTCGGCCGTTCTGCTGGACTGGGGATCCTGCGGTCGGGTCGTGTACGTCGACGACGTGCCGGTGGGCTTCGTGCTCTACGCGCCTCCCGCCTATGTACCCCGCTCCACGGCGTTCCCCACGAGTCCCGTCTCCCCCGACGCGGTTCAGCTGATGACCGCGTTCATCGTGCCGGGGTACCAGGGGCAGGGACTGGGCCGGGTGATGGTTCAGACGGTCGCCAAAGATCTGCTGCGGCGCGGGTTCAAAGCGATCGAGGCGTTCGGGGATGCGCGATGGAAAGAACCGGCCTGTGTGCTGCCCGCCGACCACCTCCTGGCGGTGGGCTTCAAGACGGTCCGGCAGCACCTCACTTATCCCCGGCTGAGACTGGAACTGCGGTCGACGCTTTCCTGGAAGGAAGACGTCGAGATGGCGCTGGACCGGCTTCTGGGAGCCGTACAGAAGGAGCCGGTGCTGCGACCGCTGTAGAGGAAGCAGTCAAACGAATGGGCCAACCCTTCCGGGTTGGCCCATTCGTGTTTCACGTGAAACATGCACCGTCGGTCAGACGGCTCCGCCGGTTCACTCGGCGATGAACTCCTCGAGGTCGCGAACGATCGCGGTCTTCGGCTTGGCGCCCACGATGGTCTTGGCGACCTCGCCACCCTGGTAGACGTTCAGGGTCGGGATGGACATGACGCCGTACTTGGCGGCCGTACCCGGGTTCTCGTCGATGTTCAGCTTGACGACCTCGATCTTGTCGCCGTACTCGGAGGCGATCGCCTCGAGGGACGGCGCGATCTGGCGGCACGGACCGCACCAGGCGGCCCAGAAGTCCACCAGGACGGGCTTGTCGCTCTTGAGGACGTCCTGCTCGAAGGAGTCGTCGGTCACATTCTTCAGGGTGCCGGCCACGGCGGGCTCCTTAACTGGTTGGTGCGTGGGGAGGGTAGGGAGAGGGGTCAGACAGCGGTCTTCTCGGGCTCGGGCTGCTCCTCGTCCGCGAGGGCGGCGAGATAGCGCTCGGCGTCGAGAGCGGCGGAGCAGCCGGTCCCCGCTGCGGTGATCGCCTGACGGTAGGTGTGGTCGACTACGTCGCCGGCACCGAAGACACCGGTCAGGTTGGTGCGCGTCGACGGCGCGTCCACCTTCAGGTAGCCCTCGTCGTCCAGGTCGAGTTGACCCTTGAAGAGCTCGGTCCGGGGGTCATGGCCGATGGCGATGAAGAGACCGGTCACCGGCAGGTCCGAAAGCTCGCCGGTCTTGAGATTGCGCAGCTTCAGGCCCGAGAGCTTCGGGTCGCCCTGGATCTCGGCGACCTCGCTGTCCCACACGAACGTGATCTTCGGGTCGGCGAAGGCGCGCTCCTGCATGGCCTTGGAGGCCCTCAGGGTGTCGCGGCGGTGGACGACGGTCACGGACTTGGCGAACCGCGAGAGGAAGGTGGCCTCCTCCATGGCGGTGTCGCCACCACCGATCACGGCGATGTCCTGGTCCTTGAAGAAGAACCCGTCACAGGTGGCGCACCAGGACACGCCACGACCGGAGAGGGCGTCCTCGTTCGGCAGACCGAGCTTGCGGTGCTGCGAGCCGGTGGCGACGATGACAGCCTTCGCGCGGTGGACGGTGCCGGACGTGTCCGTGACGGTCTTGATCTCACCGGCCAGATCGACGGCGACGATGTCGTCCGGGATGAGCTCGGCCCCGAAGCGCTCCGACTGGGCGCGCATGTTGTCCATGAGCTCGGGGCCCATGATGCCGTCCTGGAAGCCCGGGAAGTTCTCGACGTCGGTGGTGTTCATGAGCGCACCGCCGGCGGTGACGGCGCCCTCGAACACCAGTGGCTTCAGCGACGCGCGCGCGGTGTAGAGCGCCGCCGTATAGCCGGCGGGCCCGGAGCCGATGATGATCACGTTACGGACGTCGCTCACGGCTTGATTCCTCGTCTCTGGACTGCGTCGTTCGACCGGGGGAGCTCCTCTCGGAGCTCTCACCCCACCCAACGGATCCTAAGGGGCGCGCATTCCCGCTGTGTCCGGGCACACGGAGATGCGGTCCTCTGCCGGGCACCGAGCGGGATGAAGACGAAGACGTGCCTCAGGCTGACGGGTACGAGCGCTCGAGAAGGATCTTGCCCTTGGCGTTGGCCGCGGCATGATCCACACAGGTCGCGTCGACGATGTAGGCGGTGACCCGAGTGGCGTCGGATGCGTCGGGGAGCAGCACCAGCATGGCCTTCTTCCCCTGATACCTGCCGTTCTCGACAGCGAGGGCCGTGTCCTTGCGCCCGATGCCGTCGCGGACGCAGCCGGGCACGGTGGGCGCCCTGAAGACCTGGGGAGGGGCTGTCTTCGCGCCGAAGGGGGTGCGGGAACCGCCCTTCTTGCTTTGGTTCTCCGTCAGGAGGTCGGTGACCTGCTTCTCCAGTTTGCCCTCGGAGAAGGTGTCCGCAGGGGCGGTCTGCTGTCCGCCCGCCGTGTCCTGCGGGGGGTTACCGTCTCCGATTGACGACAGCAGGACGGAGCCCAGTCCCAGGGCGGCGACGGTGAAGACGGTCCCCAGTACGGCGATCTTCCGGCGCCCGTTCAGCGTGCGGCCCTTGCGGCCCGGGCCGGTGGTGGAAGAGCGGGGGCGCCCGGCGGGCCGGTCGGTGGGTGTCGATGTTTCACGTGAAACATGCGCGCCACCGTCGTCCTCGGACGCGGACCGGGGAGTACTCACCGGTGTGCGGCTCTCCGCGGTATCCGGCCCGGTGGCGTTCAGCAGGGCCTCGGCGGCGAGGGCGGCATCGATGCGGCCTGCGACATCGGCGGGCATGCGCTGCGGACCCGGCAGGGTGCCGAGCAGCCCGCGGATCTCCTCCAGGGAGGTGTAGACGTCCGCGCAGAGCTCGCACCCGTCCAGATGCCGACGTACGTCAGTGCTCCGGGACGGTGGGAGGAGGCCCTCGGCGAGGTCGGAGATCTCCGAGACGTCCGGGTGCCCGGCCATGTCTGTCGTCGACGTCACGCTCGTCCACCTCCGCCCTTCACGGCCGCTGGGTCGCTCGGTCCTGTGTCCGGTGGTTCCGCTCGACGCGGTCCCGCTGCGGGTGGGACGGCTGGCCCCTGCGTCCGGTTCCGTTCCGCGCCCGGCTTCTTGCTCTCACCGTTGCTGTCCGGCCGTAGATGGGTGAGCAGTGGCAGGAGTCTGGCTCTGCCGCGCGCACACCGGCTCTTCACCGTGCCGGTCGGCACGTCGAGGATGCGGGCCGCCTCAGCGACCGGGTAGCCCTGCATGTCCACCAGGACGAGCGCCGCTCGCTGGTCGGGCGGCAGGGTCCCCAGGGCTTCGATGAGCTGCCTGTGGAGATCGTTGCGCTCGGCGGGCGCCGCAGCCGACTCGTGCGGCTCCAGCAACTGCTCCATACGCTCGGTGTCGTCGACGGGAGAGGTCTTCCGGGAGGCGACCTTGCGGGCGCGGTCCAGGCAGGCGTTCACCGTGATCCTGTGCAGCCACGTCGTGACGGCCGACTGGCCCCGGAAGGTGTGGGCGGCCCGGTAGGCGGAGACGAGGGCATCCTGCACCGCGTCAGCGGCCTCCTCGCGGTCTCCCAGCGTCCGCAGGGCGACGGCCCAGAGCCGATCGCGGTGCCGCCGCACGATCTCACCGAAGGCGTCGGGGTCGCCTTCGACATGCCGGGCGAGGAGGTCCTGATCACTTGCACCGCTGTGCTCGGCGCGGTCCGCCATCGAACCCCCTTCCCCTCGGTCGGCTCTCAGCCCGTGAACTTCACTTCGGTGATGGCCTGCTTGTAGCCCGGGCGGCTGTAGTTGGCGGGGTCGTCGCCGGAGTACGGCAGGGCCGTCAGCCACACCAGGAGGTACCGGCTCTTCACCGGCTTGTCGACGGTCACCTTCGCGGAGGTGCTGCTCGTCGTGGCCGTGCCCAGCTTCGTCATGGCACTCAGTGGCGTGGACGAACCGAGGGTGTCGGTCGCGTACAGCTCCACCGTGGTGTGGTCGCTGCCGTACCGCAGCGAGAGCGTTGCGGCGGAGACTTCCTTCTCGGACCCGAGGTCGTAGACGATGCCGACACCGGGCTTTATCACCATCTTCGGGCCGTCCAGGTAGCTGCTGGTGCGCCAAGCCGTGGACGTGTTGCCGTCGTAGGTCTTGGAGACGTCGGCGGGGTGCTGGGCGTCGCCCTCGGCGACGTACTCCTCGGCGCCCTTGATGACGATCGGTTTCGGTGCCGGGCGATTCTTGTTCTTGTCGCCGTCCTCGTTGTTCTGCGTCTGGCCCGGGTCGTCGTTCTTGCCGCCCTGGTCCATGAGCGCGTCCGCCAGCTGCCAGCTGCCGAGGCCCAGCGCGGCGATCAGGAGCGCGGACACGGCCCACTTCAGTGCCTTGCCCGTGCGGCTCTGCAGCGGGGGCGGCGGGGTCGGGACGGGCTGCGCGGAACCGGGGCGCGGGGCCTGGCGGCCGTACGTGCCCTGCTGGTACGCGGTGCGCTGGTACTCGGGCGGGGCGGTGAACGCCGGCTCCGGCGGGCGGATGCGGGGCATCTCGCCGATCGCCTTCACCAGCTCCTCCGGGGTGGTGCACGGCGACTCGTGGCGGGAGGCGGTGGCGCCGTCGTTGGCGAGCGCGCGCATGGAGAGTTCGGAGAGGCCGCGGTGCACACCGGCCCGCACTTGGTCGGGCGCGATCAGGCCGATGTCCTTCGGCAGGCCGGACAGCCCGTAGGCATCGCTCTCGTACGGCCAGCGCTGAGTGAGCGCCGCGTACAGCAGGGCGCCGATCGCCTCGGTGTCGGTGCGCTGCGGGGTGTCGGACGCGACGCCCCGCAGCGCGGCGTTCACCGCGAGTCCGCGGATGCGCCACTGGCCGGTCGAGGCACGCAGAACGGCGTTGGGGTTCAGCCGCAGATGGGCGAGACCCTCGCGATGGGCGGCGGCCATGGCGGAGGAGATCTGGCTGACCATCTGGAAGGCGTCGTACGGCTCCAGCGGCCCGGCGGCGAGGAGCGTGGTCAGTTCCGTCGCGTCCGGAAGCCACTCGTGGACGACGTAGACGAGGTCGTTCTCCTCCACAGCGTCCAGCACCTGGACGAAGCGCGGGTCGCCCAGCAGGGCGGAGGAGCGGGCGGCGGCCAGGACGGACCGGGCCCGTGAGTGGTCCGCGGGCAGAATGTGCACGCCGACGGCACGACGGAGCTTCTCGTCCACGGCACGCCAACTGCTGAAACCGTCCAGACGGGTCACGCACTCCTCGAGGCGGTAGCGTCTGGCGAGTTTGTGACCACTGTGCAGTTCAGGCGGCGAGGTCTTCCCTGGACCGTCGGTCCGGGTGCTCTCCTGTACCTCGTCGCTGTCCGTGTCCCGCTCCCGGTTCTTGGCCACCCCGTCGGCCGTGGACTGGTCCGCCTGTGCGGTCAGCGACGTCTCGTCGCTGTTGTCTGCCACGTCGACGGCAGCCGTACTCCGTTCCGCCACCGTCGTTCCTGCCTTCCCATCCATTGCGCGCCGCCCGGCATCCGTTGCACGCCGTCCGACGCCGAAACCAATTGTGCCCACAGTCCGCCGCTATGCACGACACGCGGTGGCTGACGATGGTTGTGCGCCTACCCCCCGACTCAGCGTCCCAGGCGTCCGCGGACCATGCCGACCAGCGAGTTGAGTTCCTCGATGCGCATGCGGCGGGCGGCGACGAAGAAGATCACGAGCAGAACGGCACCACCCGCCAGCACCGCGGCGAGCGAGCCCACGACGCCCTGGCCGAGCGTGCGGCCGATGCCGTAGCAGGCTGCGCCGCTGAGCAGGGCTGCCGGGATCGACGCGATGCACAGCCGGGCGTAAGTCCGCAGGACACGGGCGCCATCGAGGTCCCCGCCCAGCCGCTTGCGCAGCCGGCGCCAGGCGACGCCGACGCCGATCGCGTAGGCCAGGCCGTACGAGGCGGCCATACCGACCACGGCCCAGCGCGACGGGATGACGAAGTAGCAGACCGCGGATGCGCCCGCGTTGACCGCGGCCACGATGACCGTGTTGTAGAAGGGAGTTCGGGTGTCCTCGTAGGCGTAGAAGGCCCGCAGCACGACGTACTGCACGGAGTACGGAATCAGGCCGAGTCCGAACGCCATCAGCATGAAGCCCATGTTGGTGGCCTCGCTGGTGCCAGAGGAGCCGAACATCAGCGTGCACATGGGGATGCCGAGCGAGAGGAAACCGAACGCGATCGGCACGATCGCGACCGCCGTGTTGCGCAGGCCCTGGGAGATGTCGTCGCGCACGGCGCCGCCGTCGCCCTCGGCCGCCGAGCGCGACAGGCGCGGCAGCAGGGCGGCCATGAGGGAGACCGTGATGATGGCCTGTGGCAGGCCCCAGATCAGCTGTGCGTTGGCGTAGGCGGCGAAGCCGGTGCCGTCGACCGGTGAGGCCTTGCCCGCCGCGGTGGACAGCTGGATGACGATCATGGCGCCCGCCTGGTTGGCGAGGACGAACAGGACCGTCCACTTGGCGAGCGTGACGGCCTTGCCGAGGCCCTGGCCCTTCCAGTCGAAGCGCAGCCGCAGGCGGAAGCCGGTCTCGCGCAGGTAGGGGATCATCGCCAGCGCCTGGACCACGAGGCCGAGCAGGACGCCGATGCCGAGGAGGCGCTGGCCCTCCGGCGGGATGTTCGTGACCTTCATCCCGGAGTCGGCCGCAGTGCCGTAGACGTAGATGAACATGCCCAGCGTCACGATGATGACGATGTTGTTCAGGACCGGGGTCCACATCATCGCGCCGAACTTCCCACGGGCGTTGAGGATCTGCCCCATCACCACGTGGACGCCCATGAAGAAGATCGAGGGCAGGAAGTACTGGACGAACGTGATGCCGACCTGGTTCGCCGCCGGGTCGCTGGCGACCGGGTCGGACAGCATGCGGATCAGGAGCGGCGCGCCGAAGACCGCGAGCGCGGTGAGCGCGCCGAGCGTCACCATGACGAGGGTCAGCAGGCGGTTGGCGTACGCCTCGCCGCCGTCCTCGTCCTCCTTCATGGCGCGGACCAGCTGCGGCACGAAGACGGAGTTGAGGCCGCCGCCGACGGTGAGGATGTAGATCATCGTCGGCAGCTGGTAGGCGACCTGGAAGGTGTCACCGAGGAGACCGACGCCGAGGGCCGACACGATCAGTGCGGAGCGGATGAAGCCGGTGAGGCGGGAGACCATCGTGCCCGCCGCCATCACGGCGCTGGACTTCATCAGGCCCGCGGCACGGCCGCCCTTCTTCGGAGCGGGCGAGGCAGCGGGCTCCGGGGCAGGGGTGTTGTCCACCGCCGGCGTCGCCGCGGTCTCGCCGGGAGCCGGGTACTGGCCCGCCGCGTACTGTCCCTGCGCCGCGTACTGCCCCGGCGCCATCTGGCCCGGGGCCGGAGACGGGGCGGGGACGGACGGCGACTCGTACGACGGGTGGCCGCTGCCCTGCTGCTGGTCCCGGAAGAGGTGCGCGAACGCGTCCGGTTCCTGGCGCGGCTCGCCCGCACGGGAGACGAGGTCGTCCACGCCCACGAACTGGGTGGTCCGGGCGTCGTCGCCGTACGGCAGGTGTCGCGTCGGGCCCTCCGGCTCCGGCGGGGGCGTCTGGGCCCACACCTGCGGATCGGGCGCGTACGGCGACTGCGGCGGCTGGGCGTACAGCTGCTGCGGCTCGTACGTGCCCGCAGGGGGCGGGGGGTGCGCGGCGCGGTCGTAGCGCGCCTCGGCGACCGGGTCCTGGGCGGAGAGGTCCTGTGCCCGGTAGGGGTCCTGGGCGTAGGCGTCCTGGAGGTACATGTCCGCGGGCGGCTGCGGCGGCTCCTGGCCGTGCTCGGGCGGCGAGCCCTCGGACCCGCCCGACTCGGGGTAGCCCGAGCTGCCCACGCCACGGCCGTGGTCACCGTCGTACGGCGCGTTCATGGTTACCCCACCTCATCGTCCCGGGCCCACCGGCCACGACATCTCAACGGTCCACTCTCTCACCCGTGCCGGACGGGTCGGCGCTTTCCGCTGTGGTGTCCGGGGCCGGGTCACTCGGCTGCTGCGGGGCGTCTGCCCGTGAGCCGGCCTCGGACTCCTCCTTGAGAAGGGCGCCGGGGGCTTCCGGGTTCTGCCGAGGGCCGACCGGGCTGTCGACGTCGTCGTCCGCCTCCGCGGTGGCGTCCTCGGCGGCCTCGCGGGCGGCGGCGCGCTTGCGCTGGGTGTACATACGGAAGCCGGCGAGGACCAGGAGCAGGACGCCGCCGCCGATGACCAGCATCACGGTGGGAGTGACCTCGGTGACCTTCACGTCGAAGGTGACGGGTTCGCCGTACTTCTGGCCGTCCTCCGTGTACAGCTGGGCGACCACCTCCGCCCGGCCGTTGGCGTTGGCGGACGTGGTGAACTTCACCGACTGGCTGTGCCCGCCGTTCACGGCGACCGGCTGCTCCTCGTAGGCGTCGCCGGCGATCTTGAGCCGCGTCGGGTTCTGCGACGTGAGCCGCAGTTCCAGGTGCTCGACGCCCTGGACCAGGTTGTTCTGGACGGTCACCGGGATTGTGGCGCTGCGGCCGGAGAGCTTGGTCTCCGACTTCTCGATCAGCTTGACCCCGTCGACCAGCCCGTCGAGGTAGGTCTCGACGTTGTCGCGGTATCCCACCGCCGTGACGCCCCGGCCACGCCACGACGTGGACATCTCGCGGTTCATGGCCCGCCCGAAGGGGGTGACCACCCGGGACTCGTCGGTGAGGATCACCTTGAAGTTGTCGAGGTTGTCCTGTGTCCTCGCGATCTGCTCGAAGGCGGCTCGCGGCAGCTCCTGCTTGCGCAGCGAAGAGGGATACGCCGAGGCGGGCGGCAGCTTCCTGTTGGCCGCCGGGTCCGGCTTGGCCTTGGCGGCGTCCGCGAGGTCCTGTGACTCGGACCAGTTCCCGCCCTGGAGGGCCCCCAGCGCCTCGGCCATCGCCTGCGCCTGGTTCACGGAGGGCATGCGCTGCGGGGCGACGACGACGCTGCGCTGCTTGCCGGTCTGGAGGCCGAGCGTCAGGCTCTGCGCCAGGAAGCGCTGCACGGCGAGCGTGGACGCGGAGGCCTTCGTCAGGTTGCCCTGGAACGCCGTGGACATCCTGGAATCCGCGACGACCGCCGTGGTGCCGCCGCCGATGGGCCGGGCCGCGGACGGCGTGTACGACAGATTGTCCTGGAGGCTGTCGCTGCGGGCGATCACCTTGTCGGCGCCCGCGGAGGTCGCGACCTTCATGATCGACGGATCGACGGCGCCGTCCACGGGCCACGCGAAGTCCGTGGACGGTTTCACGTGGAGGATCGTCGGCACCGTGGTGTCGACGGCGTCGGTGGCCTCCTTGAGGTGGCTCAGCGAGCCCGTGACGCTCGTGCCGTTGTGGGCGAGGGAGGCCAGGTCCGGATCGCCGAACGGCAGGGCGACGACCTCCTTGCCCGCCACCGCCTGCTGGAGCTCGGAGAGCCACTGCTTGGCGACCGCCTGGTTCCGGCCGGAGGTGATGGTGCCGTCCTCGCCCTTGACCTGGTAGTTCCTCGTCATCGCGTCGACGGACGCCAGCAGGTCCGGGTCGACCACCCAGGTGACGTCGAGGCCCTTGCCCAGCGACACCATCTGGTCGAGGCGGCCGCCCGGGGAGATCTCCTCGGCGAGGTCGTCGTTGCTGAAGACCGGCGTCTGCTGCTCGTTCGACCCTGTCTCGGCCGTCATGTGGACGTCGGAGACGAGCGGCCACAGGAACGTGGTCTTCGTCTTGGTGCCGGCCGCCTCCGGCTGCCACGGCAGGAACGTGCGCTGGACGCCGAGAACCTGGTCCCAGGGCTGCGCGGCCGTCTCACCGGAGAGTGCGACGGCCAGCTGGTAGACGCCGTCCTGGCCGAGGTCCAGCTCGTCGGCCGGAACGGAGATGTTGAAGGGCTCCGCGACGCCGGGGGTGAGCTTGGAAAACTTCTCGGTGTACTTGCCGCCGACCGCCTTGCCGGCGGGGCCCTGGACGTCGTCGCTCTTCTTGGCGAGGGCGTCGATGGAGGAGCGGGTGTCGAGCGAGGGCCCCACGCGCAGGTCGACGTGGGCGTCGGTGACCGGCTGCTTGCCGTTGTTGGTCACCGTGCCTGTCACGGACACCGTGTCCCCCTCGGTGGGGGCGCTGGGGCTGAGCGAGTCGACAGCGACGGACACCGAGCCCGCGCCGGAGGCAGCCTGTAGGGACTCCTGCCCGGCCGCGTCCGCCGGCGTCGCGGCGGGCAACTGGAGGAGTCCGGCCAGCAGGGGCGCACCGGCGAGCAGTGCCCCGGTGCGCCGCAGCCACCGGCGGGCAGGTGAGGCACTGGTCCCCTGGAAGTCTGCCGCCTCGGCCACGCGCTCGCCCGTCCCTCGTCGTCGTCAGTGGTCGTCGGAATGTGCGTCCACGCATGGTAACGATGCGCGCTGAGGGGAAGTGCCGCGGTCCGTTCCACAAGATCGCGTCCCAGCACCGTGCTGTCTGGTATGTCACCGTATGACAGACAGCGGTTGTCTACAGGGCAAGGGCATCCCTTGTGCGTGTATTGACGGACGTGTCTGCATGCGCAACAGGGGGAGCTCAGGGGCGCTCGGGCCACGTACCCTCTTCTGTTGTGCCGAACGCCAACGAAGAAACGCCCAGTGCCCTGAGTCAGGTGCAGCACCGCGCAGTGAGTGAACTGCTGCGGGTCGCTCCTGTCGCCGACGACCTCGCCCGCCTCTTCCAGGAGGCCGGGTTCTCACTCGCCCTGGTCGGCGGCTCGGTCCGGGACGCGCTGCTGGGCCGGCTCGGCAACGACCTGGACTTCACGACCGACGCCCGCCCCCAGGACGTACTCAAGATCATGCGCCCGTGGGCCGATGCCCTCTGGGAGGTCGGAATCGCCTTCGGCACGGTCGGAGCCCAGAAGAGCGGCTATCAGATCGAGGTGACCACCTACCGGTCGGAGGCATACGACCGCACCTCGCGCAAGCCCGAGGTGTCGTACGGCGACTCCATCGAGGAGGACCTTGTCCGCCGTGACTTCACGGTGAACGCGATGGCCGTCGCGCTGCCGGAGAAGGAGTTCATCGATCCGCACGGCGGGCTCGAGGACCTCGCGTCGCGTGTGCTGCGGACTCCTGGCACCCCGGAGGAATCCTTCTCCGACGATCCGCTGCGGATGATGCGGGCCGCGCGTTTCGCGGCTCAGCTCGACTTCGAGGTCGCTCCCGAGGTGGTCGCGGCGATGAACGCGATGGCCGGGCGTATCGAGATCGTCTCGGCCGAGCGGGTTCGGGACGAGCTGAACAAGCTGATCCTGTCGCCGCACCCGCGCAAGGGCCTGACGCTGCTCGTCGAGACGGGCCTCGCCGACCGCGTGCTGCCCGAGCTGCCGGCCCTGCGCCTGGAGCGTGACGAGCACCATCGTCACAAGGACGTCTACGACCACACGCTGATCGTCCTGGAGCAGGCGATGGCGCTGGAGGACGACGGTCCCGACCTGACTCTCCGCCTGGCCGCCCTGCTGCACGACATCGGCAAGCCCCGCACGCGTCGCTTCGAGAAGGACGGCCGGGTCTCGTTCCACCACCACGAGGTGGTCGGGGCGAAGATGACCAAGAAGCGCATGACGGCGTTGAAGTACTCCAACGAGCTGGTGAAGGACGTCTCACGTCTGGTCGAACTCCACCTGCGCTTCCACGGCTATGGCACCGGCGAGTGGACGGACTCGGCGGTCCGCCGCTACGTGCGTGACGCCGGCCCGCTCCTCGACCGCCTCCACAAGCTGACCCGCTCGGACTGCACCACGCGCAACAAGCGCAAGGCGGCAGCCCTGTCGCGTGCGTACGACGGTCTGGAGGAGCGGATCGCCAAGCTTCAGGAGCAGGAGGAGCTCGACTCGATCCGTCCCGACCTCGACGGCAACCAGATCATGGAGATCCTCGGCGTCGGTCCCGGTCCGGTCATCGGCCGCGCGTACAAGCACATGCTGGAGCTGCGCCTGGAGAACGGGCCGATGGAGTTTGACTCCGCGGTGGCCGCGCTCAAGGGGTGGTGGGCCGAGCAGGAGGGCTGAGGCTGTGAAACCGGGTCATGTTTCACGTGAAACACGACCCGGGGAGACGGACCGAGGGGCGGTGTTTCACGTGAAACACCGCCCCTCGGTCCCGTCTGCCTTACTTCGTTTCTGTGAGGTACGCGCCCTTGAGCTTGGCCAGTACCACGAACTGAGCCTTACTGGCGGCCAAACCGGCCCATGGTCACAGCTACTGCCGCGTAGATGGCGGCGATCGTGATCACCAGCGGCACGGATCGGCCGTCCGGCGGCAGCATCAGGGCGGCGACGGCGGCGGCGCCGACGAAAGCGACGTTGAAAAGGACGTCGTAGACCGAGAAGATCCGGCCACGGAAGCCGTCCTCGACGGAGGACTGGACGATCGTGTCCGTGGCGATCTTCGCGCCCTGGGTGGTCAGCCCCAGGACGAAGGCCGCAGCCAGCAGAGGGGCAGTGGCGAACGGCAGCCCGAGAGCGGGCTCCAGCAGCGCGGCGGCCCCCGCGCACACGACGATCCAGCGGCCCGGTCCGAGCCGCCCGGCGGTCCAGGGCGTCACCACGGCGGCCGCGAAGAAGCCGGCGCCGGAGACGCCCAATGCCAACCCCAGCAGGGCGAGTCCGTCGTCCGTGGTCGTGGTGAGTGCGTACCGGCAGAGCATCAGCAGCATCACCAGCAGGGCGCCGTAGCAGAAGCGCATCAGCGTCATCGCCGCGAGCGCCCAGGCCGCTTCCCGGCGCTGGGGTGCGGCCAGGTGACGTACGCCCGCCACCAGGTCGCGAGCGGTGCCCGTGAGAGCCGTCCCGATCCGGTCGCGCACCAAGTTCCGGTCGGGGCCGAGGATTTCCCGCGCCATGCTGAGCGACGCCAGGGCGGCGCACAGATACAGCACCGCTCCCACGAGCACCACGGCGGCGTCGGAGCCCGCCACCAGCAGGCGGACGATGAAGGCGATACCGCCGCCCGCGGTCGCCGCCAGCGTCCCGGCGGTCGGGGAGAGGGAGTTGGCGATGACGAGGCGCTCGGCGTCGACCACGCGGGGCAGGGCGGCGGACAGGCCGGAGAGGACGAAACGGTTGACGGCGGTGACGCACAGGGCGGAGACGTAGAAGAGCCAGTTCGGAGCCGGACTGAGTATCAGCAGGGCCGTGGCGCAAGCCAGCAGGGCGCGCAGCAGGCTGCCGTAGAGCAGGACCTGGCGGCGCCGCCAGCGGTCCAGCAGGACACCGGCGAAAGGGCCGACGAGGGAGTACGGGAGCAGCAGCACCGCCATCGCGGAGGCGACCGCGGCTGCCGAGGTCTGCTTCTCCGGCGAGAAGACCACGTACGCGGCGAGCGCGACCTGGTAGACGCCGTCGGCGCCCTGGGAGAGCAGGCGCACGCCGAGAAGGCGCCTGAAGCCCTGGAAGCGCAACAGGACACGCAGGTCACGGACGACGGCCATGGGGCACAGCCTCACATACGGAGAAGGTCCCCGGGTCCTACGACCCGGGGACCTTCACAGCCCTGGCAGGAGCGATCAGTTGCGGCGCGTCAGCGCTCGACCTCACCCTTGATGAACTTCTCGACGTTCTCGCGGGCCTCGTCGTCGAAGTACTGGACGGGCGGGGACTTCATGAAGTAGCTCGACGCGGAGAGCACGGGGCCGCCGATGCCGCGGTCCTTGGCGATCTTCGCGGCGCGCAGGGCGTCGATGATGACGCCGGCGGAGTTCGGGGAGTCCCAGACCTCCAGCTTGTACTCCAGGTTCAGCGGGACGTCACCGAAGGCACGGCCCTCGAGGCGGACGTAGGCCCACTTGCGGTCGTCCAGCCAGGCGACGTAGTCGGACGGGCCGATGTGGACGTTGCCCTCGCCCAGTTCACGGTCGCGGATCTGGGAGGTGACGGCCTGCGTCTTGGAGATCTTCTTCGACTCGAGGCGGTCGCGCTCGAGCATGTTCTTGAAGTCCATGTTGCCGCCTACGTTCAGCTGCATCGTGCGGTCCAGGACGACGCCCCGGTCCTCGAACAGCTTCGCCATGACGCGGTGCGTGATGGTGGCGCCGACCTGGGACTTGATGTCGTCGCCGACGATCGGGACGCCCGCCTCGGTGAACTTGTCCGCCCACTCCTTGGTGCCAGCGATGAAGACCGGAAGGGCGTTGACGAAGGCGACCTTGGCGTCGATGGCGCACTGGGCGTAGAACTTCGCCGCGTCCTCGGAGCCGACGGGCAGGTAGCAGACGAGGACGTCGACCTGCTTGTCCTTGAGGACCTGGACGACGTCGACCGGCTCCTCGGCGGACTCCTCGATGGTCTCGCGGTAGTACTTGCCGAGGCCGTCGAGGGTGTGGCCGCGCTGGACCGTCACACCGGTGCTGGGCACGTCGCAGATCTTGATGGTGTTGTTCTCGGAGGCGCCGATGGCGTCCGCCAGGTCGAGACCGACCTTCTTGGCATCCACGTCGAACGCGGCGACGAACTCGACGTCGCGGACGTGGTAGTCGCCGAACTGGACGTGCATCAGGCCCGGCACCTTGGACGCCGGGTCGGCGTCCTTGTAGTACTCGACTCCCTGCACCAGCGATGCGGCGCAGTTGCCCACACCGACGATGGCTACGCGAACCGAACCCATTCCGGTTGCTCCCTGTGTGTATGAGTGAGGCCCTGCAACGGGCTCTCACATGGCGGTGTCGTCGGGCGTATCCGGTCGGGGGTCGTCCCCCGGCCGGGGCAGGCCGCCCGACGCTCCAGATGTGGTGTCACGCGAACCGGGCTCCCCCGAGGCGGAATCCTTCAGGTCCCGCCCCGCCCGCTCGCTCTCGATGAGCTCGTTCAGCCAGCGCACCTCGCGCTCCACGGACTCCATCCCGTGGCGCTGGAGCTCAAGCGTGTAGTCGTCGAGGCGCTCCCGGGTCCGGGCCAGGGAGAGGCGCATCTTCTCCAGGCGCTCCTCCAGCCGGCTGCGGCGGCCCTCCAGCACGCGCATGCGCACATCGCGTGAGGTTTGCCCGAAGAAAGCGAAACGGGCGGCGAATGTCTCGTCCTCGTACGCGTCGGGCCCGGTCTGCGAGAGCAGCTGCTCGAAGTGCTCCTTACCCTCCGCCGTCAACCGGTAGACGATCTTGGCGCGGCGCCCCGTGAGGGGTGCGGCGAGGGCGTCCTCGGCGGTGTTCCCCGGCTCCTCGATCAACCAGCCGTTGGTGACCAGAGTCTTGAGGCAGGGGTAGAGCGTCCCGTAGCTGAAGGCGCGGAACACACCCAGTGACGTGTTGAGTCGTTTGCGCAGCTCATAGCCGTGCATCGGAGATTCGCGGAGCAGGCCGAGGACGGCGAACTCGAGGATCCCGGAACGCCGGCTCATCGTCGCCTCCTCTCTACCGCGTACCCGATGTCTCGATCCGGTGTCTCGGGCCGATGTACCGGCCCGATGTGTCGCGCTGATGTATCGACTCGATACATCACGACGATAGAACGGCCTTCCGGATGCGACAAGAGGGGGTGTGGTGAACGGGATCACATCACCGATTCATCGGACACGAGTTGCCTGATTTGGGGTGAACTTCAGGCCTCGGCAGGTTTTGGCGGTGCGTAGTCTGTGCGCCATGCACATCACCGGGAACCAAGTGACGCCTGAGAGCGTCGTCGTCTTCGGTGTAGTACGGGTGCATGCGGGACCGATGAATGCGGAGCCGACCGCATCCGTACTTCGGGGGGACCGGAAACCAGCCGCCGTTTCCAGGCGCGCAAGGGTGCGCCTGCCCGAGGAGTAGTCGTTCGATGAGCGAGCACCGTCGCAAACCGCCGCAGCCGCAGGGAGGCGGACGTGCCGCGGCCCGACGCGGCCAGTCCGGTTCATCCTCCGGTCGCCGCGCGGCCCCGCGAGGCGCAACCGGGTCTCCGTCCGACTCCTATGAGTCGGGCTCCTATGACCCGGGGGGTGAGGAGCGTCCGTACGGCGGCCGTGCCGAGGCCCGGCGTGCGGCGCAGAGAAGCACCGGAGGCGGCCGCCGCAGAGCGGCCGAACCGAGCCGTGGTGGCCGGCGCGCCGCCCCGGGCGGGCCTGCCGGGCCCGGGCGGGGCCGAGGGCGCGCGGCTGCCGTCTCCGACAGGAAGCGGCTGATCGACTATCCGCGGGCCGGCAAGTACGGCTGGCAGCGCTGGCTGCCGTCCTGGAAGCTCGTCTCCGGTCTGTGCATCGGCTTCTTCGGCAGCCTGGTGGCTGTGGCGGGCATCGGGTACGCGATGGTGGGCGTCCCCAACGAGGAGAACGCGGCGGCCCAGTCGCAGAACAACGTCTACTACTGGTCCAACGGCCAGCAGATGGTCGCGACGGGCAGCGGCCAGAACCGGCAGAACGTCACGATCGACCGGATCCCCAAGGCCATGCAGCAGGCGGTGATCTCGGCCGAGAACAAGACGTTCTACAAGGACTCGGGCGTCGACCCCATGGGTATCGCCCGCGCCTTGGCGAACATGGCCCGGGGCGCTGACACGCAGGGTGGTTCGACGATCACCCAGCAGTTCGTCAAGAACACCTACCTGAGCCAGGAACAGACAGTCAGCCGTAAGTTCAAGGAGATGTTCATCTCGATCAAGGTGGGCACGAAGCTCTCCAAGGACGAGATCCTCCAGGGGTACCTCAACACCTCGTACTACGGCCGCGGCGCCTACGGCATCCAGGCTGCCGCACAGACCTATTACGGCAAGGACGCGTACAAGCTCACGCCGAGCGAGTGCGCCTTCCTCGCCGCCCTGCTCAAGGGCCCGACGTACTACGACCCCGCGGGCAACGAGAGCCTTGATCCCTCGGCGAACAGGGATGACAACCGCAAGCGGTCCCAGCAGCGCTGGGGCTGGATCCTCCAGCAGATGCACCACGACAAGAAGCTCTCGGACGCCGCCTACCAGAAGGCGATCAGTAAGTACCCCATGCCCCAGGGCCGCAAGGCGACCAAGGGCATGAGCGGCCAGATCAGCTACCTGGTGGACACGGCCAAGAAGTACGTCCTGAACCACTCCAACATCACGGAGAAGCAGTTCGACCAGGGCGGCTACCAGATCAAGACGACCTTCGAGAAGGCCAAGGTCGAGGCGCTGACCAAGGCCGTCAAGAAGGTCGAGAAGGAAAAGCTGGACCCGGAGAAGCGTGAGCTGGACAAGCACGTCCAGTTCGGCGCGGCGTCGGTGAAGCCCAAGGACGGTGCGATCGTCGCGCTCTACGGTGGCGCGGGTTACGAGAAGGGCCACTTCAACAACAACGCGGACACCTCGGGTGTCCCCGTGGGTTCGACGTGGAAGCCGTTCGTGCTCGCCGCCGCGATGGAGCACGGCACTTATCGGAGCAACGGACTCGGCGTCTCGCCGCTGAGCAAGTACAACGGCAACGACGACCTGAAGGTCAGGAAGCCGGACGGCACCTACTACATGCGCAAGGACAACACGCTTTTCCGGCAGCAGAACGAGAGCGCCCACCCGTGGGGCTACATCACCCTGCGCAAGGCGATGGAGCAGTCCGTCAACACGCCGTTCGTGCAGCTCGGCGTGGATGTGGGCATGGCGCGGGTGCGGGAGGTCGCCGAGCGGTCCGGGATCCTGGACCAGAGCATGGTTCAGGAGCTCAATCCGTCGTTCGCGCTCGGTACGTCGACACCCAGCGCGATCCGCATGGCCGACGCCTACGCGACGTTCGCCGCCGCCGGCAAGCAGGCCGCCCCGTACTCGGTGACCAGCGTCAAGTTCAACGGGCAGGAAGTCGACGGCTTCGACAAGCCGAGGATCACGCAGGCGATGCCCGAGAACGTGGCGAACAACGTCACGAACGTCCTGGAGAACGTCATCCAGAACGGTACGGGTAAGAAGGCCCTGGCCCTGGGCCGTACGGCGGCCGGCAAGACCGGTACGACGGACGAGAACAAGTCGGCCTGGTTCGTCGGCTACACCCAGCAGCTGTCGACCTCGATCGCGATGTTCCGTGAGGATCCCAAGAGCGCCAAGCTGCTCTCCATGAACGGCACGGCGGGTGAGAAGTCCATCCACGGTGGTGACGTCCCCACGCTGGTGTGGACCGAGTACATGAAGGCCGCGCTGAAGGGCAAGCCCGACCTCGGCTTCCCGGATCCCGTGAAGATCGGCAAGATCCAGGACGCGTTGGGTGCCCCGACCCCGACCCCGACCCCGAGCGTGGAGCCCAGCGAGACCGTGACCGAGTCGCCGAGCGCCACGCCCAGCGAGACCCCGACGGTTCCGTCGCCCTCGCCGAGTGACACCTGTGGATTCTTCGGCTGCGAGAACGACGGTGGCACGGAGAACGGCGGCGATACCGGCGGAGACGTGTCGCCCTCACCCTCGCCGAGCGATACGAGCGAGACCGGCGGCAACAGCAGAGGCAACGGCAACGGAGGCATCTTCGGAGGCCCAGCCGGTTAGCCGATGTCTGCCGGCGAGCGGGCGCGATACGACCGAGTCGTATCGCGCCCGCTCGCTTCTGTGCGGGGCCGTGAAGCGGGTTGGCCCGGGAATGCAGATGCCGGCACGCCGTACCCGTACAACACTGATGCCGGGACAGGGCGGTAGATCGCCCTGTCCCGGCATCAGGTCAAAAGGAAACGCAGGCCGTCAGCTGACTCAGGAAGGTTCCTTCGTGGATCCGGAAACCCACTTGGTGCAGTGGTCGAGCTTCTTGTCCCCCTCGAACACGGCTGCCTGAATTGCGACGTCGAAGATGTTGCCACCCTCGGAGACGTAGCTGGGGAACTCTTTTTGCGTTCCGTTGCCGTCGTAGTTGTGGCGCCATGGGAAGAAGCCGTAAGAATCGGCGTACGAAACGACGAGCCGAATGCGCACGTGGTGGCTGTCAGCGGCCTTGTCGTACAGCTTCATGGTAAGGCTGGGAATGCTTCTGTCGCCGTAGTCCCACCCGCTGGTGGAGACGGATCCGCTGGCGCCGGCCGGGCTCGTGGAGCAGCTCGCATAGTGCTGCACGGCTGCCTGGGACGGACTGGTCGTAAAACCGACGAACAGTGCCGACGCGGCGGCGACTAAGCCGAGTTGTGCCCTCTTTTTCATTTACCCCCCTCGCTTGTGGCGTGAACGCCTTGAAAAGGAAGCTAGCAGCACATAAGCGATGCTTCAAGATTGATAATGCTGGCGATTGGGGTGCAATGCGGGTATATGGATTTCGGGCGGCTCAACGCGGCGGTTCGGACGAACCGGCGCCGTCCTCCCACTCGTGCTCGTACGGCAGGATGGGCCCATGCCCAGTGCAGAGATGACGCCAGCGAGCGTCCACGAGCCGGACCCCGTGCGGCCGACCCAGGAGGACGAGGTCGCCGCGTCCGGCAGCGAGCTGATCGGCGGCCCGCTCGGGCGGCGTGCCCTGCTCGGGGCGTCATGGTGGACTCCCGTGCGGGTGATCGCGCTGGTGGCGATCGGCATGTTCGCCCTCGGCCTCGTCCAGAAGGCGCCCTGCTACAACGGCGCCTGGTTCTTCGGTGCCAGCTCCCAGTACACGCACGCGTGTTACTCGGACATCCCGCACCTGTACCAGGGGCGCGGCTTCGCCGACGGGCTCGTGCCGTACTTCGACAAGCTCCCCGGCGACATGCAGTACCTGGAGTACCCGGTGCTCACCGGCGTCTTCATGGAGGTCGCCTCCTGGCTCACGCCCGGCAGCGGCAGCATCCAGGACCAGGAGCAGTGGTACTGGATGGTCAACGCCGGGATGCTGATGGTGTGCGCGTCGGTCATCGCCGTCTGCGTGACCCGCACCCATGCCCGGCGTCCCTGGGACGGCCTGCTGATCGCCCTGGCCCCTGCCGCCGCGCTGACGGCGACCATCAACTGGGACCTGCTGGCGGTCGCCCTGACGGCCGCGGCGATGCTCATGTGGTCGCGCGGCCGCTCCCTCGCCTTCGGTGTCCTGCTGGGACTCGCCACGGCCGCCAAGCTCTATCCCTTCCTGATCCTCGGGCCACTGCTGGTGCTGTGCTGGCGAGCGGGCAAGTGGCGTGAGTTCGGGACGGCTCTGGGCGGTGCGATCGTCGCCTGGGTCGTCGTGAACGGGCCGGTGATGCTCTTCGCGTTCGAGGGCTGGTCGAAGTTCTACACGTTCAGCCAGGAACGGGGCGTCGACTTCGGCTCCTTCTGGCTGATCATGGCCCAGAACTCGGACGACCCGCTCAGCACCGACACCGTCAACACGCTCGCCACGCTGCTGATGCTGGTGTGCTGCGCGGGTGTCGCGGCGCTCGCGCTGACCGCTCCGCGCCGGCCGCGGTTCGCCCAGCTCGCCTTCCTGATCGTCGCGGCGTTCATCCTCACCAACAAGGTCTACTCGCCGCAGTACGTCCTGTGGCTGGTGCCCCTGGCCGCCCTGGCCCGGCCGAAGTGGCGGGACTTCCTGATCTGGCAGGCCTGCGAGGTGGCCTACTTCCTGGGGATCTGGATGTACCTCGCGTACACGACCAGCGGAGACGCCCACAAGGGGCTGCCCACCGACGGCTACCACTGGGCCATCGGCCTGCACCTGCTGGGCACGCTGTATCTGTGCGTCATGATCGTGCGCGACATCTTCATGCCGGAGCGGGATCCGGTGCGCCGGTCCGGGGACGACGATCCCTCGGGCGGAGTGCTCGACGGCGCTGAGGACGTCTTCGTCCTCGGCCCCGCGGCCCGTCCCGCCCGGCACGCGGCCGCTCAGTTCGACGGACCGCAGGTCGAGTGGGGCAGGCGGGACGCGACGGGTGGTTCGCTCTGAGCGAACGACGCGAAAGGCCGTACACGGGAAACCGTGTACGGCCTTCTTGCTGTGCCGGGTCCGTCGGTGCGTACGCCGGTCAGCGGTCCATGATCCGGTCGAACTGCGTGGTGGTGTGCCGCAGATGAGCCACCAGCTCCTCGCCGACCTTCGGCTCCGGCGCGTCCGCGGGCACGAACAGGATCGAGACCTGCATGTGCGGCGGCTCGGCGAACCAGCGCTGCTTGCCGCCCCAGACGAACGGAGAAAGGTTCCGGTTGACCGTCGCGAGGCCGGCCCGGGCGACGCCCTTGGCCCGCGGCATGACGCCGTGCAGCGCCTTGGGGGCCTCCAGGCCCACCCCGTGCGACGTGCCGCCCGCCACGACCACCAGGAAGCCGTCGGAGGCCGCCTTCTGCTGCCGGTAGCCGAAGCGCTCACCCTTGGCCACGCGCGTGACGTCCAGGACCGCGCCGCGGTACTCGGTGGCCTCGTGGTCCCCCAGCCACAGCCGCGTACCGATGCGAGCGCGGAACCGGGTCTGCGGGAACTGCTGCTGGAGCCGGATGAGTTCCTCGGCCTTGAGGTGGCTGACGAACATGGTGTGCAGAGGCAGCCGGGCGGCGCGCAGCCGGTCCATCCAGCCGATGACCTCCTCGACCGCGTCCGAGCCGTCGGTGCGGTCCAGCGGCAGGTGGATCGCGAAGCCTTCCAGGCGGATGTTCTCGATGGCGGCGTGCAGTTGGGACAGATCCTGCTCGCCGATGCCGTGCCGCTTCATCGAGGACATCACCTCGATCACCACGCGGGCCCCGACGAGGCCGTACACACCGTCTATCGACGAGACCGAGCGGATGACCCGGTCCGGCAGGGGCACAGGCTCCTCGCCGCGCCGGTACGGGGTCAGCACCAGCAGGTCACCGCCGAACCAGTCCTTGATCCGGGCGGCCTCGTACGTCGTGCCGACGGCGAGGACGTCCGAGCCCAGCCGCGTGGCCTCCTCCGCCAGCCGCTCGTGCCCGAAGCCGTAGCCGTTGCCCTTGCAGACCGGCACGAGGCCGGGGAACTGCTCCTGCACGTGCTTGTGGTGCGCCCGCCAGCGCGCGGTGTCGACGTAGAGCGTGAGCGCCATGGCCGGACCTGGAACCTTTCTCGTGGTTGCCGTGAATCAGCGGTTGCCGTGTGTCAGCGGTTGCCGTGTGTCAGAGGTATAGAAGCACTGAACGCGACATCAGCGGCGCGACATGTAGATGTCGAGCGCCTTGTGCAGCAGCTTGTTCAGCGGGAAGTCCCACTCGCCGAGGTACTCGGCGGCCTGGCCGCCCGTGCCCACCTTGAACTGGATCAGACCGAAGAGGTGGTCGGTCTCGTCCAGCGAGTCGGAGATACCGCGCAGGTCGTAGACCGTGGCGCCGAGCGCGTAGGCGTCGCGCAGCATCCGCCACTGCATCGCGTTCGACGGCCGGACCTCGCGGCCGATGTTGTCGGAGGCGCCGTAGGAGTACCAGACGTGCCCGCCGACGATCAGCATCGTCGCCGCCGACAGGTTCACGCCGTTGTGCCGGGCGAAGTACAGCCGCATGCGGTTGGGGTCCTCGCTGTTGAGGGCCGTCCACATGCGCTGGAAGTACGACAGCGGGCGCGGCCGGAAGTGGTCGCGCACGGCCGTGATCTCGTACAGCCGCTGCCATTCCTCGAGGTCCTGGTAGCCGCCCTGGACGACCTCGACACCGGCCTTTTCGGCCTTCTTGATGTTGCGGCGCCACAGCTGGTTGAAGTTCTTGTGGACCTCTTCCAGGGAACGGTTGGCCAGCGGCACCTGGAAGACGTAGCGGGGCTGGACGTCGCCGAAGCCGGCGCCGCCGTCCTCGCCCTGCTGCCAGCCCATGCGGCGCAGCTTGTCGGCGACCTCGAAGGCGCGCGGCTCGATGTGGTCGGCCTCGATGTCGCGCAGCCGCTTCACGTCGGGGTTCTGGATGCCCTGCTTGATGGAGGTGGCCTCCCAGCGCCGGATGACCACCGGCGGACCCATCTTCACCGAGAAGGCGCCCTGCTGCTTCAGGTGCGCCAGCATCGGCTCGATCCAGTCCTGGAGATTCGGCGCGAACCAGTTGATGACCGGGCCCTCGGGCAGGTAGGCGAGGTAACGCTTGATCTTGGGAAGCTGCCGGTAGAGGACCAGACCGGCACCGACCAGCTCGCCCGTCCTGTCGTCGAACCACCCGAGGTTCTCGGAGCGCCACTCCGCCTTGACGTCAGCCCAGGCCGGGACCTGCATGTGGCTCGCCGACGGCAGGCTCTGGATGTATGCCAGATGCTGCTCGCGACTGATGGTCCTCAGGGTCAGGGTCATTCGGGGCGCTCCTCGGCTGGTGTGTCCCCATAGGGTCAGGGGCTCCGGCTCTCGCGCGAAGCCTACTGCGCCTTGGATGCGCGCCGGTTGGGCGTACAGGGCCTACGCCCCGGCCCGTGGGCGGCCGGGGCGGCACCCGGTGTTCGGAAGGGTGTCCCTGGCGTCAGTCGATGAGACCGCCGAAGAGTCCGCCGTGCGCCATGCCCAGGAAGAACCCGACGCCCGCGGCACCGAGGCCGAGGATCAGACCGAAGCGCTCCCGGGTCGTCTCCGAGACCCACTGGCCGTACGCACCGGTGAGAATGCCCACCAGGCCGGTCCAGGAGCTCAGCAGATGCAGGTCCTCGTCGATGAGCGCAGTGATGAACGACGTGATGCCCAGCACCAGGGTCACCGCGAGCAGGGTGTCCTGGAGGGGGTGGGGCTTGCCGTCCGTGGCGAAGAGGCCGCCGGCGGTGTTGGGTCGCAATGCCTGTGCCATAGGGCACCTCCTGCGAAAGTCGGCGCATCGTAGCGCCATACACACCCGATGTGTACAGATTGGCTGCCCTGGCGGCCGGATTTCAACCGCAAGCCGCTGTGCGGGTACTCTGTACCGTCTGCACCGGTGTCTGCCCATGTCACGGCAGGGGCTTCTCCACGGAACCCCCGATTGTCAGTGGGGGCCGATACCGTTGCTACGCATCACGACCCTCCTGCCACGGAACGACCGTGGCCGCTGAGTCCAAAGGAGGTGGGTTCCACATGCGTCACTACGAGGTGATGGTCATCCTCGACCCCGACGTCGAGGAGCGCGCTGTCTCCCCGCTGATCGAGAACTTCCTTTCTGTCGTCCGTGACGGCGGCGGAAAGGTCGAGAAGATCGACACCTGGGGCCGTCGCCGTCTCGCGTACGAGATCAAGAAGAAGCCCGAGGGCATCTACTCGGTCATCGACCTGCAGGCCGAGCCTGCGGTCGTCAAGGAGCTCGACCGCCAGATGAACCTGAACGAGTCGGTCCTCCGGACCAAGGTCCTCCGTCCCGAGATGCACTGAGCTTCCACGCTCAGCTGATCCCGGGATTCGAGTAGCAAGCAGCCAGAGCAAACCCGCCGAGAGGTTCCCCATGGCAGGCGAGACCGTCATCACGGTGGTCGGCAATCTTGTCGACGACCCCGAGCTGCGCTTCACCCCCTCCGGTGCGGCCGTCGCGAAGTTCCGTGTCGCGTCCACTCCCCGCACCTTCGACCGTCAGACGAACGAGTGGAAGGACGGCGAGAGCCTCTTCCTGACCTGCTCGGTCTGGCGTCAGGCGGCGGAGAACGTCGCCGAGTCGCTCCAGCGAGGCATGCGCGTCATCGTGCAGGGCCGGCTGAAGCAGCGGTCCTACGAGGACCGTGAGGGCGTCAAGCGCACGGTCTACGAGCTGGACGTCGAGGAAGTCGGCGCCAGCCTGCGCAATGCCACGGCCAAGGTCACCAAGACCACCGGCCGCGGTGGCCAGGGCGGTTACGGCGGTGGCGGTGGCGGTGGCGGCCAGGGTGGCGGCGGCTGGGGCGGCGGCCCCGGTGGCGGCCAGCAGGGCGGCGGCGCTCCCGCCGACGACCCGTGGGCGACCGGCGCTCCCGCCGGTGGCAACCAGGGCGGTGGCGGCGGCTGGGGCGGTGGCTCCGGCGGCGGCCAGCAGGGCGGCGGCTACTCGGACGAGCCCCCCTTCTAGGGCGGGTTCGCATCCCAACTTCTTGATCACACAGGAGATACACCATGGCGAAGCCGCCTGTGCGCAAGCCGAAGAAGAAGGTCTGCGCTTTCTGCAAGGACAAGGTCACGTACGTGGACTACAAGGACACGAACATGCTGCGGAAGTTCATTTCCGACCGCGGCAAGATCCGTGCCCGCCGCGTGACCGGCAACTGCACGCAGCACCAGCGTGACGTCGCCACGGCCGTCAAGAACAGCCGTGAGATGGCGCTGCTGCCCTACACCTCCACCGCGCGATAAGGGAAGGGTGACCGACACATGAAGATCATCCTCACCCACGAGGTCTCCGGCCTCGGTGCCGCGGGCGACGTCGTCGACGTCAAGGACGGTTACGCTCGCAACTACCTGATCCCGCGGAAGTTCGCTATCCGCTGGACCAAGGGTGGCGAGAAGGACGTCGAGCAGATCCGTCGTGCTCGCAAGATCCACGAGATCCAGACCATCGAGCAGGCCAACCAGGTGAAGGCCCAGCTCGAGGGCGTCAAGGTCCGTCTGGCTGTCCGCTCCGGCGACGCCGGTCGTCTCTTCGGTTCCGTCACCCCGGCCGACATCGCTTCCGCGATCAAGGCTTCCGGTGGCCCCGAGGTCGACAAGCGCCGCATCGAGCTGGGCTCGCCGATCAAGACGCTGGGCGCTCACGAGACGTCCGTGCGTCTGCACCCCGAGGTTGCCGCCAAGGTCAACATCGAGGTCGTCGCGGCCTGAGTGCTGCGCTCGCTGAAGCAGTGAGCGATGGGGTCGCACCCTTCGGGGTGCGGCCCCATCGTCGTTTCGGCCCCATCGTCGTTTCACGTGAAACACGGTGTTTCACGTGAAACAGTCAGTGAGGGCCTGAGGTCGGGTCGTCAGCGGGTCGCGCCCGTCACGATCCAGCGGCCCGAGCGGGTCCGGAGCCACAGCGTCAGCATCCGCACGGTCATCATCAGCGCCATGGTGGCCCAGAGGGCGGTGAGCCCACCGCCCAGCACTGGCACCAGTAGAGCGACCGGGGTGAAGACCGCCAGAGTGATCAGCATCGCCCAGGCCAGGTAGGGGCCGTCGCCGGCGCCCATCAGGACTCCGTCCAGGATGAAGACGATGCCGGAGGTCGGCTGCGAGAGGGCCACGATGAGCAAGGCGGGCAGCGCCGCGTCCTTGACCGCGGAGTCACTGGTGAACAGGGGCAGGAATGCCGGTCGGGTGATGACGACTAGGACGCCGAGGACGACCCCGACGGCGATCCCCCACTCGACCATGCGGCGGCATGCTTCGCGGGCGCCTTGTGCGTCACCGGCTCCGAGGTAGCGCCCGATAATGGCCTGTCCCGCGATGGCGATGGCGTCGAGGGCGAAGGCGAGCAGGCTCCACAGGGACAGGATGATCTGGTGTGCCGCGATGTCGGCATCCCCGAGACGGGCGGCGACTGCCGTGGCGATCATCAGGATCGCCCGCAGGGAGAGGGTGCGAACCAGCAGGGGCACACCGGCCTGTGCAGAGGACCTGATTCCGGCGGCGTCCGGGCGAAGTGAGGCACCGTGCTTGCGCGCACCGCGCAGAACCACCGCGAGATAGACCACTGCCATGCCCCACTGGGCGATGACGGTGCCCCATGCGGAGCCGGCGATCCCCAGGTCGGCGCCGTAGACGAGCCCCGCATTGAGAGCGCCGTTGGCGACGAAGCCGGCGATGGCCACATAGAGAGGCGTTTTGGTGTTCTGGAGGCCGCGCAGGACGCCGGTCGCGGCGAGGACGACGAGCATGGCTGGTATACCGAGCGCAGAGATGCGCAGGTACGTGGTCGCATACGGAGCCGCCGCGTCCGAAGCGCCGAAGAGGTCCACGACGGCGGACGCCGTCGGCAGGGCGACGGTTACGACGGCAGCGCCGAGAAGCAGCGCCAGCCAGATGCCGTCCATGCCCTGGCGGATAGCGGCCTGGAGGTCACCCGCGCCGACGCGACGGGCGACCGCCGCTGTCGTGGCGTAGGCGAGGAAGACGAAGACACTGACGGCGGTCATCAGCAGGGCCGATGCGACGCCGAGGCCGGCGAGTTGGGCCGTTCCCAGATGGCCCACGATGGCGGTGTCGGCCATGAGGAAGAGGGGCTCGGCGACGAGGGAGCCGAAGGCAGGCACGGCCAACGCGACGATCTCTCGGTCGTGCTGTCTCCGGCCGGTTCGGCGGCGCGCAGGGGCCTGTGTCATGCGCGCCAATCTAATCGTCCACAGGTAAGAGATGCAAAGGTTTTGCACCCCTTACCTTCCGTTCCGCGGTGCGCACTGCCGTGCACCATTCGAAGCGATCTTGCGCCGGTTGGGGAAGTTTTTCTTCTGCACAGCCGGTGGACGGCAAAGACGCAGGTCAGAGGCGTCTCTCCGAGTCGGCTCGATGCTTGTTCACAGGCCTGTCCACCGGGTCGTGCACAGGTTTTGAGGAGTTCTCCACAGCATCTGGGCCGTCGTCCACATGGCCTGTGGATAACCAGATTGGCTGACGGTGCCGACAGGCCTAACGTGGTCCGGCGCCCGCTCCGTCTGCCGGTTTTCAAAACGCCACAAAACCGGCGCTGGCTAACCGGAGTTGGGCGTCTCATTTGTCAGTGCCGTGCCGTAGGAATGAGGGGCACGGTTAGGTCTGCTGCGGCGGACGGGAGGAGGTGGCTCGGTGAGCATTTCCGAGCCCTTGGACGACCCGTGGGCCGACAGCGGTCCCAGTGATCGTCTGCCCGCCTCCCGCCGACGTGGCGACGGAGCCCGGGGCCGCGACGAGCAGCACGAGCGCGGCAGGGACAACGGCGCATGGGACGGCGGAGCCGCCCCGGCGTTCGAGCGGGTACCGCCGCAGGACATCGAGGCGGAGCAGTCCGTCCTCGGTGGCATGCTCCTCTCCAAGGACGCCATCGCCGACGTCGTCGAGATCCTCAAGGGCCACGACTTCTACAAGCCGGCCCACGAGACGATCTACCAGGCTGTCCTCGACGTCTACGCCAAGGGCGAGCCGGCCGACCCCATCACGATCGCCGCCGAGCTCACCAAGCGCGGTGAGATCAACAAGGTCGGCGGGGCCTCGTATCTGCACACCCTCGTCCAGACGGTGCCCACGGCCGCCAACGCCGCCTACTACGCGGAGATCGTCCATGAGCGGGCCGTGCTGCGCCGCCTGGTCGAGGCGGGTACGCGCATCACGCAGATGGGATACGCCGCTGACGACGACGTCGACGAGATCGTCAACCGCGCCCAGGCGGAGGTCTACGCGGTCACCGAGCAGCGGACCAGCGAGGACTATCTGCCGCTCGGCGACATCATGGAGGGCGCGCTCGACGAGATCGAGGCGATCGGGTCGCGCAGCGGCGAGATGACCGGTGTGCCCACGGGGTTCACGGACTTCGACTCGCTCACCAACGGACTGCACCCGGGCCAGATGATCGTCATCGCCGCGCGTCCGGCCATGGGTAAGTCCACGCTCGCGCTGGACTTCGCGCGGGCCGCCTCGATCAAGAACAACCTGCCGAGCGTGATCTTCTCGCTGGAAATGGGGCGTAACGAGATCGCGATGCGTCTGTTGTCCGCCGAGGCCCGGGTCGCCCTGCACCACATGCGGTCCGGCACGATGACGGACGAGGACTGGACGCGCCTGGCCCGGCGGATGCCGGACGTCTCGGCGGCACCGCTCTACATCGACGATTCCCCGAACCTGTCGATGATGGAGATCCGCGCCAAGTGCCGCCGCCTCAAGCAGCGCAACGACCTCCGGCTGGTGGTCATCGACTACCTCCAGCTGATGCAGTCCGGCGGTTCCAAGCGGGCCGAGAGCCGTCAGCAGGAGGTCTCGGACATGTCCCGTAACCTCAAGCTGCTGGCCAAGGAGCTGGAGGTCCCGGTCATCGCGCTCTCCCAGCTGAACCGTGGTCCCGAGCAGCGCACGGACAAGAAGCCGATGGTCTCCGACCTGCGTGAGTCCGGTTCCATCGAGCAGGACGCCGACATGGTCATCCTGCTGCACCGCGAGGACGCCTACGAGAAGGAGTCGCCGCGCGCGGGCGAGGCCGACCTGATCGTGGCCAAGCACCGAAACGGCCCGACGGCGACGATCACGGTCGCCTTCCAGGGCCACTACTCGCGGTTCGTGGACATGGCGCAGACCTGAGCCGGTGCCGACGGCGAAATGGGCTCGACTCGCCGGACCGGGCCAGGTGGACTTGGGCCATGACGACACATCAGGAAGAGCTGCTTCCCGCGACGAGTCGTGCGCTGCTGCACCGGATCGCCGTGGCACAGGCACAGGGGCGGGCTCCGTCGCTGGTCGCGGCCGTCGTCCGGGACGGGCGGACGGTGTGGCACGGCGCCCGGACATCGGTGGACGGGCAAGTGCCCGACGAGCACGTCCAGTACCGCATCGGCTCGATCACCAAGACCTTCACCGCCGTTCTCGTGATGCGCCTGAGGGACGAGGGGCTGCTCGGGCTCGGGGATCCACTGGAGAAGTACGTGCCGGTTACCGGCGCGGGGGAGGCCACGATCGCCGAACTGCTCGCACACACGGGCGGGCTGGCGGCCGAGTCGCCCGGGCCGTGGTGGGAACGCACGCCCGGGGCCCTGCGGCCAGAACTGTCCGACGTGCTCGGTGAGCAGCCTCTCCTGCACCCCGTCGGCCGACGGCACCACTACTCGAACCCTGGCTACACGTTGCTGGGCGCGCTAGTGGAGAAGCTGCGGGGGACCTCCTGGGAGGAGGCGCTACGGCGTGAAGTGCTCGAACCGCTGGGACTCGACCGGACCGGCGTGCGACCGCAGGCCCCGCACGCGGGCGGTTGGGCCGTGCACCCCTGGGCCGACGTGCTGCTGCCAGAGCCCGCCGAGGACCTCGGCCGTATGGCACCCGCCGGTCAACTCTGGTCGACAACGGGAGACCTGGCCCGGTTCGCGGCCTTCCTGGTGAGGGGCGACGAGAGGGTGCTGAGTGCCGAGTCCCTGCGGGAGATGCGGACCCCGGCGGCGCCGGCGGAAGCCGCGGACGTGATGTCCGGTGACGCCTACGGTCTCGGCATGCAGATTCAGCGTCGGCACGGTCGGCTGCTCGTGGGGCACAGCGGATCCCTGCCGGGCTTCCTGGCGAATGTGAGCATCAGCGTGGAGGACGACGTGTCAGCGGTCGTGCTGGCCAACTGCACCTCGGGCCCACTGGTGTCCGGCGTGGCCGCCGATCTCGTCCGTATCGTCGCCGAGGCGGAGCCGCGCATCCCCGCCCCGTGGAAGCCACTGTGTGATGCCGACCCGTTGATGCTGGAGCTGACGGGGCAGTGGTACTGGGGGACGTACGCCTTCGCCCTGCGGCTCACGGCGGACGGGCTCGCTTCGCTGGAGCCGCTGTCCGGCAACGGGCGACGCTCGCGGTTTCGCCCGAACGGCGACGGCACCTGGACCGGCCTTGAGGGTTACTACGCCGGGGAGTTGCTGAAGGCCGTACGGCGGCCGGACGGGTCCGTGAGCCATCTGGACCTCGGTTCGTTCGTCTTCACGCGTCAGCCGTACGACGAAGGGGCTCCGGTGCCGGGCGGGGTCGACCCCGGGGGTTGGCGTGGGATCGGTTAGACGGTGATGTGGGTGGGGCCCTGTTTCACGTGAAACAGGGCCCCACCCACATCGGTCACAACGAGAGCTTGAAGCCCGTGTGGGAGGCCGTGAAGCCGAGCCGTTCGTAGAAGCGGTGGGCGTCGGTTCGCGTGTTGTCGGAGGTCAGCTGGACCAACTGGCAGCCCTGATGCCGGGATTCGGCGATCGCCCACTCGATGAGCTGTGTTCCCAGACCGCTGCCGCGCTCATCGGCATGGACGCGTACGCCTTCGATGATCGACCTGGTCGCACCGCGCCGGGACAACCCGGGAATGATCGTGAGCTGGAGCGTGCCGACGACACGGCCCTCCCGGACCGCCACGACCAAGCGCTGGTTCGGGTCGGCGCTGAGCCGCTTCAGCGCGGTCAGGTACGGGGTGAGGTCGTCGGGCGACTCGCGCTGTGCGCCCAAGGGGTCGTCCGCGAGCATGCCGACGATCGCGGGGACGTCTTCGGCGGTCGCGGGGCGTATCTCAAGATCTCCCATGGGGTGCACCCTATGCAGGAACGACCGGACCTTACGCGGGAATGGACGGGCCCTCGCAGCAACGGCCGGTGAGAGCGGCCTCTATGCGGGCACCGGAGCCTTCAGGGTCTCCACGACCCGGACCAGCGGGGCCAGCTCGGGAGTCTTCGCCGCCTCGTCGAGGGCCTCGCGCAGGGCGGCGTCGTTGGTCGGCCGGGCCTCTTCGAGCAACTTGAGGCCCGCCTCGGTGACGTTCGTGTAGATGCCCCGGCGATCGGTGGGGCAGAGGTAGCGCTCCAGGAGTCCGCGGTCCTCGAGCCGGGTGACCAGACGTGTGGTGGCGCTCTGGCTGAGGACGACCGCGTCGGCGACCTGCTTCATCTGGAGATGACCTCCGTCCCCGTCGTGCTGGCGGCTCAGCACGTCGAGCAAGGAGTACTCGCGCGCGCTCAGGTCGTGCTTGGCCTGTAGGGCGCGCTCGATGTGGGCCTCGATCCTCCCGTGCAGCAGGGAGAGGGCGCACCAGCTCTGGGCGAGAGCGGTGAGCGCGGGGTCTGTCGCTGTCATTGGCGTTCCTCCGTCCCGGAGCGGCTGACACCCAGGATAGAGCAGGGCCGCAATTGACGGCGGTTGCCTATAGCCCGCGTATGCAATTATTGTGTACGCATGCAAAGCGCTCCTGCAATCGTCTGGGAAGGTGTACCCCTCCATGCCTCTCGCGCTTCTGGCCCTCGCGATCGGGGCCTTCGGAATCGGAACGACCGAGTTCGTGATCATGGGCTTGCTGCCCGAGGTCGCGGGCGACTACGGGGTCTCCATTCCCACCGCCGGGTACCTGGTGACCGGCTATGCGCTCGGTGTCATGTTCGGTGCCCCGCTGATGACCGTTCTGGGCACCAAGGTCTCCCGCAAGCGGATGCTGATGCTGCTGATGGGCCTGTTCATCGTCGGCAACCTGCTCTCGGCACTCGCTCCCGCCTTCGCCGTCATGCTGATCGGCCGGCTCGTCGCCTCGCTGGCCCATGGCGCCTTCTTCGGTATCGGCTCGGTCGTCGCGGCCGACCTCGTAGCCCCGGACAAGAAGGCCGGAGCCATCGCGATGATGTTCACCGGCCTGACCGTCGCCAACGTCGTCGGCGTTCCGCTGGGCACGCTCGTCGGGCAGTCCGTCGGCTGGCGGGTGACCTTCGGCATCGTCGCCGCCCTCGGTGTCATCGGCTTGGCCGGCATCGCCCGGCTCGTCCCCGACATGCCCAAGCCGGAGGGGGTGCGCCTGCGGCATGAGCTCGCCGCCTTCAAGAACGTGCAGGTGCTGCTCGCGATGGCGATGACCGTCCTCGGCTTCGGCGGCGTCTTCGCGGCCATCACCTACATCGCCCCGATGATGACCCACACCGCGGGCTTCGCCGACGGCTCCGTCACCTGGCTGCTGGTCCTCTTCGGCCTCGGTATGGTCGGCGGAAACCTCGTGGGCGGCAAGTTCGCCGACCGCGCCCTGATGCCCATGCTGTACGTCTCCCTGGGCGCCCTGGCCGTCGTCCTGGCACTGTTCACCCTCACCGCGCACAACAAGCTGCTGTCGGCCGTCACGATCGCCCTGATGGGCGCCCTGGGCTTCGCCAGCGTCCCGCCGCTCCAAAAGCGGGTCCTCGACCAGGCGCACGGCGCCCCGACGCTGGCATCCGCCGTGAACATCGGCGCCTTCAACCTCGGCAACGCCCTGTCCGCCTGGCTCGGCGGCCTCGTGATCGCGGCGGGCTTCGGCTACACCGCCCCCAACTGGGTCGGCGCCGTCCTGGCCGCAGGAGCCCTGGTCCTGGCCTTCCTCTCGGCCGCCCTGGAACGCCGTGCCGGGGCACCCAGCACAGTCGTCACGGGATCCGCGCCGGCCGAGCAGCGGACCACCGTCCACCACTGAGCCACCGGGCCGATACCAGGCTCACCGCCTTCCCTCGACCCGGACCTGCGCGATCCTGCACGTTTCCAGGAGAACCACCTCATGAGCACCATCACCGCAGTCGCCCCGCTGACCAATCAGGACGCCGATGTCCTCGTCACCGACGCCCGGCGTGCCGCCGAGGCCGCAGGTGTCACCGTCAGCGTCACCGTCCTGGACGCGGGCGGCCATCTGCTCGCCTTCCGGCCGGACGACCGCGCTGTCCTGATCCCCGGCGAGACCAGCATCCGCAAGGCCTACACGGCCCTCCAGCTGAACGCGCCCACCGCCGGCCTCGTCGACGCCGTGCAGCCCGGAGGCCTCTTCCACACCCTTCCCACCGCGCTCGACCGGCCGCTGCTGTTCACCGCCGGCGGTGTGCCGGTGCACCGCGACGGCCGCCTGATCGGGGCGATCGGTGTCGGCGGTGGTGCGCCGGAGCAGGACCACGCCTTCGCCACGGCCGCCGTGGAGGCCCTTGCCTGACCGGGCCCCGTCAGCGAGACGACGCCGGTTCCCCGATCCCCCGGGGAACCGGCGTCGTCGTATAGGGGCTCTTCAGCCCGCCGCGACCGTGACCGGGGCGAAGCGGCGGCTCCAGTCCCCGGGCAGTTCGGTGATCCCGTACGACATCACCGAGTTGAAGGCGACGGAGGCCAGACCACGATCCTTCGCCCACCCGAGCAGCTCGGTGTGCCGTACGTCGATGTCAGTGCGCAGGGGGCGGTCCGTGTGGGCGGCGAGGGAAGCGATGAGCGCCTGGGCCACCGACGTGTCACGCGCGATGAGCGGACCGACGACATGGGTGTCCATGTTGGGCCAGGCGGCCGCGTATCCGATGATCCGCCCGTCCTCCTCCGCCACGCGCAACTGGTCGGCGAAGGCCGGCAGTCGGGTGACGATGTGGGTGCGGTCGGTCCCGAACGCCTGCTCGTCGAGCCGGAGCATCGCAGCGAGGTCCTCGGCGGTCGCGGCACGGGTGGCGACCGTCGGCTGCGGCCCGCCAGGAGTGAAACGCCCGCACACCATCTCCGCCCGCCCGGTGACCTTGAAGCCGAGTTCCTCGTAGAGGGGGCGGCCGTACGGCGTGGCATGCAGGGTGAGGGGCGTGGTGCCCATCGCTGAGACGACGTGGCGCATTAGCCGGCGTCCCACGCCCTGTCGCGTGTGCCGTTCGGCGACGAGCACCATACCGATCGCCGCGAGGGCGGGGCGCTCCTGCGGTCCGTACTCGGTGACGACACAGGCGCTCACGAGGCCGCCGTCAGGGTCGTCGATGCCGTAGCCCTTTCCGGCCGTGAGGAGGAAGCCCCACTTGTGCTCCTCCCGTGGCCACCCCCGGTCCTCGGACAAGTCGGCGCAGGCGGCGAGATCGCGGAGCGTCAGACGGCGGATGGGCAGGGAGGCAAGGGAAGGAGTCGGCACGCAGGTCAGGCTGTCCGACCGGAGCCCCTGACGTCCACCTCTTTCCCCAGACACATACGAGCTTTTGGCCAGTTGTAGCCGACTGCACAGAGTGCGGACAGACGCCAGACGTTTCACGTGAAACACAGGCGCGTCGCTCGGTTCGACCGCAGTGATGATGCGCGCCGTGCCCTCATTCGTGACGGGTCAAGGGGGGACTTGTGTGCACAGCGGTGGCCGGTAGGGTCGACTCCGGTTCACATCCGGGGCGGGCGACCCGTTCTGTGTGGGCCGCGTACAGGGCAATGCAGCCTAATGGGACGGAGAGATCGAAGACCCGCGTTTCCGGATATGCGACTGAGCCGCCCAGGTGAGTGGCAAGCTCAGGTGGGAGTACTGCGGCCAATGTCACACTCTCGCCTTACTTGTCCGTACAGAGCTGGAACACGGGTTGAATGTGGCCGCATTGGCCGCGACACGGATGGGAACGCAGTCCGTCCACGGGGGAAAGCAGGCACCTTCCGACTGGGGAAGTGCGCAGACCGACCGAAAGATGCTCGAGGCGAGGCACACCATGGACGCTCCGACCACCACGTCGGCCGAGGACGGCACTTCTGGCGGCGGGGGCGACTGGTTCACGCCCCGCACCAAGCCGACGACGACGCCCGGAAACGAGCCCGGAGACGAGCCCGGAACGCCGGACGGCCGTCGCCCGGCCGTGATACGTCCGGTGGGCCGGCAGACGGCCGACCCGGAAGCGTCGGCCGACGGCGCAGCGGCTCCACCGGCCTCGACGACAGACAGCGCGAGCACCGGGGCGCCGGACCAGGAGCGCGAATTCCCGGACGCGATACCCGCGCCAGCCCCCACAGCCCCGCCCTCCACCCCCTCTTCCGCGGCCTCATCGCCACGACCCGCCCCCACGACGGTCACACCGGCCCCGGCGGCCTTCACCTCCGCCACGGCTCCTCCCGCTGAGCGGCCCGCATCGGTGTCGCCCCCAGGACCGGCAGCCTCCGCCCCGGCTACGGAAGCGTCCCCGGACGCTGTCCTCGTTCGCCGCGCCATGGCAGAGGTCACGCCCGTGGCCGACAAGGTCACCTCGTACTTCTACGCCCTGCTCTTCGTCCGCCACCCCGACCTGCGCTCGCTCTTCCCGGCCGCCATGGACACCCAGCGGGACCGGCTGCTCAGGGCACTGCTCACGGCCGCCGAGCACATCGACAACACCGATGTCCTGGTCGACTACCTACAGAACCTCGGCCGGGGCCACCGGAAGTACGGAACGCGTGCCGAGCACTACCCGGCCGTCGGCGAATGCCTGATCGGCGCGCTCAGCAAGTACGCCGCCGGGGTCTGGGACGCGGAGATGGAGGCGGCCTGGGTACGGACGTACACCACGATCTCCCAGATCATGATCGACGCGGCGGCCGCCGACGAACTGCGTGCCCCGGCCTGGTGGTACGCCGAGATCGTCACACACGACCTCAGGACCCCGGACGTCGCGGTCGTCACCGTCCGTCCCGACCAGCCCTACCCCTTCCTCGCCGGGCAGTACACGAGCCTGGAGACCCCCTGGTGGCCCCGTATATGGCGGCACTACTCCTTCGCCTCGGCGCCCCGCTCCGACGGCCTGCTGTCGTTCCATGTGAAGGCCGTCCCGGCGGGCTGGGTTTCCAACGCCCTGGTGCACCGCGCCCGACCCGGTGACATCGTCCGGCTCGGCCCGCCCGCCGGCTCCATGACCGTGGACCACACCACCGACAGCGGGCTGCTCTGCCTGGGCGGCGGCACCGGTATAGCGCCCATCAAGGCGCTGGTCGAGGACGTCGCTGAGCACGGGGAACGCCGACCGGTCGAGGTCTTCTACGGTGCCCGCACCGACCATGACCTGTACGACATCGACACCATGCTCCGCCTCCAGCAGAGCCACTCCTGGCTCTCGGTCCGCGCGATCATCGACCAGCAGGCACACCAGCAGCTTCCGGATGCGGTACGCGCCTACGGGCCGTGGAACGAGTACGACGCCTACCTGTCGGGCCCGCCCGGGATGGTCCGCAGCGGTGTGGACGCCCTGCGGGACATCGGCATCCCGTCGGAGCGCATACGGCACGACTCTCTGGAGGAACTGATCGCGGCCGGGTCCTGATCCGCTGCCGGTGTCAGCCCAGGTCAGGGGCGTGCATGGCGAGCACGCCCTCGATGTTGCCGTCCAGGTAGTGCCGCAGCGACAGCGGAACGAGATGGACGGAGGCGATTCCGACCCGGGTGAAGGGCACGCGGACGATCTCGTACTCGCCGACGGGCTCGTCCACCTCGGGACCATGGCGGAGCGAGGGATCCATGGACTCCAGGCGGCAGACGAAGAAGTGCTGCACCTTCACACCGGTCGCACCGCCGTCGTCCCCGATGTGCTCCACGGTGTCCACGAAGCAGGGCACCACGTCGGTGATCTTCGCTCCGAGCTCCTCGTACACCTCGCGGTGCAGGGCGTCGACAACGGTCGAGTCGCTGGGCTCGACCCCACCGCCGGGGGTGAGCCAGTAGGGGTCCATGCCGGGCTTGGTGCGCTTGATCAGGATCAGGTCGTCACCGTCCAGCAGAACGGCACGGGCGGTGCGCTTGACCACAGGTCGGACGGTCATGGGTGAAATGTGGCCCGGCTGGTTCCACGTGAAACATCGCGAAACGTCACCGGCCGGGCTCTCAGAGTGAGGCACGGTGGGGGCAGCCTGCATACGCGCCCGCGCAACCCGGTACCCGCCCTCGGGCGCCTCCTCAGCACCAGTCGGCCGCCGCCCGCTGCAACCACTCATGAGCCCGCGCGATATGGGGCATCGCGAGCGTTCCGGTGCGCACCACCAGGAAGTACGTGCGCAGCGGCGGCACCGCCGGCTCGTGCAGGGCGACGACGTCACCCCGCTCCAACGCGGCCGCGCACAGATAGCGGGGCAGTACCGCCAGGCCCGCACCCGCAACCGCGCACGCCAGAACCGCACGCAGATCGGGGACGACGACAGTGCCCGGAGCGGCCGGGCACGAGTCGAAGACGGAGGCCCAGTAGCGGGAGACGAAGGGCAGCGACTCGTGCACCTCCACGACCGGCACCTGCTCCAGAGCCGGTTCCGGCTTGCGGTCCGGCTGCTCGGCGCCGATCTCTCCGGCCCAGCGCGGGGCGGCGATCAGGACGTGCTCCTCGTCGCAGAGCGCAGTCGCCGTGAGCAGGGCACCGCGCGGACGGGCCGTGCTGATGGCCAGATCATGATGCCCGGCGGAAAGCCCTTCCAGCGTTTCCTCGGCGTTCCCGAAGGAGGCGCGCAGGGCGAAGCCCTGGCCGTCCTCGCCGGTCAGCTCCGTGAGAGCGGGCAAGGCTCGTTCCGCGGTGAACTCCGGAGGCCCGGCGAGGTGCAGCGTCCGTAAGGAGGAGTCGTCGTCGATGCCGGTCTCGGTGATCTCCACCAAGGCGTCGAGATGCGGTGCGGCCTTGTGGGCGAGTTCGTCGCCGATGCTCGTCGGGGTCACGCCGCGGGCCTGCCGCAGGAACAGGGGGCGGCCCAGCTGCCGTTCCAGCGTCCGTATCTGCGAGGTGACGGCCGGCTGGGAGAGACCGAGCAGGGCGGCGGCGCGGGTGAAGGAACCGGCCCGGTGCACGGTCACGAAGGTCCGCAGCAAGGCCAGATCCACACCGCTCTCCCCTCTTCGGCCCCGCTCCCGGCCCTCGACCGCGCCCAACTATAAATAAGTCGATAGGTCTCTGTCGCTACTGTGATTGGACACTGACAGAGAGTCAACTAGCCTTGGTCGCGCGGTTCTTGCGCGCGGAACCGGGGGACGGTCCGAGCCACGAGGGGGGAGGCTCGGACCGTCCGTGGGGGATGGTCAGGCTGCCGACGCGTCCAGCGCGCGCAGCACATCGGCCACCAGGTCCTCCGGATCCTCGGCGCCGACCGACAGACGGATGAAGCCCTCCGGCACCGCGTCGCCGCCCCAGCGTCCGCGCCGTTCGGCCGTGGACCGCACTCCGCCGAAGCTCGTCGCGTCGTCCACGAGCCGCAGGGCGTCGAGAAAACGGTCGGCACGCGCGCGTGTGGGCAACGTGAACGACACCACGCACCCATAGCGCCGCATCTGCTGTGCGGCGATCTTGTGCGCGGGGTGGCTGGGAAGTCCGGGGTAGCGCAGCCCGGTCACCTCGGGCCGCTCGTGCAGGGCCTCGGCGACCTCCAGGGCCGTCGCGCTCTGCCGGTCGACCCGCATCTGGAGCGTCGCGATCGAACGGTGTGCTAGCCAGGCCTCCATCGGCCCGGGAATCGCACCGACGATCTTGCGCCAGCGGCGTACGGCGGCCATGGCCTCGGGGTCCCGGCCGACGACGTAGCCCAAGAGGATGTCGCCGTGACCGGTGAGCTGCTTGGTGCCGCTGGCCACGGCGAAGTCGGCGCCGAGCTCCAGGGGGCGCTGGCCGAGCGGTGTCGCGAGGGTGTTGTCGACGGCCACCAGGGCGCCACGGGCGTGCGCCGCCTCTGCGAGCCGCCTGATGTCGCACACGTCGAGCCCGGGGTTCGACGGGGTCTCGATCCAGAGCAGCTTCGCGCCCTCGAGGACGTCGAGCTGGGCGTCACCACCGGTGGGCGCGGTGCGCACCTCGATGCCGTACGCCTCCAGCTGCGCGCGGACCAGGGGCAGCACCTGGTAACCGTCGTCGGGCAGGACGCACACGTCCCCGGCGCGCAGCTGGGAGAAGAGCACCGCCGAGGTCGCGGCCATGCCGGAGGCGAACACGAGCGTCTCGACGCCGTCCTGGCCGGGCGCCTCCAGCTCGCCGACGGCGCGCTCCAGCAGCGTCCAGGTCGGGTTCTCGTCACGGCCGTAGGTGTAGGGGCCGGTGGGCTCGCCCGGCAGGTGGTAGTGGGCGGCGAACACCGGTCCGGGCAGGGTGGGCTCGTACTTGGCCGGCTCGGGCAGCCCGGCCCGCACCGCGCGCGTGCCGTCACCGGCACCCGCGGCCACCCGGTCGCCGCTGCGCGCCACCCGGCCCGCGGCGCCCGCCGCCGGAACGGCGTCGCCTGTCTCGCGATGCGCGTCGCCCGTCGCGGGTTCGCTCATGCTGCCCGTTCCTCCATGTCCTCACGCACTGCGGCGAGCAGGCCGGCGCTCGCCGCCTCCACCATCTCAAGGCACTCCTCGAAGCCCTCGGCACCTCCGTAATAAGGGTCCGGTACGTCGAGGTCGTCGCCGGCGGCGGGGTCGTACGAACGCAGCAGACGCACCTTCTGCGCGTCCTGTTCCGTGGGTGCGAGGCGGCGCAGTGCCCTGAGGTGGCCGGAGTCGAGGGCGACGACCAGGTCGTGGCGGGAGAACCACGAGGGCTGGAACTGGCGGGCCGTGTGGCCGGTGGCGTAGCCGTTCTCCGCCAGGACGGTCATCGTGCGCGGGTCTGCGCCGTCGCCCTCGTGCCAGCCGCCCGTGCCGGCACTGTCGACCTCGACCAGGCCGTCGAGACCGGCCTCCGCCACGCGCGCGCGGAAGACGATCTCGGCCATCGGGGAACGGCAGATGTTGCCCGTGCAGACGAAGCAGACGCGGTAGGTCATGCGCGCTCAGTCCTTGTCGGGCAGGACGACGTTCAGCGCCCAGGAGACGACAGAGATGATCAGGCCGCCCAGGACGGCCGTCCAGAAGCCCTCCACGTGGAAGCTGAGGTCGAACTGGTCGGCCAGCCACGAGGTGAGCAGCAGCATCAGCGCGTTGACGATCAGGGTGAACAGGCCGAGCGTCAGGATCAGCAGCGGGAGGCTGAGGAGCTTGACGACAGGCTTGACCAGGAAGTTCACCAGGCCGAAGATCAGCGCGACGATGATCAGGGTGCCGATCTTCTTGCCCGTGCTGTCGCCGGTCAGGGTGATCTTGTCGAGCAGCCATACCGCGACCGCCAGGGCACCCGCGTTGGCGATCGTCTTGACTACGAAATTCATCATGTGTCTGATCGTGGCAGACCTGATCGGACATGGGCACAAGAGGCAGGGGCGACCAAGGCGATGAAGGCATTCCGGCTGGACGAACTGGAGGCGGAGCGCGCCGCCAACGAAGGCGCCTACCTGCAGTTTCTGCGGGAGCAGAGCATGTCGGTCGGCCTGTACGCCCTCGATGCGGGCGACCAGGATCCACAGAAGCCGCACAATCAGGACGAGGTCTACTTCGTTGTGAGCGGCCGTGCCGCGATCACCGTCGGCCTGGAGACGACGCAGGTGGCACGCGGCAGCGTGATCTACGTGCCGGCCGGCGTCGCGCACAAGTTCCATCACATCACCGAGGACCTGAGGGTGCTGGTGGTCTTCTCTCCGCCCGAGAGCTGACGGGTCTCGGGGTTCCCTAGGGGATCGGTCAGGGGAGGACAAGGGATGCGAGGCCCCCGCGCGACCCCCTCCCGGACCTAGCATCGAGTGCAGGACATCAGGAGATCCAGAAAGACCGACAGGACCCGGCACTCGAACGGGCGGAGAGGTAAGGACGAGGGCGATGCGAGAGATCTTCACGGGACTGCCGTGGTGGGTGAAGTGGATCGCGGTGCCGGTCGTCGCCCTGGTCGTGTTCGGCGGGCTGATCGCCAGCGTGGTCGGGTTCGTCATCGGACTGCTCTTCAAGGTGCTGGTCTTCGTGGCACTCATCGGTGGACTGATCTACGTCGTACGGAAGTTCACGTCGAGCTCCTCGTCGCGCAGCGACTGGTGAGACCGGTGGGAAACCGGTGGGGGTAGCGGGAAACACCCGGCGTCACCGGTTCCCTCGGCCGGGGGAAGTTTTCCTTCCGGGCCGTCTGCGTGCGGTGGCAGACGAATAGAGTCCGGAACTCGACGCGGGGACATCCCCGCGAGCGGCGTACACCTCCACCCGTGTCCATCGGCACGGGTCTACCCCCTCGCGCTTCGGGAGTGACCCTTGGCCCCGGCCGACACCGCACGTGTCCACCTGCACGCTGTCCCCGCGCAACCCCGCTCGGCGCCCCCCTCCGAGCAACCGCCTCCCGCCCCGTCACCCCCTCCGGCGACTCTCATCGGGTCCGTGCAGCGCGCGATGCGCCTGCTGGAGACCGTCGCGGCGCACGAATACGGCGCCCCTGCCAAGCAACTGGCCCGTGAGACCGGGCTGGCCCTGCCCACGACCTACCACCTGCTGCGCACCCTCGTGCACGAGGGCTATCTGCACCGGGACAAGGGCCTGTTCTTCCTCGGCGAGGCCGCCGAGCGGCTGAGCAGCAGCGGGGCACGGCAGAAACGTCGCAGCACGGTCATCGACGCCGTCGCGCACTGGCGGGACGTGCTCGGCGTCCCCGTGTACTACGCGGTGTACCGCGAGGGCGAGATCGAGGTCGTGTGCGTCTCCGACACCCCGGGCAATCCCGCGGTCGAGGAGTGGGCCGACTTCCGGGAGACCGGGCACGCGCACGCCATCGGGCAGTGCCTGCTGTCCCAGTTGGACGACGAGGCCCGCCGGGACCACCTCGACCGCTATCCCGTGCGGGCCCTCACGCCGTACACCGTGCGGGACAACCACAGCCTGCTGCGCCGTCTGGAGCGGGTGCGGCGGATGGAACCGGTGACCGAGCGGCAGGAGTACGCCTTGGGCGCCGTCTGCGCGGCGATTCCGCTCACCCTCGGCGCCACGGCCGCCACGATGGCCATCTCCATGCCCGCCCACCAGGAGCACCGGCTGCTCCCGGCGGCCCGGCGGTTGCAGAGTGAGATCGGGAGCCGGCTCGGGTCCCTCGCACTCTCTATCAGTATGTGAAAACTCACTCCTTGTGATCTGCTGTGTACGTTCAGCAAGATTCCACAAGTGTCAGAGGTTCGTTCCCGGCCAGTCCACGGCGAATGACGGGGTTAGCGATGCGCGAGTCCGTACAGGCAGAGGTCATGATGAGCTTTCTCGTGTCCGAGGAGCTCTCCTTCCGCATTCCGGTGGAGCTGCGCTATGAGACCAGTGATCCCTATGCGGTCAGGCTGACCTTCCACTTGCCCGGTGATGCACCGGTGACGTGGGCTTTCGGCCGTGAGCTGCTGATCGACGGGGTCGGCCGGCCGTGCGGGGAGGGCGATGTGCGGGTCACGCCTGTCGAACCGGACTCGCTGGGCGAGGTGCTGATCCGGCTTCAGGTGGGCAGTGACCAGGCGCTGTTCCGGTCGTCGACGGCACCGCTGGTCGCCTTCCTCGACCGCACCGACAAGCTGGTGCCGCTGGGCCAGGAGGGCTCGCTCGCCGACTTCGACGCTCATCTCGACGAGGCCCTGGACCGCATTCTGGCGGAACAGGGCGCCGGCTGAGACATCCATGGGGCGGCACGGTGGAGTAACGCTTCACCGGATGCCGCCGAGCTGTGCAGGAACGCTTCTTTGTACGGCGGGACAGATGGCTTCGGAGTTCGAGAGCCGTCAGCGCTTGCGGCGCCGGCCCTTCCCCCCGCGTGCCGGAGCCGCGGCGGCCTCCACGGCGGGCTGTGCTCCCGGGCGGTCGGCCGAGACCACCAGCGCGGCCAGGGCCGTGGTGACCGGCACCGAGGCGACCAGGCCGATCGAACCGATCAGCGTGCGCACGATCTCCTCCGCGACCAGCTCGCTGTTGGCGACCGTTCCGACACCGCTCTGCGCGATGGAGAACAGCAGGAGCAGCGGCAGGGCGGCACCCGCGTAGGCGAGGACGAGCGTGTTGACGACCGAGGCGATGTGGTCGCGGCCGATCCGGATACCCGCGCGGTAGAGGCCGCGCCAGCCCATGGACGGGTTGGCCTCGTGCAGCTCCCAGACCGCCGAGGTCTGCGTGACCGTCACGTCGTCGAGTACGCCCAGCGATCCGATGATGACGCCGGCGAGCAGCAGACCGCTCATGTCGATCGTCGGGTAGAGGCCGTGGATCAGACCGGTGTTGTCGTCGGTGTTGCCGGTGAGCGCTGCCCAGCCGATGAACAGCGAGCCGAGGACGCCGATCAGCAGCAGCGAGATGAGGGTGCCGAGCACCGCCACGGAAGTCCGGGCCGACAGGCCGTGACACAGATACAGGGCGATGAGCATGATGGCGCTCGCGCCCACCACCGCCACGAGCAGTGGGTTCGAGCCCTGAAGGATCGCGGGCAGGATGAAGAGGTTCAGCACCATGAAACTGATGGCCAGCGCGACCAGGGCCATGACACCCCGCAGTCGCCCGACGACCACGACGGCGAGGGCGAAGATGCCGGCGAGTAGCGCCAAGGGCAGGCGGCGGTTGATGTCGGTTACCGAGTACTGAAGGTCTTTCGGCGCTGAGGGCTCGTAGGCGACCACGACCTTCTGGCCCTCGTGCAACTGGCGGGACTGGTCCGGCTGCACGATCTCGGTGAAGGTACGGCCCTTGTCCTTGCCGCTGTCGACCCGGATCGTCGCCCGCTTGCAGGTGCCCTTCTCCTGCTGCACCGCGGAGGAACCCTCGGCGGTGGAGGTGTCTCCGGTCGGCGGGACGCCCGAAGCGCCGGCCTCCTTGCAGCTCACCTCCACGACCTCGGTGACCGAGGCCTGCTGCGTCTGCCGGTCGAAGCCGACGCCGGTGCGCTCGTGCGGCGGGGCGCCGCCCGGCCACAGCACGGCGAGACCGACCAGCACGGCAGCGGCGAACGGGATCAGGACGGCCGCGATGACCTTGCGCAGGTGCATGGAGACGGGCGTGGCAGGACCGTGGCTGTGACTGTGCCCGTGCCCGCCGCCCGGTGCCGGGCCGGGGCCGCTTCCGTGACCGTGCCCGTCGCCCCCACCGTGCCCGTGGCCGCCGCCGGGACCGTGGCCTTCGCCGTGCCCGTCGCCTCCGCTGTGACCGTGGCCTCCGCTGGGCCTGTCGCCTTCTCCGGGGCCGGGACCGTGCCAGCCTCCGGAGCCAGAACCGTACGCACCGGCCGGAGCGGCACCCTGTCCGCTCTCGGGACCGGGCCTGTGCCCGTGCGTCTGTCCCCGGGCAGGACCGAGCCCGCCCGGGGCGGCGAAATCGTGCTCGTTTCCACGGCCGTTGCCGTTGCCGGCGCCGGATCCGCGGGGCGGCTCGGGCGGTGGGTAAGGAGGACGCTGCGTCGTGGTCACCGACCGATCATCGCAAGAACGAGGGGGGCCCTCTGTTCACCGCGCCAGAATTGCCGCTAGCGTGGAGGCACCTTTTGTACACGCGGGAGCTCGGAGCACCGGGCTGAGAGGGCGCTGACCTCCGTCCCAGCGATGTTTCACATGAAACATCACCGAAGTCGAGTGATGTTTCACACGAAACGTCGGCAGACGGAAGCCGCTGCGTCGACCGCCGAACCTGTTACCGGGTAATGCCGGCGTAGGGAGTAGGTCTCATGACCAACAAGGACGCACGCACGCCTGCCTCCGTTCAGGACGCACAGTCCGAGGAGGCCGGGAAGTCCATCGGCTGGCACAAGGCGTACGTCGAGGGCTCTCGCCCCGACTTGCGGGTGCCGGTCCGTCAGGTGCATCTCACCAACGGGCAGTCGGTCACGCTGTACGACACGTCGGGCCCGTACACCGATCCTCTCGTCGACACAGACGTCCGCAGGGGCCTGTCGCCGCTGCGCGAGAACTGGATCATCGCCCGTGGCGACACCGAGGAGTACGCGGGCCGACCCGCCCGTCCCGAGGACGACGGCATCAAGCACACCTCGCCGCGCGGCGGCCTGCGCAACCTCGACGCCGTCTTCCCAGGACGGCCGCGCCAGCCGCGCCGCAGCAGGGACGGCAAGGCGGTCACGCAGCTCGCGTACGCCCGTCGGGGCGAGATCACGCCCGAGATGGAGTACGTGGCCATCCGGGAGAACGTTTCGCCCGAGGTGGTGCGCGACGAGATCGCGGCGGGCCGGGCGGTGCTGCCGGCCAACGTCAACCACCCGGAGATCGAGCCGATGATCATCGGCAAGCGGTTCCTGGTGAAGGTCAACGCCAACATCGGCAACTCGGCGGTGACGTCCTCCATCGAGGAGGAAGTCGAGAAGATGACCTGGGCGACCCGCTGGGGCGCCGACACGGTCATGGACCTGTCCACCGGCCGCAACATCCACACCACGCGCGAATGGGTGCTGCGCAACTCCCCCGTGCCCATCGGCACCGTGCCGCTCTACCAGGCCCTGGAGAAGGTCGACGGCCGGGCCGAGGAGCTGACCTGGGACATCTACAAGGACACGGTCATCGAACAGGCCGAGCAGGGCGTGGACTACATGACGGTCCACGCGGGCGTGCGCCTGGCGTACGTGCCGCTGACGGCCAACCGCAAGACCGGCATCGTCTCGCGCGGCGGCTCGATCATGGCCGCCTGGTGCCTCGCGCACCACAAGGAGTCGTTCCTGTACGAGAACTTCGAGGAGCTCTGCGAAATCCTCGCCGCGTACGACGTCACGTACTCCCTCGGCGACGGTCTGCGGCCGGGCTCGATCGCGGACGCCAACGACGAGGCACAGTTCGCGGAGTTGAGGACGCTCGGGGAACTCAACCAGACCGCCAAGCGTTTCAACGTACAGACCATGATCGAAGGCCCGGGCCACGTCCCGATGCACAAGATCAAGGAGAACATCGACCTTCAGCAGGAGATCTGCGATGAAGCTCCGTTCTATACGCTCGGCCCGCTGACTACGGACGTCGCGCCGGCGTACGACCACATCACCTCCGGCATCGGCGCCGCGATGATCGCCTGGTGGGGTACGGCCATGCTGTGTTACGTCACGCCCAAGGAGCACCTGGGCCTGCCGAACCGTGACGACGTCAAGACCGGCGTCATCACCTACAAGATCGCCGCCCACGCAGCAGATCTCGCCAAGGGACACCCAGGTGCCCAGGCGTGGGACGACGCGCTGTCCGACGCCCGTTTCGAGTTCCGGTGGGAGGACCAGTTCAACCTCGCCCTCGACCCGGACACGGCACGGGAGTTCCACGACGAGACCCTGCCGGCGGAGCCCGCCAAGACGGCTCACTTCTGCTCGATGTGCGGTCCCAAGTTCTGCAGCATGAAGATCTCGCAGGACATCCGTCGTGAACACGGCGGCAACCGGGCCGAGATCGAGGACGGCATGGCCCAGAAGTCGAAGGAGTTCGCTGCGAGCGGGAACCGCGTGTACCTGCCCATCGCGGACTGATTCGCCCGCACACAGGCCGAGGGCCGGGGACCGGTGGTCCCTGGTCCCCTGGCCCGCGGGAGCGGACCGGCCTGCGGCACTGACCGAGGGCTACTCCGGCTGGTGTTCCGGTCCTCCGAAGTCCGGGCTGGTGTAATCCGGGCTGCTGAAGCTCGGCCGCGAGCCGCGGTTGCCGTCCTCCGGGCTGGTGAAACCCGGGCGGTCGTAGCCGAGATGCGGCATGCGGCTGACCGGCGTGGACGGGGAGGTGTGGTGCAGCGCGGTGGCCGCGTTCGGGTCGACGAGGGCCTCCCGGAGGAAGGGCAGGATGCCGCGTTCCAGCAGGGCCTCGCGCCAGGCCTCCCTGGCCCGGTCCACCTCCCCTTGCAGTTCGCCGTGCGGGCCGCTTTCGGCCGTCGGCTTGTTGTGCAGGGCGGTGATCAGCAGTCCCACGGCGGCGACGAGGATCGCGACCGCGGTCACGGCGCCGAACACCCAGCCCGTCGTGAGCATGGTCCGGGCGAACATCTGCTCGGGGTTGAGCATCTGAAGGATGTAGCCGACGAGCAGGAAGATCGCCGCGGCGGTTCCGGCCAGGACGGGAGCGAGGACGGCGACGACGGCGACGGCGCCCGCGCCGGCGGTGTCGGCGACCTCGCCCATGGTGGCGGTGAGGCCCGCCGCGCCCGTGTCCGGCTCGGAGGAGCCGGACTCGCGCACGGCCGGTTGGCTGGACGGCGCCGGCTGGCGCATTTCCTCGCGGACCTTGACGTAGTGCTGGTATTCGGTCGACGCGGCCGCCGTGATGAGCGCGGTGGCGTTCAGCGCCATGGTGCGCAGTTGTTCGGGGTTGAGCCGCTGTCCGACAGCGGCCAGTTCCGGACGGTGTGGTGCGGAGCGCAGCGCCTCATCGAGGATCCGCTCGTATTCCTGGCGGTCCTCGCTCAGCAGGTGCTGCGGAACGCTGTTCATGTGCATCCCCCGATGCTCCGTAGGGCTTGTGACTCGGCATGCTGACGAGCCGTCGGGCAGAAACGGAGGGGAGCCTGCTACGGATAAGCCGATGGTAGAGCCGTGAAGGTGGGCGGTGACAGGGGGTTTACCGAAATTGACCCGTCACAGGTCCGGTCCTGTGACGGGAAACGCCTGCCCGGTGAACGTTCACGTACCCAGCGGCAGTTGCTGGACCAGCAGCTTTCCGGCCATGGTCACGCCGCCGTCCATGGCGATGGCGAGTCCGTCGGCGTAGACATGCGGTCCTTCGACCACGGGGTCGGAGCTGTCATCGTCGTCCTCGGAGCCGACCTCGCCCAGCAGATACGGAATCGGGCTGTGGCCGTGAACGATGCGGGTGCCCCCGTACGTATCGAGCAGGGAACGTACGGCGTCCGCGCCGCCCTCGTCGCGGAAGGAGAACCGCTTGGTGAACTTGCGGAACAGGTCCCAGACCTCGTCCGCGTCGTTGCGCGTGAGCGTCTCGCGGACGGTGTCGTTGACCTCTTCGATGGAGCGCCCGTAGTCGAGGTAGGCGGTGGTGTCGGAGTGGACGAGCAGGTGGCTGTCGACCTCCTCGACGGCGTCCAGACGGGCCATCCACTGAAGGTGGTGGTCCTGGAGGCGGTCCATGTCGGTCTTCTGGCCGCCGTTGAGCAGCCAGGCCGCCTGGAAAGTGGCGGTGCCCGCGCCGGAGTTGACGGGCGTGTCGCCGAACCGCTTGGCGCCGAGCAGCAGCAGCTCGTGGTTGCCCATGAGCGCCTTGCAGTAGCCGCCTGCCGCGGCGGCCTCGGCGGACAGCCGCATCACCAGGTCGATGACGCCGATGCCGTCCGGGCCGCGGTCGGTGAAGTCGCCGAGGAACCACAGCCGGGCGGTGCCCGCGCACCATTGGCCGGCGGCGTCGAGGAGGCCCTTCTCCTGGAGGGCGGCCACCAGCTCGTCGAGGTAGCCGTGCACGTCGCCCACGACGTACAGCGGGCCCTGCCCGGTGTCGGCCTGCGGGGCCGGCGCGGCCTCGGGGTCGACGGTCACCTGGACGGTGTCGCCCCGGTTGATCACGGGCAGATCGCGCTCGGTCGGTGTGTACCCCTCGGGGTAGGTCTCCTCGGGCGGCGGGGCGACCTCGCCGGGGTGGGCGCTGTGGACGTACGGACCGGTCTCGTGGACGTACGCGGGCACCCGGAAGTCGCGCAACGTCGCCGTCCGCTCCACCTCGGGTCCCTGACCGGCCCCCTGAGTCATCGACCCCTCCACCATCGCGCCGCATCTGCACCGCATCGGACTGCCTGGTCGTAGCGGCCCGTGGGTGTCGTGGGCCCATCATAGGAATGCGGATCGCGCCATGTGATGACCCAGGGGTGGTGAATCAGAGCAAGAGTCCAGTTCACTGCGGCTTTCGCCCCGATTGGGCCGGGCTTTGACCACCGTGTGACCGTCCTCGCTTTCCTTCTCTTCGCGAGAACGATCCCTTCTCTCCGGGGGACCGGCCCTGTTTCTCCCCAGGAGTGCGAACTTCCCTTTACCCGACCGGCCTTACGTCTCCTCGGGTGACCGCGGCGGGCTGACCGTCGTGCGCGGCGGGCGCCGCTGGGACGACGTGCGCACGATCAGCTCCGTCGGTATCACCTGCTCCACCGGATGGTCCGAATCCACTCCCTCGATGGCGTCGATGAGGAGCTGTACCACCGCCGTACCGATCCGGCGCGGTTTCAGGGAGAGCGTGGTGATGGACGGCTCGGTGTTGGCGTACACGGTGGACTCGCTGCAGCAGACCAACAGCAGGTCGTCCGGTACGCGCAGGCCGTAGCGGCGGGCGGCGGCGAGCAGGTCGGTGCCGTTCGGGTCGAACAGCCCGTAGACCGCGTCGGGCCGGTCGGGACGGGCGAGGAGCCGGTCGGCGGCGACGGCGCCCGCGCACGGATCGTGCGCCGGATAGGCCTCGTACACCGGATCCTGGCCGACGCGCTCGCACCAGCGCAGGTACGCGGTGGTCGACAGGTGGGTGTACGTGTCGGTCGTCGTGCCGGTCAGCAGGCCGATGCGGCGGGCGCCGGCGTCGGCCAGGTGGTCGAGGATGCCGAGGACGGCGGCCTCGTGGTCGTTGTCGACCCAGGCCGTGACCGGCAGCGAGCCGGCCGGGCGGCCGTCGGAGACGACCGGCAGCCCCTGCCGGACGAGTTCGCTGACCACCGGGTCCTGGTCGGAGGGGTCGATGACGACCGTGCCGTCCAGGGCGACGTTCGACCACACGTCGTGGCGGGAGGTCGCGGGCAGGATCACGAGGGCGTAGCCGCGGGCGAGCGCCGCGGAGGTGGCGGCCCGCGCCATCTCGGCGAAGTAGGCGAACTCGGTGAAGGTGAAAGGTTCATCCCCGTATGTGGTCACGGTCAGGCCGATGAGTCCCGACTTGCCGGTACGGAGGGTCCGGGCGGCGGCCGAGGGGCGGTAGCCCAGCCGGTCGGCGACCTCGCGGACATGGCGCCGGGTGGCGTCCGGGAGCCGGCCCTTGCCGTTGAGGGCGTCGGAGACGGTCGTGATGGATACTCCGGCGGCGGCGGCCACATCTCTGATACCCGCCCGACCCGGCCGACTGCCTCGACGTGAGGTTTCCGCGCGGCTCACCTGGTGCTTCCCTGCTGCTGTCATGGCGAGCCGATAGTAGGGCTCATGCGGTGGGGTAGTGCGGACGCATATGCACGCGTTGACAGGAACGTTTCTGCATGATCACTTAGCCCCAATTGCTTTGGAAACCAAGGGTGTTGAGCGCCCGTACCCCTGTACGTGACTTGTCGGCGCGCACGGGCCTGCCAAGTGGTCGATGTTGCGAAGAGGTCTCAACTCACCTGCACGGGGGATGCGCGCCACGGCGTGCACCACCGGCGCGTAGATATATGTGCGGCGCGCCCCCGGATTCGTACGCCTTCGTAGGACGATGCCCCTGATGCCGGTGCGACGCACGAGGTCGGCGTTCGTCGCTCCGTCGTGGCTATACGCAGCGGCGCCGAATCCTCATAAGGTGAGGAGTATTGGATGTCGGCGGCGGTCATGGGCCGCCGGTCTTCGCGAGGAGGACTGCGGTGAGCGAGACGAGCCCCAAGCTGCGCGCCGAGCTGGAGGGGATCCCCACCTACAAGCCGGGCAAGCCCGCCGAGGCGGGCGGGCCGGTGGCCTACAAGCTGTCCTCCAACGAGAACCCCTACCCGCCGCTGCCGAGTGTGATGGAGACGGTGACGGCGGCGGCCTGCAACTTCAACCGCTACCCGGACATGGCCTGTACGGCGCTGATGAACGAGCTGTCCGAGCGGTTCGGCGTGCCCCTCTCCCACCTGGCCACCGGCACCGGGTCGGTCGGTGTCGCCCAGCAGCTGATCCAGGCAACCTCCGGCCCCGGCGACGAGGTCATCTACGCCTGGCGGTCCTTCGAGGCCTACCCGATCATCACGCAGATCAGCGGCGCTACGTCGGTGCAGGTGCCGCTGACGTCCGGTGATGTGCACGACCTCGACGCGATGGCCGACGCGGTCACCGACCGGACCCGGCTGATCTTCGTCTGCAACCCCAACAACCCGACGGGCACGGTCGTGCGGCGGGCGGAGCTGGAGCGCTTCCTCGACCGCGTGCCCGGGGATGTGCTGGTGGTGCTGGACGAGGCCTACCGCGAGTTCATCCGTGATTCCGAGGTGCCGGACGGCGTCGAGCTCTACCGCGACCGGCCCAACGTCTGCGTCCTGCGGACCTTCTCCAAGGCGTACGGCCTCGCCGGCCTGCGTGTCGGGTTCGCCATCGCCCACGAGCCGGTGGCCGCGGCACTGCGCAAGACGGCGGTCCCGTTCGGGGTGAGCCAGCTCGCGCAGGAAGCGGCGATCGCCTCGCTGCGTGCCGAGGACGAACTGCTCGGCCGGGTCGGCTCGCTGGTGTGTGAGCGCACGCGCGTGGTCGACGGGCTGCGCGCCCAGGGCTGGACGGTGCCCGAGACCCAGGCCAACTTCGTGTGGCTGCGGCTGGGGGAACGCACGGTCCCGTTCGCGGAGGCGTGCGAGCAGGCGGGCGTGGTGATCCGGCCGTTCCCGGGTGAGGGTGTGCGGGTGACGGTCGGGGAGACCGAGGCGAACGACATCTTCCTGAAGGCGGCGGAAGGGTTTCGCAAGGAGCTCTAGGAGCTGAGGAGAGACCGTGGTGTGAGCCGGTCGACGCTGGTCGTCGGCCGGCTCCACGCGTATCGGGTCGCCGTCGCGCACTGTCGCGAGTAGGGCGAGGGTGTCGCGTCGGTCCAGAGGGCGACCGTGCCCGGTTCGACGACCTGCTGGGTGCCTGTTTCACGTGAAACAGGCACTCCTGTGCCGAAGTACACCAGGCCGCAGTGAGGTGGCCTGCAGATTCAACAGTATGTTGAAGATCGCGCCATGGGGTTGACCGCGACCGGGGGCCCCCTCAACGGCTCGAAAGTCCGTGCTGCATAATGGCTTGTGAATGTGAACGCTTTCACAAGCGTATGTAAGGAGCGGCGACGTGGACCTGGCTTTGGCGCCGGAGACCCTGGCGCGATGGCAGTTCGGCATCACCACCGTCTACCACTTTCTGTTCGTCCCCCTGACGATCTCGCTGGCTGCCCTGACGGCCGGGTTGCAGACCGCGTGGGTGCGGACGGAGAAGGAGAAGTACCTCCAGGCGACGAAGTTCTGGGGCAAGCTCTTCCTGATCAACATCGCGATGGGTGTGGTCACCGGCATCGTGCAGGAGTTCCAGTTCGGCATGAACTGGTCCGACTACTCGCGCTTCGTCGGTGACGTGTTCGGCGCGCCGCTCGCCTTCGAGGCGCTGATCGCCTTCTTCTTCGAGTCCACCTTCATCGGCCTGTGGATCTTCGGCTGGGACAAGCTGCCCAAGAAGATCCATCTGGCCTGCATATGGATGGTCTCGATCGGCACGATCCTGTCGGCGTACTTCATCCTCGCGGCCAACTCCTGGATGCAGCACCCGGTCGGCTACCGGATCAACGAGGCCAAGGGGCGGGCCGAGCTCACCGACTTCTGGCTGGTGCTGACCCAGAACACCGCGCTCGCCCAGGTCTTCCACACGCTCACCGCGGCCTTCCTGACCGGTGGCGCCTTCATGGTCGGCATCGCCGCCTTCCACCTGGTCCGCAAGAGGCACGTCCCCGTGATGAAGACCTCGCTGCGGCTGGGCCTCGTCACTGTCGTCATCGGCGGTCTGCTCACCGCGGTCAGCGGCGACGTCCTCGGCAAGATCATGTACCAGCAGCAGCCGATGAAGATGGCCGCGGCCGAGGCGCTGTGGGACGGAGAGAAGCCGGCGCCCTTCTCGGTCTTCGCCATCGGCGACGTCGACAAGGGGCACAACAAGGTCGCCATCGAGATCCCCGGCCTGCTGTCCTTCCTAGCCAAGGACGACTTCACCTCGTACGTGCCCGGCATCAACGACGTCAACAAGGCCGAGCAGGAGAAGTACGGGCCCGGCGACTACCGGCCCAACATTCCCGTCGCCTACTGGGGCTTCCGCTGGATGATCGGCTTCGGCATGACGTCGTTCGCCATCGGCATGGCCGGGCTGTGGCTGACCCGCAAGAAGTTCCTGCTGCCGCAGCATCTGCGGGTGGGCGAGGACGAGGTGCCGCATCTCGTACTCCTGCCGAAGAAGGCCCTCGGTCCGACCCTCACCAAGTGGTACTGGCGCATCGCGATCCTCACTCTGGGCTTCCCGCTGATCGCCAGCTCCTGGGGCTGGATCTTCACCGAGATGGGCCGCCAGCCGTGGGTCGTCTACGGCGTGCTCCAGACCCGTCACGCGGTCTCCCCCGGTGTCTCCCAGGCCGAGGTCATCACCTCGATGGCCGTCTTCACCACGCTCTACGCCATCCTCGCCGTCGTCGAGGTCAAGCTGCTGGTCAAGTACGTCAAGGCGGGCCCGCCGGAGCTCACCGAGGCCGACCTCAACCCGCCCACGAAGATCGGCGGCGACTCCCGTGACGCCGACAAGCCGATGGCCTTCTCGTACTAGGCCGAGGGAGCTGCACAGTCATGGAACTGCACGACGTCTGGTTCGTCCTGATCGCCGTCCTGTGGACCGGCTACTTCTTCCTGGAGGGCTTCGACTTCGGGGTCGGTGTGCTCACGAAGCTGCTCGCCCGCAACCGGCCCGAGAAGCGGGTGCTGATCAACACCATCGGACCCGTCTGGGACGGCAACGAGGTCTGGCTGCTCTCGGCGGGCGGTGCCACCTTCGCCGCCTTCCCCGAGTGGTACGCCACGCTCTTCTCCGGCTTCTACCTGCCGTTGTTGCTCATCCTGGTTTGCCTCATCGTCCGGGGTGTGGCCTTCGAGTACCGCGCCAAGCGGCCCGAGGAGAACTGGCAGCGCAACTGGGAGACGGCGATCTTCTGGACCTCGCTGCTCCCGGCGTTCCTGTGGGGTGTGGCCTTCGGCAACATCGTGCGGGGCGTGAAGATCGACCGGGACTTCAACTACGTCGGTGGCGTCCTGGAGCTGCTCAACCCGTATGCACTGCTGGGCGGTCTCGTCACGCTGGCGCTGTTCACCTTCCACGGGACGGTGTTCGTCGGGCTCAAGACGGTCGGGGAGATCCGGGAGCGGGCGCGGAAGCTGGCGCTGCGGGTGGGGCTGGTGACCGCCTTGCTGGCCCTCGCCTTCCTGCTGTGGACGCAGTCCGACCGGGGTGACGGGGCGTCGCTCGTCGCGCTGGTCGCGGCCGTGGCGTCGCTCGTCGTGGCGCTGGTCGCGGCGCGGGCGGGGCGTGAGGGCTGGGCGTTCGCCCTGTCGGGGCTCACCATCGTGGCCACGGTGGCGATGCTCTTCCTGACGCTGTTCCCGAACGTCATGCCGTCGACGCTGAACCCGGACTGGAGCCTGACGGTCACCAACGCCTCGTCCAGCCCGTACACACTGAAGATCATGACTTGGTGTGCCGGGATCGCCACGCCAGTCGTCCTGCTCTACCAGGGCTGGACGTACTGGGTGTTCCGTAAGCGGATCGGTACGCAGCACATCGCCGAGACCGTGCACTGAGGTGTGTTTCACGTGAAACCAATCGATCCGCGTCTGCTCCGGTACGCCCGTGCCACCCGGGTCTTCCTCGTGGCGGTCATTGCCCTGGGCGCCGTCGGGGCGGTGCTGGCCATCGCCCAGGCGATGCTCATCGCCGAGGTGGTGGTCGGCGCGTTCCAGCACCGCATGGCGGTGTCCGAACTCGGCACCCCCCTGCTGCTGTTGGCCGCCGTCGCGGTCGGCCGGGCGCTGGTCGGCTGGCTCACCGAGCTCGCCGCGCACCGGGCGAGCGCGGCGGTGAAGTCCGAGCTGCGGGGGCGGTTGCTGGAGCGTTCCGCTCAGCTGGGGCCGGGATGGCTGAGCGGGCAGCGGACCGGTTCGCTGGTCGCCCTGGCCACCCGGGGTGCCGACGCCCTCGACGATTACTTCGCGCGGTATCTGCCCCAGTTGGGTCTCGCGGTGGTCGTGCCGGTGGCGGTGCTGGCGCGGATCGTCACCGAGGACTGGGTCTCCGCGGCCATCATCGTGGGCACCCTGCCGCTCATTCCGGTCTTCATGGTGCTGATCGGCTGGGCCACCCAGTCCCGGATGGACCGTCAGTGGCGGCTGCTGTCGCGGCTGTCCGGTCACTTCCTGGACGTCGTCGCGGGGCTGCCGACGCTGAAGGTCTTCGGGCGGGCCAAGGCGCAGGCCGAGTCGATCCGGCGGATCACCGGCGAGTACCGGCAGGCAACCATGCGGACGCTGCGGATCGCCTTCATCTCCTCCTTCGCGCTGGAGCTGCTCGCGACGATCTCGGTGGCGCTGGTCGCCGTGACGATCGGCATGCGGCTGGTGCACGGCGAGATGGACCTGTACATCGGTCTGGTCATTCTGATCCTGGCGCCGGAGGCTTATCTGCCGTTGCGGCAGGTCGGGGCGCAGTACCACGCGGCGGCGGAGGGGCTCGCCGCGGCCGAGGAGATCTTCGAGGTTTTGGAGACGCCCGTTCCGGCGTCCGGTTCCGGTGCCGTGCCCTCGGGTGCGCTGGCTGTCGAAGGAGTGACGGTCCGCTACCCGGGGCGGTCGGCGGACGCCGTCTCGGACGTGTCCTTCACCGTCGAGCCCGGGGAGACGGTCGCGCTGGTCGGGCCGAGCGGTGCCGGCAAGTCGACGCTGCTGCACGTCCTGCTCGGGTTCGTGCCACCGGCCGAGGGGCAGGTGCGGGTCGGGGGAGTCGACCTCGCCGACGTGGACCTGGAGCAGTGGCGGTCCCGGATCGCGTGGGTGCCGCAGCGGCCGCATCTGTACGCCGGGACGATCGCCGAGAACGTACGGCTGGCGCGGCCCGATGCCGACGACGACGCGGTACGGCGGGCGCTGCGGGATGCCGAGGCTCTGGAGTTCGTGGACGCGCTGCCCGAGGGTGCGGACACCGTGCTCGGCGAGGACGGGGCCGGGCTGTCCGCCGGGCAGCGGCAGCGGCTCGCGCTGGCCCGGGCGTTTCTCGCGGACCGGCCCGTGCTGCTGCTCGACGAGCCGACGGCCGCGCTGGACGGGGCCACCGAGGCCGAGGTCGTGACGGCGGTACGGCGGCTGGCGGCCGGGCGGACGGTGCTGTTGGTGGTGCACCGGCCGGCGCTGCTGGGAGTGGCGGACCGGGTGGTGCGGCTGACGGAGCCCAAGATCGCCCCGGTGCCTGTCGCGTCCACCACGGTGCCTGTCGCGTCCGCCGTGGTCCCGAATCCCGGAACGGTTTCCACTGAGGTCGAGTTGCCCGCCGCGGCCTCTCCGACCGAGCCTGGCGGCCGGACCGCTTCGGTCGGTGTCCTCGCGCGCGTCCGCGCCATGTCCGGTGACCGGCGCGGGCGGCTGGGACTCGCCCTGCTGCTCGGGAGTCTCGCGCTCGGGAGTGCCGTAGGGCTCATGGCCACGTCCGGGTGGCTGATCTCGCGGGCCTCGCAGCAGCCGCCCGTGCTGTATCTGATGGTGGCCGTGACGGCGACGCGGGCCTTCGGGATCGGGCGGGCCGTGTTCCGGTACGCCGAGCGGCTGGTCTCGCACGATGCCGTGCTGCGGATGCTGGCGGACACCAGGGTCGCGGTGTTCCGCAGGCTGGAGCGGCTGGCGCCCGCCGGGCTGCGCCGGACCCGCCGGGGAGACCTGCTGTCCCGGCTGGTCGCTGACGTCGACGCGTTGCAGGACTACTGGCTGCGGTGGCTGCTGCCGGCCGGGGCGGCCGTCGTCGTGTCGGCCGCGTCCGTCGGCTTCACGGCGTGGCTGCTGCCCGAGGCCGGGGCCGTGCTCGCGGCCGGGCTGCTGGCGGCGGGAGCGGGCGTGCCACTCGTCACGGGTGCCGTCGCACGGCGGGCCGAGCACCGGCTGGCGCCCGCCCGCGGGGTGCTCGCGACGCGGGTGGCCGATCTGCTCACCGGAACCGCGGAGCTGACCGTCGCCGGTGCCCTCCCCGCGCGGACCGCCCAGGCACGCGAGGCCGACGGGGCACTCACCCGGATCGCCTCGCGCGCCGCCACCGCCACGGCACTCGGCGACGGACTCACCGCGCTGATCTCCGGCCTGACCGTCACGGCCGCCGCCCTGGTCGGCGCGCAGGCGGTCGCGGCCGGGCGGCTGGACGGCGTGACCATGGCCGTCGTCGTCCTCACCCCGCTGGCCGCCTTCGAGGCCGTGCTCGGGCTGCCGCTCGCCGTGCAGTACCGGCAGCGGGTGCGCCGGAGCGCCGAGCGGGTGTACGAGGTGCTGGACGCCCCGGAGCCCGTGGGGGAGCCCGAGCAGCCCCGGCAGGCGCCCGCGTCGCCGTTCCCGGTCGCCGTCAAGGGGCTGGCCGCGCGGCACGCGGGACAGGACCGTGACGCGCTCACCGGGCTGGACCTGACCCTCGAGGAGGGCCGCCGGATCGCCGTGGTCGGGCCCTCCGGATCCGGGAAGACGACGCTGGCGCAGGTGCTGCTGCGCTTCCTCGACGCGGACGCGGGTTCATACACGCTGGCGGGCGTGGACGCCTACGCTCTGCACGGGGACGACGTACGGAAGCTCGTCGGGCTGTGCGCACAGGACGCGCATCTCTTCGACAGCTCGCTGCGCGAGAATCTGCTCCTCGCCAAGAAGAACGCCACCGAGGACGAACTGCGTGCCGCCCTCGGCCGGGCCCGGCTGCTGGACTGGGCCGACGGCCTGCCCGACGGGCTGGACACGCTGGTCGGCGAGCACGGGGCGCGGCTGTCGGGAGGGCAGCGGCAGCGGTTGGCGCTGGCCCGGGCACTCCTCGCCGACTTCCCCGTCCTGGTGCTCGACGAGCCCGCCGAACACCTGGACCTGCCGACCGCGGACGCGCTCACCGCCGACCTGCTGGCCGCCACAGAGGGTCGTACGACGCTGCTGATCACGCACCGGCTGGCCGGTCTGGAGGCGGTGGACGAGGTGGTCGTGCTGCGCCAGGGGCGTGTCGTGCAGCGCGGGGCGTACGCGGAGCTGGTGGCCGTGGACGGGCCGTTGCGGGAGATGGCGGAGCGGGAGGCGGCGGCGGAGTCGCTGGTGGCCGCGCCTTAGCGGGGGCACGACCGGCGCCGCACTGAGCCGTTCGGGGCATCCGGTCCCCCAGCCGTACGACGTGAACAGGGCCGGGCCGACCGGACTGGGCGACGATCACTGACATGTGCTCATATCGCCGCCATCGCCTGGTCGTTCCCGTTCTGCTGTGCGCGCTGGCGGTCCTCGCGGCCCGGCCGACGGCGGCGCACAAGGAACCCGGGAGCGGCACCGGCGGGGACTCGGGCCTCAGCGCCGAGGTGGCGCGGCTGTACGAGGAGGCCGCGGTGGCGACGCGGCAGTACGAGGCGGGGCGCGAGGAGGCCGAGAAGCAACGGGCCAGAGCGCAGCGGGCCGAGAAACTCCTGGACGGTCAGCGGCGGCGCATCGCGGCCCTGCACGAGGACCTGGGCAGGATCGCCCGTGCCCAGTACCGCTCCAGCGGTGGGCTGCCGGTGGCCGCGCAGCTGATCCTCGCCGACGGCCCTGACGAACTGATGCGAGGTCACCATGCCTTTTCCCAAACGAATCTCGCCGTGAACAACGCGATCTCCAGGAGCCGCAGGGCCGAGGCACGGCTCGTCGCGGACGAGGCCAAGGCCGCGGCTCAGTGGCAGGTGCTGGAGAAGCAGAACACCGAACTCGCCGCTCTGAAGGCGGACATCGAGCAGAAGCTCGAAACGGCCCGATCGCGGCTCCAGGGGCAGGCGGACGCCTCGGTCGCCGCCGGGGCGTGCCGTGGGGCCATTCGGCTCGAACAGCCGGAGACGGGCTCCACGAGAGCGTGGGTCGCGCCCGTGGAGACGTACGAGCTGTCCGCGTCCTACGGCAGCGGCGGTGCGCGGTGGGCGAGTCGGCACACCGGGCAGGACTTCGCGGTGCCGATCGGCACGCCGGTGCGGGCCGTGGGCGCGGGCCGGGTGGTGAAGGTGTCCTGTGGAGGTCCCTTCGGCATCGAGATCGTGCTCAGTCACGCGGGCGGCTACTACACGCAGTACGCCCATCTCGCGTCCGTCGCGGTCGACCAGGGGGAGCACGTCAGCCCCGGCCAGTGGATCGGCCAGTCGGGCAGCACGGGCAACTCCACCGGACCGCACCTGCATTTCGAGACCAGGGTCACGCCGGAGATGGGCTCGTCCGTGAATCCGGTGTCATGGCTGGCGGCGCGAGGGGTGTCGCTCTGACCTCGGCGAGAGCCGGAGCCGAGCCGCAGGCCGCAGTCGCGGCAGCTACGGCAGTTCCGTGAGCAGCTGCTCGATCACGACCGCCACCCCGTCCTCGTTGTTCGCGACCGTCTGTCCCGAGGCCGCGGCGACCACGTCCGGGTGGGCGTTGCCCATCGCGTAGGACCGGCCCGCCCAGGTCAGCATCTCGACGTCGTTCGGCATGTCGCCGAAGGCGACGACCTGCTCGTGCGAGATGCCGCGCTCGGCGCAGCACAGGGCGAGCGTGCTGGCCTTGGACACCCCGGGGCCGCTGATCTCCAGCAGGGCACTGGGGCTGGAGCGGGTCACGTTGGCACGGTCACCGATGGCGAGCCGTGCCAGGGTCAGGAAGGCATCGGGATCCATCTCGGGGTGGTAGGCCAGGATCTTCAGCACCGGCTCTGCGGCCGCACGATGGTCCGGTGACAGCAGCTCCTCCGCCGGGGCAAGGCTGTCGGGGATCTCCATGTGCAGCTTCGGGTAGGCCGGCTCCTGGTAGAAGCCGTACGTCTGCTCCACCGCGTACACCGTGCCCGGAGCCGCATCACGCAGCGCTCGTACGGCGTCCAGCGCGTTCGCCCGCTCCAGCTCCCGTACCTTCACGAACCGGTGGGAGCCGGGGCTGCCGTGCAGGTCGACCACGGCGGCGCCGTTGCCACAGATCGCCAGGCCGTGGCCGTGGACGTGGTCGCTGACGACGTCCATCCAGCGGGCTGGGCGGCCGGTGACGAAGAAGACCTCGATGCCCGCCTCTTCGGCGGCGGCCAGCGCGGCCACCGTGCGGGGGGACACCGACTTGTCGTCGCGCAGCAGGGTGCCGTCGAGGTCGGTGGCGATCAGCCGCGGAGGGAGGGTCTCGGCCGCGGTCTCGGGCTGTCGGGTCGCTGAGGTCACCCGGCCATTGTTCCGCATATGCCTGCACGGGCGTGCGGTAGTCCGCACAGGTGAGTGGATACCGCCCTCACCAGGACCTTCCCGGGACGCCTCCCGTAGGGGGCCGCACCGGAGCTGCCTGAAGCCTCTGTGAAACTCCACCGAAGCCGCCCGAGGGCCTCAGCGCAACTGCGCCGGCGCCTCCATGGCGATCTGCTCGAACGCCTTCTCGTCCGCCGCGAAGGGCGAGTCGGGGATGGGCCAGTGGATCACGATCTCCGTGAAGCCCAGTTCCATGTGCCGGCCGGCGAAGTCGACGAAGGCGTCCAGGGACTGGAGCGGGCCGACGCGGTCCGGGGTGAATCCGGTGAGCAGGACCCTGTCGAGGTCGGCCATGTCCCGGCCGATCTCGGCACAGGTGTCGGCGAGCTTCTCCGCCTGCCCGCGAATGGCCTGAATCGACTGTTCAGGAGTGCCGTTCTCGTACAGCTTGGGGTCGCCGGTGGTCACCCACGCCTGCCCGTAGCGGGCGGCGAGCCGCATCCCGCGCGGCCCGTTCGCGGCGACCGCGAACGGCAGCCTGGGGCGCTGCACACAGCCGGGGACGTTCCGTGCCTCGTGGGCCGAGTAGAAGTCGCCCTCGTACGACACCGCGTCCTCGCTGAGCAGCCGGTCGAGCAGCGGGACGAACTCGGCGAAGCGATCGGCGCGCTCACGCGGGGTCCACGGCTCCTGGCCGAGCGCGGTGGCGTCGAAGCCCGAGCCACCCGCGCCGATACCCAGAGTGACCCGCCCGCCGGAGATGTCGTCGAGGGAGATCAGCTCCTTGGCGAGGGTCACCGGGTGCCGGAAGTTCGGCGAGGTCACCAGGGTGCCCAGCCGCAGCCGGTCGGTGACGGCCGCGGCGGCGGTGAGGGTCGGTACGGCGCCGAACCAGGGGCCGTCCCGGAAGCTGCGCCAGGACAGGTGGTCGTAGGTGTACGCGGTGTGGAAGCCGAGCTGCTCGGCACGCGTCCAGGCCGCACGGCCGCCTTTCTGCCAGCGACGGTAGGGGAGGATCACGGTGCTCAGACGCAGACTCATGGCACCGAGGCTAAGGGAGTGCTGCGGGTGGGCCGTGTTTCACGTGAAACAGTCACCGTGAGCGGCTCGTCCTGCACAGCACGTCAGTGAGGCCCGGCAAAGCGCAGATACCGGGGCGGTACGGCATGGGTGAGCCACACGCCGTTCGCGCTCACACGGAAGACATGACCGTCGTGGTGCATGGTGGCCGCGTCCACGGTCAGCACGACCGGCCGGCCACGGCGGGCGCCGACGCGGGTTGCCGTCTCGCGGTCGGGTGAGAGATGCACGGCGTGCCGGTTCATCGGCTTGAGCCCCTCGGCCCGGATCGCGTCCAGGTTGCGGGCGACGGTGCCGTGGTAGAGGTAGGCGGGCGGAGTCGCCGTCGGCAGCCCGAGGTCGACCTCGACGCTGTGGCCCTGGCTGGCGCGGATCCGGGTGCCCTCGACGGCGAAACGCCGCTTGTCGTTGGTGGCGACGACGTGGTCCAGCTCGGAACGGGTGAATCGGCAGCCGTGTGCGGCGGCCGCGGCGATCAGGGTATCGATCTCGACCCAGCCGCCCTCGTCGAGCGTGAGCCCGATCCGTTCCGGCTGATGGCGCAGGTGCTTCGAGAGATACTTCGACACCTTCACGGTTCGTCTCTCGTCCATCCCGCCGTCGGTTGTCCTGTTCTCGTTCATCCCGCCAGCGTGACGGGAGAGATGTGAATCACGCGATCGAATTTTGCTCAGGATGTTTGATCCACAACCAAGTGCAGTTATCCACAGGGGAATTGGCTATTCTGTGGACAACTGGCCCTCGCCGCAGGGACCTTGGGGCCTCGTCCCCTGCCTCACACCGGCGGCTTCACCCGCGCGATCCCTCGCAGTACCCCCGGCGCGAACCGCGACAGCCAGCGCGCGCCCCGCGCCTCCGGCGTGACCGGGACCACGGCGTCATTGCGCACCACCGCCCGCATGATCGCGGCGGCGACCTTCTCCGGCGGGTAGTTCCGCAGCCCGTACAGACGGGCGGCGCGCTGCTGGAGCCGCTTCTCCTCGCCGGCGTCGACCCCGGCGAAGTGCGCCGTGGACGTGATGGCGGTGTTGACGAAGCCGGGGCAGACCGCCGTCACACCGACCCCCTGCCCGGCGAGTTCGGCACGCAGGCACTCGCTGAGCATCAGCACGGCCGCCTTGGAGGTGCTGTACGCGGGCAGTGCCCTGGACGGCTGGTACGCCGCCGCCGACGCCACGTTCACGATGTGGCCGCCCTGCCCGCGCTCGGTCATCCGCCGGCCGAAGAGCCGGCAGCCGTGGATCACGCCCCACAGGTTGACGTCGAGGACCTTCTTCCAGTCCTCCGGCGTGGTGTCGAAGAAGGAACCGGACAGCCCGATCCCGGCGTTGTTCACGAGGACGTCCACCACGCCGTACTGCGTGGTGGCCTTCTCGGCGAGCTTCTCCATGGCCTGCTCGTCGGAGACGTCGACCGTCTCCGCCCAGGCCTCGGGCGCGCCCGCCAGGCGGCACGACTCGGCGGTGCGGGCCGCCGCCTCCGCGTTCCGGTCGACGGCCACCACGCGCGCGCCGGCCTCGGCGAACGTCAGCGCCGTCGCCCGCCCGATGCCGCTGCCCGCCCCGGTGACCAGCACGAGCTGCCCGCCGAACCGCTCGGCGTGCCTGCCGCCCGCCGCCACCGGGGACCGCCCGCTCTCCACGGATGTCACGAACTCCTCGATCCACGAAGCCAGCTGATCCGGACGGGTGCGTGGGATCCAGTGCCCCGCCTGAACGGTCCTGCGGGTCAGCTGCGGAACCCACTGCTCCAGTCCGTCGTGGAGCCGCTCCGACAGGAACCGGTCCTCCAGGGGCGTCACGATCTGCACGGGCGCGTGGGCGTACGCGTCCGGGCGTGGCCTGCGCAGCCGGGGGCGTACGTTGTCCCGGTACAGCCAGGCCCCGTGTGCCGCGTCCGACGGCAGGGACGAGGTCGGGTAGTCACCCCGGGGCACCTTCTCGACGCGCTCCAGAACCCGGGGCCAGCGCTTGCCGAGCGGGCCGCGCCAGGCCAGCTCGGGCAGTACGGGCGTGTGCAGCAGATACACGTACCAGGACCTGGCGCCCTGCCCGAGGAGCTGGCCGACCCGGCGCGGGGTGGGCCGCTTCACACGGTTGTTGATCCAGTGGCCGAAGTGGTCCAGGGACGGCCCGGACAGGGACGTGAAGGAGGCGATGCGGCCCTCGGTGCGCCGGACGGTGGTGAACTCCCAGGCCTGCACCGAGCCCCAGTCGTGCCCGACCAGATGCACCGGCCGGTCCGGGCTGACCGCGTCCGCGACGGCCAGGAAGTCGTCCGTCAGCTTCTCCAGCGTGAACCCGCCCCGCAGCGGCCGCGGAGCCGTCGACCGGCCGTGCCCGCGAACGTCGTACGCCACCACGTGGAAGTGCTCGGCGAGACGCGCGGCGACCGCGGACCACACCTCTTTGCTGTCGGGGTAGCCGTGCACCAGGACGACCGTCGGCCGCCGGGGATCACCCACCTCGGCCACGCACAGCTCGACTTCGCCGGTCCGCACCCAGCGCTCCCGCGCGCCCGTGAGCAACGTCATCCGGCGAATCTGGCAGTTGTTAGAGACATCGTCAATAGGGCGCCCCGGACCTGGCTCCGGCCGTGGTCCGGGTTGTGGTCCCGGCGTGGTAACTCTCAAGAACCAGGTCCCCTAAGGGCCCGTACTACTCCAGGTTGACCCGAAGACAGCTCTGCGGAGTGACGACCGCCACGCGCGCGGCCCCTACCTTCGAAGCGTGACTGTGATCGCGACCGAAAGCCTGAGCAAGCGGTTCCCCAGGGTGACCGCGCTTGACCGGCTCTCCGTGGACGTCGGGCCCGGTGTGACCGGACTCGTCGGAGCCAACGGAGCCGGCAAGTCCACACTGATCAAGATCCTGCTGGGTCTGTCCCCCGCCACCGAGGGCCGCGCCGAAGTGCTCGGTCTGGATGTCGCCACCAAGGGCGCCGCCATCCGCGAGCGGGTCGGCTACATGCCCGAGCACGACTGCCTGCCGCCGGACGTCTCGGCCACCGAGTTCGTCGTCCACATGGCGCGCATGTCCGGCCTGCCGCCCACCGCCGCGCGCGAGCGCACGGCCGACACCCTGCGCCACGTCGGCCTGTACGAGGAGCGCTACCGCCCCATCGGCGGCTACTCGACCGGCATGAAGCAGCGCGTCAAGCTCGCGCAGGCCCTCGTGCACGACCCGCAGCTGGTCCTCCTGGACGAGCCGACCAACGGCCTCGACCCGGTCGGCCGCGACGAGATGCTCGGCCTGATCCGCCGCATCCACACCGACTTCGGCATCTCGGTCCTGGTCACCTCCCACCTGCTGGGCGAGCTGGAGCGCACCTGCGACCACGTCGTGGTCATCGACGGCGGCAAGCTCCTGCGCTCGAGCTCCACCACGGACTTCACGCAGACCACCACGACCCTCGCGATCGAGGTCACCGACACCGACGAGCACCCGGACGGCACCCGCGCGGTGCGTGAGGCGCTGCACGCGCGCGGGGTGAGCGTCGAGGACGGCAGCGGCCTGCCGGGCGCCGGCCACGTCCTGCTGCTCACCGCGCAGGGCGAGGAGACGTACGACCTGGTCCGGGACGTGATCGCGGACCTCGGACTCGGCCTGGTTCGCATGGAGCAGCGCCGGCACCACATCTCCGAGGTCTTCACGGCCAGTGACCAGCACGAGCAGCGGAAGGAGGCGGTCGGCCATGGCGGTTGAGCACGCCACGGGGACATCCGCCCCGGCACCGGGTGACCAGACCCGCATCCACAACATCGGTTACCGCAGCTACGACGGCCCGCGCCTCGGCCGCGCCTACGCCCGACGCTCGCTGTACTCGCAGTCGCTGCGCGGCTCCTACGGCCTCGGCCGGTCGGTGAAGTCCAAGGTTCTGCCGATGCTGCTGTTCGTGGTGATGTGCGTGCCCGCGGCCATCATGGTCGCCGTCGCGGTCGCCACCAAGGCCAACGCCCTGCCCGTGGACTACACGCGCTACGCGATCGTCATGCAGGCGGTCATCAGCCTGTACGTCGCCTCGCAGGCGCCCCAGTCCGTCTCGCGCGACCTGCGCTTCAAGACCGTGCCGCTGTACTTCTCGCGGCCGATCGAGACCGCCGACTACGTCCGCGCCAAGTTCGCGGCGCTGGCCTCGGCGCTGTTCATCCTCACTGCCGGCCCCCTGCTCGTGCTCTACGTGGGTGCGCTGCTGGCCAAGCTCGACTTCGCCGACCAGACCAAGGGATTCGCACAAGGACTGGTCTCCGTGGCACTGCTCTCACTGCTGTTCGCCGGCATCGGCCTGGTCATCGCCTCCTTCACCCCGCGCCGCGGCTTCGGCATCGCGGCCGTGATCGCCGTGCTGACCATCACCTACGGCGCGGTCTCCACCCTCCAGGCCATCGCCGACGCACAGGGCAGCAGCGACGCCGTGCCGTGGATCGGGCTGTTCTCGCCGATCACGCTCATCGACGGCGTGCAGTCCGCGTTCCTGGGCGCGACCTCCGCCTTCCCCGGCGGGGTGGGCCCGAGCAACGCGGAGGGCGTCGTCTACGTCCTCCTCGCCCTGGGCCTGATCGCGGCGAGCTACGGCCTCCTGATGCGCCGCTACAAGAAGGTGGGACTGTGACCACGCTCTCCATCGACCACGTCTCCCGCTGGTTCGGCAACGTGGTCGCCGTCAACGACATCACCATGACCGTCGGCCCTGGCGTCACCGGCCTGCTCGGCCCCAACGGCGCCGGAAAGTCCACCCTCATCAACATGATGGGCGGCTTCCTGGCACCCTCCACCGGCACGGTCACCCTCGACGGCCAGCCGGTGTGGCGCAACGAGCAGATCTACAAGCACATCGGCGTCGTCCCCGAGCGGGAGGCGATGTACGACTTCCTCACCGGGCAGGAGTTCGTCCTCGCCAACGCCGAACTGCACGGCCTGGGCGCCAAGGCGGCCCAGAAGGCGCTCGCCACGGTCGAGATGGAGTACGCGCAGGACCGCAAGATCCAGACGTACTCCAAGGGCATGCGCCAGCGCGTGAAGATGGCCTCCGCCCTGGTCCACGACCCGTCCCTGCTCCTGCTGGACGAGCCCTTCAACGGCATGGACCCGCGCCAGCGCATGCAGCTCATGGACCTGCTGCGGCGCATGGGCGACGAGGGCCGCACGGTGCTGTTCTCGTCCCACATCCTCGAAGAGGTCGAGCAACTCGCCTGGCACATCGAGGTCGTCGTCGCCGGGCGGCACGCCGCCAGCGGTGACTTCCGCAAGATCCGCCGCCTGATGACCGACCGGCCGCACCGCTACCTGGTGCGTTCCAGCGACGACCGCGCCCTCGCGGCCGCGCTGATCGCCGACCCGTCGACGTCCGGCATCGAGGTCGACCTCGCCGAGGGCGCGCTGCGCATCCAGGCCGTCGACTTCGGCCGCTTCACGGCTCTGCTGCCGCGGGTGGCCAGGGACCACGGCATCCGGCTGCACACGGTCTCGCCGTCCGACGAGTCCCTCGAGTCCGTCTTCTCGTACCTCGTCGCGGCGTAGGAGGCCCTGATGTACGACCCCACAGTCGCCCGGCTCACTTACCGGGCCCTGCTCGGCCGGCGCCGGGCCCTCATCCTCGGAGCCCTGCCGCTGCTGCTCATCGTCATCTCGGTGGTGGTGCGCTTCCTCGCCGGGGCGGACGACCAGACGGCGGCGGACCTGCTGGGCGGGCTCGCGCTCGCCACGATGGTGCCGATCATCGGCGTTATCGCCGGCACCGGCGCGATCGGGCCGGAGATCGACGACGGCTCGGTGGTGTACCTGCTGTCCAAGCCGATCAAGCGGCCGACGATCATCTTCACCAAACTGATCGTCGCGATCGCGGTGACGATGGTGTTCTCCGCGGTGCCGACGCTCATCGCGGGCTTCATCCTGAACGGCAACGGCCAGCAGATCGCCGTCGCCTACACGGTGGCCGCGCTGGTCGCCTCCATCGCGTACGCGGCCCTGTTCCTTCTGCTCGGCACGGTCTCCCGGCACGCGGTGGTGTTCGGGCTCGTCTACGCGCTGGTCTGGGAGGCCCTGTTCGGCTCCCTGGTGCCGGGCGCCCGCACGCTGAGCGTCCAGCAGTGGGCGCTGGCCGTGGCCCAGAAGGTGTCCGGCGGGGACCTGGTGACCTCGGACGTGGGCCTCACCACGGCGACGGTCCTGCTGGTGGCCGTCACGGTGCTGGCCACCTGGTACGCCGGTCAGAAGCTGCGCTCGCTGACACTCGCCGGCGAGGAGTGACGTGCCCCGGCCTTGACGGGGGCTTCACCTCTGTCAGGGCACACTGGGCAAACCGGAAGTAGGGAAAACGCACGGGAGTTGGACGGCTGGGAGGGGACGGGGATGGCGAGCGAGAGGGCTCAGTACGACGACCACGGGCAGTCTGCGTCCGGAGCCGGGAACGCGTCCGGCTCCGGGGACGCCGCCCGGGACGACCTCGACGGCGTCGTCCTGGACGAGGACTTCATACGCTCCGCCGAGACCTCCGAGCCGTCCGCCCGCGCCCGGATGCTCGCCGAGCGCTGGCGCCGCGAGGAGCCGGAGCCGCAGCCCTGGCGCTCCGACGAGCCGCCCGCGGGCTGGTTCTTCAGCAAGGCCCGCAGGCGCAGGTGGCGCAGGCGCTGACACCGCCGCGGGGACGCCGATTTATTCGGTGGCGTCCAATTCGCCCACCCGGCAGAGTGGTTGTGTTCACCCCGCCGGGCGAGGAGTCCGGCGTCACGTTCTGGGAGAGGAGCCGGACGATGTCCATGCACGGCAGTACGTCCAGCTCCCTTCGGGGCAGCCCGCGGCGGGCTCAGGAGTAATCGCTACCCCTCCGTAGAGCCCGCCCCACACGGGGAGCTGCCCGGGGCGGCCGCTTCGAGCACGCGAATCGCACTCGCGTGGGCCGCCCACCCGGAGGATTGGCCGAGTGGTAAGGCACCGGTTCGCGCTGTGTTCGATCGAGAGCGAGCCGTGGTCGGGCCTGGAAAGCCCGCGCACGTTCGATCCGTGCATCCTCCGCCGAACGCGAGAACCGAAGGTTCAGCCCAGCAACCGCTCCAGGACCACCGCGATCCCGTCCTCCTCGTTCGAGGACGTCACCTCGTCGGCCACCGCCTTCAACTCCTCATGGGCGTCGGCCATCGCGACACCGTAGGAGGCCCAGGCGAACATCGGTATGTCGTTGGGCATGTCGCCGAAGGCGATCGTGCCGACCGCCTTCACCTTGAGCCGGCGGGCCGCCAGGGACAGGCCGGTCGCCTTGGACAGGCCCAGGGGCAGGAGTTCGACGATGCCCTCGCCCGCCATGACGACGGTGACGAAACCGCCGGCGGTGCGGGTGGCCACCTCGCACAGCTCGTCGTCCGAGAGTGTCGGGTGCTGGATGTACAGCTTGTTCAGGGGCGCGGTCCACAGGTCCGACGCGTCCGTGAACGGGGTCGCGGGCAGGGTGCCCTGGACCGCGTAGCCGGGACCCACCAGCACCTCGCCGTCCAGGCCGTCGCGGCTCGCCGCCAGATACAGAGGGCCGACCTCCGCCTCGATCTTGGCCACCGCCAGCCCGGCCAGTTGCCGGTCCAGCGTCACCGACGTCAGCAGCCGGTGGGCGCCGGCGTCGTACACCTGCGCACCCTGGCCGCAGACGGCCAGTCCCTGGTAGCCGAGGTCGTCGAGGATGTGCCGGGTCCACGGGACCGCGCGGCCGGTGACGACGATGTGCGCGGCGCCCGCCGCGGTGGCCGCGGCGAGCGCGTCACGGGTGCGGGACGACACCGACTCGTCGGAACGCAGCAGCGTCCCGTCGAGGTCGGTCGCGATCAGCTGGTACGGGAAACCGGCGGTGGTCACTTGGCCACCGGCTCCAGGACCTCCCGGCCGCCCAGGTACGGACGCAGTACCTCGGGCACCCGCACCGAGCCGTCGGCCCGCTGGTGGTTCTCCAGGATCGCCACGATCGTGCGCGGCACGGCGCACAGGGTGCCGTTGAGCGTGGCCAGCGGGCGGACCTGCTTGCCCTCACGGACGCGGATCGACAGGCGGCGGGACTGGAACTCGGTGCAGTCCGAGGTCGACGTCAGCTCGCGGTACTTGCCCTGGGTCGGGATCCACGCCTCGCAGTCGAACTTGCGGGACGCCGAGGCGCCCAGGTCGGCGCTCGCCACGTCGATGACGCGATACGGCAGCTCCAGCGAGGTCAGCCACTGCTTCTCCCACTCCAGCAGCCGCTGGTGCTCGGCCTGCGAGTCCTCCGGAGCGACGTAGGAGAACATCTCGACCTTGTCGAACTGGTGTACGCGGAAGATGCCCCGGGTGTCCTTGCCGTGCGAGCCGGCCTCGCGGCGGAAGCAGGGCGAGAAGCCCGCGTAGCGCAGCGGCAGCTTCTCGGCGTCGAGGATCTCGTCCATGTGGTACGCCGCGAGCGGGACCTCGGACGTGCCGACCAGGTAGAGGTCGTCGTTGGCGAGGTGGTAGACGTCCTGGGCGGCCTGGCCGAGGAAACCGGTGCCCGCCATGGACTGGGGGCGGACCAGGGCCGGGGTCAGCATCGGCGTGAAGCCGGCCGCGGTGGCCTGGGCCATCGCCGCGTTCACCAGGGCGAGCTCCAGCAGGGCGCCCACGCCCGTCAGGAAGTAGAAGCGTGAGCCGGAGACCTTGGCGCCGCGCTCGACGTCGATCGCGCCGAGGATCTGGCCGAGCTCCAGGTGGTCCCTGGGCTCGAAGCCCTCGGCGGTGAAATCGCGGATCGTGCCGTGCGTCTCCAGCGTGACGAAGTCCTCCTCGCCGCCCACGGGTACGTCCGGGTGGACGAGGTTGCCGAGCCTCTGGAGCAGTTCCTGGGTCTCGGCGGCGGCCGCGTCGCGGTCCGCGTCGGCGGCCTTGACGTCGGCGGCGAGCTGGCCCGCCTTACTCAGCAGCTCGGCCTTCTCGTCTCCGGAAGCCTTGGGGATGAGCTTGCCGAGCGCCTTCTGCTCGGCACGCAGCTCGTCGAAGCGGACGCCGGACGACCTGCGCCGCTCGTCGGCAGACAGGAGGGAGTCGACGAGCGCGACGTCCTCTCCACGGGCGCGCTGCGACGCGCGCACACGGTCGGGGTCCTCACGGAGCAGGCGAAGGTCAATCACGCGCTCAAGGCTACCGGTGTGGGATGACCGCCCACGACTCACTATTCCGGCTGCGGCTTACGTACCGTTATGAGGTAATTGAGCGGAGTGTCAATAAACCGACCGCCCCTCCCCGGAACGAGGCATCCGCAAGGCGCGGCATTGACTCGAATCCCTTGTGGGGAACGGGACTTGGAGCCCGGTTGTCCACAGGGATCCACACCCGCCGAAAAGTTATCCACAGGCTGTGTGGAAGATCTGTGGACTTCGGAATTGATCACTCCGGAAGGCCCGGTCACACCGAAGGATTCCCGACGCAAACCTCCCCTGCCCTCACTTTCGAGTGGAAATGAGTCACTCCAAAGGGTTACTCAAGGGAAAACGGTGGACGAAGGGTGACCTGCCTGTCGATGGACACATCAGGGGCCTGTAGGGCGATTTGTCGACTGACTCACGCTTCGTTGTCGACTTGTCCCCAGGTCGAGAAGCGGACCTGTGGATAACTTCTGTGGATAACGATAATCAGCAGGTACGACCAGCCTGAAGCCCGCCCGGAACCGGTTCTAGAACCGGCCGTCCTGGCACCGCGCCACCCAGTCCGCCGCCGCCACGAACTCGTCGTCCGACGTACCCATCCTTGGCGGCAGGACATCCCCCGGCCTCACGTCCGCGCGCGGATAAGAGCCGAGGTAGCGCACCTGGAGGCAGATTCGCTTGAGGCCCATCAGGGCCTCGGCCACCCGACGGTCGGAGATATGGCCCTCGGCATCGACGCAGAAGCAGTAGTTGCCGATGCCCGCGCCGGTGGGCCGGGACTGGAGCAGCATCAGGTTGATGCCGCGGGTGGCGAACTCGCCCAGCAGGTCGCGCAGGCCGCCGGGGTGGTCGTCGCGCTGCCACAGCACGACGGAGGTCTTGTCCGCGCCGGTCGGCGCCGCGGGCCGGGCGGGCCGGCCGACCAGTACGAACCGTGTCTGGGCGTTCTCCGCGTCGTGGATCCCGGTCTCCAGGGCTTCCAGGCCGTAGCGGGCGGCCGCGAACTCGCCGGCGAAGGCGGCGTCGTACTGGCCCTCCTGGACCAGCCGGGCGGCGTCCGCGTTCGAGGCGGCCGACTCCCAGTGGGCGTCCGGGAGGTGCTTCTTCAGCCAGTTGCGCACCTGCGGCTGGGCGGCCGGGTGGGCGGAGACCGTCTTGATGTCCGACAGCTTGGTGCCGGGGCGGACCAGCAGCGCGAAGGTGATCGACAGCAGCACCTCGCGGTAGATCATCAGCGGCGCGCCGGCGACCAGCTCGTCGAGGGTGGTGGTGATGCCGCCCTCGACGGAGTTCTCGATCGGCACGAACGCGGCCTCGGCCTCGCCGGCTCGTACCGCGTCGAGCGCGGACTGGACGGACACGTACGGGATGAGTTCCCGGGTGGCGGTCTCGGGAAGCGTGCGCAGGGCGACTTCGGTGAAGGTGCCCTCGGGGCCGAGATACGCATAGCTCGCTGGCATGACCTCACCCTAATGGGCTCGCGGAAGCGCTATCCCCCGCAATCCCATTCAGAGATGGACTTTCACCCCTCCAGCAACTTCTGCCCCACGTATTCGCCTTCCGCGGCCCCGCCCGGCACCGCGAACAGCCCGCTCGACTCGTGCCGGATGAACTGTGACAGGGCGTCGCCGCGGTCGAGCTTGCGCTGCACCGGCACGAAGCCGCGCAGCGGATCGGCCTGCCAGCAGATGAAGAGCAGGCCCGCGTCGGGGACCCCGTCCGGGTCGATGCCGTCGTGGAAGGAGAACGGGCGCCGGAGCATCGCCGCGCCGCCGTTCTGGTCGGGCCGCGTGATCCGGGCGTGGGCGTTGATCGGGACGACCAGGTTGCCCTGGGCGTCCGTCTTCTCCAGGTCCATCGCGGTCGTCTCGGTGCCACCGGACAGCGCCGCCCCGTCGGACTTGCGGCGGCCGATCACGTCCTCCTGCACCTTGACGGAGAGCTTCTCCCAGTCGTCGAGGAGCATGCGGATACGGCGTACGACGGCGTAGGAACCGTTCGCCATCCAGGCCGGTTCGCCCTTCTCCGGCACGAAGATCCGCTGGTCGAAGTCGGTGTCGGACGGCTTCGGATTGCGGGTGCCGTCGATCTGGCCCATCAGGTTGCGGGCCGTCATGGGGTGGGCGGTGGCGCCCGGCGAGCGGTTGAAGCCGTTCATCTGCCAGCGGACCCGGGCCGCCGAGCCCACGTCCTTCTGGATCGCGCGCAGGGCGTGGAAGGCCACGAGTGCGTCGTTGGCGCCGATCTGCACCCACAGGTCGCCGTTGCTGCGGTTCTTGTCGAGGTGGTCGGAGGAGAACTCGGGCAGCGGGTCCAGGGCGGTCGGACGCTGCTTCTCCAGGCCGGTCCTGCCGAAGAAGCTGTGGCCGAAGCCGAAGGTGATCGTCAGCGACGAGGGTCCGGCGTCGCGGGCCACGTCGGTGTCGTCATGGTCGCTGGGCTCGCCCGCCATCAGCCGTCGGGTCGTCTCCGACCAGCGGCGCAGCAGGGCGGCTGCTTCCCGGCGCCCGGCGCCCGCCGCCAGGTCGAAGGCGACGAGGTGGCCGCGGGCCTGGAGGCCGTCGGTGATGCCGGGCTGATGTTTCCCGTGAAACATCGCCCGGTCGGTGCCGAGCGAGGTGAGCGGAGCGGCGGCCTCGGAGGGTGCGGCGGCGTATCCGACGGCCGCGCCCGCTGTGCCGAGCACGAGCCCGGTGGCACCGGCGGTGCCGAGCAGGCGTCGCCGTGAGATGCCCTCGTCGGCCCGGGGCGCTTCGATCTCCGCCGGTGCGGTGCCGGGGGTGCGGGCTTCCGGAATGGACTGGTCAGCCATGGTGGTTCAGCCGATCTGCGCGTTCTTGGAGACGGTCACCTCGTCGATGTCGGAGGTCCGCACGGTCACGTCGACCTTCCAGTCGCCGGCCATGGGGATCTGCACTCCGTTCGCCGACCAGTGTCCGGTTGCGATGTGGTCGGGGACGACGGGCAGCGGCCCGATGTCCTTGGCTTTCAGGGTGAGGTCGACCTTGACCTCGGGGATGTCGAAGGGCTGGCCGCCCGGCCGCTCGACGTAGACGTGCATCTCGTTGTCGCCGACGCGTGCGGGGTCGAGGTCGAGGGTGACGATGCCCTTGCCGTTCTCGCCGCCGGTGTCGAAGGGCATGTTCAGGGTCAGCGCCCCGGACGCGGCCGTGTCGGGCGAGGTGGACACGGAGGACGAGGTGGCGGCCTTGGCCTCCTGTTCCGTGCGTCCCGGCTCGGTCTGAGTGAGGACGGTGGTGACGGCGAGCAGGACGACCGCGATGCCGGCCTCGGCCAGCACGGAGCGGCGCAGGCCGAAGCGGTTGGGGTCGGCGTCCCGCAGCCGCTTCTGCCGGGCGGCGTCCCGGGCGGCCCGCTGCCGGGCGAGCTGCGCGGCCCGCTCGGTGTCGGCGGGCTCGGCATCAGGCCGCTCGCCGCCGTCGGTCTCCGTGTCCGTGCCGGCCTGGTCATCGCCGGTCATGTCGGGCTCCGCGTCACCGGAGGCTTCAGCCCCTGCTCCGACCCGCGCTTTCTCCCGCTCCGCCGATGCCGTCACCGTCTCGGCCAGCCGTCCCGTCCACCGGCGCGAGATCCACGCGACGCCGACCAGGACGGCCACGAGGGCGATCTTGGCGAGGAGCAGCTGCCCGTAGCGGGTGTCGGTGAAGGCCGACCAGGAGCCGAGCTGGCGCCAGGACTGGTACGTCCCGGTCGCGATCAGCGCGAGGACGCTGCCGAAGGCGACGCGGGAGAAGCGGCGTACGGCCGACGCGTCGACGGGCGAGTCGGCGGGTGCCCGGTACAGGGCGACCAGCAGCGCGCCCAGCCCGCCGAGCCACGCGGCGACGGCGAGCAGATGGACGACGTCGACCGGCATGGCGATGCCGGCCTGGAGTCCGACCGAGGCGTGCTCGGACATCGCCCAGCTCGCGGCGAGTCCGGCCGCCACGACGACGCCGCCGATGGCGAGTCCGAAGGCCAGGTCCCGCTTCTCCTGGGCGTCCTCGCCTGGATCGGGCTGTCGGCGCGCAGCGTCGTCGTTCAGGGTGGTGGGGGCGGACGGGCGGGCATAGGCCCCGAACAGCACGGCGATGAACAGCGCCGCCGCGGCGAGCAGCAGCAGCCGGGACACCAGGGCCGCGCCGGTCTTGGTCTGGAGCACCTGCCCGAGCAGGGACAGGTCGAAGATGTCGGCGACCTTCCCGGAGCCGGTGAAGGAGCCGCGCAGGAGCAGCAGGGCGAGGGTCGCGGCGGTGAGGGCGAGCCACCCGGAGACGACGAACCGCTGCACGGGCCGCACTCCGGAGCCGCGCGGCCAGCAGGCGAGTACGAAGGCGGCGCCGCCGGCCATCACGATGAACCCGGCGTAGGACACGTACCGCCCGAAGCCGTACAGCCAGCCGACCACGCCGTCGTCGGCCGTCTGCCCGGAGACCGCCACGGAGGTCTTGGACGGGGCACCGATGGAGAAGGTGTAGGCACCGGCGACGGGGTGGCTGTCCGCGGACACCACCTGGTAGGCGACCGTGTAGGTGCCGTCGGGCAGGCCGGAGTGGAGCCGCACGGCGTACGTCGTGCCGCTGACGTTGGACGGCTTGCCCGCGTCGACGCGCTTGCCCTCGGGGTCGAGGACGCGCAGCGAGTCGTCGGACATCGCGACCTGCTCGGAGAAGGTGAGCGAGATCCGGGCCGGGGCCTCGTCGACCACCGCCCCCTGCGCGGGGTCGCTGCCGGTCACCGCGGCGTGCGCGGAGGCCGGACCGGCGCCGGCGAGGAGTGCGCAGGCCGCGGCCAGGAGCAGCAGCACCATGGTCCGGACGCGGGGGGCGATGATCTGCGTCACAGTGGTCCCTCCCTCAGTGTCCGGTCTTCGGCTGGTAGGTCGCCGACTTCACCGGCATCTCGACCTTGACCGGGCCGGAGTGGGCGAAGTGAAGCTCGACGGAGACCGTCTGACCTTCCTTCGGCTTCCGCTTCAGCTGCTCGAACATCAGGTGGTTGCCGCCGGTCTTCAGCACGAGTTCGCCGTGGGCGGGGACCTTCAGGCTCTTGACCTCCTGCATGGCCGCGCCGACGGTCTCGTGCACGGTGACCTGCCCGGCGACGTCGCTGGTGACCGAGGTCAGCTCATCGGCGGCACCGCCCTTGTTGGTGACGGTGAAGAAGCCGGCCGCCATCTCGTCGGAGACGGGCTGCGGCATGTACGCGGAGCCCACGGAGAGTTCCGCCTTGCCGCTCCCGGAACCGGAGTCCCCGGGTTCCGAGTCGCCGCAGCCCGCCAGGGCCACGGCCCCGGCTATGACGAGGGCCGTCGGGCCGAGTCGCGGCCTCACGGGTTCTCCCCCTTGGCGATCTTGGGGAGGTCCTTGGTGTAGTCGCCGACGGTGGCCTCCTCGCCGTAGAGCACATAGCCGCCGTCGGTCTTCGGCGAGAAGGCGATGACCTGGGTGCCGTGCTCGGAGATGATCTTGCCGTTCTTGTCCTTCCGCGGCGGATCGATGGAGATGCCGAGGGTGCGGGCGCCGGCCTGGATGGTCGGGAAGTCGCCGGTGAGGCCGATGAACTGGGGGTCGATGCCCTTGAGCCACTTGCCGAGCTCGGCCGGCTTGTCGCGGCCCGGGTCGGTGGTGACGAACACGACGCGCAGCTCGTCCTGCTCGGCCTTGGGCAGCTGCTTCTTGGCCACCGCGATGTTGCTCATGGTCGACGGGCACACGTCGGGGCAGTGGGTGTAGCCGAAGTAGATCAGCGTGGGCTTGCCCTCGGTCTCCTTGCGGAGGTCGTACTTCTTGCCCTGCGTGTCGGTGAGGACCAGGTCCGGCTTCTCGAACGGCTTGTCGAGGACGGTGGCGGCCTTGTCTGTACCGGCCTGCTCCGACACCACGGCGACGGGCTTGTCGCTGTCGTTGCCGCTGCCGCACGCGGTCAGGGTCAGGGAGGCCGCGGCGAACAGAGCGGCCGCGGCGAAGGTCTTGGTGCGCATACGAAAATGTCCCAGATGTCGGTGATCCGGCGCGCACCGGGGGTGCCCCGCCCGGGGGCGTGAACCCGGCGCGCGCCGTGCAACGGAAGCGGCCTCAGGCGTTGGTGCGCCGACGCCCGGCCAGCACGCCGTAGGCGACGCCCGCCGCGCCGACCACGATCCCGACGACGCCCAGGACGCGGGCGGTGGTGTCGGTGCTGTCGGAGGAGGAGGTGTCGGCGGCGGTGTCGGCGGAGGCCTTCTCGGCCGACTTGGCGTCGGAGGCGTCGCCCGAGGCGGCGTGGTGCCCGTCCTCGGACGCGGCGGACAGCTCCAGCACCGGGGCCGGGTTGTCGGGCTCCTCCTGGCCCTCCTGCGGCACCTCGATCCAGCGGACGATCTCCTTGTTGGAGTACGTCTGGAGGGCCTTGAAGACCAGCTGGTCGGTGTCCTCGGGCAGTTGACCGATCGAGAGCGGGAACTTCTCGAAGTAGCCGGGCTGGATGCCCTTGCCGTCGGCGGTCCAGGTGACCTTGGTGACAACCTTGGAGATCTTCTCGCCGTGCATCTCCAGCGGCTTGTCCAGCTCGGACGTGGTGACGTCGATCTTCCAGCCGGGCATCGGCTCCGGCATCACCGAGGCCAGCGGGTGGTCGGTGGGGAAGTTGACCTCGAGCTTGGTGGTCGAGGCGTTGTCCCGCTCGTTGGGGACCTTGAAGTCGACGACCGCGTAGCCGCCCTTGGCGGCGGCGCCCTCGGGCTGCACGCTGACGTGCGCGAAGGCGGGGACGGACAGGGCGAGAACGGTGATACCGGCGGCGGCACCGGCCGCGGCGATACGGGAAGCCTTCATGGAAGGAGCACTCCGCTGTGAGTCGGGTCGAAATGTGGAAGAGGGATACGCGCACGCGCGCCTGCCGCACGACGGCAACCCACCCTCCAAGTCGTCCGAATCATCCGGATCGTACGAAAAGGTGAAGTGGTGGTCGCGTCGCGTCAGATGGCGAGGGCGAGTGCGGATGCGCGAGCCGTGGTCGCCGGCGGGCCACGGCGGATCACCGTGTGCTGGAGTGCGGTCATGCGCGGCATCGCAGGCGCGGGTCGCATGGTGTGCACGGGGCGCGGACATGCCTCCGGCGCTCCCGGCAGCCCGGCGCGCAGGGCGCGCACCAGCGCGAGCGCGGCCCGCAGGGAGCGCACGAGCGCCCCTTCCGCGACACCCTGCGCCGACAGTTCTGTGAGCCGCAGCAGAGCCAGGTCACCGTGGCGCAGCAGCCAGCCGGCGGCGATCGCCGCGAGAACGTGGCCGAGCAGCATCGGCAGGGACGGCCACAACGAGGCCGATGCCCCGGCGTCCGCCGGCAGATGCGTGTGCGCCCCCGTGGCCGGCTGGATCCGGGCATCGGTGAGGATCTTGTGGGCCTGTGCCGGGCTGATCGCCGCCGCCGTCGTGCCGCACACGAGCCGCGCGGCCTGCTGGATCAGCGCGGCATCGCTCGCGCCCGCCGGCACCGACGATGTGGCGGCGGCCGTACCGTGCTGACCGAGTCCGAACAGCGTGTGCAACACCGTCTGACCGGCCGCGAGCAGCGCTGTGATCCCCGGCAGCGAGCGCACGCGCCCGGCGAACGGTGCCGCCACCGCGACCACCCCGAGGAACCCGGCGCCCAGCGTCCACAGCGGAATGCCGTCACAGGAGGCGAGCGCGTGACCTGCCCCGGCCAGCACGACACAGACCGCGGCGAACACCGCGGCCCGCAGGATCCGGAGCGTGGGTCCGGAGCGCGTCGCGCACGCGTGGGGGGCAGTCATGGCGGGCTCATCATCGCACTGGCCACCCAGGGTTCGTGTGGCAGGTCCGCAAGGTGCCGTACGACCGGAACGTCACTCTCTGGCCCTGCCCGCCCCCCACATACACCGATCAGGGATAGGGGCGCATCCGCCGTATGGGCGGCATCACGTCAACTTCACGCTTACATGCGGGGACTCAGGGCAATACGTAACGGTATGTCGAGCCGCGGCCAGGAGGCTGGAGCATGAGCATCTGGTGGTCACTCCATCTGCGGCGCGAAGCTGCGAGCGTGCCGCTCGCCAGGCGCCTTCTGATCGGCACGATGGAGACCGCGGGCGTCGATCCCGATATCTCCTACGACCTCTCCGTCGCCCTCAGCGAGGCCTGCGCGAACGCCGTGGAGCACGGCGGGGACACGGCTCGCGGTGGCCCCGGTTCGGAGGCGTACCGGGTCACGGCGTACCTCGACGGCGAGAAGTGCCGGATCGAGGTCGCCGACGCGGGCCCGGGGTTCCCCGCGGCCTCCGCCGGCCGGTCCCGCCCGCCGATCCGGCCCGCGCACTCCGACGCGGAGAACGGCAGAGGGCTGTGCCTCATCGAGCAGCTCGCCGACCATGTCCACATCGGCAACAAGCCGGGCCGGGGCGGAGCCGTGGTGAGCTTCGACAAGGTCCTCAAGTGGCGCGAGGACGCCGCGCCACTGATGGCGGTCTGACCCCTGCCGACGCTCGATCGCCTCGGAGACGGTGTTTCACGTGAAACGTCCGGCCCCTACAGCGCGCCCCAGTCCAGCGTCGTGCGCGCCAGCCCCGCCACCTGGGTGAGCAGCGCCAGCCGGGCCGTGCGGACCGCGGGGTCGGGGTCCATCACCAGCACCTCTTCGAAGAAGGCGCTGATCGCGTCGACCAGAGGGGCGGAGACCTCGATGAGTGCGCCGAGGTCGTCCTCGCGGCCGTGCAGGGCCTGGCGTACGGTCTCGGCGGTCTCGGTGAGACGCAGTTCGGCGGGCGCGGTCAGCAGGGACAGATCCGCCGCCTCGACGCCGCCCTCGGGAAGGATGCGCACCACCCGCTGGAACGCGGCAGCGAGTGCCTCGAAGGCCTCCGTGCCGATGTGCCGCTCCAGCGTGGCCAGGGTGCGGTCACCGTGGGAGGGCCGGTCGGCCCACACCAGGACGGCCTGCACGAGCCGATGCTCGTGCCCGGCGTCCGTGAGCTGCTGCTCGTAGCGCCGGGTGATCAGCTCGGCGGCCTCGGCGACCCGCTCGGCGGGCACCTCGACGCCCTGCGCGGCGTACCGTACGGCCGCCGCGCGCAACCCTTCGCTCACCCGTACCCCGGCCACGGCAGGCAGACTCCGCACCACGTTGAGCAGCCCGATCGCGGCCCGGCGCACCCCGTACGGATCGGAACTTCCGGTCGGCGCGGCCCCGATCACGAACATGCCCGTCACCAGGTCGAACCGGTCGGCGAGCGACAGCACGGCACCCGCGTCCCCGGCCGGCAGGGCGCCGCCGGCGGAGCGCGGCAGTTCCATCTCGGCCAGGGCCCGGGCGACCTCGGCGGACTCGCCGGCCCGGCGGGCGTACTCCTCGGCCATCACCCCGGCCAGTCCGGAGAACTCGATCACCATCTGGGATGCCAGGTCGAACTTCGCCAGCGCACCGGCGCGCCGGACGACGTTCACCGCCTCCACGGTGAGCCCGGCGCGTCCGGCCAGGTCGAGGGCGAGGGAGGCGAGCCGGTCGGCACGGTCGGCGACCGTACCCAGCCGGTCCTCGAAGGTCAGCTTGTCCAGCCGCCGCCGGAACTCCTCCGGTGCCACCTTCAGATCCGCCCGCCAGAAGAACGCGGCGTCCTCGTAACGAGCCCGCAGCACCGCCTCGTTGCCCGCTCGCACCACGTCGTCGTCACACAGGGCGTTGGCGAAGGTGACGAAGTGCGGCATCAGCCGCTCGCCGTCCAGCACCGGCAGATAGCGCTGGTGCTTGCGCATCACGGTGGTCAGGACGCTCGCGGGCAGCTCCAGATAGCGCTCGTCGAACGACCCCCGCACGGCGTACGGGAACTCCAGGATGTCGGTGATCTCGTCGATCAGATCGGCCTGGCCCTCCACGTCGATCCGCCCGCCCACCTCGGCAGCCGCCTCCAGGGCACCGCGGACCACCGCGCCGCGCCGGGCGTCCCGGTCGAGCAGGATGCCGTGCATGTGCAGGAAGTGCGGGTAGCCCTCGGCCGAGGTCACGCGGACGACCGGGTAGGGAGCCTGGCGCTGCACCCGCGTCGTGTCGCTCGCGGCGAGCGAGGAGACCACCACGGGCAGGGGAGTACGGCCCAGCAGCGCGAGCAGCCAGCGCACGGGCCGTGAGAACGACAGACCCGGGTCGCTCCACCGCATGTTGCGGCCGGCGCGCAGCCCGGACACGACCTCGGCCAGTAGATCGCTGAGCACCTCGACGGCCGGACGCCCCTCCTCGTGCCGGGTGACCGCCACGTACTCGACACCCTTGACGTCGACGATCCGCACGTCCGTCGGTTCGGCGCCCTGGCTGCGGGCGAAGCCCAGGAGCGCGGCGGTGGGGGCGCCGTCCTTGAAGGCGGCGGTGACCTTGGGGCCGCGCACGGTCCGCATGGTGTCCCGCTCGCGCGGCTGCACACCGTCGACCGTGATCACGATCCGGCGCGGCGTGGCCATCACGTTGATCGCGCCGTGCCCCAGCCGGGTCGCGGCCAGCTTGGCGGTGACCGACTCGAGCACCGCCTCGGTGGTGGCGGGAACGTCGGCGTACGGCAGTTCCTCCACGCCGATCTCGAACAGCAGCGTCTCGACGTCGGGCACCTTGGGCAGCGCGGCCCGCTGGGCCGGGGCCGGAGCGGCCGCCACCCCGAGCGGATGCTCCAGCGAGGCCCGCCGCCGCTCCCACAGCTTGGCCGACTCGTGCGTCAGGCCGCGCATCAGAGCGAACGCCTTGGCCCGCTCGGTGGTGCTGATCGCGCCGCGCGCGTCGAGCACGTTGAAGGTGTGGCTGCACTTGAGCACGTACGTGTACGCCGGGACCGGCAGCTCCAGGTCGAGCAGGCGCCGGGCCTCGGCCGCGTACGCCTCGAAGAGCCGGTGGTTGGTGTCGAGGTCGGCGTCGTCGAGGTAGTAGCGGCTCATCTCGTACTCGTTCTGCCCGAACACCTCGCCGTACGTGATGCCCGGCGCATAGACGATGTCCTTGAAGTGGGCCACGCCCTGAAGGTTCATCAGGATGCGTTCGAGGCCGTACGTGATCTCCACCGACACCGGGTCCAGGGCGACACCGCCGACCTGCTGGAAGTAGGTGAACTGGGTGATCTCCATGCCGTCCAGCCAGACCTCCCAGCCCAGCCCCCAGGCACCGAGCGCGGGTGAGGCCCAGTTGTCCTCGACGAACCGCACGTCGTGCGCGCCCAGGTCGACACCGAGCGCTTTCAGGCTGCCCAGGTACAGCTCCTGCGGGTTGCCCGGGTCGGGCTTGAGGATGACCTGGAACTGGGTGTGGGTCTGGAGCCGGTTGGGGTTCTCGCCGTAGCGCGAGTCGTCCGGCCGCACGCTCGGCTCCACGTAGGCGACGCTCCACGGCTCGGGACCGAGCACCCGCAGCGCCGTGGCCGGGTTGGCCGTACCCGCTCCGACCTCGGTGTTCAACGGCTGCGTGATCATGCAGCCGTTGTCGCTCCAGTACTTCTGCAGGGTGAGGATGGCGTCCTGCATGGTCAGCGCCGTCTGGACGTTCTTCATGGTGATCGCGCCTGTTCCCCGAGTCGGACCGGCAAGGTCGGCCATGATCTCACACGCCAACTACCGTTGACCTGCGGTTTTTTGGCCGCTGGCCGGATGTTGCCGGTCTATTCACAGCCGGCTCTCAGCCCGGCCTCACGCACCTGACGGGTGGCATCCCTAGGTTCCGTTCCATGACGGGAAACCACAAGAACACCTCGATCACCCGCCGCCGCGCGCTCGCGGTCGCGGGCGGCACGGTCGCCGCGGGCGGCCTGGCCGCAGCCGGCTACCAGTCGGCCTTCGCCGACACCTCGGCCTCGGCCACCACGACGGCCACGGCCACGGCCACGGCCACGTCCTCAACGAGTACCGGCACCTGCATGCAGCTGATGTCGAGCGTCACCGAGGGGCCGTACTACCTGGACGGCGCGCTGGTCCGCAAGAACATCACCGAGGGCAAGAGCGGCGTCCCGCTCACGCTGCGCCTCACCGTCGTCGACGCCACCGACGGCTGCACCCCGGTCCCCGGCGCGGCCGTCGAGATCTGGCACTGCGACGCCTGGGGCTACTACTCCGGCTACACCACCGCCAACCCCGGCGGCGCGGCCCCCGCCGAGAGCGGGGACGGCTCCACCGCCGACGACGACACGTACCTGCGCGGCTACCAGATCGCCAACGCCAACGGGGTCGTCAAGTTCGAGACGATCATCCCCGGCTGGTACACCCCGCGCACCTGCCACATCCACCTCAAGGTCCACACCGGCGGCCAGAAGGAGGACGGCACCTACGAGGGCGGCAAGGTCAACTTCACCGGCCAGCTGTTCTTCGCCGACGAGATCGCCGAGTCCGTCTTCGCCCTGGAGCCGTACAGCAAGCACACCGGCAGCTACACCAAGCTCGACGACGACATGGTCTACGACGGCGGCGGCGCGGCCGGCGGCCTGCTCACGCTCGAACCGGTACACAAGAACGACCCGTCCAAGGGCTACAAGGGCTTCCTCACCCTGGGCATCGACCCGGACGCGGAGAACACCGGCGCGGGCAGCGGCGGCGGAGGCGGCACACTCCCGAGCGGCGCGCCCGCTCCGTCGTCCTCCACTTCCTGAGGTACGGCGATGAACAGCCATGAGGACCAGGCACTCGCGCACGCGGCCGTCGACGCCCTGGTCGGCCAGCTGGCCCTGGCACCCAAGCCGGGCCTGCCCGACCCGCGCGACCTGACGGCCCGGGCCACCCGCCGGGACCACCGCGCCCTGCGCTGGTCGGCCAGGGCACTGCTCCCCGGCCTCACGGCCATGGCCGCCGCGGCCCGCCGAACGGGTGAACCCAGCCCCCGGCTCCGTGCGGAACTGGGCGCCATCGGCCGCTCGACGGAACACACGGTGGGCCTCGCGGGCGGCGGTCACCGAGGCGCCCTGTGGACGCTCGGCCTGCTGGTCGCGGCTGCGGCGCTGAAACCGGGCGCCGCCCCGGCCGAGACGACGACCCTGGCCAAGCACATCGCCGCCCACCCGGACCGCCGTGCCCCGCGCCGCCCCTCACGCGGCTCCACGGTCTCGGCCAAGTACGGCGCGGCCGGCGCCCGCGGGGAGGCCAGGGCCGGATTCCCGCACGTACGGCGGGCCTTGGACGCACTCACTGCCGCTCGTACCAAGGGCGCCCCCGAGCCTCAGGCCCGTCTGGACGCCCTGCTCACGGTGATGTCGACGCTCCAGGACACGGAGTTGCTGTACATGGCGGGCCCGATGGGCCTACGTCAGGTCCAGGCGGGGGCGCGCGGTGTACTGGAGGCGGGCGGCACGGCGACGGAGCCGGGTGCCGTAGCCCTGCGAGCCTTGGACACCGACCTCGTCAGCCGTGCCTGGAGCCCCCGAGGCAGCGCCCCTCTCCTTGCGGGGGCGCTGTTCCTGGACACGACACTCAGCCCTTGACGGAGGCCATCCACGCCTCGACCTCGTCCGCCCGACGAGGCAATGCCGCACTCAGATTCCGGTTGCCGTCCTCCGTCACGAGGATGTCGTCCTCGATCCGCACACCGATACCCCGGTACTCCTCCGGCACCGTCAGGTCATCGGCCTGGAAGTACAGCCCCGGCTCGACGGTCAGGCACATCCCCGGCTCCAGCACACCGTCGACATACGTCTCGGTCCGCGCGGCAGCGCAGTCGTGCACGTCCATCCCGAGCATGTGCCCGGTCCCGTGCAACGTCCACCGGCGCTGAAGCCCCAGCTCCAGCACCCGCTCCACCGGCCCCTCGGCCAACCCCCACTCGACCAGCTTCTCGGCCAGCACCCGCTGCGCCGCATCGTGGAAGTCCCGGTACTTCGCCCCGGGCTGCACCGCCGCGATCCCGGCCTCCTGGGCCTCGTACACGGCGTCGTAGATCTTCCGCTGGATCTCGCTGAACCGGCCGTTGACCGGCAGCGTGCGCGTGACGTCGGCGGTGTAGTACGTGTGCGTCTCCACACCCGCGTCGAGCAGCAGCAGATCACCCGACCGCACGGGCCCGTCGTTCCGCACCCAGTGCAGCGTGCAGGCGTGCGGCCCGGCCGCGGCGATCGTGCCGTAGCCGACGTCGTTGCCCTCCACCCGCGCGCGGAGGAAGAACGTGCCCTCGATGTACCGCTCGGAGGTCGCCTCGGCCTTGTCGAGGACCTTCACCACGTCCTCGAAACCGCGGACGGTCGAGTCGACGGCCTTCTGCAGCTCGCCGATCTCGAACTCGTCCTTGACCAGCCGCGCCTCGGAGAGGAGGACCCGCAGCTCCTCGTCGCGCTCGGCGGTGACCTTGTCGGTCAGCGCGGCCTCGATGCCGGCGTCGTACCCGCGCACGACCCGCACCGGACCGGTGGCCTCGCGCAGCGCCCCGGCGAGCTCGCGCACGTCGGAGGCGGGGATGCCGTACAGCTTCTCCGCCTCGGTGAGGGAGTGGCGGCGGCCGACCCACAGCTCGCCCTGGCCGTCCAGCCAGAACTCGCCGTTCTCCCGGTTCGAACGCGGCAGGAGATAGATCGTCGCCTCGTGGCCCTCGCCCTTGGGCTCCAGGACCAGGACGCCGTCCTCGGTCTGGTTTCCGGTGAGGTAGGCGTACTCGACGGAGGCGCGGAAGGCGTACTCGGTGTCGTTCGAGCGGGTCTTCAGGTTGCCCGCGGGGATCACCAGCCGCTCGCCCGGGAAGCGCGCGGACAGCGCGGCCCGGCGGGCGGCGGTCTCGGCGGCCTGGGGGACGGGCTGGAGGTCACGCAGCTCGGTGTCGGCCCAGCCGCTCTTCATGTTCTCGGCAAGCTCGTCGGACACGCCGGGGTACAGTCCGTTCTTCCGCTGCTTGATGGGCTCTTCACTCTCGTCCGGGCCTGCTGCGTCAGCAGCATCAGGCACTGCCGGGGTGAGCTCCTCCGCCACGGTCATCCTCCTCGATACGGCACTGGACCGCCCTCCACTCTACGGCGGCGCGGAAGCGGTCTCAGGGCGATGACGAGGAGCGTTACTCGAACCGCGCCGCCAGCAGGACGACGTCCTCCGCACCGTCCGCCGCGTCCAGTCCGTCCGGCAGCACGCTCCGCAGGACGTGGTCGGCGATGGCGCCGGGGTCGCGCCGCAGTGCCCGGGGCGCTCCGGCCGCCGCCGCGTGCAGCCGGGCGAAGGCGCGATCGGTGGTCTCGCCGGTGCGGTGCAGCAGCCCGTCGGTGTACAGCAGGACCGTCTCTCCGGGCTCGGCGAGGATCTCCAGGCTCGGCGCCTCCCAGCAGGCGAGCATGCCCAGCGGGGCGGAGACCGACGTCTCCGCGAACTCGGTGCGGCGCTGTCCGATCAGCAGTGGCGGGCTGTGCCCGGCACCGGCCAGCGTGATCTTGCGGGCGGCCGGTTCGCAGTAGCCGAACAGGGCGGTGGCCGAGCGGGCCGGCTCGGTCAGCCGCAGCAGCAGCTCCAGGTCGGACAGGACGGCGACCGGGTCCTCCCCCTCCATCACGGCGTACGCCCGCAGGGACGCCCGCAGCCGCCCCATCGCGGCGACCGCGCTGGGGCCCGACCCGGTGACGGACCCGACGGCGAGGCCGAGGGCGGCGTCGGGCAGCGGCAGCGCGTCGTACCAGTCGCCGCCGCCGCGTGGGCCGGTGCGGTGCCGGGCGGCGAGCTGGACACCGGCGACCCGCGGCAGCCGCGCGGGCAGCAGCTCGTCCGACATGGTCGCCATGGACGCGCGCGTGCGCTCCAGTTCGAGGAGCCGGGCGAGGTGTTCGGCGGCGTAGCGGGCGTACAGGCCGACGAGGTGGCGCTGCCGCTCGTTCGGTTCGGCGGGTTCGTCGTAGAGCCACACGACGGCCCCGAGGCGGCCGGCGGACTCGGTGGTCAGAGGGAGGGCGTAGCTGGCCGCGTAGCCGAGGCGGGACGCGACCTCGCGGTGGCGGGGGTCGAGCCCCTCCTCGGCGAACAGGTCGGGCTCGGCGATGCCGTCCTCGCCGCCGGGCGGTCCGTCGAGGAACCGGCCGTAGGACAGGGCGCTGCGGGGAACGGTCTCGATGTGGCCGAGGTCGGCGCGGGCCAGGCCCAGGCCGATGGTGGTGTCCGGGCCCAGGCCGTCGCCGGGTTCCAGGACGACGAGGCCGCGGCGGGCGCCCACCAGGGCGGCGCCGGCCCGCAGCAGTTCCTGCAGCGCCTCGTCGAGCGCGGACGTGCGGGCCAGGCGCTCGGTCAGTTCATGGAGGGTGGTGAGGTCGGAGACCCAGCCGGCGAGACGGTCCTGGAGTACCGCGCCCGGCGGGGCCGTGGGGTTTGCCGGGACGGACGAGGAGGCACCACCCGCCGCGACGGGCGCGACAGTGTGTGCGGGCGCCGGAACCGTTGAATCGATTCCAGCCACTTTCGGAGGGTGCGGGGCGTTCATGGCGTCCGGCTTTCCGACCAGCGCGTACTGCTCAAAAGCATCGCAAACCCCCATGTCATTCTGCGCCGCTAGCAGTGTCTCCACATGTACACGCACTCGTGAGGAGATGTCCAGCATTGTCCTGCCGGGATTCCTGGTGTCTGTGAGGATTGAGGGAACAAGTCTCCTTCCTCTTGCGGAAATGCAAAGTTGGCTTAAAACTGCCGCAAGGGACGGCTTATTGCGGTCGACTGGGCTTGCTCGACGGAGCGTCACAACGGTCGCGATGGGTACGTACTCGGTGAAGGCCAGGGGTGGTTGCGAACTACCCGGAACCTGGTGACGGACCCGGGCGTCTTAGCCACTGACGACCGTGCCCCATCCTCCCGTGGCGGAGGCGGAGAGAAATACGCGCGACGGCAAACGCCATACTTCGCCACCCCTACGCCACGCCCGTGCTTTTGACAGACGCAGTATGGGCGGGACGGCCGCGGAGGCAGCCAATGCTCGACCCATAGGGGTTCCCCTTGCGCACGGCAGGGGTGTGATGCGCCAGCAGGTACGCACAGTGAAGTGATCGACACATGATGTGATGTGGACCACGGTGTTGCCGGCGTGCAACGGAAAGGAACGAGCGCTCATGCGCGAGATCCTCGGAAGGCGACGCAGGCTCCTGTCCCAGCGCAGCGACGGGAGGCCTGAGCTGATCGGCGCGGCCCTGACCTACGCGACGGAATGGCAGTGGCCCGTACTCCCGGGCGTGGCGGCGGACCCCGAGGGGCGGAACCGCTGCGGCTGCCCGGACCCCGAATGCACGGTTCCCGGCGCGCACCCCTTCGACCCCGGCCTGCTCGCGGCCACCACGGACGGGCGCATGGTGCGCTGGTGGTGGGGCAACCGGCCCACAGCGCCGATCGTCCTGGCCACCGGCGGCAAGGCGCCCTGCGCGGTCTCCCTGCCCGCCGTACCGGCGGCCCGCGCCCTCGACGCGCTCGACAGCATGGGCATCCGGCTCGGTCCGGTCGTCGCGTCTCCCGCCCGCTGGGCGATCCTCGTGAAGCCGTACTCCATGGAGCAGCTCGGCGAACTGCTCTACGCCAAGGACTTCGTGCCCGGCTCCCTCCGCTTCCACGGCGAGGGCGGCTACCTGGCGCTGCCGCCCTCCGAGACGGGCCAGGGCGAGATCCGCTGGGAGCGGGCGCCGCTGCCCGGCTCGGCCTCGCCGTGGGTGCCCGATGTGGAGGCCGTGGTGGACGCCGTGGTCGAGGCCCTCACTCGTACGGGTGTGAGCGCGCCCGAGTTCTAGGGCTGTCGGGCGCGCCGAGCCCGGGTTACGCCCCGGCGCGTTATGTTCCGGGGCCATGCCGCGTCATTCCCGGGGACGCCCCCGGGACCCCCGAAAGGTCCGACTGCTCGCCCTCGCGGGCGTCGTGGCGGCGTGCGCGGTCGCACTGCCGCTGGCGGTGCCGTCCGTGGGGTCCCCGGATGCGGGGGACGGGGCACGTTCCGGAGGCTCGGCGGACGGCACCGGCGGACGCGGCGGTTCTCTGTCCGGTTCCGGAGGGGGCGCCGTACGTCCCTCCCCGCCGTCCGCCGACGGCAAGGGGCCTTCCGCCGTGGCCGGTCTTCCCGCGGTCGGTCCGGGCCTGTCGACCGCCGCGCGCTGCGGTCCGGGGCTCTCCTCCCCCGACGGCATCGAGGCGCAGACCTGTGTCGTGACGCAGGCCGCGGACACCTGGGCGCGGACCTACTACCGGAATGCGACCGGCGAGGCGCTGGACGCCGTACTGAGCCTGATGGGGCCCGGCTCCCGGACCGTGCGCATCACCTGTGCGGTGGGCGCCGAGGACGAGCCGGGGACGTGTGAGACGCCCCGCGAGCCCGCGCGCGGGGAACTGGCGGCGTACACGGCGGTCGTGGAGTTCGCCCGGCGGGCCGGCCAGGGGCCGCTGCTGCTGCGCTCGGGGAGCAACTCGCCTATGAAATCAGGCAGTTGACGAGCCACTGCGTTCCGTGAACGGCGCGCGCATGGAAAGACCCGGTTGCTGGCGACGGGGGATGCACCAGCAACCGGGCTACGGGAACGGTAACAAGAGATCGGCGGTTCGCAAATTCGATCTCTCGCTTTCCAGTCACCGACTGGCTTGTACCGTCCGGGAGTTGTGAAGGGAGTCACCTGTCCGGAGCGCGAGAGTCCGGCCGGCCGGCCGAGCGGCCGGGCCGGACCCTGTGACGAGCCGTCAGCTGAGCGTGACCTGCCGGTTGGTGAGGCCGCCACGCGCGCGGCGCTCGTCCGCCGTGAGCGGCGCGTCCGTGGCCAGGGCGGCGGCGAGGCGCTCGGCGAACTCCGCCGCTGGCTTCTCCACGTCCTCGGCCGTGACCCCGCTCGGCAGGTCCCAGACCGGCACGGTGAGCCCGTGAGCGCGGAAGGAGCCCACCAGGCGGGTGCCCTCGATCAGGCTCGACCGGCCCGCGGCGTGCAGCCGCGCGAGAGCATCCAGAAGCTGCTCCTCGGGATGGGGCATGACCCACCGCAAGTGGTTCTTCTCGGGCGTCTCGCACCAGTACGCGGCGTCCACGCCCTGGAGCTTGACGGTCGGGATGGCCGCGGCGTTGGCCCGCTCCAGGGAGGCGGTCACCTCCGGCGTGGCGTTCTCCGGGTCCGGCACCCAGAACTCGAAGCCGCTGTGCACTTCTGGCTCGAAGGCGCCCTCCGGGTCGATCAGGTCCTGGAGCCGAGGACCGTCGGCCGGGGCGCGGCGGCCCTGCACGGGTGTGCCGGGCTCGGCTTCCAGGGCGCGCTGGAGGATGTCGGCGAGGTCGCGGCTGATGTCGCCCGACGAGGTGTCGTTCTGGAGGCCGAGCATGACCGAGCCGTCGTCACGGCGCAGGGCGGGCCAGGCCATCGGCAGGACCGTGGCCAGCGTGACCGCCGGGACGCCCTCGGGGAGGCCGTCCTTGAGCGTCAGTCCGACCGTGGCCGCCGGGACCAGCTCGCGCAGGGCCACCCAGTCGCACTCGCCGGGCAGGCCCTCGAAGGGGCGGTGCACCAGCTCGGTCGCGGCGTGGGCCGCGGCCCGGCCGTGACAGGCCTTGTAGCGGCGGCCGCTGCCGCAGGGGCAGGGTTCACGAGCGCCGACGACCGGGATCTCTCCGTCCGTGATCTGCGGGCGCTTGGCCTTCGTCTGGGGTCGCTTCTTGGCCATCGATGGGTCTCCCGGTTACGGCTCGTCTCGTACGGTCGCGAGCCTAGCCGTTCGCGCCTCGGGCGACGGGCTCCTGTGGACAACACGAGTCCCGTGACCAACGGGGCGGGTCGGCGCCGGGTCAGTCCATGTCGTCGAAGGCGTCCGCGAAATCCAGCCCGGGTATCTGGGACACCGCCGGGGCCGTGACGCGTGTCGCGAAGTCGTCGCGGCGGTGGCCGGCGTCCGGGTCGTACACGTCGGCGTGAACGACGACCCACACGGTGACCTCGCCGTGGATGTCGTCCCGGACGCCCCAGTCGTCGGCCAGCGCGGTGATGATGTTCAGCCCGCGGCCGCCGTGCGCCGTGACCGACGGGGTCGCCGGGGCGGGGCGGGTCGGGCCGCCGCCGTCCGTGACCTCGACGATGAGCCGGCCGGACGGGTCCACGCGCCACGCGGCACGGACGTTCCCGTCGCCGGAGAGTGCGTCGCCCAGGGGCCTGCCGTGTTTGCACGCGTTGCTCAAGAGTTCGGAAAGGATCAGTACGGCGTCGTCGATGACCGATTCCGCTACGCCACCTCTGCGCAACTGCGCGCGCATACAGTGTCTTGCTTCCCCCACGCCCGCAGGGCCATGGGGTACGGCCATGCTCGACGACGTGGGCACCTCCTGTGCCACCACCAACGCCACCCCCGAGACCTCCTTTGCCCCACGCCACGGTGTGGATGCCCCATTGGCCTGTACCGGAAACCGGCCAATCCACGTCCTGTGACGCATTCACCACGAGCGAATACGGATCGAACGCGCCGGAGCACTCCCTGTAGTCGTGTGGCTGGATTTCATCGATGTGGCCGAGACGCGAGGATCCCGCCCGTCAACGGGTGGGGTCAAGAGGTGTGCGTGGGTCTGGTGGGACTTGTGTGGTCGGCCACAGCCGTCGGCTCCACCGGCACACATCGGCACCACTGTCACCACTGGCCTCACCGTGTCTCAGCGGCCGAGTTGGTCGAGCACCGCGCGCGGGCGGTTGGTGATGATGGCGTCGACGCCCAGGCCGACACAGATGTCCACGTCCTCGGGCTCGTTCACGGTCCACACGTGGATCTGGTGGCCGGCCCGCTTCAGACGCTCCACGTAGACGGGGTGGTTGCGCACGATCCGGATGGACGGGCCAGCGATCCGCACGCCCGGGGGCAGGCGTCCGTCGCGCAGCCGGGGCGAGACGAACTGCGTCAGGTAGACCGTCGGCAGGGTCGGTGAGGCGGTACGCACGCGGTGCAGCGAGCGGGCCGAGAAGCTCATGACCCGCACCTGGGACTCCTCGGCGGCGGCCGGGGCGTCGAGGCCGAACCGCTTCAGCAGGGCCAGCAGCCGCTCCTCGACCTGGCCCGCCCAGCGCGTGGGGTGCTTGGTCTCGATGGCCAGTTCCACCCGGCGTCCGGCGTCGGCGACGAGTTCGAGCAGCCGCTCCAGGGTGAGGACGGACGTCGCCCCGTGGTCCTCCGGGCGGTGCTCCCAGTCGGGGTCCTCGTCACGTCCCTTGTAGGCCTCGCCTGTCTTCCAGGAGCCGAAGTCCAGGGCGGCGAGGTCGGCGAGCTCCAGGGCGGAGACCGCGCCGCGGCCGTTGGACGTACGGTTGATCCGGCGGTCGTGTACGCACACCAGGTGGCCGTCGGCGGTGAGGCGCACATCGCATTCGAGGGCGTCCGCGCCGTCCTCGATCGCCTTGGTGTACGCGGCCAGGGTGTGTTCCGGGGCGTCCTCGGACGCCCCGCGGTGGGCGACGACTCGAATCACATGCCGGCGTGCGTGGGTCACCGCGTCATGGTGCCACCGCGCGCGGGTACGCGTCTGGTCGGACGGGCCCGACGGATTCACAGGTCCGGACGGAGGCACTGGAATTGCATCCTTTTCGTCGGTAATGACCTATATAAAGAATGGCCCCGGACCCACAGCCACCGCTTATGGTGCTCTGACGGCCGGTGGGAAAAGCTGACGGCATACAAAGGGACAAGCACAGCTGTATCGCGCCGGACCGTCGCCAGCGTGAAAAAGCGTGACCGAGTGCGACCCAGGAAACAGCCGTGGATCGAGGAGAGAAGCTGTGAGCACCGAGAACGAGGGCACCGCGGTACCCCCCGCCCCGTCCGCACCCCCCGTGCCGGTGGACGCTCCCGCTGCTCCGGCCCCACAGGGACAGGCGCCTCAGGGACCGGGACCGTACGGGCAGGACTCCCAGGGGCAGCCCGCCCATGGTCAGGGCGCTCCTGGTGACGCCGCACATCACGGCGTCTCCTCCTCCGCCCCCGACCCCTCCTGGCCCCCGCCCCCGCCGCCGGGCGGCCCGTCGTACGGCGACGGCGGTTCCGGGTCCGGCGGCGGCTGGGGTTCCTCGTACCAGCAGCCGGCGCCGAAGTCCGGCCGTGGCCGCGGTGGTCTGGTCGCCGCGATCCTGGTGGCCGCGCTGGCCGCGGGCGGTCTGGGCGGCGGTCTGGGCTACACGCTGGCGAAGAACAACGACGAGAACAGCGGCTCGACGACGGTCTCCGCCTCCACCAGTGGCGGTGACGTCAAGCGCGACCCGGGCACGGTCGCGGGCGTGGCCGCCAAGGCGCTGCCGAGCACGGTCACGATCGAGGCCGAGAGCACCAGCGGCGAGGGCGGCACCGGCACGGGCTTCGTCTTCGACAAGCAGGGCCACATCGTCACCAACAACCACGTCGTGGCCGGTGCGGCGGACGGCGGCAAGCTCACCGCGACGTTCCCGAGCGGCAAGAAGTACGACGCCGAGGTGGTCGGGCACGCGCAGGGCTACGACGTGGCGGTCATCAAGCTCAAGGAGGCCCCCGGCGACCTGAAGCCGCTCACCCTCGGCGACTCGGACAAGGTGGCCGTCGGCGACTCGACCATCGCGATCGGCGCCCCCTTCGGCCTGTCCGACACGGTGACGACGGGCATCATCAGCGCCAAGAACCGCCCGGTCGCCTCCAGCGACGGCACCGGCAGCCAGGCGTCGTACATGAGCGCCCTCCAGACCGACGCCTCGATCAACCCGGGCAACTCCGGCGGGCCGCTGCTGGACGCGCAGGGCAACGTCATCGGCATCAACTCCGCGATCCAGTCCACCGGCAACGGCGGCTTCGGCACCGGCCAGTCCGGCTCGATCGGCCTGGGCTTCGCCATCCCGATCAACCAGGCTGAGTACGTCGCCCAGGAGCTGATCAAGACCGGCAAGCCGGTGTACGCGAAGATCGGCGCGTCGGTGTCCCTGGACGACACCTCGGGCGGCGCGCAGATCTCCAAGGAGGGCGCGGGCGGCGCCGCCGCACCGGTCGAGCCCGGCGGCCCGGCCGCCAAGGCGGGCCTCAAGCCCGGCGACGTCATCACCAAGCTCGACGACCGGGTGATCGACTCCGGCCCCACCCTGATCGGCGAGATCTGGACCCACAAGCCCGGCGACAAGGTCAGGATCACCTACGAGCGCGGTGGCAAGCAGCAGACGGTGGAGGTCACCTTGGGCTCGCGCATCGGCGACAACTGACCCCCACCCGCGCGCACCGACCCGTTACCCTTGTCCCCGCGCCGCCGATCACGGTCGGCGCGGGGAGGCGTGCCCGAGCGGCCGAAGGGAACGGTCTTGAAAACCGTCGTGGCAGCGATGTCACCGTGGGTTCAAATCCCACCGCCTCCGCGCAGCTAGCAGTGAGAACGGCCCCTGACCAGGAAAATCGGTCAGGGGCCGTCGTGCTGCGTGCTGTCCGTGAGTGCCCGACGCTCCCCGGTGTTCCCCGCTCGATCGGGCACGGCTGGGGCACGGGATCTGGGCCGTACGCGTCACTTCCTGCGGACGGACGCGAGCGCCAGCATCATGCTCGCGAGCAGCACGAACACCACGAGCGCGGCGAAGAACAGGGCCTCGACCCAGCCAGCGTTCGCACCCGTGAGCGTGCCGTCCGCTGACGCGCATGCCACCTCCGGCGGAAAGCTCTGCCGACGCAAGTCGCCGCAGGTGTTCGGCAGGTCGTCATTAACGACGTACGCGTTCACCCAGCAAAGCGCCCAGGTAAGGAGGAAGACACCCAGCGAGGCCAAGGAGACGCCACCCAGTGCAGTCGGGCGCACTGCCTCGGAGCCCGTCGGAGATGCCGTCATGACCGGGAGCGTATCGGCTGATCTTTGTGGCGCTGTGATCAGACCGGTTACCCGCCCACCCCCTCATTGCCCACCACTCACCCCAGCTCCCATCCCGTCTGCCGTCGACCCACACACCGTGGAGCGGGCGTGGTTCCTGGCGTCCAGGTGGAGCGCGCCACTGTACGAACGACCTGGACGCCAGGGGCCGCGTCTGCTCGGCTCTGGGTCGATGGCAGATGGGATGGGAGCTACCCGCGCACGCCACTACTCCGGCCGGCACTCGCGGACGGCGCCCCTGCCATCTCGGAGCCTGAGCGCCCCCGCCGGAGGCATGCTTTGAGCGTTGCCGCGCTTCGGTGGTTCTCGACTCATGGCCCGGCCTGTTTCATGTGGGCGCGCGTCGGCGCAGCCCGGGCGGAGCGGGCCGAGGCAGGAGCGGCGCCCGGAGCGGAGCCGGAAAGCGCGCCCGGCGGAGCGGAGCGCAGCCGGGGCTTGATGAGGTAGAGAAACCTGTAACAGCCGCGCTGCGTCACGCGTCGAAGTCGTACTCCAGGATGTACGAGGCGGCGTCAAGCGTCATCTCGTTGATCTCGACGGGGCGGCCTTCGTCCGCGAATGCGGTGCGGCAGATGAGGATCACGGGCGTGCCTGCGGAGATGCTCAACTGTGCCGACTCATCCCTCGTGGGCATGCGCGAGCGGATCTCTTCGCGGAAGTGCACTGGCTTGTAGCCGAGTTCGGCAAGGCGTGCATAGGTTCCGCCTGGCCCGGTGTCCTCCTGAGTGATAGCTGACCCCGCCACCACTGACGTGGGGAGATAACTCGTCTCGAGCAGCACGGCCTTCCCATCCAGGACGAACCGCTGCCGCCGCACGCAGACGGTCTCCCCCTCAGCCAGATCAAGAACCTGGCTGACGCCTTCCGGTGCCGTCTCCTCCGACACCGTCACTTGATCGACTACGAGCTGCCGGTTCTCGATGTCGGCAGACCAGATGGAGCGACCGCTTCCCCACTGTTCCTGGACAAGTCGCTGGATGCCTCGGCGCCGCAGTGGGCGGAAGGATCGCACGAACACGCCAGCACCCTTGCGGGACTCGGCGACACCCTCGTCCTTGAGCACGCTCAAGGCCTGGCGGGCTGTCATGCGTGCCACGCCGTGCGCTCCGCAACCCGAGATCGGCTGCCCAGGAAGGTCGGGCCCCCGCCTGAGTACGGCGACGGGGAGCACCGACGTTAGGTTCTTCTGAGCAGCGCTGAAACGGCCGTCAGCGTGACTACACCCGCTTCGCCCCCGAACCCTCCGCCCTGTCGTGGGGAGAACCGGTACTGTCCATCTTTCTCCAGGCCGGGAAGATCACCGGGCACAGCGTGGCGAGCAGATACACACTGCCAATCGTCAGCAGCGCACAGGGCAGGCCGGCCGCATCCACGAGGAAGCCCGCGGCCAGTCCGCCCAGCGGAGTGACCAGCTGGACCGCAGCTGTCGTCGCACTCAGCACGCGGCTGCGCAGTTCCTCCGGCACCGTCTCATACGTCACGGTGGCCATGATGGGGTTGAGTACACCGAAGGCAAGACCCTCTACCGCCATGATCACTGCCAGTGGGGTGAACGTGTCAGTGAAGGCGGCCACCACGAAGCGCGGCAGGCCCCCGATGAGAAAAGCGATCGTGAACACGGGCCACCGCCGAAAGCGGCTGCCCACTGCCCCGTAGATCAGCGCCCCCGTGAGTGCGCAGATGCCGAACGCTGCGTTCAGCAGACCGAGGTCAATGGCACCATCAAGCTCCTCACGGGCGTGCACGGGGAGAAGCACGGCGCTCCATCCTTGGTCGAGGCCCCTGGTGACCAGCGTCATCAGACACAGGCCCAGCAGCAGCGGCGTGGCCGCCAGGAAGCGATAGCCGTCCGCGAGTTCGCGACGGTAGGCCCGCAACGATGCTGGCTCGACCTGCCGCCGGGGCTGTGCCTCGGGCAGGCCGCGCACCCCGAACGCGAACAGCGGCGCGGCCACGGCGAAGGTAGCGGCATCCACCAACAGGACGTTCTCGGCTCCGAGTACGGCGATGAGCACACCTCCGAGAGCGGATGCCGTCAGCGCCGCACAGCGTGCCGCACCGTCGTACAACCCGGCAGCCCTGGTCAGCGGCATTCCGGCGCGTTCGGCGAGGGTGGGCAACAACACGCCGCGTGCCGTTTCACCCGGCGAACGGCACAGCCCTGTCACTGCCATCAGCACACACAGCATCCAGAACTGCAGGACGCCGGCGAACTGCAGGAGCGGAATCGCCGCAACCGCGATCCCGCAGGCGAGATCCGAGGCGACACTCACCCGCCGTCGCCCCATCCGGTCGATGACCGGACCACTGACGAGCGCAGCGAGTACTGCGGGCAGCAGCGTGCAGAGGGCGACGATCCCGGCCTTGGCGGCACTGCCCGTGCTTTGTAGCACGAACCACGGCACGCCCATGTACGTGAGGCAATTCCCAGTGATCGAAACGAGGTTGGCGGCAAGAACCGTCGTCAGAGGACGGCGATCACGCGTCAAGAAGTCTTCGGGCACTACGGTGGTCTCCCATGAGGGGAAGCGCCCACCGCGAATGAAGCAGGTCAGCCGGTGGGCGAAGCGAAGTGGTCAGCGTCTGGCGCGCATAGCGAGGCGCACCGCGGTGCGGTGTTCACAAGCAGCGCCTCCAACACTTCGCCGGGACGACCACCCGGCACCTCCACGCATTGTCCCCTCGGACGCCGGCCCTCCGCACGACGATCCGTTTCGCAATGGGCGGGCTCGAACAGGGAATTGACCGAGTTGCACCGATGAGGACAGATCTGCTGACCATCTGGATCTCGGAGCGACACCGGCCCCAAGCGTTCCCGTTCTCGTGAACGAAACCGCCCCCACTGGTTTCTCAGTGAGGGCGACGCGCCTTACGACTCACCGTATGGCGATGTTGCATAGCCCAGCCTGCCTACTCCTCATCTGTGGCATCTAAGGCTCGCTCGATCTGCTCGTTCGAGCGCTGCTGATTGCGGTGGATGGCCTTGGCGTAGAAGCGGAACAGGACCGCGATGCTGTGTCCGGCTCGACGTGCGACTTCGGCCGGGGAGACGCCGGACTCAAGCCAGAGCGAGACGCCCGCGGGGTGGCCGCGGAAGCCGAGCATTGTGGGCCCACTTCATGTGCCGGGGCGCCTGGCCCCGAGCGCGCTAGGGCGGCGTGGAGGGCGGTGGCCATGGGCAGGCCGATACCGAGGCGCCTCTTGAGCTGGGCCGCCGTGATGGGTTCGCCGTGCTCGGCCTGGTGCGATGCGGCGATGGAGCGTGCTTCGTCCAGCAGTGGCTCAGGCACCTTGACCGCAGGCGCAGGCGCGGCGGGGGCCGGGGCTGTGCGTGGAGCGACCGGAGCCGGGGCGGGAACTGGTTCAGGCGCGACGACCGGAGAAGGCGTCGAGGCCGGTTCCCGATCGACGGAGGCCGGGGCGGGGTCTTCGGCCGGTTGCGTATCGGCAGCCGGGGCCGGGGCGGTTGCATCGGTGGCGACCGCGTGGAAGGAGCGCAGGAGCTGTGGGCCGACCGCTCCCCAGCCGAGGAGGAGCAGGGGCGCAACGGCGTCTACAGCGGCGCGGCCGTAGTGCCCGGCGACGATGGGTTCGGCGACGTTGAGGGCCAGGGTCAGCAGGCCGGAGACGTGCATGAGACGGGTTGCTGCCTTCATCTGCTCGGGTGGGACGCCGCGCAGGGAGAGGTAGCGCAGGGCGACCAGGAGCCCGACCACGGATAAATCCACCATCGGTGCGATGCGCGGAGCGATCGGGGCGGGGACGCCCAGGCGCAGGGCCAGAGCCCAGACGTTGCCGAAAGAGAAGACGAACGCCAGGAGGGCGATGACGATCATCACGGCGGTGATGGTGCGCTGAGTGATCCGGTCCTCAGTCATGAGTGTTCACCTCCTTTCCGGGCGAGGCGTGAGGGGTGAGCCTGGCGGGTCAGGCCGCCATCGGCGAGGTGGTGTCGTCCGGGTCGGACTTGCTGAGGTCGACGCCGGGGAGCTGGGCGGTGAGCAGGTCTGCCGGGTCGGCGGTGAGGTGGGCGGTCTGCTGGGCGATGGCGGCGCTGTCCTTGCCGGACACGTAGGGCGTGCGGATGCGGGTGAAGCCGGGCCGGGATTGCTGGTTCATGGAGGCGACGCCGACGTAGGCGCGGTCCTGGAGGTTGATCGGGTTGGCGTCGGGCCACTCCCGGATGTCCTCACCGAGCGCGGCAACAGCGGTGGGCATGTCCCCGAGGGGTACGACTTCCCGTTCCGCGGCTGCCTCGTCCACTACGAAGCACCGGAGATTGCGCGCAGCGTGCTCGCCACAGGGGAGGAGAGCCGGCGGCATCGCGGGCCGTTCCCGAGCGGCCCAAGGGAACGGGCTTGAGAACCGTCGTGGCAGCGATGTCACCGTGGGTTCACATCCCACCGCCTCCGCGCAGGTCATAGATGTTGCAGGTCAGAAGGGGTGTCTCTCACTGAGGGGCGCCCCTTTTGCATGTGGCGTCGCGCCCTTGCGCGCCAAGTGTTCCGAACGTGGTAGTAGACAGGCATGCCGACGAAGCCTTCCGGTGCCGCGGATCGTTCGTCTCGGTTCGGGTCGCTGCACCGCGTGATCAGCCGTTCGCCACTCGGGCGCGGATGGCGGCGGAGCAGGGGCATCGAGCTGTGGTCGCGTTCGCTGGGCTTCGCGGCGCTGGGGTTCCTCACGCTGGTGCCGCTTCTGATCATCGTCTCCTCTGCCGATCCCGAGCACGGGCGGGGGTTCGCGCAGTGGCTGGGAGAAGGGCTTGGTGTGTCGAGGGCCTCCAGGCGGCAGGTCGAGCGGTTGTTCACCCCGCCCGGCCAGGCCCTGCGGACCACGACCGCGTTCGGCATCGCCGCCCTTGCCGTGTTCGGCCTGACGTTCGGGGCGGCGGTGCAGACCGGCTATGAGAAGGTCTGGGGTCTGCCGCCGGCCCGCTGGTGGGCCAGGTGGCGGCATGTGGTGTGGCTCGGCGTCCTCACCGGATACCTCTACGTCTCCGCCACCACCACGCTGCTGCGCGAACCCCTCACAGGCGGGGCCGCCGCGTCGCTGAGTGCCGTCCTCTTCCTGTGGTGGTCCCAGCGCCTGCTGCTCGGCGGGAGGGTCCGCTGGCGTGCCCTGCTGCCCGGTGCCGTGGCCACCACGATCGGGCTGCTCGGCCTGAGGGTCTTCTCCAGGCTCGTCTTCTCGCCGTTGATCGGGTCCAACACCGTCACCTACGGACCCGTCGGAACCGTCCTGGTCATCCAGTCCTGGCTGGTCGGCGTGGGCGTCGTCGTCTTCGCCGGGGCGCTGGTCGGCCGACTGCTGTACGAGGAACTGCTCCGCATGGCACACGCACTGAAACGGCGCGGCTGAGACGCGGCCGGACAGCGCGCTCGGGTTCTTCGCGCGGGCGCCGTGGGTCATACGTGGGCCACAGAGCTAGGATCGCTCCGTAATCCAGACATCTGTGCAGGTCGCGGGGGGATTTCCAGTGCGGGAGACCGACGGTCCCGACAACCGTCGTGGCAGCGAGAGTGCCGGCGTGCGCCGGCGCATCGTCGTCGTCACCGCTGTGCACCGCCCGTCGGCCCGGTTTCTGCCGGAGGCCCACAAGTCCCTGTGCGAGCAGTGGCTGCCGGAGGGCTGGGAGTGGCACTGGGTGATCCAGGAGGACGGGGAGGGCGCGGACGTACGGCCGTACGTGCCCGACGACGAGCGGGTGACCTTCCGGCAGGGCCGGGCCGGGGGGCCGGGTGTAGCCCGGACCATCGCGCTGGCGCATGCCGAGGGTGCGTACGTGAAGGTCCTGGACGCCGACGACCAGCTGACGCCGGGCACGCTCGCACGGGATCTGGCGGCGCTGGAGGCCGACCGCGGCCTCGGATGGGCGACATCGCGGGTGCTTGACCTCATGCCCGACGGGTCGACGGTCGGTTTCCCGGGCGACCCCGACGCCGGGCCGATCGAGCGCGGCGACGTGTTCGAGTACTGGAAGGCCAACGGCTTCCTCGCGCCGGTCCATCCGGCCTCGCTGTTCGTACGACGGGAGCTGTTGCTCGCCCTCGGTGGCTGGATGGCGCTGCCCGCGTCGGAGGACACGGGGCTGTTGCTCGCACTGAACGCCGTGAGCCGCGGGTGGTTCTCGGGGGAGGTGGGGCTTCTGTATCGCAAGTGGGAGGGGCAGGTGACCGGACAGACGGCCCATGTGGACCGGGCCGAGCGTCATGCCCGGATGGCGGTCGTGGAGGCCAGGGCCCGGGCGTTGGCGGGCCTTCGGTGGCCGTTTCCGGTGGGGCACTGACCTGAACCGGTCGACGGCCTATGGCTTGAGTTCCGTCCCTGTCGGCCCCATGACGACAGGATCGTGGCGGATGTACCACTCCGTGCCGAGCAACCGCTCCCGCTCGGGCCCCGGCAGTGCGGCGATCAGGCCCGGGGCGGCTCCGCGCTCCACCTCCGTGCGGTGCGCCGGCACGGCGGCGATCTTCCGCTCCAGCCAGGGAGTGACGTCGACGGTCGCCGTGACCCGGTCGTCCGGAACCGTGCGCATGGTCTTGCCCGTGGGCACCAGGTGTCCGCCCCATGCCCGGACGGCGGAGTGCGGGTGCGTGGCCAGGTACAGGGCGCTCGGCTGCCAGGGCTCACCGGTGTCCGGGTAGAGGCGTTCGAGTCGGGCGGCGTGGGCCGCCAGCAGGGTCACGCGGTGGGTGTGCACATGGTCCTCGTGACCGGTCAGGCCGCCGTAGGCGTCGTGCGTGACGATGATTTCCGGGCGGAAGTCCCGGATCTGGGCGACCAGGCCGCCTACCGCCTCGTCGAGCGGGGCGTCGCACAGGCGCGGTCTGCCCGGGGCCGACCGTGGGACGCGGGAGTCGGCGTGACCCAGCATGCGTGGCTCGCGGGCGCCGAGGATGTGGAGCGCGTCGGCCAGTTCCGCGGCGCGCGGGGTGTCCGCCGCCCAGGTGGTCGTGACGACCGCCGTGCGGGCCCCCGCCGCCGCGTGCCGGGCGAGGGTGCCGCCCGCCATCAGGGACTCGTCGTCGGGGTGGGCGAAGACCGCGAGCAGACTCGGTACCGGCACCGGCCCTCGCTACGGACGGTCCGGTGCCGAGGCCGCGTCCGTGATGCTGATGGCCTGGCTGGGGCACTTCTCCGCCGCCTCCAGGATCTCCGGGGCGTCGCCCGTCTGTTCGTGGCCCGGGCGGACGACACCGAATCCGTCGACGAACTCGAAGACCGCCGGGGCCCTGTGGACGCACTCGGCGGAGCCGTAGCAGAGCTCGCGGTCGACAGAGACCTTCTGTCCCTTCATCCCCTCATCCCCCTCGTTCCCCCACCGGCCGATACCGGAAGCCGGTGGGACCCGAGGGGTTGACTGCCCAGCGCGAGGCCGGCTGAACCGGTCCGGCCCAGGGCCCGGCTGACAGGCCTCAGCGCGCTCCGGCCGCCGCGAGCCAGTGGGCGATCCGGCGTACGGCGGCCTCGTCGAGCCGTTCGACGAGTGCCTGGACGGTCGCGTCGTCCTCGGGGGAGAGGTCGTAGAGGCCCGCCTTGCTCAGACCGGACATGAGGATCTGGTGGCGGCGGCCGGTCATGCGTTCCGCCAGTTCGGCCGGTTCGGCGGCAGAGGGTTCCGGACTCGGCCGGGACGACGCCGCCTGCTTCAGGGGCGCGCCGAAGCGGTGCCACTCGCCGTCCTTGGGGCCCCACAGGGCGATGGTCACCTCGTCCCCACGCGCGCGCAGTGTCTGTGTCATCTCGCCGAGGGCGTGCAGCACGGGCGACCGGTGGGGCGACTCAGCGGCTGCCCGCCAGCTCTGCGCGGCCGGCTGGTAGAACATCGCCACCCAGCGCGGGGCGCCCTGCGGTCGTGGGCTCTCGGGACGTGTCTCCACTGTGCTCACCCCTGTACGTCGCTCCGGAAGCGGTACGGCAGGCCGGCCTTGGCAACGGCAGGCAGACCATAGCTGACGGATCGTCAGTTATCCAGGGTTGTAGAGCGCGGTCCGATGGGGAGGATCACCACGTTGTTCGGCACCGGTCCCTCCCCTCGTGGGGACCGGTACCGAACGGTGGAGCCACGGTCGTCTGACTCCGCTGGAGGCTGACCGGATTAGCGCGCTGCTGCGTCCGGATCCTGCCAGTTCCAGCCGCCGACAAGGAGCGTCCGGTTCCGGGTGGGCGATATTGCCGCAGGTCAGACGTATAGAGTGAGTTTTCCGGTCCGGACGTCCAGGCGCGGGGAGTTAAGGAGTGGAGACCTTGGGTTCCGACTCCGGGGCACGCACCGCCTTCGCGGAGCGCCTCGCACTGCTGTACAAGGAAGCCGGGAACCCTCCACTCAAACGTGTGTCCGAAGCGGTCGTCCGGCTCCAGCGGGTCGACGAACGCGGGCGTCCCGTGCGGGTGTCCGCGCAGCGCATCAGCGACTGGCGCCGGGCCCGGAACGTACCCGCTCAGTTCACCGCCCTCGCGGCGGTGCTGTACGTGCTGGTCCCCGAGGCGCGGCGCGCGCGGCCCACGCCGGTGTCCCCGGGCCTGTACGACCTCGGTCAGTGGCAGCGGCTGTGGGAAGCCGCGGTGGCCGACCCGGTAGGCGAGCGCAGCACGGCGTCCGTGGAGCAGGAGCGGTCTGCCGCCGAGGGCCCGCCCGCGCCCGGCGGGGTGTGCCCGTACCGGGGGCTGGCCTCGTACCGCAGGGAGGACGCCCGGTGGTTCTACGGCCGGGAGCGGAGCACGGACGCGCTCGTCGCCCAGCTTCGGGCCGTGGCGGAGACGGGCGGCCTCGTCATGCTCGTGGGGGCGTCGGGGGCGGGGAAGTCCTCGCTGCTGAACGCCGGGCTGGTGCCCGCAGTGCGGGACGGCGCGCTGGGCGAGGACCTCGATGGCGGCGACCCCGGTAGCAGTGGCGGCGGCGAGGGCGGCCGGGCCACGGAGGTCGTGCAGCTCGTCCCCGGCGGTGATCCGCTGGCGGAGCTGACCCGGTGCGTCCCCGACCTGGGGCCGGTCGTCTCGGCCATGGTCGCCGCCGACGAACCGGCCGCGGAGGACATCGTCGTCCGCACCAGGGTGGGCCCGCGCGTCCCGAGGGGCCCTGACGTCCGTGCCGCCGTCGCCGCCTGGGCGCGGCGCGAGGCGCCGGCCGGTGCGCGGCCGGTCGTCATCGTGGACCAGTTCGAGGAGCTGTTCACCCTCTGCCCCGACGAGGCGGAGCGGCGTGCCTTCATCGAGGTCCTGCACGCCGCCTGTTCGCCGGGCGGCGACGGTGATCCGGCCCCGGCGGTCGTGTTGCTGGGCATACGGGCCGACTTCTACGAGCAGTGCCTCAGGCATCCCGAACTGGCCGACGCGCTCCAGCACCGGCACATGGTGCTCGGGCCCCTGACCACCGCGGAGCTGCGCGAGGCGGTGACCGGCCCGGCCAAGGCCGTCGGCCTGGAGCTGGAGCCGGGCCTGGCGGAGCTGATCGTCCGGGAGGTGAGCGCCGACGGCCCGCGCGGGGCGCACGACGCGGGAGTGCTGCCGCTCCTCTCGCACGCCCTGCTCGCCACCTGGCAGCGCAGGAAGGCGGGCCGGCTGACGCTCGCCGGGTACCGCGCGGCCGGCGGCATCCAGGGCGCGGTCGCGGCGACCGCCGAGCGGGCCTGGTCCGGTCTCGACCCGGCGGCGCGCACGGCGGCCCGGCTGCTCCTGCTCCGGCTGGTCCGGCTGGGCGAGGACACCCAGGCCACGCGCAGGCGGGGCACCCGGCGCCAGTTGGCGAACGAGTCGACCGACCCCGGCAAGACCGAGGAGTCCCTGGAGGCGCTGGTCCGCGCCCGGCTGGTGACGCTCGACGCGGAGACGGTGGAGATCACCCACGAGGCGCTGCTGCACGCCTGGCCGCGGCTGCGCGACTGGATCGACGAGGACCGGCAGGGCAACCTGCTGCGCCAGCGCCTGGAGGAGGACGGCCGGGCCTGGGAGGAGTCGGACCGCGACACCTCACTGCTCTACCGGGGCTCCCGGCTGGAACAGGCCCACGGGTGGGCGAAATCCGCCGGGGACACGTTCCTGACCCGGAGCGCGGTGGAGTTCCTGGCCGCCTCGGTCCGGCTGCGCCGACGCATCATCTGGATCAGCCGGGGCGCGGTGGCGGCCCTGGTCGTGCTGGCGGTGCTGGCCGTCGGAGCGGCCGTCGTCGCCTGGAAGCAGCGGAACGAAGCCGTATTCGAACAGGTGCTCGCCCAGGCCGATCGCGTCCAGGACACGGATCCCTCGCTGTCCGCGCAGCTCGACCTGGTGGCACACCGGCTGCGGCCGGACGACAAGGGCGCGAACAGCCGCCTGCTCTCCATCGTGAACGCCCCGCTGGCCACGCCGCTGGTCGGCCACACCGGCGCCGTCTACCTCACCACGTTCAGCCCGGACGGACGGACCCTGGCCACCGCCAGCTACGACCGGACCGTACGGCTGTGGAACGTGGCCGACCCCAAGCGTCCGAAGCCCCTGGGCAAGCCCCTCACCGGCCACACCAGCTGGGTGAGCAGCGCGGTCTTCAGCCCGGACGGCCGCACCCTGGCCAGCGCCGCCGACGACGGCACGATCCGGCTGTGGGACGTCACGGACCCCGTCCACCCGCGGCCGCTCGCCCGGCCGCTGACCGGCCATGACGGCACGATCTACCTGATCGCCTTCAGCCCGGACGGGCGCACGCTGGCCTCTGTCGGTGACGATCACACCGTACGGCTGTGGGACGTCGCCGACCCGAAGCGTCCGAAGGCCCTGGGCAAACCACTCACCGGGCACAAGGCCGCCGTGCGCTCGGTGGCGTTCAGCCCGGACGGCCGGACGCTGGCGGCCGGTGGTGACGACGGCACGATCCGGCTGTGGGACGTGACGCGACCCCGGCGTCCGGAGCCGGTCGGCCGGCCGCTGACCGGCCACACCGACACGGTGCACTCCGTGGCCTTCAGCCCCGACGGCCGTACGCTCGCCAGCGGCAGCGCGGACGACACCGTCCGGCTCTGGAACATGGCCGACCGGCGTCGCCCGGCACCGATGGGAGCGCCGCTCACCGGCCACACGGGGGCCGTGTGGTCCGTGGCCTTCAGCCCCGACGGAAGCATGCTCGCCGCCGCCAGCGCGGACAGCACGGCGAGTCTGTGGAAGGTCAGTGATCCGGCGTACCCGTCGCAGGTCGGCGGGCCCCTGGCGGGCAGCAGCGGCGAGATGTACGCGCTCGGCTTCAGCCCCGACGGGCGCACCCTCGCCACCGGGACGGGCGACAACAAGGTCCGCCTGTGGGCGCTTCCGACGTCCGACATGGTCGGCCGGACCGGAACGTTCCGGCCGGACGGGCGGGTGCTCGCGACGGCGGCGCTCGACGGACGGGTCCGGCTGTGGGACGTGCGGAAGCCCGGCAGACCCGTGCCGATGGGCGAGCCGTTCCTGCCGAAGGGCGGCGTAGGCTCCCTGGAGTTCTCCACGGACGGCCGCACCCTCGCGGTGGTGACGGGAAACCGGACCCTGCAGTTGTGGAACGTCGGGGATCCGGACCGCCCCGTCCCCCACGGGGCGCCCATCCCCCTGTCCATCCGGTTCGCCGACCCGCTGGCCTTCAGCCCGGACGGGCGCCTCCTGGCGACCGCCTACGACGACCGCACCATCCGGCTGTGGGACATCGACGACCCGTCCCGCCCCCGTCCGCTCGGCGCGCTCCTCACCGGTCACAAGGGCTACGTCAACTCCCTCGTCTTCAGCCCGGACGGGCATACGCTCGCGAGCGGCAGTGCCGACGGCACCATCCGGCTGTGGAACGCGACGGACCCCGGACACGCCGTCCTGCGCGGCGCACCTCTCAAGGGCCACCTCGGAGCCGTCAACGTCCTCGCCTACAGCCCCGACGGGCACACGCTGGCCAGCGGCGGCGACGACAACTCGGTCCGGCTCTGGGACATCGAGGACCCCTCCAACGCCTCGGAGCAGACGAGCCTCACGGGCCACACGGAGGCGGTCGTGTCACTGACCTTCAGCCGGAGCGGCCGCACCCTGGCCAGCGGCGGCAACGACAGCAGCGTCCGGCTCTGGAACGTCTCCGACCCCGCCAGGGCCGGCGCGATCGGCCAGTCGATGAGCCCCAACGCCAAGAGCGGCACCTTCCTGGCGTTCAGCCCGAACAGCCACATGCTCGGGGTGTCGAGCGGCACCGACACCATCCGGCTCTGGAACCTGGACGTCGACGAGGCCGCACGCCGCGTCTGCACGATGACCCGGGGCGTGCTGACGCCGGAGGCCTGGCGCGAGTACCTGCCCCGGCTGTCCTACGACCCGCCGTGCGAGCCCTGACGGGGCCGGGCCACACAACGGGCCGCGCAATCACGGCAGTTGAGTGATGCGAGTCACAACACCGGCTTTACTGACGAACAGTCGGTTCCGATGGGCAAGCGCTTGTTACCCTTGGCCATAGCCCGACCGCTGGTGCATCCCCCGTCGCCAGCGGTCGGGCCTTTGTGTGTGCGCGTGGCCTCACAGGTCGAGCCGCATCAGGATCCGGGGGTGGCCGGCCAGCACCGAGGTGGTGTCCGCCGCGTAGCTGAAGCCGGCCCGCTCGAAGTTCTTCCGGAGGCCGGCGTACGCCATCGTCAGGTCGACCTTGGCGTCGCCGTTGTCCAGGGGGTACGCCTCGATCGCCGGTGCGCCGTGGGCGCGGGCGAACTCGACGGCGCCGGCGATGAGGGCGTGCGAGATGCCCTGCTTCCGGTGACCGGGGCGCACCCGGACGCACCACAGCGACCAGACGGGCAGGTCGTCGACGTGCGGGATCTTGCGGTTGCGGGCGAAGGAGGTGTCCGCGCGCGGGGCGACGGCGGCCCAGCCGACCGGCTCGTCGCCGTCGTAGGCGAGCACGCCGGGCGCGGGATCCTTGTGACACAGCCCGGCGACGTATTCACCGCGGGCCGGTCCGCGCAGTTCGTTGTTGAGCTTGGACGGGATCCGGTAGCTCAGGCACCAACAGACGTTCGCCCCGGGCGACTTCGGGCCGAGCACGGCACGGACGTCCTCGAAGTCCGAGGCCGGACGAACGTCGATACTCATGCCACCACGATCTCACGCAGCGCGCGGCCGCGCCGCTCGTCCAGGCCCTCCAAGCCGGCGAGACGGCCTGGCTGAACGCGTTGTAGAACGGCTGGGCCATGCCGGCGAGCGCAGAGGCGCCCTGCGCGAACGGCGTGATCGGGTCGATCACCCCGACGGGCTGCCGCCACCACCGCCGGGTTCGGCGGCCAGGGCGGAGGAACCCCCCTGAAGGACGACGAGCGCGACGAGCAGAACAGCGGCTCGGATGGTGCGCTGTGACGCCACCACCCTGCTCGTGGCCCGGGCGGGTGGCGCGATCGCCGGCACCCTGACCCTCGTGCTGCTGCCCCTGCCGTCCGGGCTGAGGGGCCGCGTCGAGGACGTGGTCGTCGACGACGCGGTGCGCGGGCAGGGCGTCGCGGGCCTGCTCATCGAGGAGGCCTTGCGGATCGCCCGCGAGGCCGGGGCCCGTACGGTCGATCTCACTTCCCGGCCGGACCGTGCCGCCGCGAACCGCCTCTACGAGCGGCTCGGATTCCGGGCCCGCGAGTCAACGGTCTACCGCACATCGCCTTAGGCGGAGGCCGCTCGCAGCAGTCGCAGCTGGCCGATCTCGGTCACGTTCTTCATCAGTTCCGCGTTCACCCAGGCCACCATGTGCGCGACGGTGTACTGAGGATCGTCGGGCCAGGGGAACGCTGCCGTGGCGTCCAGGTCGGTGTCGGTGAGGTCGTCCAGGACGGCCAGCCACTGTGTGCGCAGGCCGCGCAGCCACTCGATGGCCGGTGTGCCCGCGCCGGGCCACTCGACGTCCGTGCGGTCGCGGGGCGGGCGGCCCTGGGCGTGGTCGAGGGCCACGCTCCACCACCAGCCGATGTGCCAGCTCACCCAGGCGATGGTGGGGACGGGCACGGGGTCGGGCTCGGTGTCCGCCCAGTCCGGTATCCAGGTGCCGTCGGGGCCCCTGCGCATCGTCCAGCAGAGCGGCACCGGCTCCCAGAGGAAGTCCTCCGGCTCCAGCCGCTCCAGGTGGTACTCGAACAACGACCATGTCAACTCGAACTGCCAGCGCGGTAGTTCCGTACGGGAAACGCTCATCGGACGACCCTACGCAAGCGCCCGGGCGTCCCGGGCCAGTCCCGCCCAGTCGAGGTCCCGCAGCCCGGGCTCCGCGTCGCAGTCCGAGGGCAGGCGAGGCGTGGCCTGGAACCAGAGAACAGTGAGACGGGAGCGGTACGCGACCGGGTCGCGGGCCGGATCGAGAGCCGTGGAGTGGAACGTGCCGACGCAGGCCACGGCGGGCAGGACCTCGACGGGCCCGAGGCCGCCCGCGTACTGGTCGGGGTATGCGCGCGGCGGCGGGACCAGGTGCACCGGCGTGCCGGGGCGGGCCCGCTCGGCGGCGCGCAGCAGCCGTCGGATCCGCAGGTCGTTCACCGGCTTGCAGGGATAGCCCTCCAGCAGGTCGCCGTACGTCGACGTGAACCGCAGCTCGGCGAGATCCACCGAGCGGCCGGAGGCCAGGACGAGGCGGGCGAGCGCCAGGGCCGGCGATGTGGCGTGCTGTCGCATGGAGGTCTTTCGGTGCTCATGGACGGGGTGTCACTCACGGCCGATGCCCCGTCATCCGCGCCGCCGACGCGATCGTCGCCCGGGCCTCGCGCTCGGACAGGCCGGTGCCCCGCGCGGCCTCGACCAGGGCGTCCACGAGTACGGGGCCGATGCCGTCCTCGTAGGCCCGGCAGGCCGCCCAGAACAGCCGGGTGTTGCGCTGGCCCTCGTGCGCGGCGAGGACGAACTGGACCAGGCCCTGGCCGTGTCCGCCGGTCGTCGGGGGCGTGGGGTGGTGGGCGCGGGGCGGCGGGAGGAGCAGGCGCAGGAGGGAGCGCGGGCAGGGTGCGGGGGCCAGGTGCGCGCTCCCCGGGGCCGCGGCGTACACGCCCTGGCCGGTGCGGGAGCCGGGGCCCACGAGGTAACCGCCGGCGCCCCGGATGTCGATGCCGGGCGCGAGACGGCCCGCCGAGTTGGGGACGACCACGTCGGGCGGGCCGCTCAGCCAGAGGTGGCGACCGCCGGACGGGGTCACGACGACCACCGTCGGCGGGATGGTGAACAGATGCCGCAGCGCCAGCTCGCGCAGGGCGGCCGAGGAGTCCGCACCGGTCTTCACGTCCAGGTCGACGCCGATCAGATGGTGCGGGGGCAGGCCGCAGGCGATGCCGTACCCGGTCGCCCAGGGCGCCGCGGCGAACAGTTCGCGGATGCGGGCCGGGTCGCTGGAGGCGTCGTAGACCCCGTGGCCGAGCCGGCCGCACTCGCCGTGGCAGGGGGAGGGGGCGCGGTCGTCGCGGTGCGGGGAACGCAGCGCCGGGAGCTTGGTGCGGGACAGGGGGATGACGGCCAGTCCGCGTTCGGCGGCTGACAGGGCGTGTACGAGGGCCAGCGTCGTGGCCTGCCGGTCGGTGGTGGCCATGCTCCTAGTTTCGTACGTACGTTCGAAAAAGGAAAGAGGGAGCGGGTGTGACGCGCCGGGGCGGAGAGCCGGACGGGCGGCCACCACCCGGCAGCAGGCCGTCGGTGAGGGTGCCTCCAACCAGAGCGACACCGCCCAGGCCGACGGCTCGGCGTTCATGGCCGTCAACCAGGGCGACGCCGACGCCGCCGCCGGCTTCGCCCCGCTGTGGTGGTGAGCCGAGCGGACCGGTGTACCGGCGTCGGCCCGCGCCCTGTGCGGGTGTGCTTCGTGGGGTGGCGAGCGCCTGTGCGGCGGTACCTCGGTGCCGCCGCGCGGGCGTTTTCGCGGCTGCGGGGGCCTTGACGTGGCCGTGGATCTGACGGACAGTCAGAAACCGTGAGTGGTGAGCCGGAGGTCCACGAGGAGTTCGAGGCGCGCCTGAAGGCCTACGAGGGCCGCCCGGCCGCCGCCACCGAGGTCGGCCGGGACCCCGTCAACGAGCCGATGATCAGGCACTGGTGCGAGGCCATGGGCGACACCAATCCCGCGTACACGGGCCCGGACGCCATCGCTCCCCCCACCATGCTCCAGGCGTGGACCATGGCCGGTCTCTCCCGCCGCCCGGAACGCACGGCGGCGTACGACGAACTCCTCGGCCTGCTCGACGAGTCGGGCCACGACGCGGTCGTCGCCACCGACTGCGAGCAGGAGTACCTCCGCCCTCTGCGCCCCGGGGACGAGATCACCTTCGACTCGGTGATCGAGTCGGTGTCCGGCCGCAAGACCACGAGGCTCGGGACGGGCTACTTCGTCACCACCCGCACGGACATCAGGGCGGGCGGCGAACTCGCCGGCACCCACCGCTTCCGCATCCTCAAGTACGCCCCCGCACGCCGCCCGAAGAAACCGGAGGAACGCCGCCCGCGCCCCGTCGTCAACCGCGACAACGCCGGCTTCTGGGAGGGCGTGGCGCGCCACGAGCTGCTGATCCAGCGCTGCACCGGCTGCGGCACCCTGCGTTTCCCCTGGCTGCCGGGCTGCAACAGCTGCGGCTCCCTGGACTGGGACACCGTCGAGGCGAGCGGCGAGGGGACGGTCTACTCCTACGTCGTCATGCACCACCCGCCCTTCCCGGCCTTCACCGCATCCGATCACGCCGCTGCCGCGGCGGGTCCTTACGCGGTCGGGCTGATCGAGCTCGCGGAAGGGGTGCGGATCGTCAGCAACGTGGTGGGGGTGCCGTACGACAAGGTGCGCGTCGGGATGCCCGTACGGCTCCTCTTCCGGCAGTACGACGACGAGCTGGTGCTGCCCGTCTTCCAGGGGGTGACGCGGTGAACACCGGCGACCGCCTCCCGCCCCTGGAGATCCCGATCACCCGCACCCTGATCGTCGCCGGGGCGATCGCCTCCCGGGACTACCAGGACGTGCATCACGACCCGGAACTGGCCCGGCAGAAGGGCTCCCCCGACATCTTCATGAACATCCTGACGACCAACGGTCTGGTCGGGCGGTACATCACCGACCACTTCGGGCCCCGGGCCGTGCTGCGCCGGGTGGCGATCCGGCTCGGCGCGCCCAACCACCCCGGCGACACGATGGTGCTGACGGGCACCGTCGAAGAGGTCGACGGGGACATGGTGACGGTCCGGGTCGTCGGCGCGAACGGCATCGGCGAGCACGTCACGGGCGCGGTGACAGTGAGGGTTCCGGAATGAGCCTGAGACGGCGGGACGGTCTCGGCGGGCGCGCCGCCATCGCGGGCATCGGGGCCACCGAGTTCTCCAAGGACTCGGGCCGCAGCGAACTGTGCCTGGCCGTCGACGCGGTGCGGGCGGCCCTGGACGACGCGGGGCTCACCACCGCCGACGTGGACGGGATGGTCACGTTCACCATGGACACCAGCCCCGAGATCACCGTGGCCCAGGCGGCGGGCATCGGCGAGCTCTCCTTCTTCTCCCGGATCCACTACGGCGGTGGCGCGGCCTGCGCCACCGTCCAGCAGGCGGCCCTGGCGATCGCCGCGGGAGTGGCGGACGTGGTCGTCTGCTACCGGGCGTTCAACGAGCGCTCGGGCCGCCGCTTCGGCTCCGGGGTACGGCACCGGGAGCCGTCGGCGGAGGGCGCGGCGCTCGGCTGGGCACTGCCGTTCGGCCTGCTCACGCCGGCCTCATGGGTGGCGATGGCGGCCCAGCGGTACCTCCACACCCACGGGTTGACACCGGAGGCCTTCGGGCACGTGGCCGTGGTCGACCGCAGATACGCGGCGACCAACCCGGCGGCCTATTTCCACGGCCGGCCCATCACCCTGGCCGAGCACGCAGCGTCCCGCTGGATCGCCGAGCCACTGCGGCTGCTGGACTGCTGCCAGGAGACGGACGGCGGGCAGGCGCTCGTCGTCACCTCCGTGGAGCGGGCGCGCGACCTGCCCCATCCGCCCGCCGTGATCGCGGCGGCCGCCCAGGGCGCGGGACGCGCGCAGGAGCAGATGACCAGCTTCTACCGCGACGACCTGACCGGCCTGCCCGAGACCGCGGTGGTGGCCCGGCAGCTGTGGCGGACCTCGGGGCTCGCGCCCGCCGACATCGACGTGGGGATCCTCTACGACCACTTCACGCCGTTCGTGCTGATGCAGCTGGAGGAGTTCGGCTTCTGCGGCCCCGGCGAGGCGCCGGACTTCGTGGCCGAGGAGCGCCTGCCGCTCAACACGCACGGCGGGCAGCTGGGGGAGGCGTACCTGCACGGCATGAACGGGGTGGCGGAGGCCGTCCGGCAGATCAGGGGGACGGCGGTGAACCGGATACCGGGGGCGGAGAGGGTCCTGGTGACGGCGGGGACGGGCGTGCCGACGTCGGGGCTCGTACTTACCGCCGACCCCCAGGGGTGAACCCGCAGTACGCCGGGCCCCCCGCTCCACCTACAGGAGGTCCAGCAAGCCCTACTCCTACAACCTGAGGGGGACCCCGCTTCGGGACCTGCGGCCGATCCGCTGACGGCGGCCCCGCTCATAGCGTTGAGCCATGACCACACTCGTCTGCACCAGCGCGTCGAAGGCCGCTGCACCAGCGGCGCGGGCTCTTCCGTACCCGTCGTTCTCGTCGTACGTCAGGGCCCGCCAGCCGGTGCTGCTGCGTACCGCCCGCTCGCTCACCGGCAACCCGAGCGACGCGGAAGACCTGTTGCAGACCGCGCTCGCCAAGACGTACGTCGCCTGGGAGCGCATCGAGGACCACCGCGCCCTCGACGGCTATGTGCGCCGGGCGCTGCTGAACACGCGGACGTCGCAGTGGCGCAAGCGCAAGGTCGACGAGTTCGCCTGCGACGAGCTGCCCGAGCCGGAGCCGGTGCGCGGCGCCGACGACCCGGCCGAGCAGCAGGCGCTGCGCGACGCGATGTGGCGGGCGATCATGCGGCTGCCGGCCCGGCAGCGGGCGATGGTCGTCCTCAGGTACTACGAGGACCTCAGCGAGGTCCAGACGGCCGAGGTGCTCGGCGTTTCGGTGGGCACGGTGAAGTCGGCCGTCTCCCGCGCGCTCGGCAAGCTCCGCGAGGACGCTGAGCTGGGGCTTGTGCGTCAGTGAGCGGATGTGTCGGTCGGCGGTGAGCGGTTCCGTCGGTAGCCGTGACGTGATCGATCGCCCGGGGCTAGTGACATACCGCGCGGTATGTGCGCAGAATCAGCGCAACCTTTACCACCGCGTAGGCAATGTCGCCCGGGAGGACGCCGTGCTGAGCACCATGCAGGACGTACCGCTGCTGATCTCGAGGATCCTGACCCACGGGTCGACGATCCACGGGACATCACAGGTGACCACCTGGACCGGTGAGGACGAGCCGCACCGCCGCTCCTTCGCCGAGATCGGCGCCCGCGCGGCCCAGCTCGCACACGCCCTGCGCGAGGAGCTCGGCGTCGCCGGCGACGACCGGGTCGCCACCCTGATGTGGAACAACGCGGAGCATGTGGAGGCCTACTTCGCGATCCCCTCCATGGGCGCGGTCCTCCACACCCTGAACCTCCGGCTTCCCCCCGAGCAGCTGGCCTGGATCGTCAACCACGCGGCCGACCGCGTGATCATCGCCAACGGTTCGCTGCTCCCCCTGCTGGCCCCGCTGCTCCCGCACCTGAAGACGGTCGAGCACGTGGTCGTCTCCGGGCCCGGGGACCGCTCCCTGCTCGCGGACGCGACCGCGCGGGTCCACGAGTACGACGACCTGATCGCCGGGAAGCCCTCCTCGTACGACTGGCCGCAGCTGGACGAACGCCAGGCCGCCGCCATGTGCTACACCTCCGGCACCACCGGCGACCCCAAGGGCGTGGTCTACAGCCACCGCTCCATCTATCTGCACTCCATGCAGGTCAACATGACCCAGTCGATGGGCCTGACCGACGAGGACACCTCGCTGGTCGTGGTGCCGCAGTTCCACGTGAACGCCTGGGGCCTGCCGCACGCGACCTTCATGACCGGCGTGAACATGCTGATGCCGGACCGCTTCCTCCAGCCGGCCCCGCTCGCCGCGATGATCGAGAGCGAGAAGCCGACCCACGCCGCCGCCGTCCCGACCATCTGGCAGGGCCTGCTCGGCGAGCTGACCGCGCACCCCCGCGACGTCTCCTCCCTCACCCAGGTCACCATCGGCGGCTCCGCCTGTCCGCCGTCGCTGATGGAGGCCTTCGACAAGCTGGGCATGCGGGTCTGCCATGCCTGGGGCATGACGGAGACGTCCCCGCTCGGCACGGTCGCCCGTCCCCCGGCCGGTGTGGCCGGTACGGAGGCGGAGTTCGCCTACCGCCTCACCCAGGGCCGTTTCCCGGCCGGTGTCGAGGCCCGGCTGACCGGCCCGGGCGGCGAACGCCTTCCCTGGGACGGCGAGTCGGCCGGCGAGCTGGAGGTGCGCGGCTCGTGGATCGCCGGCGCCTACTACAACGGCCCGGACGCCGACCCCCTCCGTCCCGCCGACAAGTTCAGCGAGGACGGCTGGCTCAAGACGGGCGACGTGGGGACGATCTCCCCCGACGGCTACCTCACCCTCACCGACCGGGCCAAGGACGTCATCAAGTCCGGCGGCGAGTGGATCTCGTCGGTGGAGCTGGAGAACGCCCTCATGTCCCACCCGGAGGTGGCCGAGGCGGCCGTCGTCGCCGTCCCCGACGAGAAGTGGGGCGAGCGCCCCCTGGCCACGGTCGTCCTCAAGGAAGGCTCCACCGCCACCTTCGAGACCCTGCGCGCCTTCCTCGCCGCCGAGGGCGGGATCGCCAAGTGGCAGCTCCCGGAGCGCTGGACGGTCATCCCGGCGGTGCCGAAGACGAGCGTCGGCAAGTTCGACAAGAAGGTGCTGCGCAGGCAGTACGCGCAGGGGGAGCTGGACATCACCCGGCTCTGACCTCCGGGGACGCATTGCCTGACCGCCGTCACCGCCGTACGGCGGTCAGCCCCCACCCCAGCACCAGCCACACGCCCGCCACCCCGCACACCCCGCCCCAGCCGAAGTGGCTGAAGGCGAACCCGGCGAGGGCCGAGGCGCCGGCACCGCCCGCGAAACCGGCGACCACGTAGGCGGTGTTGGCGGTGGCCGGGGTGGACGTGGCGGTCAGGGCGAGGGTCTGGTTGGCGACGTGGGACGCCACCAGCGCCGCGTGGATCGCGACCGCGGCGGCGAACAGCGCGCCCAGTGTGTGCCCGCCCAGCCAGAACAGCGGCACGGACACGGCGGCGAGCAGGTACGCGGACCGCACGACACGCGCCGCGCCGAACCGGTCCACCAGCCCGCCCGCCAGCGGCGCCACGGCACTCGCCGTCAGCCCGAAGAGCCCGAAGAGCCCGGCCGCCGCGGTGGACAGCCCGTACGCCGGCCCGGTCAGCAGCAGGGCGAGCGAGGTCCACAGCGCGCTCCACGCCCCGAACATCCCGGCCTGCCGCAGGCAGGCGCGCCACAGGTCGGGCGAGTGGCGCAGCACCGAGGGCAGCGCGGCGAGTCCGGCGAACAGCGGGCCTTCCCGTCGCCGCTGCGACGGCAGGACGAGGGTGGTCGCGAGCCCCAGGACGAGGGTGAGCACGGCCGCGCCCGCGAACACCCACCGCCACCCGAAGGCCTGCCCGGCCAGTCCGCCCAGCACCCGGGCGGCGACGATGCCGGTGAAAAGGCCCGCGATGACGGCCGCGACATGCCGGGCACGCCGCTCGGCCGGAGCGCGTTCGGCGACCAGCGGGACGAGCAGTTGCGGAATGACGGTCGCGGCCGAGGCGACGAACACGGCGACTGCGAGGGCGGTGACCCCCGGGGCGGCCGCACTCGCGGCCAGCGCGACGGTGGTGACGAGCGTGAGCCCGCCGACCAGCCGACGCCGGTTCGCGCTGTCGCCGAGCGGCGCGAAGAACAGCAGGCCGACCGCGTAGCCGAGCTGCGCGACCGAGGCGATCCAGGCGACGGCCGAGGGGGCCGAGCCGAAGTCGCGTGCCATGAGCGAGAGCAGCGGGGCGGCGAGGTAGATGTTGGCGGCGGTGACCGCGCTGCACACGGCGATCAGGACGAGGAAGAGACCGGGGGACGGGGTACGCGCCGGCCGCGCGGGGGCGGTGCCTGCCCGGCGGGACGTGGTCGTACTCGTGGTCGCTGGCGGCATGGGAGGAGGACTCCTTGGAGTCGGCTCTAACAACTAACTGGTTGGTTGGATAACGGGGCAACAGTGTGGGGCGCCCTTCGATTCCCTGTCAACCAAACAGTTGGTTACCTGGCGCGCTACCCTCTCCCCCATGGCAGCAAGGGACCCTGAGGCCACCAAGGCCCGGATCTTCGAGGCGGCGGTCGCCGAGTTCGCCCGGCACGGCATCGCCGGCGCCCGCATCGACCGCATCGCCGCCGAGGCGAAGGCCAACAAGCAGTTGATCTACGCCTACTTCGGCAACAAGGCGGAGCTGTTCGCGATCGTCCTCGAGAAGAAGATGCTCCACCTCGCCGAAGCCGTCCCCGTCGACCCGGACGACATCGGGGGCTGGGTCGACCGCCTGATGGACTACCACGCCGCCCACCCGGAGCTGCTGCGCCTGCTCTTCTGGGAGGGACTGGAGTACGGCAGCACCGAACTGCCCCACGAGTCCGACCGCCAGGAGCACTACGCCCGCAAGGTCGCCGCCCTCCGGGACGGCCAGGACCGGGGCGTCGTCACCGACGCCATCCCGGCGGCCGACCTGCTGTTCCTGCTGACCGCCCTGGCCAACTGGACCGCGGTCGTGCCGCAGATGCGGCGCATCCTGGTCGGGGGCGAGGACCCCGACCGGGACCGCCTGCGCACCTCGGTCAAGGAGGCGGCCCGCCGCCTGACGGCCCGATAGGGCCCGCTAGTTGGTCCCGATCCGGGACAGCAGCTCGACGATCCGGGACTGTACCTCGTTGCTGGTGGACCGCTCAGCCAGGAAGAGCACCGTTTCTCCGGAGGCCAGCCGCGGCAGGTCGGCCTGGTCGACGGCGGCCGTGTAGACGACGAGCGGGGTGCGGTTGAGCTGCCCGTTCGCGCGCAGCCAGTCCACGATCCCGGCCTGTCGCCGGTGCACCTGCAACAGGTCCATCACGACCAGGTTCGGCCGGAACTGCCCCGCCAGCGTCACCGCGTCGGCGTCACTCGCCGCCCGCGCGACCTGCATTCCGCGCCGCTCCAGCGTCGCCGTCAGCGCCAGCGCGATCTCCGCGTGTTCCTCGATCAGCAGTACGCGCGGCGGGTGCTGCTCACTGTCGCGCGGCGCCAGCGCCTTCAGCAGGACGGCGGGATCGGCACCGTACGCCGCGTCCCGTGAGGCCTGCCCGAGTCCGGCCGTGACCAGGACGGGCACCTCGGCGGCGACGGCGGCCTGCCGCAGCGACTGCAACGCCGTACGCGTGATCGGCCCGGTCAGCGGATCGACGAACAGCGCGGCGGGGAAGGCCGCGATCTGCGCGTCGACCTCCTCGCGCGAGTTCACGATCACGGGCCGGTAGCCGCGGTCGCTCAGCGCCTGCGAGGTGCTGACGTCCGGCGCCGGCCACACCAGCAGCCGCCGCGGGTTGTCCAGCGGCTCCGGCGGCAATTCGTCGTCCATCGGCTGCGGCAGCGGCGGATCGGCCACCTCGACGGCACCGCCCGGCCCGTCCAGCGGCTCCGGCCCCTCGGCGGCGTTCTCGTCCGGCGCGCCTATGGCGTACGACCGTCCACCGCCCTCGGTCATCTGCGCGAGCCGCGACTGACCGGCGAGGGACGGCTGCGCCGGGACGGGCGCGGGGACCTGGGCGGTGCCCTGCGCGGGCGTCGGCTCGGTCGCCGGATGCGGGCGGGCGGCCTGCTCGGGGCGGGGCGCCGGTTCCTGGCGCGAGGTCTGCTCGGTCCGCCCGGCCTGTTCCGTCCGCGCGGCCGGGTCGGGCGGCGTGCCCAGCTTGCGGCGCCGGCCCGATCCGTTCGACTGGTGCGGCGGCGGCGTCGCCGACTGCTGGGACGCGGGCACCCCCGGCGCCTGCGGGGCGGAAGCGGCGGAGGGACGCGAGGCGGGCACGCCCGACGGCTGCTGCACGTGGGCCGCCTGCCGGTTGAACGGCACGCCCTGACCCAGCGTCCGCACGCTGATCGCCCGCCCTTGCGTCGAGTTCGGATCGACGGGCGCGGCCGCCTCCGCGGGCAAGGGCTGAGCCGCCCGCGCCGCGCCCTCCGGGGGCAGCGGGGTGCCCGGGGCCGGGGTGTGGGGCTGCGGGGACTGGGCCTGGGCCTGGGTTCCGGCCGCGGGGGTGCCGTTCGGTGGCACGGGGTGGGCGGTGCTGTTGGGGGCTGCGGACTGTGCCGCGCCCTTGGGCGGTACCGACTGCGCCGCACCGTTCGGAGGTACGGCGACACCGGCCCCCGTGCTGTGGTCGGCGGCGGGCCAGGGCTGTGGCTGGGGAGTGGGGGCGGGGGTGCCCTGTGCCGCGGACGGGGCTCCGGGGGTGGCGGTGCCCTGGGCCGGAGTGCCCGGAGCCGGGGTGCCCGGAGCCGGGGTGCCCGGAGCCGGGGCGCCGTGCCCGGGGGCGGCTTCGGCGGGGAGCGGCTGACCGGCGGAGGGCTGCTGCTCCGGTGTGACGGTGTTCTGCTGCGGCAGGGGCTGGGCGCCGTGGGGCTGGTTCAGGGACGCAGGCTGAAGCGCCTGACCGGGGAGGGCCGCCTGCACGCTGTGCCCGAGACCGCCCGGGGCGGGGACGGACACGCCCTGCGGGGGTGCGGCGACACCCTGGGGCGGGACTGCGGTGCCCTGCGGCTGGGCGACGTTGCCCTGCGGGTGCACGGCGTCGCCCTGCGGGTGAGCTGCGTTGCCCTGCGCCGGAACCTGCGGCGGCACGGCCGTACCGGGCGCGACCTGCCCGGCGGTCACCCCGGCCTGGACGGGCACACCCTGACCCGGGGCACCCTGCCCCGGACCGGCCTGGCCCGCCGGAATCTGACCGGTGACGTCCTGCTGAGCGGGAACTCCCTGCTCGGACCCGGCGGGTACGGAACCCGCCGGGGCGAGACCCGCCTGACCGGCACCGCCCTGCACAGGAGCGTGCTGTCCAGCCCCCTGCACAGGTGCCGTACCGGGCGCCTGAACTCCGCCGCCGTCGGTCGGCTGAGCCGCCACGGCCCGCCGCCGACGCCCCGTCGGCGCACTCGTGGGATGGGGCTGCGGCGGGGTGTGATCGGCGGACTGGTCGTGCGGAACGGCGTCGTGTCGACCCTCCTCGGCCACCCCGTCACCGGTGGCAGCCGAACCAGGAACCGCCGCGGCCCCCTGCGCCTGACCCGGCACCGGCCCCTGACCGGGCACACCACCTGGCGCGACCTGCTGCCCCTGGTCGGACGGTCCGGCCGGTCCGGCCGGGGCCTGATCCGCCTCGGCCGGCGGCAGGGCGAACACCGGACGCGGACCCGCCGCCTCCTGCGCGGCCGCCCGCTCGGCGGCGGCAGCCAGCGCCCGCCGCCGACGCCCGGTCGGCTGCGAAGCCTGGGCTTGGCCCTGGGCCGCGTCGGTGGACTCCGCGGCGGCCTCGCCGGACGGCGCGGGCAGTGCCGGCGGCAGCGCGTGCTGCTCGCCGGGCTCACGCCGGGCCCGCCGCCCGGAGGGCGCGGGCACGCCCTGCGGCGGCACGGTGCCGCCCAGCCCCGTGCCCGATGCGGCGGTCCCCGCCGCATGCTCGGCGGCCGTGACGACGGCCCCTTCGGCGACGCCCTGGACGGCACCCCCGACGGGCAGGGCCGCAACCGCGCCGGCGTTCTCGGCGCTGCGCCGCCGCCGTCCGGTACCGCCCGAAACGGCCGCACCCTCACCGGAAGCCTGCGCGGGAAGGGCAGCCGGTTCCCCGGCGGCCCGCCTCCGCCGCCGCCCGGTCGGCGTAACCCCCTCGGCACCGGACCCTTCGGCCCCGTCGCCCTCAGCGGGAACGTCACCGTCCAGGAACGCATCGGTGGTGGCCCGCCGCGCCCGGCGCCGTCCTCCACCGGAGGTGTACTCGCCGGAGGTCTGCTCACCGAAGGCAGCGGGCAGCCCCTCGTCGACCGCCTGGACGGCATCCGCGACAACCGCCCCGGCCCCGCCCCCGATCGGCACTTCGAGGACGTACGCGTTACCGCTCATCCCCGGCACTTCATGCGTCTGGAGCACGCCACCGTGAGCCCGGACGATCCCGCGGACGATGGGCTCGTGCACGGTGTCGCCGCCGGTGTACGGCCCGCGCACCTCGATGCGTACGACCTCGCCGCGCTGCGCCGCCGCCACCACGACGGTGTTGTCCATGTAACCGCCCGCGGACACGGGCGTGTTGCCGGTCGCGTCGACCCCCGCCACGTCCGCGACCAGGTGCGCGAGGGCGGTCGCGAGCAGCCGGGGATCGACCTCGGCCTCGATGGGCGGCGCGTGCACGGCGAACTGCACCCGCCCGGGCCCGATGAGCTCGACGGCCCCGTCGACACCGGCGGCGACGACGGCGTCCAGCATCACCTTCGTACGGGAGATGCCCTCGCTGCCCGTGTCGAGCCGCTGGTAGCCGAGGACGTTGTCGATGAGCGTCGTGATGCGCGAATACCCGGCGGACAGGTGGTGCAGCACCTGGTTGGCCTCGGGCCAGAGCTGCCCGGCGTCGTCGGCAGCCAGCGCGGCCAGCTCGCGGCGCAGCTCCTCCAGCGGCCCGCGCAGCGACTGACCGAGCAGGGTCAGCAACTGCTCGTGCCGCGCGGCGAGTGCCTCGTACCGGTCCTTCTCCCGCTCCCCGAGGGCGGCGTACCGGTCCTCGTTCGCGCCGAGTTCCTCGGCGTGCCGCTCGCGCAGCTCCTCCAGCTCGGTGACGTGCTGCTGGCGCAGCGCGGTCAGCTCGGAGGCGTGCTCCTCGGCGATCCGCTCCAGCTCTTCCTCGTGGCGCTTCTCCGCCGCCTCCTTCTCCTCGACGACGGCGTCGTACGGCCGCCGGTCGGTGAAGGTCATCACGGCGCCGACGAGCTGTTCGCCGTCGCGCACGGGCGCGGTCGTCAGATCGACCGGCACCTTGCCGCCGTCCTTGGCGTACAGCACCTGCCCGCGCACCCGGTGCTTGCGCCCGGAGCGCAGGGTGTCGGCGAGCGGCGACTCCTCGTACGGGAAGGGCGATCCGTCGGCGCGCGAGTGCAGCACGAGATCGTGCAGTGCACGCCCGCCGAGGTCGCTGGCCCGGAAACCCAGTATCTGAGCGGCGGCCGGATTGACGAGCACGATCCGCCCGTCGGTGTCGGTCCCGACGACGCCCTCGGCCGCGGCCCGCAGGATCATCTCGGTCTGCCGCTGCGACCGCGCCAGCTCGGCCTCGGTGTCCACGGTCCCGGACAGGTCCCGCACGACGAGCATGAGCAGCTCGTCGCCGGTGTAGCCGTAACCGTCGTAGGCCTGCTGCCCGTTCTCCAGATTCGCACTGGTGACCTCGACGGGGAACTCGGTCCCGTCGGTCCTGCGCGCGATCATCCGCGTCGGCTTGGTCCGGGCATGCGGATCGAGGTGCTCCGGCCGCCGCATGGACCCAGGGATGAGCTTGGAGTCGAACTGCGGCAGCAGATCGAGCAGCCCACGCCCCACCAGAGCGGTCCCCGGCGTCTCGAAGGCCTCCAGGGCGATGGTGTTGGCGTTGACGACGGTCCCATTGGCGTTGACCAGCACCAACGCGTCGGGAAGCGCGTCCAGTATGGCTGCGAGGCGAGCAGCGCCTCGGGATGGCCTGCTGCTCACGAGACGCTTCCTCCCTGTTACCGCACCTTGCCGACCGCTCGGGCCATCTTGCCAACCGTCCCGCAGCGTGTCACGCGAGGGAGTCTAAGGGCTGTGGTTGCGCTCGCGACGCCGGATGAGAGCGAGGTCGCACGACAAAGTGACCTCGAACTGACGACCGAGTAACCGGAAACGCCCGCCCTCCTGCAACGACGTCGCGAGACCTTCGCGGGACCTTTACGAGGACAGTGTTTCTGTACCTTTTTGCCCGGGTGGCCGGATGGGAGCGTGCGTGGCCGGATAGGGACGCCGCATGCCGACACGCGCTCCCCTCAAGTCACTCAGGGGCGCTTCTCGGCCCCCATGTCCGGCAGCAGCGGCACGAGCCGGTCCCAGCGGGCGATCCCGCAGCCGTCACGGCGGTCGTACGTGGCGTCGACGGGCCGTCCGGCCCAGGTGCCGGTGACGTGCGCGGTGGCCGGCCCTCCGTACTGCATGGTGCAGATGCCGCCTTCCGGGGCGGGTGCGAAGACGTCCTTCCCCCACCGCGTGTCCCGCTCCAGGGCGTCACAGGCTCCGCGCGGGTCGGGATGGCTGCCGCCGTCGGGCCCGCAGTACAACTCGTACGTCCCGTCGGCCGCACCGCCCGCGTTCCGCACGGTGACGACGAGGTGATCACGGTCCTGGCCCCGATCCCGCCCTTGGTCCCGGCCCGGGTCCCGGCCTGCGTCGAGACCGGCCGGGGACAGCGGACCGCCCCCGCCGGCCAGGGCGTACGCGGCCGGAGACACCGCGGCCAGCGACCCGAAGGCGGCGGCGGAGGCGGCGGCACCGACGACGAGCCGCCGCAGACCGGGGCGAGCGGTGGTCCGGGAGGTCCGGGAGGTCCAGGAGGTCCAGGAGGTTCGGGGGGCGTTTCCGGGTTCAGCCCGGCGAATGGCATGCGACATGACCTGACTAACGCGGCGCGGGCCGGTACGTTGCGCGCCGGGCCGAGATACCGCACGACTCCACCGCGCCCCTCGCCGCCCCACACCCCGCCACGCCGGTCACGGCAGCGCCCCCGTACCGCCGCACCGGCCGGACAAGGCCTTTGCCCTGCGCCCTTCCCGCCTAGTACCGTGGGGGTCGATTGGTGACAGCACGCTCGACTGTGTCATCATCGGCACGCACCGACTCGCGGTCGCGCGGGAGGATGTGCCTGGAGGCGTCGCCTAGTCCGGTCTATGGCGCCGCACTGCTAATGCGGTTTGGGTCTTAAAGCCCATCGAGGGTTCAAATCCCTCCGCCTCCGCACCTGATCACGAAGCCCCGGTCACCCGACCGGGGCTTCGCTGTCGTCGACCCCGGCGCCGATGGGCCTCTGAGGCGGTTTCCGCAGGTCACAAGGGGTACGGCAAACGGATTTCACATGGCGGCGGCAGTCATGTAATGTTCTTCCTGTCGCCGCGAGCGAGCCGAAAGGCCCGGGAGCGGCGAAAAAACAGAACAAGCACTCGTAGCTTAACGGATAGAGCATCTGACTACGGATCAGAAGGTTGCAGGTTCGAATCCTGCCGAGTGCACACAAATCAGAGGCCCCGGATCACTCCGGGGCCTCTGGCGTTTCCCAGGCTCGATGGGCGCTCAACGTCTCCGGCCATTCGGGTGATGCGCGGGTCGCCGCCGGCGCCTTTACCGCCCCGCGGGGCATCCCTTGATGGACGCAAGGGAGACATGATGCCGCTCTACCTGTCGAGGTTCAGCTATACCCCGGAGACCTGGGCGAGGCTGATCGGCCGCCCGGAGGACCGGGCACAGGCAGCTCAGTCGTACATCGAGTCCGTCGGCGGGAAGCTCCACGGCTTCTGGTATGCCTTCGGCACGCACGACGGCTACAACCTGTGGGAGGCTCCGGACAACGTGTCCATGGCCGCGGTTGCGCTGGCGATCAGCGGAGGCGGTGCGCTGAGTTCGTTCGAGACGACAGTTCTCCTGACCGTCGACGAGACGATCGAGGCCCTGCGCACAGCCGAGCAGGTCCAGTACCGGGCTCCTGGCGCGTAGCGGAAGGCCTCGGCTCAGACCTTCTCCACGGCTCACACGTCGATGCTCGGCAGTGAGCAGCCCGGCGTCTTCCGTGTCGACGTCAGGACCGTCAGGCGGGACAGGGTCCACTTCAGTGCGGCGTCGTTGATCTCCGGGTGGATCACCTCGAGCAGCACCGCCGCAGACGTGACCACCGGAAGGTCCGCGTCGCGGGCCGCCGTCAGCCACTCGTGGATCTCTCGATCACGCTGTACGGCCCTCGCCAGGGCCTCGCTGCCGAGGGCCAGGGCACCGCTCACGCTGCCGCGCCGGCATCGGAGGAGCCGTCGGTCAGCCGGGCGCGCTTGGCTGCCACGACTTCCGGGTCGGTCGGGCCGAGCACCTTGTCGAAGTCCGCGATCAGCTCGTCGAGGTTGTCCCGCTCGATCTGCCGCTGGGCAGCCCTTTCCAGGTACGCCGAGACTCCCCGCTTGCCGACCCGCTCACGGATCGCCCGCAGCGTTCCGGCGGTCAGGGTGACGGAGATACCGCTGGTGGGGCCGTCTTGCGGTTCTCGGTCGGCGTTCAGTCAGTGCGGCAGTGCTCCTCCAGGTAGCACGCCGCCAGCGCGCTCGCGCGGGTGAACCAGTCGTTCAGGACCGCGATTTCGTCGGGGGAGTAGTCCGTGAAGAGTTCCGTGAGGCGGGCGTAGTACGGCTCGTAGACCTCTCGGACGCGGGCGACCGCGTCGGGCTGGGCGGCTACCCGGATGCGGCGGCGGTCGGTCGGGTCGGGGCGGCGGGTGATGTAGCCGGCGCGTTCCAGGCGGTTGAGGATGCCGGTGACCGCGCCCGTCGTGACGTGGACGCGGGCTGCCAGGTCGCCGGCCGTGGGCAGGTTCTCACCGGCCTCGATGACGTAGGCGAAGCAGGTGAGGTCGGTCACACTCAGGCCTACCTGTTCGGCGATCTCATGCTGCCCGACCAGGTGGGTCGCGATGAGGTGGTCCATCGCCAACAGTGCCTGCTCCGCCGTGGCGGCCGGACGCGGCTTGGCTCGCATTCCCAGATCCCTTAGTTCGTGAGATGTTTGGGCTCTAAAAGTCTTGTTGGTGAGGGATTCGGGGGTGGGTTCCCGAGACCTTCGTCCGTAAGGGGGCAGCGCATGAGCGCACATCAGTATGACCACGGGCATACCGTCGCGGGGTGGGTCGGAACGGGAATCGCGAGTGTCGGGGCCGCTGTGGCGGGGGCGGGGGTGTGTTTCGTTTCGGGTGTGCTGATCGCCGGTGGGCTCGGGATCGCTGTGGTCGGTCTGCTCGTCACCTGGGCGCTGCATCTGGCCGGCTGGGGGAAGGGACCAGGGACCCGGCCCCGCGAGGAGTGGGGGTGGCGGGTGCGGGACTCGGGGGCGCGGGCCGGGCATGACGAGTGCCTCGGGTGCCGGCTGGCCGGGCGGCGGCGTACGGCGAGTGCGGGCGGTACGGCCGAGGTGGCCGGGGGCGCTTCCGTGCGCGGCGATGTGAGTGTGGGCGGGGAGCCCGAGGCCGCTGCCCTGGGTGCCGACTCCGGGCGCTGACTCGCGCGGACGCCGTTGTCAGTGGTGCCCTCTAGTCTCGTCAGAGATGGCACAGGCATGGAAATGCTCGGGGCTGCGGTGGTCGGCGGACGGTCCCGTCCTGGCGTGGGGCGGCGGGCGGCGCAGCGCGCTGACCTGGGGGAAACGGGTGGCCTTCGGGGTCGCGGAGGGTGGTGGGCGGACGTGCGTGGGGGCTCGGGGGCATGCGTGTCCGACGGGGGCGGCCGTGTCGGCGCGGAGTACGGGGGCGCGGTGCGAGGAGTGTGCGCGGCTGGACCGGGCGCACTCCGTGGCCGCCGACACGATCGCGGACGATCCGCGGCCGTATCGCGTGTATCTGGCGTGGTTCGGGCCCGGCATGGTCAAGGTCGGGATCACGGCGGAGGAGCGGGGGTCGGCCCGGCTGCTCGAGCAGGGGGCGGTGTGCTTCAGCTGGCTCGGTGCCGGGCCCCTGATGGCCGCGCGGCGTACGGAGGAGTTGTTGCGGGCCGCGCTGGGGGTGCCCGACCGGATTCCATACGTCGAGAAGCGGGCCGTGCGGTCCGTGCTTCCGGAGGCGGCGGCTGACCGGGCCGTCGAGGTCGCCGAGTTGCATGCGCGGGCGGTCGCGCTGGGTGGGTGGCCGGAGTCGCTCGTGCGGGAGCCTCTGCGAGTTGTCGATCATGTGGAGGTGTTCGGGCTCGCCGGGCTGCCCGTCGCCGTCGGGGAGGTCGGCGAGCTCGTCGCCGGTGGGGTCGTGAGCGGGGAACTCGTGGCTGCTGCCGGACCCGATCTGCATCTGGCGACCGGGGGCGGGGTCGTCGTGCTGGACACGCGGCTGATGAGCGGGTGGGGGCTGGTGCCCGCCGCGGGTACGGAACTGACCGTTCCGGTGAGGGAGTTCAAGGAGGAGGTGGGTGTGCAGGAGGGGTTGTTCTGACCCGCCCGCTGATGAACCCCGCTCGCTGGCATTCCCAGGCGTTCCCTGAGAAGTGCCTGTGGGTTTCTCAGGGAAATCACAGGTTCTCGAAAGGGTGCTCTCAGAGCACCCCGACACCGTGTTCACCATGACCACGACCTCGCCCCAAGGGCGCACCGAACTGCTGAGGCCGGACGGGAGCCCCGTCCGAGTGCTTGTGGTGGACGACGAGATGTCGATCACCGAACTGCTGTCCATGGCCCTGCGCTATGAGGGATGGCAGATCCGGAGTGCCGGTGACGGCACGGGCGCGATCCAGACGGCGCGCGACTTCCGGCCCGACGCCGTCGTCCTGGACATGATGCTGCCCGACATGGACGGGCTGGCGGTTCTCGGACGGCTGCGCCGTGAGCTGCCGGACGTGCCGGTTCTCTTCCTCACCGCCAAGGACGCCGTCGAGGACCGGATCGCCGGGCTGACGGCCGGTGGAGACGACTACGTCACCAAGCCGTTCAGCCTCGAAGAGGTCGTCGCGCGGCTGCGCGGGCTGATACGGCGGTCCGGTGCCGCCGACCGGCGCTCCGACTCCACGCTGGTCGTCGGCGACCTCACCCTCGACGAGGACAGTCACGAGGTCACCCGGGGCGGTGACAACATCCACCTGACCGCGACCGAGTTCGAGCTGCTGCGGTTCCTGATGCGCAATCCGCGGCGCGTGCTCAGCAAGGCGCAGATCCTCGATCGCGTGTGGTCGTACGACTTCGGCGGGCAGGCCAATGTCGTCGAGCTGTACATCTCGTATCTGCGGCGGAAGATCGACGCGGGGCGGGAGCCGATGATCCACACCCGGCGTGGTGCCGGTTACCTGATCAAGCCCGCGGCGTCATGAGCGGGCGGCGACGGCCGGATACGCAGCAGTGGGCGGGCAAGCCGCGCACGCTGCGGACGCGGCTCGTCGTCGCGTCCGTGGTGCTGATCGCCGTGGTGTGTGCGGTGATCGGAACGGTGACGACGCTTGCCCTCAGGTCGCATCTGTACGAGCAGTTGAACGGGCAGGTCGACGACGCCGGCAAGCGCCTGTCGGGTCCTATGAAACCCGGGGGCGAAAACGACTCCGACTCGATCGAGAGGATCACCGGCTTCGTCAGGGGACCGGCCCAGCCGGAGACCATCGCCGCCGAGATCGGTGCCGACGGCACGGTCACCCGGGCGTTCATCGCCAAGGAGGCCTCCAACGAGATCGGCCCCTTCCAGCGGAATTCGGCCGTCAGCCTCACCGACGAGCAGAAGGCCGCCCTCGCCGAGGTGCCGACCAGTGGAATGCACACCGTCGACCTACCCGGCCTCGGCGCGTACCGCGTGCAGTACGTCCCCGGGGCCGACGGAGGCAGCTACTACGTAGCGCTGCCCACCGAGTCGGTCACCACCACGATCAACACCCTCATCCTCGTCGAGGTCAGCGTCACCGGCGCCGGCCTCGTCGCCGCCGCCATCGCCGGTTCCGTCCTCATCGGCGTAGCCACCCGCCCCCTCCGCCGCGTCGCCGCCACCGCCACCCGGGTCTCCGAACTCCCCCTGCACACCGGCGAGGTGAACCTCAGTGAGCGGGTCCCCGACTCCGAGACCGATCCGCACACCGAGGTCGGTCAGGTCGGTGCCGCGCTCAACCGGATGCTCGACCACGTCCACGGCGCGCTGCACGCACGGCAGCAGAGCGAGATGCGGGTCAGGCAGTTCGTCGCCGACGCCAGTCACGAGCTGCGGACGCCCCTCGCCTCCATTCGCGGATACGCCGAGCTGACCAGGCGCGGGAGAGAGGACGTCGGGCCAGACACCCGGCACGCCCTCGGGCGGATCGAGTCCGAGGCCGGGCGCATGACGCTGCTCGTCGAGGATCTGCTGCTGCTCGCCCGGCTGGACGCCGGGCGGCCGTTGCAGTTCGAGCAGACCGACCTCGTACCGCTCGTCGTGGACACCATCAGCGATGCCCGCGCGGCAGGCCAGGACCACAACTGGCGTCTCGACCTGCCCGACGAGCCCGCGATCGTGGCGGCGGACGCGGCCCGGCTCCAGCAGGTCCTCGTCAACCTGCTCGGCAACGCCCGCACCCACACCCCGCCCGGTACGACGGTCACCGCCCGCGTCCAGAGGCGCGGCACCTGGCTGTGCGTGGACGTCGAGGACAACGGGCAGGGCATCCCGGCCGAGCTGCTCCCACACGTCTTCGAACGGTTCGCCCGCGGCGACTCCGCGCGGTCCCGCGCCACCGGCTCGACCGGTCTCGGCCTCGCCATCGTGCAGGCCGTGGCGACCGCGCACGGCGGTGCCGTGGCCGTCGACAGCGTGCCCGGGCGGACCGTGTTCACGGTGCACCTGCCCGCGCTGCCGGCCCAGCCGCAGCCGGAAATGAGCCGGCAACAGCACTCACAGGCACGCCACAGCGTCACCACATGGGCACAACAGGGCGCCTGACGAAAGTCGGTTCCATGCGAACCGACTCTTCTCCCGGCACCCTGCCGGCGCGGGAGCACCTCCCGGCCGGACCAGCCGGTACGCCTGTCCTGGACGTAGTGATCCCCGTCTACAACGAGGAGAGGGACCTCCAGCCGTGCGTCCGCAGACTGCACGAGCACCTCGCCCGCACGTTCCCGTACGCGTTCCGCATCACGATCGCGGACAACGCCTCCACGGACACCACCCCGCAGGTGGCGGCACGGCTGGCAACGGAGATCCCCGAGGTCACCACCTTCCGCCTGGAGCAGAAGGGCCGCGGCCGGGCCCTGCGAGCCGTCTGGTCGGCGTCGGAGGCCCCGGTCCTCGCCTACATGGACGTGGACCTGTCCACCGACCTCAACGCCCTGCTCCCGCTGGTGGCGCCGCTGATCTCCGGCCACTCGGACCTCGCGATCGGCTCCCGGCTGGCCCGCAGCTCGCGCGTGGTGCGCGGCCCCAAGCGGGAGTTCATCAGCCGGGCCTACAACCTCATCCTGCGCGGCTCGCTCCAGGCCCGTTTCTCGGACGCCCAGTGCGGGTTCAAGGCGATCCGCCGTGACGTGGCGCAGGTGCTGCTGCCCCTGATCGAGGACACCGGCTGGTTCTTCGACACCGAGATGCTGGTGCTCGCCGAGCGCGCGGGACTCCGTATCCACGAGGTGCCGGTCGACTGGGTCGACGACCCCGACTCGACCGTGCACATCGTCAAGACCGCGACCGACGACCTCAAGGGCGTGTGGCGGATCGGCAGGGCCCTGGCCACCGGTTCGCTGCCGCTGGACCGGCTCACCCGGCCGTTCGGCGACGACCCGCGCGACCGGGACATCAAGGACGTACCGCGGGGCCTCGCCCGGCAGTTGGTCGGCTTCTGCGTCGTCGGCGGCCTCTCCACCCTCTTCTACCTGCTCCTCTACAGCGGCTTCCGCGTCTTCACCGGCTCCCAGGTCGCCAACGCGCTCGCCCTGCTGGTCTCGGCGATCGCCAACACCGCCGCGAACCGGCGGCTCACCTTCGGGGTGCGCGGGTGCGGCGGGGCCGTACGGCACCAGGCGCAGGGCCTCGTCGTCTTCGGCATCGGGCTCGCCCTGACCAGCGGCTCGCTCGCCGCGCTGGGCGCGGCCACGTCCGAGCCCGCGCACTCCACCGAACTGGCGGTGCTCATCGCCGCCAACCTCGCGGCCACCGTGCTGCGCTTCCTGCTCTTCCGGGCGTGGGTGTTCCCGGACCGGCGCGACAGCGAGACGACGGTGGTCGCCTCATACCCCACCGCCTCATACCCCAACACCGCGTACCCCAACGCCCAGTTCCGCGCCGGTGAAGCCGCGGACGGCACCTGGCAGGACGCCACCGTGCAGCTGCTGCCGGTGCGCCCCCACGACACCGATGCGAGGGACTTCCGATGACCGTCCACTACGACCAGCAGACCACCGACAGAGGCCCGAGTCCCGACACCCGGACCAGTCACCCCGCTGCCCCCGCACCGGCTCCCGACGCCGGTGAACCCAAGCGGCCCTTGCCGCAACGACTGTGGCGCGGCCGGCCCGAGGACCCCCGCTGGGCCCGACCGGCCTTCCTCGGCCTGCTGCTGGCGACCGCGGTGCTCTACCTCTACAACCTGAGCGCCTCCGGCTACGCCAACTCCTTCTACTCGGCGGCCGTCCAGGCGGGCAGCCAGTCCTGGAAGGCCCTCTTCTTCGGCTCGCTGGACGCGGCCAACGCCATCACCGTGGACAAGCCCCCGGCCGCGCTGTGGCCGATGGCCCTGTCGGTGCGGCTGTTCGGCCTCAGCTCCTGGGCGATCCTCGTCCCCGAGGTGCTCATGGGCGTCGGCACGGTGGCCGTCGTCTACGCCGCCGTACGCCGCCGGTTCAGCCCCGCGGCCGGTCTGATCGCGGGCGCTGTGCTCGCGCTCACCCCCGTCGCGGCGCTGATGTTCCGCTTCAACAACCCGGACGCGATGCTGGCCCTGCTGATGGCCGTGGCCTGCTACTTCGTCATCCGGGCCCTGGAGGACGGCCGTACCAGGTGGCTGGTGTGGGCGGGGGTGGCCATCGGCTTCGCCTTCCTCGCCAAGACCCTCCAGGCCTTCCTGATCCTGCCGCCGCTGGCGCTCGTCCACGCGGTGTGCGCACCGGTGTCGGTGAAGAAGCGATTCGGGCAACTGGCCCTCGCCACCGTCGCCTTGGTCGTCTCCGGCGGCTGGTGGGTCGCGATCGTCGAGCTGTGGCCCGCGTCCTCCCGCCCGTACATCGGCGGCTCGCAGAACAACAGCTTCCTGGAACTGACCTTCGGCTACAACGGCCTGGGCCGCCTCAACGGCGACGAGACCGGCAGCGTCGGAGGCGGTGGTGGCGGTGGCGGTGGCGGTGGCAACTGGGGCGAGACCGGCTGGGACCGTCTGTTCAGCTCCAGCATCGGTGGCCAGATCTCCTGGCTGATCCCGGCCGCGCTGATCCTGCTCGTCGCGGGCCTGGTGGCCACGGGCAAGGCACGGCGTACGTCGGTGACGCGCGGCGCGTTCCTCGTCTGGGGCGGCGCGCTGATCACGACCATGCTGGTCTTCAGCTACATGCAGGGCATCTTCCACGAGTACTACACGGTGGCGCTCGCTCCCTACATCGCACCGCTGGTCGGCATGGGCTCGGCGCTGCTCTGGGACAAGCGTGACAAGGCGTGGGCGTCCCTGACCCTGGCGGCAGCGATGACGGCCACCGCGGCCTGGGGCTACGTCCTGCTCAACCGCTCCTCCGACTACCTGCCCTGGCTGAAGTGGCTCGTCCTGGTCGGCGGCCTGACGGCGGCCCTCGGCCTGATCTTCGCCGGCCGGCTGGGGCGCCGACTGGCCCTGGGAGCGGCCGGGCTCGGTCTCGTCGCGGCACTGGCCGGCCCGGCGGCGTACACGCTCACCACGGTGAACGAGGGGCACACGGGCTCGATCGTCACGGCGGGTCCGGCGGTCGCGGGCGGACGCGGTGGGCCGGGCGGCGGCGGTGGTCCCGGTGGTGGCGGCTTCCCGGGTAGGGGCCAGAACCAGCAGGGGCAGCGGCCCGGCACCGGGAACGGCAACGCACAGGGGCAGCAGGGCAACGGCTTCCCCGGCGGCGGTTTCCCGGGCGGCGGCCGGAACCAGCAGGGCCAGAACACCACCCCCGGCGGCCAGACCGGCGACGGCGGCCGTATGGGCGGCATGGGCGGCGGTGGCGGCATGGGCGGTCTGCTCAACGGCGCCAGCGTCGGCTCTGAGGCCAAGAAGCTGCTGGAGACCGACGCCGACCAGTACACCTGGGCCGCGGCGGCCATCGGCGCCCAGAACGCCGCGAGTTACCAGCTGTCCACCGGCGAGCCGGTGATGGCCATCGGCGGCTTCAACGGCACGGACCCGTCCCCGACCCTGGCCCAGTTCAAGAAGTACGTGGAAGAAGGAAAGATCCACTACTTCATCGCCTCCGGCGCGGGCGGTGGCATGGGCGGCAGCAGCGACGGCACGTCCTCCCAGATCACCTCCTGGGTCGAGGCCAACTTCAAGAAGGTCACGGTCGGTTCGGCCACCTTCTACGACCTCACGCAGAAGGCGAGCGGCTGACAGTCCTCTGACCGGAAGAAGGGCGGTGGCCGAGAGCCACCGCCCTTCTCCGTTGCTCGATTACTCGGTTGTACAGCGTATGGGAAGTGTTCTACGGTGTACAGCATGACGACGTCCCCCCAGGAAGAGGCCCCGCCGCAGACGGCGCACGGCGGCCACCCCCAGCGCTGGCTGATCCTCGGTGTCATCTGCCTCGCGCAGCTCACCGTGCTGCTCGACAACACGATCCTGAACGTGGCGATCCCCTCGCTCACCCGCGAGATGGACGCGACGACCGCCGACGTCCAGTGGATGATGAACGCCTACTCACTGGTGCAGTCCGGCCTGCTCCTCACGGCGGGCAACGCCGCCGACCGCTACGGCCGCAAGCTGCTGCTGATGTCGGGCCTGGCGATCTTCGGTGTGGGCTCGCTGGTGGCCGGACTCTCCCAGAGCCCGGCCCAGCTGATCGCGGCCCGCGCCGGCATGGGCGTCGGCGGCGCGCTGCTGATGACCACGATCCTCGCCGTCGTCGTGCAGATCTTCGACGACAAGGAGCGGGTCAAGGCCATCGCGCTGTGGTCCACGGTCAGTTCGCTCGGTTTCGCGGCCGGGCCGCTGATCGGCGGCGTGATGCTGAACCACTTCTGGTGGGGGGCGATCTTCCTGATCAACATCCCCGTCGCCGTGCTCGGCCTGATCGCGGTCGCCGCACTCGTGCCGGAGTCCAAGCACAAGGCGGGCGACCGGCCCGACCTGGTCGGCGCGGTGCTGTCGACCATCGGCATGACGGCCGTCGTGTACGCGATCATCACCGGCCCCGAGCACGGCTGGACCTCCGCGCAGGTGCTGGTCTCCGCGCTGATCGGCATGGTCGTTCTCGGCCTGTTCGTGACGTGGGAGCTGCGGATCGAGCACCCCATGCTCGACATGCACTTCTTCCGCAACCAGAAGTTCGTGGGCGCGGTCGCGGGCGCGATCCTCGTGGCCTTCGGCATGACGGGCTCGCTGTTCCTGCTCACCCAGCACCTCCAGTTCGTACTCGGCTACGAACCGCTGGACGCCGGTCTGCGGACGGCGCCACTGGCGCTGACCGTGGTCGCGCTCAACTTCACCGGACTCGGAGCGAAGCTGGTGCTCAAGGCCGGCACGCCGGCGGCCATCGCGCTCGGTATGAGCCTGGTCTCGGCCGGGCTGGCGGCGATCGCACTGCTGGGCGGGCACGGGTACGGCGGGATGCTGCTCGGCCTGGTCGTGATGGGCGCGGGTGTGGCGCTGTCCATGCCTGCCATGGCCAACGCGATCATGAGTGCGATACCGCCGGAGAAGGCGGGTGTGGGAGCGGGGATCAACGGGACGCTCGCGGAGTTCGGCAACGGCCTCGGTGTGGCGGTGCTCGGTGCGGTGCTCAACTCTCGGTTCGCGTCGCTGGTCGCCGTATCGGCGGCGTCGTTGCCGGCGGCGCTGGCCGCGGCGGACAGCGCTGAGGAGAAGGCGCGTATCTCCGACGCGTTCGCCTCCGGGCTGGAAACCAGCCAGTTGGTGGGGGCGGTGGCTGTGCTGGCCGGGGGATTGGTCGCGGCGGCGTTGCTGCGGCGGGCTGAGCGGGCAGAGTCCGCCTAACAGCTCGGACGGCTGGGTAGTCGGGCGACTGCGGGACCGTTGTGGCTGGTCGCGCCCACGCGGCGGAGCCGCAAGTCGACACAGCCCCGCGTCCCCAGGAAGCGCGTCTAGCATGAGCGGCATTGCAAGATTGAGGAAGGTGCGCCATGGCGAAAGCGGCTCGGGCGAGTCAGCCGCGGACCAGCGTCTGGCTGGAAAGCACAGCGCACCGGCGGCGCGGTGGTGGACAGCCCTCGGGGCTGGACCGCGCACGCATCATCGAGGTCACCGTCCGGCTGCTCGACGCCGAGGGGCTGGCCAAGTTCTCGATGCGGCGGCTGGCCGGTGAGCTGGACGTCACCGCGATGTCCGTCTACTGGTACGTCGACACCAAGGACGACCTCCTCGAACTCGCGCTGGACCAGGTCATGGGCGAGATGCGGCTGCCCGATCCGGACGCCGACGAGGACTGGCGGGACGAGGTGCGGGCGCTGGCCCGGGAGTACCGGACGCTGCTGGTGCGGCACCCCTGGGTGTCCGCGCTGGTCGGCGTCTTCCTCAACATCGGCCCCAACAACCTGGCGTTCTCCCGGGCCGTACAGCGCGTCGTGCGCAGGACCGGGCTGCCCGCGAAACGACTGACGAGCACGATCTCGGCCGTCTTCCAGTTCGTCTACGGCTACGGCACGCTGGAGGGCCACCTCTCCACCCGGGCCGCGGCCGGCGGCATGACCGTGGACGAGTACTTCCAGCAGGCCCTGAGCACGGTGACCGCGGCCCCGCAGGCCGCCGACGTCATCCAGGAGTCCCAGGAGATCATGGCGGCGCGCGGCGGCGACACGGTCGCCGAGATGCTGGAGCGCGATTTCGAGTTCGCGCTGGAACTGCTGATCGCGGGCATCGAGGCGATGGTCGCCCGGGAGTGAGGCGCCTTTGGCGGGCGGACCGGCTACTCCCCCTCGGCCAGCCGCGCCGGGAACCCACCCGTCGCCACCGGCCCCCACCGCTCCGGTGTGATGCGAATGATCGACTTGCCCTGCTTGAGCATCGCCGCGCGGTACTCGTCCCAGTCGGGGTGCTCCCCGGCGATGTTCCGGTAGTACTCCACGAGCGGTTCGACGGAGTCGGGCGTGTCGACGACCTCGGCCGTGCCGTCGATCTGGACCCAGGGGCCGTTCCAGTCGTCGCTGAGCACGATCAGGCTCACCCGGGGGTCCCGCTTGGCGTTGCGGGTCTTGGCCCGCTCCGGGTACGTCGAGACCACGATCCGGCCGGAGTCGTCGACCCCGCAGGTCAGCGGTGAGCCCTGGGGGCCGCCGTCGGTCCGCCGGGTCAGCAGGATGGCGTGGTGACGGGGGCGTACGAAGTCGAGCAACTCGTCGAGGGAGACGCGAGTGTTCGTAGCGATGTTCGGTGCCATGCCGGGCAGCCTACGACGCCATGGCCTCGGCGAGGTTGTCGTACACGGGCACGTCCCGGCGCAGGCCGGTCAGCTCCAGTACGCGGTTCGTGACGCCGTCCGGCCGGGCCACCAGGCGCATCCGGGCCCCGGGGCGCAGCCGGTGGCGGATGTCGTTGATGAGGCGGACGCCCTGGGAGTCCATGAAGCAGGTCGCGGTGAGGTCGAGGACGAGCACCTCAAGGCGGTCACCACGGGCCTGAGCCTCGGACATGACGAGCGGAAGCAACTGCTCCGCGTTGCAGAAGTCGATCTCCGCGGGCATGGTGAGGCGGATGCGGCCGGGCAGGTCTCGCGGTTCGGTGGGATCCGGGAGGAAAGTCACAGCACTCACCTGGCAGACGTTCGTCCGGATTCCGGTAAGGCCGCTTCCTGACCCTCGGGCCCATTCCACCATGCCGGGGCGCGACTGCGGAAGCGCCTGTGGCGGCCGTCGGCCGGGACGTCACCCGGACGCAACCGAGCAGCTAGAGTGCTGTTCGTCCTGTGCTCGCAGTCGGGAATGTGCTGCGGAGCTCTCCTGCGCACGGCCATGGTCGTGCATGCCGAAGAGGTTCGTGGTGGCTGCGTCCGAGTTTCCTGATTTGCCCCGTTTCAAGGTCGGTTTCGAGCTGGCCGAGGCCCTGACGGTGGCGTCTCAGCAACTGCACGAGACCCCCACACGGCACAACACGCTGCGCACGGCGGTCCGGCTGGCCGTGCACATCATGCCCGGTGCCGAGCACGCCGGCATCTCCGAGATCGAGCGCGGCAACAAGTTCCGTACGCTCGCCTGGACCGACGACGTCGTGCGCTCCGCCGAGGCCCGGCACGGCGGCCGGGAACCGCACAGGCACTGGGACCAGTTGTGGAACAGCCCGGTGGCGCGGATAACGGACAGCGAGGACGACGACGGCTGGGACGTGCTGTCGGCCCTGGGGCTGCGCTCGGCACTGTCGCTGCGGCTGCGTGCCGACCGCCGTCGGCTGACCGTGCTCACGGCGTACGCGCGTAAACCCGGCGCCTTCGACGAGGACGCGACGCGCATCGGCCGGCTGTTCACCACGCACGTCAGCATCGCCCTGGACTCCGCCACCGTGCGCGAGCAGCTCACCGAGGCCATGCACACCCGGGACCTGATCGGCCAGGCGACCGGCATCCTCATGGAGCGCCAGGGCATCGACGCGGCCGCGGCCTTCGAGAGCCTGGTGCGGGCCTCCCAGCGGGAGAACGTGAAACTGCGCGACCTCGCCCGCCGGATCGTCGGCACGCACAATTCCACGTAGGGCACCGAGAGTTAGGGCGGGGGCGTTAAGGGACGCCGACGGGATACCCGTACGTTCATGAGCTCCGAGACGTCCGACACGCTGGACCAGGCGATGGTGCGCAGCAGCGGTCTCGACACCCTGCTGCGCGATCTGACCGACCGTGCGGTGCAGGAGGTGGCCGGCGCCGCCGCGTGCAGCATCACGGTGAGCCGCGGCGGACGGCTGCTCACCCTGGCCGGCAGCGACGGCCTGCCCAGTGGCCTGGACCAGCGTCAGTACGAGAACGGCTCGGGTCCCTGCGTCGAGGCCGCCGAGACCGGCGCCGAGCAGTACGCCCCCGACCTGGCCGACGAGTCCCGCTGGCCGGCGTACACGCCGTACGCGCTGGCCAACGGCGTCCGGTGCGTACTCGCGGTGCCGCTCGCCGTCGAGGGCGAGACGGGAGCGGCGATCAACTACTACGGCCTGCGGCCCGGGGTGCTCGGCACGGACCGGGACACGGCCCGGACCTTCGCGGCCCGGGCGGGCGACGCGATCGACGTGTCGCTGCGCATCGAGCACCGGCGCCAGTCGGCGGCCGACGTGCGCACCGCGCTGCTCTCGCGCAGCGTCATCGACCAGGCGATCGGCATCCTCATGGCCCGGGAGCGGATCGACGCCCGGGACGCGCTGGAGCGGCTGCGCCGCGCCTCGCAGCACCGGAACGTCAAACTCCGGGACCTGTGCGGCCAGCTGGTGGCGAAGGTCTCCGCCCCGGCCTCAGGCGGCCGGAAGTGACTCGCCCTGCACGGCCTGGATGTCCAGCTCCACCTTGAGCGTGGTGCCGATGGCGGCGATGCCGGCCTGGAGGACCTGGTTGTAGTTCATCGCGAAGTCCTCGCGGTGCAGTTCGGTCGTGGCACGGAACGCCGCGCGGGTGCCGCCCCACGGGTCCGGGCCCGTGCCGAGGTAGGCCAGGTCCAGGTCGACCGGCCGGACGACGCCGTGCATGCCCAGCTCGCCGTGCACGGTCCACCGGTCGGACCCGGTCGCCGTGAGCCCCGTCGAGCGGTAGGTGATCTCGGGGAACCGCTCGACGTCCAGGAAGTCCGGCGACTTCAGGTGCCCGTCGCGTGTGCCGTTGCCGGTGTCGATGGACCCGGCCCGGATCACCGCCTCCACACGCGACTTCGTGACGTCGTCCGGGGCGATCTCGATCGAGCCGGAGAACTCCGTGAACCGGCCGTGCACGCTGGAGATGCCCAGGTGCTGTGCCACGGCGGCCACGCTGGAGTGCACCGGGTCGACGGTCCACGGCCCCGGTGGTGGCAGCTCGGTGCCGCCCTGCCGCGCCAGCGTCACCGTGCCGACCTCGGCCCGGCCGCTCGCCGTGACGATCACGCTGGAGGCCGCGGGCGCGTAGCCGACGGCGGTGACGATGACGGTGTACGCCCCCGGCTCCAGCGGCGTCGCGTCCCGGACGGCGCCCTCCGCGTCGGCCTCGGCACGCAGCGCCTGCGCACCGGTCATGTCGGCCACGGTGACGACCGCGTGCGACACGGCCCAACCGTCCCGGGTACGGATCCTCGCGGTCAGTCCCATCTCAGCTAACTCCTCGGAATGAAACCGGCCCGTGGCAGGGGCGCGCCTCCGCTCGGAGCGCGCCCACCGCCACGGGCCGGGGTCGGTACTACTCGCCGGGGTGGGCGAGTTCGATGTCGTGGGCGTCGGTGCCGGGGCCCGTGACCGTCAGGGCGGTGGCCACCGGCGGGTAGCCCGTGGCGATGACGGTGTACTCGCCGCCGTCCAGGTCGGTGAAGGCGTACGCCCCGTCCGTGCCGGTCGTGGCCGACCCGACGACGTTGCCCGCCTGGTCGACCAGCGTCACCCGGGCGTCGGCCAGCGGGCCGTGCGGGGCGCGGACGACACCCTGGACGCGGGCGCCCGAGTCCAGGTCGATCTCGACCCGGGTGACCCCGGTGCCGCCCACCTCGACGGGCAGGGCGCGCGGCCGGTACCCGGTGGCGTTCACCGCGACGGTCACCGCCCCCGGCACCAGCTCGGCGAAGGAGAACTCGCCCTGCTCACCGGTGGTTCCGGTGGCCAGCAGATCCCCGCGCACATCGGTCACGATCACCATCGCGTCCTTGACAGGCTGCCCGCCCTCGGCGGCCCGCACCAGGCCGGTCAGCCCGCTGGTGCCGCTGAGCAGGATGTCGTAGGCGACCGGCTCGCCGTTCACCACGACCGTGGACGCCTGCGGCTGGAAGCCGTCGGCGGAGGCGATCAGGACGTACGACCCGGAGCCCGGGGCGTCCACCGCGTACGAACCGTCGGCCTGCGCCACGGACCGGCCCAGCTGACGTCCTGCCAGCGAGATCAGCGTGACGGCGGCCCGCGGCACGGGCGCGCTCTCGTTGCCGCGGACGAAGCCGCGCACCGGCACACCGCCCCCACCGGACGCGGGCTCCTCGGCCCGGGCCACCGTGGCGACGGCGGCGAGCCGCTGCGTGCCCTCGGGCCCGGTGCCGTCGGCGGCCTCGGTGTCCGCCACGGCCCAGCTCGGCAAGGCCTTCTCCGCGGTGGGTGCCTCGGAGGCCACCTCGGAGGGAGCCTCCGCGTCGGCGTCCGCCGCCTGCGCCAGCCCGCCCTTCGTCTTCAACGGGACCTCCTTGATGAACAGCGACACCAGCAGTGCGAGCAGCGCCAGCGGGGCCGAGTAGAGGAACACGTCCGCGACACCGTGGCCGTAGGCGCTCTCCACGACGGTGCGGATCGGCGCGGGCATCGCGTCGAGGTCGGGGATGCCGCCACCGCCGGTGCCGGCGTGGCCGAGGGCCGCGCCCTTGGCGCCGAGGCCGGCGAGGCCGTCCTTGACGTAGTCGGTGATCTTGTTGCCCAGGACCGCGCCCAGCGCCGAGACGCCCACGGCACCGCCCAGGGACCGGAAGAAGGTCACCGTGGAGCTGGCGGCACCCAGGTCGCCCGGCTCCACCTGGTTCTGCGTGCAGAGCACCAGGTTCTGCATCATCATGCCGATGCCGAGACCCAGCAGCGCCATGAAGATCGCTATGTGCCAGTACTCGGTGTCGTACCGGATCGTGCCCAGCAGCCCGAGCCCGGCCGTCACCAGCACACCGCCGCCGAGCAGCCACCCCTTCCAGCGGCCGGTCCGGGTGATGACCTGGCCCGAGACGGTGGAGGAGACGAACAGGCCCGCGATCATCGGAATGGTCATGACGCCGGACATCGTCGGCGACTTGTCCCGCGCCAGCTGGAAGTACTGGCTGAAGAACACGGTCCCCGAGAACATCGCGACACCGACGAACAGCGAGGCCACGGAGGCCAGCGTGATGGTGCGGTTGCGGAACAGCCGCAGCGGGATGATCGGCTCGCTCGCCTTCGCCTCGATCAGGACGAACAGCGCCAGCAGCACGACCGAGCCGCCGACCATCGCGTACGTCTGCCACGACACCCAGTCGTACTTGTCACCGGCGAAGGTCACCCAGACCAGCAGCAGGCAGACGGCCGCGGTGATGAAGAAGGCGCCGGCCCAGTCGACCTTGACCTTCCGCTTCACGACGGGCAGGTGCAGGGTCTTCTGGAGCACGATCAGGGCGATCACGGCGAAGGGCACGCCGACGTAGAAGCACCAGCGCCAGCCGAGCCAGTCGGTGTCGGTGATGACACCGCCGACCAGCGGACCGCCGACCATGGCCGTGGCGAAGACGGCGCCCAGGTAGCCGTTGTAACGCCCGCGCTCACGCGGCGAGATCATCGCCGCCATGATGATCTGGGCCAGCGCGGACAGACCGCCCATGCCGATGCCCTGGACCGCGCGGAACGTGATGAGCATGCCGGGGTTCTGCGACATGCCGGCCGCCGCCGAGCCCAGCACGAAGACGACCAGGGCGAGCTGGATCAGCAGCTTCTTGGAGAACAGGTCGGCGAGCTTGCCCCACAGCGGCGTGGACGCGGTCATCGTCAGCAGGGACGCGGTCACGACCCAGGTGTAGGCGCTCTGGCCGCCGCCGAGGTCGCCGATGATCCGGGGCAGGGCGTTGGAGACGATCGTCGACGACAGGATCGCGACGAACATGCCGAGCAGAAGGCCGGTGAGGGCCTCCATGATCTGCCGGTGCGTCATCGGAGCGCCGCCGTCGGAGGAGCCGTGGGAGCCTCCCCCGTGCTTGGCATGAGCCCGCACACCGGCTGGTGTGGTCGTTGCCATGGGCTTCCTTTTCTTACGTGCTTGCGGGTGTACGGGTGGTCTGTTCGACAGCGGGGGGTGCCGCCCGGGGCGCGGGCCGGCAGTCGAAGCTCTTCCGCAGCCGCGCCATCAGATCCGTGAGCCGGCCGACGTCCTCGTCGGTCCAGTCGCTCAGGCGCTCGGCGAGGACCTCGGTGGTCCGCCGGGACAGCTCGTCGAGCTGTGCGTGGCCCGCGGGCGTGAGGCGCAGGATGCGGGAGCGCTTGTCCGCGGGGTCGGGGGAGCGTTCGATCCAGCCCCGGGCCACGACGTGCGCGACATGGCGGCTGGTGACCGACATGTCCACCGCGAGCAGCTCGGCGAGCTTGCTCATGCGCATGTCGCCGTGACGGCCCAGCAGTGTCAGCACGGTCGCCGACCCGCCGGGGCACTCGGCGGGCATGATCCGGCCGAGCTCCCGCTTCACGGCGCCGAAGGCACTGAACTGGCGGACCAGCTCTTCGTACTGCGCCCTCTCGGCCATGACACCTCCCGCTTTCGTTGCTTAGGGCAACCATAGGAGAGGTTGGTTGCTACAGGCAAATAAAAAAGGTGAGCGCGGTATAAAAAGTTGGCAAAGGCAAGTATTGCGGCAGTAAATGTGCAGGTCGTGAGGCTTGGGGGTGGAGCCGGGTGGGACTGAGCGGAATGCCAACCCCCACTTGGGGAGCCCCGGCGTTTTCGCTAGGGTCTCGGGCCATGGCTAACAACCAGGCCCCCCAGGGCAACCACGACCCCGCCGGCAGCACCCAGATGTTCCGCGCGTTCGTCGACGAGGCGCCGCAGGGGCGGCAGGCCGCGCCGACGAGCGGTGGCGGGCCGCGTATCGGTCTCATCCTCGGCGTCGTCGTCGCCGTCGCGGTGATCGCGGCGGTGGCGTGGCTGGCCCTGGGCTGACGCCGCCGGCCGTGCGGCGCGTACGGCGGTTCTACTGAAACCGGGGGCTGTCCGGTTGCCCGGCGTCGCTGCCGGTGCGGGGTGGGCCCGCAGCCGGGCGTTGCGGGGTGCTCGGCGCTGCCGCTCAGGCCGGGCGGGTCCGCGGCCCGGCGGAGCGGGGTGCCTCCCCCAAGCTCTTCGAGCAGGGGGTACCCCCAGCGCCCACCCGTGCCGCCCTGGGGGCACCTCCCAGGCCCTTAACGGACAGTCAGTCGGTACCCGACCCCATCGCGCCGTTCCGAGGACGGGCACGCCCCGGCGCGTCCCCGACCCACCTGCACCGCGATGGGTCGGGGTGCGCTCAGTCCGACGCGCTCAGTCCGAGATGAGGCCTTCCCGGAGCTGCGCCAGCGTCCTCGTCAGCAGGCGGGACACGTGCATCTGCGAGATGCCGACCTCCTCGCCGATCTGCGACTGAGTCATGTTCGCGAAGAACCGCAGCATGATGATCCGCCGCTCACGGGGCGGCAGTTTGGCCAGCAGCGGCTTCAGCGACTCCCGGTACTCGACGCCCTCCAGGGCGCTGTCCTCGTACCCCAGACGATCCGCCAGCGAGCCCTCGCCGCCGTCGTCCTCCGGCGCCGGCGAGTCCAGCGAGGACGCCGTGTACGCGTTCCCCACCGCCAGCCCGTCGACGACGTCCTCCTCGGACACCCCGAGCACGGACGCGAGTTCGGTGACCGTCGGCGAGCGGTCCAGCTTCTGCGAGAGCTCGTCACTGGCCTTCGTCAGCGCCAGCCGCAGCTCCTGAAGCCGGCGCGGCACCCGCACCGACCACGACGTGTCGCGGAAGAACCGCTTGATCTCACCCACGACGGTTGGCATCGCGAACGTCGGGAACTCGACGCCCCGTTCGCAGTCGAACCGGTCGATCGCCTTGATCAGCCCGATCGTGCCGACCTGGACGATGTCCTCCATCGGCTCGTTGCGGGAGCGGAACCGCGCCGCCGCATACCGCACCAGCGGCAGGTTGAGCTCGATCAGCGTGTCACGGACGTACGCACGCTCGGGGCTGTCCTCGTCGAGCGCGGCCAGCCGCAGGAACAGGGAGCGGGACAGGGTGCGGGTGTCGATGGCCCCCGTGGCCACAAGCGCCGGGGCGGGCTCGGTCGCGAGCTCGGCCGGAACGTCGTCGATGGGGCCAAGTGAGTCGAGAGCATGGGGAGCTGTGTCGCTCTCCGCGAGCGTGAGCACCTTCGAGCTGCCCTGTTCTGCGGACATGCCACCCCCTTTGGGTCGCGGGACGGTCGCGGCGGACGCTCCCGTCTGAGGAACGCAGCCTTCACCTGAATACCGGAGCCGAAGCCCCGGCAAACGCGCTTCCCGCAGAATGTCACATGTCGGCAACACGCTGTAGTGACATGTCGACATCTGAGACGCCAATCCGCCCTGCAAACAAGGGGTCTGACGACTTTTCGGCCTGCAACTGTCGGGAAACGCCCTGATGAGTGATTCGCTCGTCACGGTTAGCATTCGCAACTGTTTGCGGTTACGTGCCGAGAGGGTTCGCGGCCGCCCATCACCCCGGTTCGCAGCCACCCGCCCCCGGGTTCGCGGCTACGCGTCGATCCGGTTCGCAGACCGCAACCGCTGGAAGCTACGTGCGAGTAGCCGCGAGACATGCATCTGTGAGACGCCGAGTTCCGCACTGATCTGAGACTGCGTGAGATTGCTGTAGTACCGCAGCAGCAGAATCCGCTGCTCCCTTTCGGGCAGTTGTACGAGCAGGTGCCGTACGAGATCCCGGTGCTCCACCCCGTCCAGTGCGGGATCCTCGTAGCCGAGCCGGTCCAGCAGCCCCGGCATCCCGTCGCCCTCCTGCGCGGCCTCCAGGGAGGTCGCGTGATACGACCGCCCGGCTTCGATGCAGGACAGCACCTCGTCCTCGGTGATGCGCAGCCGCTCGGCGATCTCGGCCGTGGTCGGGGTGCGCCCGAAGGCGGTCGTGAGGTCCTCGGTCGCGCTGTTGACCTGCACCCACAGCTCGTGCAGCCGGCGCGGCACATGGACCGTACGGACGTTGTCGCGGAAATAGCGCTTGATCTCGCCGACCACCGTCGGCATCGCGAACGTCGGGAACTGCACGCCCCGGTCCGGGTCGAAGCGGTCGATGGCGTTGATGAGCCCGATGGTGCCGACCTGGACGACGTCCTCCATCGGCTCGTTCCGGGAGCGGAACCGGGCGGCCGCGTAACGCACGAGCGGGAGGTTGGCCTCGATGAGCGCCCCGCGCACCCGGTCGTGCTCGGGCGTCCCCGGCTGGAGTTCCTTGAGCTGCGCGAAGAGGACCTGCGTGAGGGCGCGGGTGTCGGCGCCGCGGCTCCGCTGGGGAGCCGGTTCCGAGGATGGTGCCTGAGGTGCGGTACTGGCCAGCACGGTCAACTCCACCTCGTCATCCGTCAACCCATCCGTCAGCTCTTCCATCAAAAGCGGTCATAGCATCACAACACATGAGCACTGTGTGCAAGCACCCCATAAGTACGTGTTGAGGGATGAAATACCGCATAGATGCGCACCGACAATGGACCGGCGGCGGGTCGGCAACGGGCCGACAACGGAAGAACCCCCCGTCGGGACGACGGGGGGTTCGAAGCGGCGGGCTCAGAACTCGTAGTCGGCGATCACCCACGTGGCGAACTCGTGCCACAGCGCGACACCCGCCTGGTGGTCGGGATGCTCCACGTACCGGCGCAGCGCGTCCGCGTCGTCGAAGGCCGAGTTGATGGCGAAGTCATGGGCGATGGGGCGGTCGCTGACGTTCCAGCCGAGCTCCCAGAAGCGGATCTCGGGGATCGCGCCGTCGAGGGCGCGGAAGGCCTCGACGCCCTTCACGACCCGCGGGTCGTCGCGCTCGACACCCTCGTTCAGCTTGAAGAGGACCAGGTGGCGGATCATCACTTTCCTCCGTTGGCGACCCACGTAGCGAAGTCGCCGAGGGCCCGGGCGGCGTCCGATATGCCCTCGAACCCTATCTGGACGTAGCCGGCGGCCGTCTTCGGGTCCGTGATGATCACGTACAGCGCGAAGACCACGACGACGTAGACGGCGACCTTCTTGGCGTTCACCGCCATCGCGGCCTCCCCTGTCACTGGTGTCTCAAACAGGGCACATGATCGCACGAAGGGCCGATCACACGAAGGGGCAGATCGCACGAAAGGCCCCGTCCGAGGACGGGGCCTTTCTCAAGCGGTAGCGGAGGGATTTGAACCCTCGGTGACTTGCGCCACACTCGCTTTCGAGGCGAGCTCCTTCGGCCGCTCGGACACGCTACCGAGGGAGACCTTACAGCAAGGTGCGGCGTGCTTTGAAATCGGTATTCAGCGACCGCGGAAGAACTCGGTGAGGGCTCTGGCGCACTCCTCGGCGAGCACGCCCTCGATCACCTCGGGCCTGTGGTTGAGCCGCCGGTCGCGGACGAGGTCCCAGAGGGAGCCGGCCGCGCCGGCCTTGTCGTCGCGGGCGCCGTAGACGAGCCGGTCGACGCGGGACTGCTGGATCGCGCCCGCGCACATGGTGCAGGGCTCCAGCGTCACCACGAGGGTGCAGCCGGCGAGCCGCCACCGGCCGAGCGCGGCCGCGGCCCGCCGCAGGGCGAGGACCTCCGCGTGGGCCGTCGGGTCGCCGCCGGCCTCGCGTTCGTTGTGCCCGGCCGCGAGCACCGTCGTGCCGTCCGGGGCCAGCACGACGGCTCCGACGGGGACGTCCCCGCCCCGGACGGCCTCGGCGGCTTCGTCCAGGGCGAGTCGCATCGCGGGCCGCCAGGGGTCCCGTACCGGATCCGGCGGGTCCGGCGAGTCCGGCGGTCCAGGGGTGGTGCGAGCGGTCAGCGGACGGTCTCCAGGGTCTCCGAGGCGCCGAGGGCCTCGGCGATCTCCGTGACGGCGTCCGTCGCCAGCGAGCGCAGCTCCTTCTCGCTCACGCCGAGGTCGTCCAGGATCTGGGCGTCGCCGACCGGGCCGTGCGGCACGGCCTCGCCGGCTCCGGCGACCGCGTCGCCGTCGCCGTCGTCGGCATCGTCGTCGTCGGAGTCACCGTCCTCGGTGCCGTCGAGGTCGAGGGCGTCCAGGTCGTCCCCGTCGTCCGGGTCGCGTCCGAGCAGCTCGTCGGTGAGCAGGATCTCGCCGTAGCTGCTGCGGGCAGCGGCGGCGGCGTCCGAGACGTAGATGCGAGGGTCCTCCTCGCCGTCCACGCGGACGACCCCGAACCAGGCGTCCTCCTGCTCGATGAGCACGAGCACCGTGTCCTCGTCGGGGGAGGCTTCACGGGCCAGGTCGGCCAGATCCGACAGGGTTTCCACATCGTCGAGCTCTGTGTCGCTCGCTTCCCACCCGTCTTCGGTGCGCGCGAGCAGTGCGGCGAAGTACACCGTGACTCTCCCACTGGTCATAGGCATGCCGGTTGGGGGTCCCCCCGGCGGAGGTTGAGGGCGGGGAGTGCTCGTCCGAGCCCCACCCACTCGGAATCGTGGCAGAAACAAGGCGTTCAGGGGACGTCTTCGGCTCCCTGTGTCCAGCAGTTTTGATCGCACGCTCGTTGCCGCCACCTGCGGATCGTACGCGGCTTTCCCCCGCTCCACGCACGGTCACCTCGGCAACGTCATTGCGGTTCGTGATCTTCCCCGGGGGTTTCCTCACCCGTTTCCTACCAGCGGAACGTGCGCATGCGCATCGCGTGCCGCAGCCGGGCGACTTTGACGCGGCGCGGCTGGACGCGGTCGCGCAGCTCCCGGGCCTCGGCCAGATCGCGCAGGAACCGGGCGCGCCGCCGACGGCGCTCGGCGTCGGTCTCGCTCGTCCCGTCCGTCGCACCGGCCCTCTGGGCCTGGTCGGTCCGGGCAGTCTCGTCGGTCCTGCCGGTCCTGCCGGTCCTGCCGGTCCTGCCGGTCTTGTAGGTCTTGTAGGTCTCCGGGTCCGTCGCGGGCTGTGCGCGCGGCGACGGAACGTCTCGGGAATCCCGGTCGGGCATCAGGCTCACCACCCCCAGTCCGTCCTTCCCACTTTCCCCGGACGGGCGGTTTGACGCCGGCGAACGGGTGACGGGCGGGCGGCGGCCTTGCCGCGCGGCCGGGGTCACCGGGCCCGGTTACTGTTGTGGACATGCGTCTCCACGTCGTCGACCACCCCCTGGTCGCCCACAAGCTCACCACGCTGCGCGACCAGCGCACCGACTCCGCGACCTTCCGCCGTCTCGCCGACGAGCTGGTCACCCTGCTCGCCTACGAGGCCACGCGCGACGTGCGCACCGAACAGGTCGACATCCAGACGCCGGTGGCCACGACCACGGGCGTCAAGCTGTCCCACCCGCGTCCGCTGGTGGTGCCGATCCTGCGGGCCGGCCTCGGCATGCTGGACGGCATGGTCCGGCTGCTGCCGACCGCCGAGGTGGGCTTCCTCGGCATGATCCGCAACGAGGAGACGCTCCAGGCCTCCACGTACGCCACGCGCATGCCGGAGGACCTGTCGGGACGACAGGTGTACGTGCTGGACCCGATGCTCGCCACCGGAGGCACGCTGGTCGCGGCGATCCAGGAGCTGATCCGGCGCGGCGCCGACGACGTGACCGCCGTGGTGCTGCTGGCCGCGCCGGAGGGCGTCGAGATCATGGAGCGCGAGCTGGCGGGCACCCCCGTGACGGTCGTGACCGCGTCGGTCGACGAGCGCCTGAACGAGCACGGCTACATCGTGCCGGGCCTCGGCGACGCGGGGGACCGGATGTACGGGGCCGCCGAGTAGGTCCCGGAAGCTGGACCCGGGCGGTTCAGCAGCCCTTCTGCCTGAGCTGCTCAGCAGCCCTTCTTCGACGACGGCGCCGGCTCGGGCCTGGCCAGCTCGGTCAGGGCCCGGTCGGCGTCCGGCTTCTTCGCCAGCTCCTTGAAGCCGTCGCCGATGACGAGGTCGACGGCAGCGCCCTTGCGGGCCGCCTCGGTACGCCGTTCGGCGCCCGGGAGCTGGGTGCCGAGCACCGGCAGCGAGGTGTCGAGGGCGGAGGCGGGGCCGAGCAGCAGGCCGGTGCCCTTGACCCTCTTGTCGTACTGCTCGGTCGCGTTGCCCACGTCGCCGATCTTGAAGCCGCGCTTCTTCAGCTCGTCGGCGGTCTTCTTGGCCAGGCCGCTGCGGGTGGTGGCGTTGAGCACGTTGACCGTGATGGCGCGCGGTTCGGGCAGGGGCTTGGCGCTGGGCGAGGGACTCGCCTTGGTCTCGGGGGCGCAGTCCGTCCCGCTGCCGGCGGCCGAAGCCTTTCTGCCGCCGCCGGTGAAGACGTCGATGAGCTGCAACGTGCCCCAGCCGCCCACGCCGAGCACGGCGGCGGAGGCGACTACGAGGACGACGAGCCTGCCGCGCCGCCGGGGCCGGCGCATCCGCGGGTACTTGTTTCCCTTGATGCGGTATTTGCCGCCCATGCCGGGGGGAGTCAGCATGCTCATGAACGCAGCGTAGTGCGCCTGGGCGACGATGCCTACTAGATGATCATTCGACGTCGCCCAGCAGAACCCGAAAGGGTCAACCCGTGACCGGCGGAGGTCAGTCGAGTTCGAGCACGCGCGCGTGCAGCACCTGGCGCTGCTGGAGCGCCGCCCGCACCGCGCGGTGCAGGCCGTCCTCCAGGTACAGATCGCCCTGCCACTTCACGACGTGCGCGAAGAGGTCGCCGTAGAACGTCGAGTCCTCGGCGAGCAGCGTCTCGAGATCGAGCTGCTGTTTCGTCGTCACGAGCTGATCGAGGCGGACCGGGCGCGGCGCGACGTCCGCCCACTGCCGGGTGCTGTCCCGGCCGTGGTCGGGGTACGGCCGGCCGTTTCCGATGCGCTTGAAGATCACACGGAAAGCCTACCGGGCGGGACCTTCCGGGCGCAGCCGTGGCGACGGAGTGCGACGCTGAAAAAAACCCCACAAGGCGGTGCATACCGGGAGCAGGGGCGTGTATATGCCGGACCGCGAGACCAAGCCGTCGGCCCGCGCACCCGAGGTGTCCGCCCGCGCCGCCGCTCTTCCCCAGGAGGTCCTGCGGATCGCCTCCGGCTACGCCTTCTCCGGCCCCGCCCTGCATCTGGGCGCCCTGCTGTGGGACGGGCAGTGCCTGCCGGACGCGCAGATCCGGGTGCCGCTGGCCATGCTCAACCGCCACGGCCTGGTCGCGGGCGCCACCGGCAGCGGCAAGACCAAGACGCTCCAGCTGGTCGCCGAGCAACTGTCCGCCCAGGGGGTGCCCGTCTTCCTCGCCGACATCAAGGGCGATCTCTCCGGGATCGCCGTGCCGGGCCGCTCGGACGCCCGGGTCGAGGGCCGGGCCGGGGACGTCGACCAGCGGTGGACGGCGACCGGCTTCCCCGCCGAGTACTACGCGCTCGGCGGCATCGGCCAGGGCATCCCGGTCCGGGCGACGGTCACCGGCTTCGGCCCGGTGCTGCTGTCCAAGGTGCTGCGGCTGAACCGGACCCAGGAGCAGTCCCTCGCGCTGATCTTCCGCTACGCCGACAGCAAGGGCCTGGAGCTGGTCGACCTCAAGGACCTCAGGGCGGTCGTGACCTTCCTGACCTCGGACGAGGGGAGGAAGGAGATGAGGACGATCGGCGGTCTCTCGGCGGCCACGGCCGGGGTGATCCTGCGGTCCCTGACGTCCTTCGAGGCGCAGGACACGTCGGGTTTCTTCGGTGAGCCGGAGTTCGACACGGCCGAGCTGCTGCGCACGGCGGAGGACGGGCGGGGCGTGGTCTCCGTGCTGGAGCTGAGCGCCGTGCAGGACAGGCCGCAGCTGTTCTCGACCTTCCTGATGTGGTTGCTCGCCGACCTCTTCCATGATCTGCCCGAGGTCGGCGACGTCGACAGGCCCCGGCTGGTCTTCTTCCTCGACGAGGCGCACCTGCTCTTCGACGACGCCTCCGAGGCGTTCCTGGAGTCGATCACGCGGACGGTGCGCCTGATTCGCTCGAAAGGGGTCGGGGTCTTCTTCGTGACGCAGACACCGGAGGACGTACCCGGCGACGTCCTCGCCCAGCTCGGCAACCGCGTCCAGCACGCGTTGCGCGCCTTCACCCCCGACGACCAGAAGGCCCTGAACGCCACGGTGAAGACCTTCCCGAAGTCGCCCTACGACCTGGAGGAGGTCCTGACCACCCTGGGGACGGGCGAGGCGGTGGTGACGGTGCTGAGCGAGAAGGGCGCGCCCACCCCTGTCGCCGCGACCCGGCTGCGAGCGCCCGAGTCGCTGATGGGGCCGGTCGGGAAGGAAGCTCTGGACCGGGCGGTGGCGGGGTCGCCGCTGTACGAGCGGTACGCGCGGGCCGTGGACCGGGAGTCGGCGTACGAGTGGCTGGCGGGTGGCCGGGGGGCTAAGGGGCCGGACGAGATGCGGGACGTCGCCGGGCGTGGGGAACGCGGGGAAGAGCGGCCGTCCGTCGTGGAGCGGGTGGCCGACAGCGGGGTGTTCAAGTCGCTGGCCCGGTCGGTGGGGACGCAGATCGGGCGGGAGATCACGCGGTCACTGTTCGGGACGGCACGGCGCTCGGGGCGGCGGAGGCGCTAGTTCGGCCGCCTCCGCCACCGAGGATCGGTCAGCCGCGTTCCCTTCCCTTCCCGGGCTGCTGTCGCTCTCCCGTCTGCGGCTTGGGCTGGGACTGGGGCTGGGGTGGCTTGGGGGCGGTGCGGACGGCCTCGGCGCGCAGGAGGGCGCGCAGGACTGCGTACGGGTCTTCGAGCATGGCTGTGTTCCTCGTTCCGTATTGCTGCGTATTGCTGCGTATTGCTGCGTACGGGCTGACGGGACCGGAGTCCGGTCCCGTCAGCAGCGCAGGACTTCGGAACGCAGGGGGCGAGGGTCGTGCCGTGGGCCCGGCGGCACGGGCGCGGGACGCGGCGCTGCGTACGCGGGTCCGGGACTTGGGAGCGGGGCGGGGCGCAGGGCGACGGCCGTGCGCCGGGTGCCCCGGGCCGGTGGGCGCAGGGCGGTGTCGAGGACGTCGCACTCGACGGCCGTGCTCCCCCCGGAGACGGTGGTCGTCTGCCCTGTGTGCGCTTCGGCGTGCACGCCGGACACGAGCAGGACGAGCAGCAGGACGAGCACCCGCGGCCATGTGTTCCGGCGGGTGCCACGGGGGGCCGGCTGGGGTGCGGGGTTCACGGGAGGCGGCTCCCCGTGGTGCGTATGTCGTTCATCCCACCGGCTGCGAGATCCGCTCGCTCGGCGTGTGGCGGCCCCGTATGCGCAGGGCCGTGACGATCTCGACGGCGCCGACCGCGAGCAGCGAGCAGCCGCCGACCAGGGTGAGGACGGCGACGGACTCGAAGGGCGCGTCGATGAGGACGATGCCGGCGACGACGGTGAGGATCCCGAGGAAGATCTGCCAGCCCCGGGCGGGCATCGCCGGGTCGTGGGCGGCGGCCAGGGTCTGGGTGATGCCGCGGAACAGCCAGCCGATGCCGATCCAGAGGGCGAGCAGCAGGATCGACTGCATGGGGCGGCGGAAGCAGAACAGGCCGAGCAGGATCGAGAGTGTGCCGCTGATGAACGCGAGGACGCGCAGGGCTGTTGTGCGGTGGGTGCCGAAGGCGGAGGCGAGCTGGAGGACGCCGCTGACGAGCAGATAGAGCCCGAACAGCACCCCGGCGGCGAACAGGGACGCGCCCGGCCGGACCAGGATGAGAAGCCCCAGCACGAGGGAGGCGGCCCCGGTGACCAGCACGGTTTGCCAGGCGGCACGGGAGAGCTGGTGCAGGGGCCCGGGGAAGGGGGACTCCGGCTCGTGACTGCCTGAGGGCGGGCTCGCGGTGTGCGTCCCCTGGAGGGAGCCGGCGCCCCGGGGCGCGTGCGGGTCGTGCGGCCAGTGGCCTTGTGCGCCGGGCGGGGTGGGGGCGTGCGGGTTGGGCAGAGTATGACCGGGCCGTTCGTGGGTGTGAGGGCCGTCCGGCCCCGGGCCCTGGGGGACGTGGGGTTCCAAGCCCTGGGGCGGGCGGGTCATGTGCCCGTGGGAGGGGCCGCGCTCCGGCTCCCACGGGGAGCCGCTCGGTGGCTCGGTCATGGTCCATGCTGGGACCGGCTGGGAAGGGCTCGCCACCTGGGGCGGGCCGTGCGGTTGATGTCTGTCGTCCGGGGCGGGCCGCTTGGCTGATGCCTACGGCCTGGGCGGGCCTGTGGCTTACGACCGAGACCTGAGCGCGGCCGCGTGGCTGACGCCCGCGACGTCGGGCCTCTGGCTCACGCCCGCGACATGGTCGGGCCTCTGGCTGACGCCCGGGACGTGGCCGGGCCTCTAGCTGACGCCCGGGACGTGGCCGGGCCTCTGGCTGACGCCGGGAGCTGGGGTGGGCTGTGTGGCTGGCGCCTGTTGTCTGGGGCGGGCCTGTGGCTGACGCCCGCTGTCTGGGCGGGGGGCGTGGCTGACGCCTGTGACTCGGGTCGGCCGTGTGGCTGACGGCTGCGACTTGGGCGGGCCCGCAGCTGACGTCCGCCTCCGGCCGCGCGGTTGACGTCCGCCATGGGTCCGGCCGCGCGGTCGACGCCCGTCACTCGGGCCCGGCCGCGCCGCTGGCACCCGCCGGCTGCGTCGGGCCTCGCGGCTGGCACCCACGTACCCCGCAGGAACCTACTTTCCGGCCGCCTTCGCGGCCTTGGCCGCTGCCTTCATCTCCTGTTTGTGTGCTCGCACCTTGGCCAGCGACTCGGGGCCGGTGATGTCGGCGACCGAGCGGAAGGACTTCGGCTCGCCGTAGGAGCCCGCGGCCTCCCGCCAGCCCGTCGGCTGCACGCCGAGCTGCTTGCCGAGCAGGGCGAGGAAGATCTGGGCCTTCTGCTTGCCGAAGCCGGGCAGCTCGGCCAGTCGCTTCAGCAGTTCCTTGCCGGTGGCGGCGTCCTTCCAGACGGCCTCGGCGTCACCGTCGTAGTGCTCGACCAGGTACTGGCACAGCTGCTGGATCCGCTTGGCCATGGAGCCCGGGTAGCGGTGCACCGCCGGCTTCCCGGAGAGCAGCGCGGCGAAGGCCTCGGGGTCGTGCGCGGCGATCTCGTGCGCGTCCAGGTCGTCCGTGCCGAGCCGCTGGGCGATGGTCGCCGGGCCCTTGAACGCCCACTCCATCGGGATCTGCTGGTCCAGCAGCATCCCGACCAGCGCGGCGAGTGGACTGCGCCCGAGCAGCGCGTCGGCCTCGGGTTCCTGGGCAAGGTGAAGAGTGACGTCCATGTCCCGATCATCCCCCGGCACGGGCCCGGCCGCGTCCGGAGCCCGGCCCGCGCGGGGCTTAGGTCGCCCGCCAGTAGCCCAGCGCGTGCACCCGCTGCTTGGGCAGGCCCAGTTCCTTGCGGACGTATGCCGCGAGCGACCGGGTCGTCGCCGTGTCGCAGGCGATCCAGACGTACGGGTCGCAGGCCCCCTGGAGCAGGCCGGGCAGGTCCGCCTTCACCTGGTCGACCAGGTGGGCGCCGGAGTCCTGGCGCGGCACCTTGCGCAGCTCGTGCCGGGCCGGGTCGGTGCGGAACGGCAGTTCCTCGTCGCCGCCCTCGAACCAGACGGTGGCGGGGGCGGAACCCAGCGCGTCGAGCAGGGAGTTGATGGCCGGCAGCGAGGCCGGGTCGCCGACGGCGAAGACGTGGGAGGGGGCGGGGTCCGGGTGCTCGAAGCCGGTGCCCTGGACGGTCGCCTCGATGGTGTCGCCGGGCTTCGCCGCCCTGGCCCAGTCGCTGGCGCGGCCCTCGTGCAGGGCGAACTCAAGGCTGAAGGCCCCGGCCGCCGGGTCCGGGTCGACCAGGGTGTAGGCCCGCTGGTGGGGCTTGCCCGCGTTGTCGAACCACAGGCGGACCCACATGGTCGGGTGCACGCCGGTCGCCGCGAGCAGACCGCCGTCGGTGAGGCGCAGCCGCCGGTAGTCCGGGGTGACGTCCTCCGTGTCGGTCACGGTGAACACGAAATCCTTCGCGCGCAGCAGTTTGAGGACCGCGCCCTCCCAACCCCGCCCCTGCGCCATCCCGTATTCACCCTTCGCGTACGATTTCCGCCACAGCTCTGACTTAGGCAAGGCTAACCTAAAGGAAAGTAGAGGCACAGCGTGGCCACCGAGATCTACCGCGACGCCTGGGGCATTCCGCATCTGCGCGCGGGCAGCGCGGCCGAACTCGCCCACGCCCAGGGCCTCGTCACCGCCCGAGACCGGGCCTGGCAACTGGAGGTCGAGCGGCACCGGGCCCAGGGCACCTCGGCGTCCTTCCTCGGCGAGAGCGCCCTGGCCTGGGACCGGTTCGCCAGACGGGCCGGACTCGACGACACCGCCAGACGCTGCTTCTCGGACCTGGAGCGACGGGACCCAGAGACGGCGGACTGGGTGCGGGCGTACGTCGACGGGGTCAACGCCGGGCTGGCGGAGGGCGCCGACGCGGCCCCCGAGTTCGCCCGCACCAGCCTCACCCCCGGCATCTGGCGCCCCTGGACCCCCCTCGGTGTCTGGCTCGCCATCCACATCCTCTTCGCCGGGTTCCCGGCCAAGCTCTGGCGTGAGCAGGTCGCGGCCCACCTGGACGCGGACGCCATCGGCCTGTTCGCCACCGACGGCCCCGGCACCTCCGGCAGCAACGGCTGGCTGGTGGGCGGCGAACGAACCGTCACCGGGCAGGCGGTCATCGCCGGCGACCCCCACCGATGGATCGAGGACCCCGGCGTCTATCAGCAGATCCACCTCTCCTGCCCGGAGTTCGACGTGGTCGGCCTGGCCGTGCCCGGTGTCCCCGGCATCGCCCACTTCGGGCACACCGGCACGGTCGCCTGGGCCATCACCAACGCCATGGCCGACTACCAGGACCTGTACCGGGAGCGGCTGCGGCGCACCGGTGCCGGGGTGGAGGCCCTCGGCCCGGACGGGATCTGGCACCGGGCGGCCCGGCACACGGAGGTCGTCGAGGTGGCGGGCGAGGAGCCGGTCGAGGTCGAGGTGATCGAGACCGACCGGGGCCCGGTGGTCATCGGCGGCCCCGAGGGACTCGACGACGATCCGTCCGACCCGGCCGACCCCTCCGGCACGCCCGTGGCGATCAGCCTGCGCCACCCGCCCCGCGTCACCGGCGACCTCGGCTTCGGCGCCCTGCTGCCGCTGCTGCGGGCCCGCCGGGTCGCCGATGTGGACCGGGCCTTCGACCGGTGGGCCGAGCCGGTCAACGTCGTCCAGGCCGCCGACACCGAGGGCGGTGTGCTGCACCGCGTCGCCGGGCGGGTGCCGCTGCGCGCCGAGGCCAACCGCCTGCGCCTGGTGCCCGCCTGGGAGCCCGGCCACGAGTGGCACGGCTGGCAGGAGACACCCCGCGCCGGGCTCACCGACGGCGTCGCCGTCATGGCCAACCAGCGCGGCCCGGCCGAACCCCTCGGCATCGAGTTCGCCCCGCCCCACCGCCACGACCGCATCGCCGCGCTGCTGGCCGGCAAGGAGCGCTGGTCCGCCGCCGACATGCCCGCCATCCACACGGACACCCACCTCGCCTCCGCGTCCGCCCTCCTGGACCACCTCCGGGCCCTCGACGCCCTCACTCCGGAGGCCTCCGCCCTCCGGGACCGGCTCCTCGCCTGGAACCGCCGCATGGACGCCGACAGCGCCGACGCGGCCCTCTACTCGGCCGTGCGCGGCGCGGTCGTACGGCAGCTGGCGGCACACCCCGCCTTCGCCGCACTCGCCGCGCCGCCGGCGTACCCGGAGGTGTTCCGGCCCTGGCTCGCCCTCCTCCCGCGCGTCGGCTTCGCCCTCGAACACCTGCTGCGGGCCGAGGAGCTGTACGGAATCGACCGCGCGTCGACCGTCCGCGCGGCGGTCGAGGAGGTGGCCGCCCGGCCACCCGCCGGCGTCTGGGGCGACACCCACCGGCTCGTCCACTGGCGGGCGCTGGAGCCGGAGACGCCGTACGACGAACCGGGGCTGTCCGGCGACCACGACTGCGTGCTGTGCACCTCGGGCGTGCCGGGCCTCACCGATCGCGCCGCGCGCGGCCCGGCGGCCCGGTACGTCTGGGACCTGGCCCGGCGCGAGGACAGCCGCTGGGTCGTCCCGCTCGGCGCCTCGGGGGTCCCCGGCTCGCCCCACCACCGCGACCAGCTCCCCCTGTGGCTCGCCGGCGACCTCGTCCCGGTCGTCACCGACTGGACCCTGCTGAAGAAGGAGACCGATGTCTGACCCGTACGCCTCCCGCACCGCCGTCCACGAGCGGGTGACCGACGGCTTCGGCACCGTCCGCGTCCTGCCGCTGGATCCGGAGGCCGACGCCGGGACGGTCCACCGCTGGGTGAGCGAGGAACGGGCCGCCTTCTGGGGCATGACCGGCCTCACCGAGCGGCAGGTGGCCGAGATCTACGCCCACATGGGCACGCTCACCACCCACCACGCCTTCCTCGTCGTACGGGACGGCGAGCCGGTCGCGCTCCTCCAGACCTACGAGCCCGAGGCGGACCGTGTCGGCGAGTGCTACGACGTCCGCCCCGGTGACATCGGCGTCCACCTGCTGCTCGCCCCCGCCGGCCCGGGCGGTGCGCGCTCCGGCTGGACCGCACGGCTGGTGACCGCTGTCGCCCGGTACGTCCTGCTCGGCCTGGACCGCAGGCGGGTCGTGGTCGACCCGGACGTCCGCAACGAGAAGGCGGTCACCCGTTTCCTCGGACTGGGCTTCACGGCGGGGCCGGTTGTGGTCATGCCGGAGATCGACCTCCCGGACGTGTACCTGCCCGAGAAGAAGGCCCAGCTCGCCTTCCTCGACCGGGAGATACTCTTCCCCGGGTGACGCCCGACGACCTCATCGCCCATTACGGCCTTGAGCCGATCCCCCGCGAAGGCGGCCTGTTCCGCCAGACCTGGGCCGGCCCCGAACGCCCGGACGGCAGACCCGAGGGCACGGCGATCGTGGCCCTGCTGACAGCGGGCCCCGACGACTTCTCCGCCCTGCACCGCCTGCCGACCGACGAGATCTGGCACTTCTACCTCGGCGATCCCCTGGAGCTCCTCCTGCTCGCCCCGGACGGAAGCACGCGGACGGCGGTGCTGGGGCCGGATGTCCTCGGCGGCCAGCACGTCCAGTTCACGGTCCCGGCGGGCACCTGGATGGGCGGCAGGGTGCGCGAGGGCGGGCAGTGGACCCTGTTCGGCTGCACGATGGCTCCCGGCTTCACCTTCGAGGGCTATGAGCACGGGGACGCGGCGGAGCTGACGGCACGCTGTCCGGCAGCGGCCGACCGCATCGCCGAACTGTGCCGACCTGCTTTTTAGGGGCGCGGGGCTGTGTCGATCTGCGGCTCCGCCGCGCGGGCGCGAACAACCCCAACGCACCCGCAGCCGCCAATCCACAGCCACCGACCTCCCCCGCTGAGCGCTGCACAACTCCCTTCCGTACATAACCGGGAGCCGTACATCCCGACCCCGGAGAACCACGTGCACCATCGGCGGAACGAGGAGCCCAATGGCGGACACCCCCGGCGACGTCAAGCCCTGGTGCTGCTCGGCACCGTGCTGGTCCTGCTCCTCTTCAGCGGAGCCCCCGCTTCCGCCCACGCCGCCCTCCGCACCACCGACCCCGACGACGGATCCGTCGTTCAGCGTGCCCCCCGCCACCTCACCCTGACCTTCACGGAGTCCGTCGGCCTGCTCGACGACTCCTTCCGGGTCTTCGGCCCGGACCAGCGCCGCGTGCACACCGGCGAGGCGAGGCACGCGGACGGCCGCTCCGACACGGCCCGGGTCGGACTGCCCGGGAAACTCGCCCAGGGCACCTACACGGTGGCCTGGCGGGTGGTGTCCGCCGACAGCCACCCGGTCTCCGGCGCCTTCACCTTCTCCGTCGGCAAACGGTCCGCGACGACCGCGCAGGTCGACACCGGTCCGGACGAGGACCTGCTCACCGGCGGTCTCTACGACGCTGCCCGCTACCTCGCCTACCTCGCCGCCGCGCTGCTCGTCGGCACGGTGGCGTTCGCGCTGCTGTGCCGGCCCCCGGACACGTCCCCGCTGCGCAGACCGCTGGTGGCGGCCTGGTGGACCCTGCTCGGCTCGACGGTCGTCCTGCTGATGCTGCGCGCCCCGTACGAGACGGGCGCGGGCCCGGCCGCGGCCTTCGACATCTCCGCCCTCGAACGCACCCTGACCAGCCGCCCGGGCCTGGCCCTGCTCGCCAGGCTGGCCGTCCTGCTGCTGACCGCCGCCCTCCTGCTGCGGCTGTCCCGGCACCGCGACCACCGGGAGCCCGTGATGCGGGCGGTGGGTGCGGCCCTGGCCGTCGCCCTGGCCCTGACCTGGGCGGCGGCCGAGCACGCCTCCGCCGGGATCCAGGTGCCGCTGGCGATGACGTCGTCCGTGCTGCACCTGGTCGCGACGGGCGTCTGGCTCGGCGGCCTCGTGGCGCTGCTCCTGACCCTGCGCCGCGCCTCCGTCGACGCCCTGACGGAGGTCGTGCCCCGCTTCTCCCGTATCGCCTTCGCCTCGGTGACCGTCCTGGCCGTCACCGGCCTCTACCAGTCCTGGCGCGGCCTCGGCTCCCTCTCGGCGCTGACCGGCACGTCGTACGGCCGGCTGCTGCTGGCCAAACTGGTCGCGGTGACCGCGCTGTTGCTGGCGGCCGGGTACTCGCGCCGGTGGACGGCCCGCCTCGCGGCACCCGCGGCCACCGCCCGGACGGCCGTACCGGAACGGGTCGCGCATCCGGTCGGCGCGGGGGCCCCGGCACAGCCGGAGGGGCCGGGGGAGTCCGGGAGGGCCGGGGAATCCGGCGCGACAGGGGAGGCCGGGGAACCGGAGAAGCCGGAAGCGCCGGAGGGACAGGAGAAGCCGTCGGGGGCGTCCGGGCCGGCTCCCGGGTCCGGCGAAGCGGACACCCGACGACGCGGTCTGCGCCGCTCCGTCCTCGTCGAAGTCGCCGTCGCCGCCGTGGTCTTGCTGATCACGACACTGCTCACCACCACGCTGCCGGGCCGGGCGCAGGCCGAGGCCGCGCAGCGGTCCCCGGCGGGCGCGCTGCCGCCCACGACCCTCGCCACGGTGCCCTTCGACACGGGCGGAAGCACCGGCACCCTGTCCGGCCGCGGCACGGTGCAGGTCACCCTGGACCCGGCCCGCGTCGGCGAGAACGGCGTCCAGGCCGTGGTCTACGGCGCCGACAAGGGGCTGGTCGTCGTCCCCGAGGTCCGCATCACGTTCACCCTCCCTTCCCGCAAGGTCGGCCCGATCGACGCCGGACTCACCGACGTCGGCGGCTACTGGAGCACCAACTCCGTCAACCTGCCCCTCGCCGGGACCTGGACGATGAAGACGACCGTGCGGGTGTCGGACGTGGATCAGGTGACGGTGGAGAAGCAGGTGCGGATCGTGCCCTAGGCAGCCTCGGTGCCGCCGTCGGCAGGTCGCCGTCGAGGAGCCGCGTCATGCACTCGGCGGCACGGACGGCGGCGTCGCCGCAGCAGTTGTTGAACAGGACGTGGACCTGTGCGGTCCGCTCGGCCAGCCGGCGCACGCGGGGCAGCCACTCGGCGAGTTCGTCCTCGCCGTACGCGTACCGGAACCGGTCCTCCTTGCTGCCGGTGCCCCAGGCGGTGCCGCGTCCGTGGAACCGTACGACGGACAGCCGGGGCGAGGTGACGGGGGTGACGGGCGGCATCGAGGAGGGCAGCGTCTGCGTCATGTCGACGGCGACCGCGGCCATGCCGTGCCGGGTGAGCAGCGCGCCCGTCGCCTCCTCCCGGCCCGGCTCCCACCACGAGGGATGCCGGAACTCCACGGCGACGGGCCACCCGCGCGTCCGCTCGGCGCACTCCTGGAGGAACGCCTCCGCCCGTTCCCCGGGCCGGAACCACGGCGGGAACTGGAACAGCACGCTCCCGAGCCGCCCGGCCTGCCGCAGCGGCTCGATCCCGGCCACGAACCGCGCCCACACCTCGTCGAGCACGGCAGGGTCCCGGTGATCGGTCGGCAGTCCGCCCGGCATCACCGCCTCCCGGGTGGGATGCCCGGTCAGCAGCGAGAACGCCTTCACGTCGAACACGAACCCGTCCGGTGTCCGCTCGGCCCACAGCCGGCTGTTCCGCTCGCTCGGCAGCGCGTAGTAGGACGCGTCGACCTCGACGACCGGGAACCGCTCGGCGTAGTGCCGTAACCGCCCCTCGGCGTCCCGCCGCCCCACCGGATACCAGCCGCTGCCGACCAGGGCCCGGTCGGTCCAGGAACACGTGCCCACCAGGATCTCGCCCATGGGGGACCGGTTACCCGGGCCGGGCAGCGGCAGGCTCGCGGCCGGGCCGGTGGCGGAACGGTAAGACCCGCCACAATCGGGTAATCAGGAGGTAACGGATATATACGGGATTACGGCTCATTCACTCGCGATTTTCCCTCGCGATTCCCCTGTGATTCCCCGCGACTCCTCCGCGAGAGCGAGATGACCGACATGGAGCAGCCCGTCACCGTCGGCCGGACCCACCGGTCGCCCGGAGCGGAACCCGAGGCCTCCGAAGCCCTCGCGGACCTTGTCGGCGAGGCCCTCACCGCTCGCGTCACCCTCGACGAGCAGGGCAGCGTGACCGGCTGGAACACGGGCGCCGAACGGCTCCTCGGATACTCGGCCCGGCAGATGACCGGCCGTCGCGCGGCGGATCTGCTGGCCGAGCCGGTCCCGGTACGGGGCGGCCTGCCCACGCTCGCCGAGCTGCCCCGGTGGAACGGCGACGTCGCGCTCCGGCACCAGGACGGCCGGAAGCTGACCGTCAGGGTCCTCGCCCACCACAGGGCCCCCGGCACCGGCGCCCCCGCCTGGCTCCTCCTCTCCCCCTTGACCCGCCGGCAGCCCCGGCCCGACCTCGACGAATCCCTCGTGAGCTGGAGCTTCGCCCAGTCCCCGTGCTGCGCCCTGGCGATCTACGACACCCGGCTCCGGCTGCGGCGGGCCAACGAGGGCATGGAGCGGGCCATGGCGCTCACCGAGGAGGAGATGCTGGGCCTGCGCGTGTCCGAGATCGTCGACGACGAGGCCGGTCAGCGGGTGGAACGCAGCATGGCCCGGGTGCTGCGGACCGGCGAGCCGCAGTACGAGGAGAACTGTCTGCGCGCCCCGGGCGAGACCCGCGAGCACGCCTGGTCGGTCTTCGAGTCCGCGCTGCGGGACGCCGAGGGAACGATCCGGGGCGTCTGTCTCTCCGCGCACGACATGACGGAGCAGTTCTGGGCCCGCAAGCGGCTCCAGCTGATCGCCGAGGCCGGACGGCGCATCGGCAGCACGCTCGACGTGGCGCGCACGGCCCAGGAGCTGACGGACGTGACCGTCCCGGCCCTGGCCGACTTCGTCAGCGTCGATCTGCTCGCCGCGCTGGACGACGTATCCGAACCGTCCGCGCAGGCCCTTGCGGCGGACGGGCCGCTGCTGCTGCGGCGGGTTGCGCTGCGGTCCGTGACCCCGGGAGCCCCGGAGGCGGTCGTGGCGCCCGGCCAGGTGGACTCCTACCCGGAGGGTTCGGCGCCCTACGAGAGCCTGCGCGCCGGACGGGCCACCCTGCACGAGGTGACCGACACGGCGTTCACGGCGTGGCTCGCACACGACCCCGCCCGTGCCGCCAGGATCCGGGCGTTCGGCATCCACTCGGTGATGACCGTCCCGCTCGTCGCCCGCGGCACCACGCTGGGAGTCGTGTTCTTCGTCCGGTACCGCAACCCCGAGACCTTCCGGCACGACGATCTGGTCCTGGCCGGGGAACTGGCGGCCAGGGCCGCGGTCAGCATCGACAACGCCCGCCGCTACACCCGGGAGCGCGCCACGGCGGTCACGCTCCAGCGCAGCCTGCTGCCGCAGCGGCTGCCCCGGCAGGCGGCCGTCGAGGTCGCGTCCCGCTATCTGCCGGCGGGCGGACACGCCGGCGTCGGCGGCGACTGGTTCGACGTCATCCCCCTCTCCGGGGCGCGGGTGGCCCTGGTCGTCGGCGACGTCGTCGGCCACGGCCTGCACGCCTCCGCGACCATGGGCCGGCTGCGCACGGCCGTACGCACCCTCGCCGACATCGACCTGCCGTGCGACGAGCTCCTCACACACCTGGACGACCTGGTCGCCCGGCTGAACGGGGAGGAGGACGGGGAGACCTCCGGGGACGTGGGCGCGACCTGCCTGTACGCCGTGTACGACCCCGTGTCGCGGCGCTGCTGCTTCGCCGGGGCCGGGCATCCGGCGCCGGCCGTGGTGAGCCCTGACGGCAGTGTCGAACTGGTCGGGCTCCCGTCCGCGCCCCCGCTCGGCGTGGGCGGCCTGCCCTACGAGGCCACCGAGACCGTCCTGCCCGAGGGCAGCCTGCTCGTCCTCTACACCAACGGCCTGATCGAGGACCGGGACCGGGACCTCGATGCCGGCGTCCACCGGCTGCGGGAGGCCCTCGCCTGCCCGGCGCCCTCACTGGACGCCCTGTGCGACACCGTGCTGGCCGACCTGCTGCCGCAGCGCCCGGCCGATGACGTGGCCCTGCTCGTCGCCCGCACCCGTGCGCTCGACGCGAGCCAGGTCGCCACCTGGGCGGTGCCGGACGACCCGTCCGCGGTCGCCCAGACCCGCAAGGACGTGGTGGGGCAGATGGAGAGCTGGGGGCTGTCCGACGCGGTCTTCGTCACCGAACTGGTCGTCAGCGAACTCGTCACCAACGCCATCCGGCACGCGGAACCACCGATCCAGCTTCGCCTGATCCGCGACAACACCCTGATCTGCGAGGTCTCCGACGGCGGCAACACCGCTCCCCACCTGCGGCGCGCCCGCACCTACGACGAGGGCGGGCGCGGCCTGCTCCTCGTGGCCCAGCTGACCGGGCGCTGGGGCACCCGCCAGGGCGCCATGGGCAAGACCATCTGGGCGGAACAGACACTGTCTCTCCCGTGAGGATCGACCGGTCATGACCACACACACTTCCCACCGTGCCGCCGCGGCGCCCGTGCGGCGGGCCGCCCAACTGGTGGGCGTCGTCTTCCTCCTGGTGGGCGTGCTGGGGTTCGTCCCCGGCGTCACCACCGACTACGACTCCATGGAGTTCGCCTCCCACGAGTCGGGCGCCGAGCTGCTGGGCCTGTTCCAGGTCTCGGTCCTGCACAACCTCGTGCACCTGGCCTACGGTCTCGCCGGCCTGGCCCTCGCCCGCACGGCCGCCGCAGCGTACTCCTACCTGTTGGTCGGCGGCGCCGTCTACCTGGTGCTGTGGGTCTACGGCCTGTCCGTCGGCCATGACAGCGATGCCAACTTCGTTCCCCTCAACGCCGCGGACGACTGGCTGCACTTCGCCCTGGGCATCGTGATGATCGCCCTGGCTCTGGCCCTCGGCCGCCGCCGCCCGACCCGCACCGGCGCGGAGCGGTAGGCACCGGGGACGGGACGGCGTGCAGACCTTCCTGCCCTACCCCGGCTTCCGGGAGTCGGCCCTGGTACTGGACCGCCGCCGGCTCGGCAAACAGCGGGTCGAGGCGTTGCAGGTGCTGCGCGGCCTGGTCGTGCCGGGGTACGGCTGGCGCCACCACCCTGCGGTCCGGATGTGGGCCGGATACGAGGAGGCACTCGTCCGCTACGGCCTGGAGATCTGCCGCGTCTGGCGCGAAAGGGGCCACCAGGACAGCTGCGCGGCCACCCTGGTCGCCGACCTCGCGGCGACCCGCCCGCACGCCCCGGTCCGCGACCAGCACATCCTGGCGGCCGAGGGCGAACTTCCCCCCTGGCTGGGCGACGCCCCCTTCCACCACAGCCACCGCTCGGCCCTCGTCCGCAAGGACCCCTCCACCTACGCGGACCTCTTCCCCGGCGTTCCCGACGACCTGCCGTACGTGTGGCCCGCGTCGGACCGGCCCGCTTAGGCACTACGGCCAACTTCCTTCCATGCAGCCCCCGTTGTCCGATCGGGCCGTTCCGTGTTCCACTGGATCTTTTCTGGCACATCGGTCACCGGTCACCCGCTCCCGGGCGGGCAGGCACTCCATGGGGGGTCCGTGTGTGAAGAACTGGGATTCGAGAAACTCCTCGGCGAGGAGGGCTTTTTCGCACGGCTGCTGGGGCGTGCGCCCTCGGGGGCCGGCCGGGACCTGCTGTACGGCCCCGACCTGCCCGTCGTGCTGCTCACCGGCGGTCCGGGCATGGGGAAGGGCCGGCTGCTGCGCGCCGTGCGGGACCGTTTCGCCGCCAAGGTGCCGGTGATCCACCTGGACTGTGCCTCCCCGGTGTACGCCGACCGCGCGGACCCGGAGCCCGGCGCCCGCTCGGCCACGACCGAGGCCCTGGTCGAGGTGGCCCGGCGGCTGTGCACCTGGCAGGGGACAGGCGGCTCGTTCGCCTTCCCGCGTCTCTTCGCGGGCCTGGCAATGATCGCGACGGGCGTCGCGGAGGGCACGCCCGAGGCGGTCGCGACGGAGGCCGAACGGTACGAGGACCTGCCCCAGAAGCAACGCCTGCGCGGCCTGGGCGCCGGCGACTTCTGGCGCGGCGTCCTGCGCGGCACGATCCGCAACCTGTTGACCACCCTCGGGCAGGCGCTCGACCCGTACTCGGCGGCCGTGAGCAACGCCCTCCTGGACGCCCTCTTCGAGAGCCTGGCCCCCCGGGGCAGAGCGGAACTGGGCCGGATCTACGGCGCCTATCCCGGCGCCGCCGGCCAGCCCAGGATCGGGCTGCGCATCCTCGCCGCCGACTTCCGGGCCGGCGGCGAGGCACGTGAGGTCGCGGAGAGCTTCCTCTTCCGGGCCCTGCGCGAGGACTTGGAGGCGGCGTACGCCTCACCCTCCGGCTGGCTGCGCCGGGTCGGCCGCCCGGGTCTGCTGCTGGACCACGCCGAGTCGCCCCTGGGCGAGCAGTTGCTGCGCGCCGTACTCACCGACCGCCGGGGCGGACAGCGCGACCGCGTGGTCATCGTCGGCACGGCACGCCGGCCGAACGGCGGCGCCTTCCTGCACGGCGGCCTGCCGCCCGAGGAGGTGACGCCCTCGGCGGAGTACCGCCCCGCCGACGGCGCCCCGCCCGCCTGGTCCCGCCGTACGGACGAAGGCGCGGACCGGGCGCCCCTGGCCGACGGCGTGCTCCTGCTGCGGATGCCGCTGCTCACCGGCGACCAGCTCCGCCGGGAGACCGTACGAAGACAGCAGCGCGCCGAGCCGGAGGGCGGCACGAACCGCCGCCGTATCGACGCCGCCGTGGCACGGCTGAGCGGCGGCCGGCCGCACACCGTGACCCGCCTGGCCGAAGCCGCGGCCGCTTTCCGCATGCCGCCGGACGCCAACGACCGGGACATCCTGGACGCCCCGTTACGGCTCCCCGGCGACGGCACCCTCGAACGCCCCGTCGCGGACGTGCTCCTGCGGGACCTGATCCTCGACCAGTTACCGGTACGGCTCCCGACCGAGCACCACGCCCACTGGCTCGACCTCCTCACCCACCTGTCGCTGGCACACGACACGGAGTGCGCGGACGTCCTGCTCCGCCACCACCAGCAGGGCCACGTCCACCACCTGACCGCCCATCACGTCTCCCGGCTCCTCACCGACACGGGATGGCCGAGCTGCGAACGCCACTTCATAGGCGACTTCGGCCTCCGCCAACTGCTCGTGCACCGGCTGTACGGACTGCACCCCGACGGCGCCGCCTGGTACGCCGACCACCACCTCCTGCGCGACCACTACACGCGACGGGCGGAGGCGGAGGCGGAGGCGGGGGGCCAGGGCGACGGAGCCCCGGGCGGCAGCGCCTTCCGCTCCCTCACCACCCACCGCATGAACCACCACCTGGTCTCCGGCGGCGTGGACGACGTCGTCAGCCACCTCGCCGCCACACTCCCCGGCCGTCCCCGCGAGTGGTGCGCGGATCTCCTGGAGATCGCCCAGGCGCCGTACCCGAGTGGGGCGGACGCCCGGCGGGACCGCGCCCAGGGCCTGGTGCCGGTGGACGGCCCACCGCTGCGCCGCACCGTCGACCAGCTGCTGCACGCGGTATGGCTGTGCGAGGAACGGACCAGGCCGACCGGCAAGGAGACCGCCCGCACACTCGCCAAGCTGCTGGACCTGCTCTCGATCATGGACTTCGAGGGCGCGGGGCTGCTCAGCAGGACGGCGACGGACTGGAGCGGCCTCGCGGAGAACGAACAGCCCCTGCTGCGCTGCACCTGTACCGAACAGCTCCGGCGAAGGAGATGACGGGCATGCCCAGATGGCGGAAGATCCTCTTCTCACTGTTGGGCGCCGTGGCGCTCGCGGCAGGCTTCGTGTTCGTCTACTCACTCCTCACCAGGCCGGACACCTGCGCGGACGGCGTGGAGCGGATCGACGGCGAGTGCGTCGGCGTCAACGGCGAGGGCTACGACTTCGGCACCCCGGAGATCACTGACGTGGCCCAGGCCATCGCAAGCGAAAACCGGAAAATTGAGGACGAGAAGCAGCCGTACGTCACGGTCGCGATGATGCTGCCGCTCCAGTCGGACAGGGAGGCTCTGCGCCGGCAGATGCGCAGCGACCTCCAAGGCGCGTACCTGGGACAGCGCCAGGCCAACGCGGGCGAGGGAGAACTCCCGAAGATCCGCCTGGTGCTGGCCAATCCCGGGCAGGACTACGGCCGTCAGTCGAAGGTCGTCGACACCCTGCTGCGGATGGCCGCCTCACCCGAGGACCGGCTGCGCGCGGTCACCGGCTTCAACCTGAGCCTCGCCGCCACGGAGACGGCCGTCGCCCGCCTGACCGAGAACAAGATCCCGGTGCTCGCCGCCCGGATCAGCGGAGACCGGATCGCCAACGAGGACCGGCCGGACGGGATGGCGAAGCTCCACTTCCCCGGCCTCGCCCGCATCCTCCCCACCAACCACGACGCGGCCCAGGCCCTGGCCAACTTCAACGGCGAGCGCGGCCGCCAGAACCTCAGGACGGTCCTGGTCTTCGACAAACGCCCGGACGGCTACAACGAGTCGCTGGCGAAGGCCTTCAGCAGGATCGAGGAGAAGGGTCCGGCCGGCCCCGCCGCGATGTCCTTCGAGTCCCCGTCGATCGACGAGGCGGGCTCGACCGGCAACCAGTTCACCCAGACGGCCAACAACATCTGCGACTCCCGGGCCGACACGATCTACTTCGCGGGCCGCACCCTCCACCTGCGCATCTTCGCGCTGAAGCTCGCCGAGGTGGGCTGCAAGGACCGCCACTACACCATCGTCAGCGGTTCCGACGCGGCCTCGCTGCGGCAGGACATGACGGAGAAGGACTGGGCCCGACTCCGCGGCGACGACGGCAGGGCGAAGGTGACGGTGCAGTACGCGGCCCCCGCCCACCCCGACGCCTGGACGACGGAACTGGCGTCCTGGACGAAGAAGTACACGGCGACCCACCACCGCAAGCCGGCCGAGCAGGACCTTCCCCAGTACCTGACCGAACCGAAAGCAGCCCTGGACACCCTCAGGCAGCAGATCGGCACGACCCGGAGCGAGGGCATAGAACTGGGCTCCACCCCGAACCTGGACGACTCCCGGACGATGCTCGTCCACGACGGCCTCATCACCATCGGCAAGGCCCTCCACCAGGCCCAGAAGAACGACCCGGAATCGGTCCCCACCCGCGAGGACGTAGGCCGCCAGTGGCCCCTCCTCCAGTCCCGCCACCGCGTCCAGGGCACCAGCGGCCTGATCTGCCTGACCACAGGCGGCAACGCCTACGACAAACCGGCCGCGATAGTCGAACTGGACCCGGGCCGAAAGGGCCCCGGCACCCTGAGGTTCGTCGGCCTGGGCTGGCCGACAGGCAAGCCGCAACCGGAGAACTGCGTGATCCCCAGCAGCAGGTAGCCGCGGTCAGCGGCGGGCGAGCTGGCGTTCGCCGCCCGCGCCGGTCTGGTAGGGCATGTCGTAGTGCTGGAAGATCGCTCGTTCCGACTCGGCGGGCAGGATGTCGTCCATGCCGAGGGAGGGTGCCTTCTTCACCAGCGTCTTGGTGTAGGAGACCTTGACGTAGCCGGGTCCGACGATTGCCTCGTCGAGGGGTACGAAGGCCAGGTGGTGGCGGGTGGGGAGTCCGGTGCGGACCGTGGCCATGGCCGGTTCGTCGGTGGTGGTGTCGACGTAGACCGCTTCGAGCACGCCGATCTTGTGCCCCTTCGGGTCGACGACGCTGTGGTTGCGCCACTCGCGGATGTCGGCTGAATGGATCATGGCCTGCCTCCTGAGCCGTCGATCCGGGCCGGTGCGAGCGCCCCCCTGCGGGCCGTCGCGGCCCGCCGAGCCCGGGGGCCCTCTGTGCTCCCAGGCTATCGGGGAACTCCCGCATTGGGCCCTCGCGCGGCGACGGTATTCCAAGTGCAACCGGAGTGATCAGCGGCTCACCGGTCGGGTGCGGCCTGCGCACAGCAGCGCTTCGGATTCCCCGTAGGCATGATCCGACGCACGGCCGGTCATTCGAATTCAAGTGATTTTCGTAGCGCTGTGCGCCGTTCGAATGATCGGAAATTTTCCCGTCTTGTTCAAGCTTGTTCAAGCCGGTTGCAAGGATATTTCTGCGTAATATGCGGCGGCAGTAACAGCAATAAGGCTTCCCGGGTGATCGGTAGGGCCCGGTACGCCATGGCCCCCACAGGAAATGGCCTTTAGATGAAGCTGAAAATCCCTCACGTGGCTGACCGGCGTTCCCTGTCCGGCGTGCTGGCCTCAGCCCTCGCAGCGACGGTTGCCGCCGTGATGGTCGCCGTGACGCCGACACCGGCGCTGGCCGTCGCGACGGACCCAGAACTGGGCACAGCGGAGACCTACTCCGTTCTGGCAGGTCAGTCAGTCACCAACACCGGCCCGACCGTGCTCGGACAGAACCTCGGGACGTACCCGAATGCCGCCGCTACCGCCATCACCGGATTCCCGCCCGGAGAGGTGGGCGGTGAGATTCATCGCGGGGACGGCCACGCCCAGCAGGCCCAGAGCGACCTGACACAGGCGTACATCCGCGCGGCCCTTCAGGCTCCAGACCAGGCGCTTGATCCGGTGATCGGCGAGGAGCAGACGCTGGAAGCGGGCGTCTACCGCGCATCCAGCAGTGTCCAGATCAACGGCGCCCTGACCCTGGACGCTGAAGGAGACCCCGATGCCGTCTGGGTCTTCCAGATCCCTTCGACCCTGATCACGGCATCGGGCAGCGAGATCATCCTCACGAACGGCGCTTCGCCGTGCAACGTGTTCTGGCAGGTCGGGAGCTCCGCCACCCTCGGCACCAACTCCACCTTCGTGGGCACCATCATGGCTCTGCAGTCGATCACCGCCGCCACGGGTGCGAGCGTCGAGGGCCGGGCGCTCGCCCGTAACGCCTCCGTGACGCTCGACAGCAACCAGATCTTCCTCGAAGGGTGCGCGACCTCCACGGACGGTGGTGCCACGGACGGTGGTGCCACGAACGGGGGCGCCACGGACGGCGGTGCCACGGACGGCGGTGCCACGAACGGGGGCGCCACGAACGGCGGTGCCACGGACGGGGGCGCCACGGACGGGGGCGCCACGGACGGGGGCGCCACGGACGGCGGTGCCACGAACGGCGGGCTCCCCGGCAGCAACGCCGGTAGCTTGGCCGGGAGCTCCGCCGGCAACTGGGCCGGGAACTCCGCCGGCAGCTCGGCCGGGGACACCGCGGGCAACTCGGCCGGGAGCTCCGCGGGCGCCTCGGCCGGGAACACGGTCGGCGGGAACGGTGACGACGACGAGCCGGGCCGCCCGGACCACGACGACAGGCCCGATCACGGCAAGCACGACGACGGAAAGAACTCCGAAGACGGCAAGCCCGACGACGGAAAGAACTCCGAAGACGGCAAGCCCGACCACGGAAAGAACTCCGAAGACGGCAAGCCCGACCACGGAAAGAACTCCGAAGACGGCAAGCCCGACCACGGAAAGAACTCCGATCACGGCAAGTCCGACGAGCACTTCGGCTACGCCGAGAAGCCCAAGGGCTACGAGGGCGACGACCACTCCAAGGGCCACGACGCCTAGGCAACGCACTGCGGTCAGCCCGCTCACCTGATGACGGCGCGCGGCGGACTTCTCATCGAGTCCGCCGGGCGCCGTCGAGGGCAGTCAGCGAAAAACCCCGACGTGAGCAGCTGATGTGGGAAAGGCAGGTAGGCGATGTCGAGCGGAATTGACGCAGCGGACGTGAAGGAAATCCAGTATTCCGAACCCGGTCCGGCCGCGCAGGAATGTCCTGACGCCACGGCCGCGCCGCCCAAGTTGCCGAGAGGTGCCCGTGTACTCAAAGCAGGGCTGTGCGCCGCGGTGCTCCTGTGTCTGGCGGCGAGCGTCGTCCACGTGCTTCTGGTGTTCCTCCATGTGGCACCGGCCAACACCGTCTCCAAGCGATACGGCCCCCAGATCAATGCATGGGTGTTCCCCTTCTTCGAACAGAATTGGCGGCTTTTCGCCCCGGACCCGGAATCCGTCAACCGGCAGATTCTGGCGAGAACCGCCCACACCGACTCCGACGGATCGGTTCAGGTGAGCCCCTGGTTCGACCTGAGCGCCGTGGACGGCTCCGCGGTCGAACACCATGTGTTCCCGAGCCACACGACGCAGAACATGTTGCGTCGGGCCTGGTCCGGCTACGTCCACTCGCACGGCGGAGACGACAGGGCGCGCACACAACGCGCACGGATGATGCGGACGTACCTGACCAACATCGCCGCGGACCGCGTCGCCGCCCACAAGGGCGGCACTTTCGACTTCGTTCAGCTCCGCGTCCTCACACTGCCCGTCGCCGCGCCCGGTTCCGCGGTCGGCGATCGCCCGCAGAAGCCGGTCGAGAACCGGCTTCTGCCCTGGTGGAAGGTGACCCGCCATGCACAATGAGGCGCAGAGGACGACGCTCACCGGCGCCGACCGGTGGCTCGGCGACCGGATGACCGCGATGTGGAACCTCCTGACCGGGCGGCCGGTGTCCCTGTACGCCGCGTCGATGCTGCGCATCGGCTACGGGCTGCTCTACCTGATCTTCCTGCTGCGTGAGTTCCCGCACCGGGACGAGATCTGGGGCCCCGGAGCACCGTGGACGCCCGCCTTGGCTCACGAGCTCTACGAGGAGACGGGCTGGTTCAGCATCCTGGCCCTGTCCGACGGCCGCGCCTACTTCGAGCTCTGCTACGGGCTGGCGGTCGTCACGTCCGCGCTGTTCACGCTGGGCTGGCGGACCCGCGTCATGTCCGTCCTCTTCGCCGTCGTGGTGGCCTCGTTCCATGCCCGGGCGATCTTCATGACGGACGGGGGCGACAACCTGGTCCTGCTGATGGCCCTCTACCTCGTCCTCACCGCCTGCGGCCGACGCTGGTCCCTGGACGCGCGCAGAAACAGGCTGAAGGCGGTTCCGGCCACCAGCACGCCGCAACCGCCGAGGAGCCTCCTCGCACGGCAGCTCCGCGACGCCCGAACCACCTTGGTCACGGTGGTGCACAACTGCGGCATGCTCGTCATCGCGGCACAGGTCTGTCTTCTCTACGGATCAGCCGGCCTGTACAAGGTCCAGGGCGATTCCTGGGGCAGCGGCACCGCTCTCCACTACGCACTGAACCTCGAACTCTTCCAGCCCTGGCCCGCGCTCTCCCACTTCGTGGACGAGCGCACGCTCTTGATCGCCGTCGTCGGCTACATGACCGTGCTCTTGCAGGTGGCCTTCCCGTTCGTGCTCTTCGGCAGGCTCAAGTACCCCGTTCTCACCCTGCTGCTGGGCATGCACATCGGCATCGCCGTGCTCATGGGGCTGCCTCTCTTCTCCGGCGCCATGATTGTCGCGGACGCCGTGTTCCTTCCCGACCGCTTCTACACCTCCCTGCCCCGCCTCTGCCGACGCGTGTTGCGGCGGACGGACAGCGGGCGGCCGGTGCCAGGACGAGCGGAAGGATCCGGCGCCGTACCCGCGCAAGCCGGGCCCGTCGGCGCACTCGGCTCGAAGCAACTCGGCTCGAAGCATCGAGTCCCTCAGGCCCCCTGAGAGGTTCTCGGGCTACGGGCCCCCGGACGACAGTCCATGGTTTCGTGAATTCAGAGATCGATGTACTGTCGTTCCATGCTTACTGTTGCCCCCGACATCGAAGTGCTGGCCCGCTTCGGCCGCGCGCTGGCCGACCCGATCCGCTGCCGCATCCTGCTCGCGCTGCGCGAGGCCCCGGCCTACCCCGCCGACCTCGCCGACGTCCTCGGCATCTCGCGCACCCGGCTCTCGAACCACCTCGCATGCCTGCGGGACTGCGGACTGGTCGTCACCGCGCCCGACGGCCGCCGCACCCGCTACGAACTGGCCGACGAGCGTCTCGGCCACGCACTGGACGACCTGCGTGCAGCCGTGGTGGCTGTCGAGACCGACCGCACCTGTGCGGAGGCCGGCGACAAGGGATGCTGCTGATGGCCGCGATATCCCTGGGACCCTCCCCGGCCCGCCGAGACGTGCTGGCCCGCCGGATACGTCTGCTGGTCGCGGCGACGATCACCTACAACGTCGTCGAGGCGATCGTCGCGATCACCGCCGGCACCCTCGCCTCCTCGACCGCCCTGATCGGCTTCGGCCTGGACTCGGTCGTCGAGGTCTCCTCCGCCGCCGCGGTGGCCTGGCAGTTCTCCGCCCGTGAGCACGCCGTGCGCGAGGCGCGGGAGAAGACGACCCTGCGGATCATCGCGGTGTCGTTCTTCGCGCTCGCCGCCTACGTCACGGTGGACGCCGTCCGTGCGCTGACGGGGGTGGGGGAGGCGGAGCGTTCCATCCCCGGCATCGTGCTCGCGGCGCTCTCCCTCGCGGTCATGCCGTTCCTGTCAGCAGCCCAACGCCGCGCGGGCCGTGAACTGGGCTCCGCCAGTGCGGTCGCCGACTCCAAGCAGACCCTGCTGTGCACGTACCTCTCGGCCGTGCTCCTGGCCGGCCTGGTTCTCAACGCCACCCTCGGCTGGTCCTGGGCCGACCCCATAGCCGCCCTCGTCATCGCGGCCATCGCCGTCAGGGAAGGCCGCGACGCCTGGCAGGGCAAGGGCTGCTGCGCGCCCTCGGCTGTTGCGGCCCCGGTCATCGGTGCTGATGTGGACGGGGGGTGCGGCTGCCGCCCAGGCTGCGATTGCTGTGACTGACCCCGTACCGGTCACGGCCTCGCTGGTGCGGTGGGCGGTATCGGCGGATCAGCAGCAGCCGCCCGCGACGGCCGGTCCCTTCGAGCCGGTGCCGGCCGAGGCAGGGTCGGTGCAGCAGGTGCTGTCCTGCTGCTTGGCCAGGGAACCGGCGTCGGCCTTGACGACGTACACCTCCCAGGGTTCCTGGCCGGGGCCGTGGACCCAGACCTTGTCCTGGAGGGCGTAGCAACAGGTGGTGTCGTTCTCCTCGTCGGTGGACAGGCCCGCCTCGCCCAGGCGGGCGGTGGCGGCGTGCACCGCCTCGGTCGTCCCGACCTCGACACCGAGGTGGTCCATGCGGGTCGCCTCGCCCGCGGTGCCTTCGATGAGAACGAGCTTCAGCGGGGGCTCGGCGATGGCGAAGTTGGCGTAGCCGTCGCGGAGTTTGGCGGGCTCGATGCCGAAGAGCTTCGTGTAGAAGGCCACGGACTCGGCGAGGTCGGGGACACGGAGGGCGAGCTGTACACGGGATGTCATGGCGAACCTCCTGGAGTGGATGGGGAGTTCAGCAGCCGCCGGAGGCGGTGGCCGGGGCGCCGGTGCCGATCTGCAAGGTGGCCGGGGCGGCGCAGCAGCCTCCGTCCTGGCCCGGGGTCGCGTCGGGCTCGTCGAACAGGCCGGCCCCGCCGCACACACCGGTCTCCGGCAGGGTCAGCTCGACGCGCTCGGCGGCCTCACGGTCTCCGGCGATCGCGGCGGTGACGGAGCGGACCTGCTCGTAGCCGGTCATCGCGAGGAACGTGGGCGCGCGGCCGTAGGACTTCATGCCGACCAGGTAGACACCCTGCTCCGGGTGGGAGAGCTCGTTCACGCCGTGCGGGTAGACGGTGCCGCAGGAGTGGACGTTGGGGTCGATGAGCGGGGCCAGGGTGGTGGGCGCCTGGAGGCGGTCGTCCAGACCGAGGCGGAGTTCGGAGAGGAAGGACAGGTCCGGGCGGAGACCGGTCAGGACGATGACCTCGTCGACCGGTTCGAGGCGGCTCCCGTCCTCGGCGACCAGGACCAGCTGGGCACCGTCCTGCTCGACGGCCTGCGTACGGAACCCGGTGACCGCGCTCGCGTGGCCTTCCTCCACCGCCGCCTTGGCGCGCAGGCCCAGGGCGCCGCGAGCGGGCAGCTGGTCGGCCTCGCCGCCGCCGAACGTGGAGCCGGTCATGGCACGGCGCAGGATCCACACCGCGTGCGTGCCCGGCTCCTCCTTCGCCAGGTCGGCGAGGTCGGCGAGGGCGGTGAAGGCGGAGGCGCCGGAGCCGACCACGGCGGTGCGCCTGCCCGCGTGGCGGGCGCGTACGACCGGGTCGCCCAGGTCGGGAACGCGGTAGGAGATGTGTCCGGCGGCGGCCTTCTCGCCGAGGGCGGGCAGACCGTCGGCGCCCAGCGGGCTCGGGGTGGACCAGGTGCCGGAGGCGTCGATGACGGCGCGGGCGCTGACCCGTTCCTCGCGGCCGTCGGCCCGCAGGATGTGCACGGCGAAGGGCTGCTCGTCGCGGCCGGAGTCGACGACGCGGTCGCGTCCGGCGCGGGCGACGCCGGTCACGGTGGCGCCGTAGCGGACCTTGTCGCCGAGGGCGTCGGCGAGGGGCTGCAGGTAGTTCTCGGCCCAGTCGCCGCCGGTGGGGTACGCGGAGCCGTCCGGGCGGGTCCAGCCGGTCGGGGCGAGGAGCTTCTCCGCCGCCGGGTCGGTGACCTCGGACCAGGTCGAGAACAGCCGCACGTGCGCCCACCCGCGTACCGCCGTGCCGGCCGACGGCCCGGCCTCCAGGACCAGCGGTTGCAGGCCGCGCTCGACGAGGTGGGCCGCGGCGGCCAGGCCGATGGGGCCGGCTCCGATGACCACGACGGGCAGCTGGTCGGTGGTGGGCACGTTGTTGATCGACACGGCCACGAGGTTCCCCTTTGATTCGACATCCGTCGATGGCTTGTGTGCTCAGCATGGCACCTGCTTCGATAAGCGTCAACATAGACATTCATCGAATCATGCCCCTGGCCTCTTTGGTTCGACGTATGTCAACATCGATTCATGTCACATACCAGGGTGCTGCCGCTGCTGGAATCCGAGGTCCCGGAGGGCGTGGCGCCGTGCTGTCCGCCCCTCACGGAGCGTCCGTTCACCGCTGGGGAGGCCGAAACGGCCGCGCGGATGTTCAAGGCCCTGGGGGACCCGGTGCGGCTGCGGCTGTTCTCGGCGGTGGCCTCGCACGAGGGCGGCGAGGCGTGCGTGTGCGACATCTCCGATGTCGGCGTCTCGCAGCCGACCGTCTCCCACCACCTGAAGAAGCTGAAGGAGGCCGGGCTGCTGACCTCGGAGCGGCGCGGGACCTGGGTCTACTACCGCGTCGAGCCGTCCGTGCTGGCCGCGATGGGCAAGCTGCTGACCAGTGCTCCGGCCGTAGCCCGACCCGCCATCGGAAACGCGGAGGCGGGGCAGGTCCAGTCGCCGTAGCCCAAGGGACGAGAAGGCGGCGGGGGAGGGCAAGTGCAGTGAGTCCCAGGCGTGTTGCCAGGCGCCGCCCGGCTCGGCCTGGGCGTCGGGGGCGACGAAGTCCACCCACGAGGCGGCGCAGGTGACAGCCGGCGGCGAGCCCGCCACTGGCCGCCGCCGACGATCACCCCTGCGGGTGCCGGGCGGCCGTCACGAGGTCCGCACCATGCCGGCGGGGTCGGCACGGACGACGGCTCCGGACCGGGCGCCGCTGGTGCGGTCCAGCCGGCGCATTAGCTCTCCTGTGGCGCTGCCGTCGGTTTCCGACCGGCGGTGAACTTCCGCCGCCAGGCCAGCGATACGTAGACGAGCGCCACCAGGACCGGGACCTCGATCAGCGGCCCGACGACGCCCGACAGCGCCTGACCGGACGTCACGCCGAAGGTGGCGATCGCGACCGCGATGGCCAGCTCGAAGTTGTTGCCGGCCGCGGTGAAGGCGAGGGTCGCGGTGCGGTCGTAGGCGAGGCCGATGACCTTGCCGAGGGCGAACGTGCCGAACCACATCACGGCGAAGTACACCAGCAGCGGCAGCGCGATACGGGCGACATCCAGCGGCTGCGAGGTGATGGTCTTCCCCTGCAGGGCGAAGAGGATGACGATCGTGAAGAGGAGACCGTAGAGGGCCCACGGGCCGATCTTCGGAAGGAAACCGGACTCGTACGTCTCGCGGCCGAGCTTCCGCTCGCCGATGCGTCGGGTGAGGAAGCCGGCCAGCAGCGGGATGCCGAGGAAGATGACGACGTTCAGGGCGATCTTCCACATGGAGATGTCGAGGTGCTCGCCGTCGCCGAGGCCCAGCAGGCCGGGCAACAGGTCGAGGTAGAACCACCCCAGCACGCCGAACGCCAGCACCTGGAAGACCGAGTTCAGAGCCACGAGTACGGCGGCGGCTTCGCGGTCGCCGCAGGCGAGGTCGTTCCAGATGATGACCATGGCGATGCAGCGGGCGAGCCCGACGATGATCAGGCCGGTGCGGTACTCGGGCAGATCCGGCAGGAAGATCCAGGCCAGCGCGAACATGACCGCCGGACCGACGAGCCAGTTGATGACCAGCGACGAGACCATGAGCCTCTTGTCACCGGTGACGGCGTCGAGCTTGTCGTAGCGGACCTTGGCCAGCACCGGGTACATCATGATCAGCAGGCCGATGGCGATCGGCAGGGAGATGCCGCCGAGCTCGACCTTGGCGAGAGCGTCGTCGAGGCCGGGGATCACGCGGCCCAGGCCCAGGCCGACGGCCATGGCGAGCAGGATCCACACGGCGAGGAATCGGTCGAGCGTCGACAGCTTGGCGACGACCGAGGACTCCTCGGCGGTCGCGTGTGCTTCGGTGCGGGTCACGGGCAGGCCCTCTTGTTGTCGGCGGCGGTGCGTGCGGACTCGGCCAGGTCGGCGAACCGGCCGGCGAGCTGGGCGATGACGTCAGGGCGCAGCCTGTAGTACGTGTACCGGCCGCACGGCTCCGTCTCGACCACCCCGGCCTCGCGCAGCACTCTCAGATGGTTGGAGAGGTTGGTCTGCCGGGCACCGGTCTCCTCCACCAGGTGGGTGGTGCACAGCGTCTCCTGAGCGAGCAGGGTCACGATCCGGAGCCTGAGCGGGTCGGCCAGAACCCGGATCAGATCAGTGTCGACTGACGTCATCATGGGCTGATACTGTCACATCAGTGTGAGCTGATACCAGCCAGGGCTGATCTCCGGGACTCGTATCCCCACGCCGCGCGGGCGGACACGTGGTTCCGCAACCCGCACCACCTGCAAGAACCACTGACGAAGGAAGAGCCGATGTCCTCCAGCCCGCTCGCTTCCGTGCTGTTCGTCTGCGTCCACAACGCCGGGCGTTCCCAGATGGCTGCCGGATTCCTCGACCACCTCGCGGGCGACCGGATCGAGGTCCGCTCCGCCGGCTCCGTCCCGGGCGACCAGGTCAACCCCTCCGCCGTCGAGGCCATGAAGGAGGTCGGCATCGACATCGCCGGTGCCGAGCCGAAGATCCTCACCACCGAGGCCGTCCAGGCGTCCGACTACGTCATCACGATGGGCTGCGGCGACGCCTGCCCGATCTTCCCCGGCAAGACGTACCTCGACTGGGCCCTGGAGGACCCGGCGGGCAAGGGCGTCGAGGCCGTCCGCCCCATCCGCGACGAGATCAAGACCCGCATCGAGACCCTGATCGCCGAGATCGACGCCGGGCCCGGGCCTCATCGCAGCAACTGAGACCACGCACGCCGAAGGGCCCCACCGCAAGCGGTGGGGCCCTTCGACATCGTGCCCGGTGAGGCACTGGCGGAGGGCGGAGCGTTCTGACCTGCGGTGGAGTGAGTGACGGCGAGGGTTTCGGATGGCGCCGTACGAGGGTGAATGAGACCAGAACTGAGACCACGCGGCTACCCGGGCATGACGCCGTGAATGCGGGAGAGGGTGAAGACGCGTTCGTCGTTGCGCAGATGGCACCAGGCGTACACGTGGGGCGGGTCGAGATCGAGCTCGGTGAGCGTGCGTATGGTGCGGTTGCCCGAGGCGGCGACGTATTCGATGGTGATTGCCTGGCCTTCGTTGACGGCATGAGCCAGCTGCCGAACATCGGTGAGGGACAGCTGACTGGCGTACCCGGCGATGATTTCCTCGGTGTCGCTGTCGAAGGGGATGCCGTTGTACGGGTCGGGCTGCGGGGTGGCCGGTGGTGCGGTCCTCAGTCGAGTGGCCAGGGCACGCAGGTCGGCTGAGGCGGGAGCCTCCTCCGCACGGCCGTCGGTCTTCCGGCGGTGGGAGGCACCGCTGGACAGGCGCGGGGGCGGGACCGGGGCGACGGCACGGTGGCGCTGCGCCTTCTCGACGCGTACCGTCCCGTCGTCGGTCTCGGCGACTGGGGCGTAGCCCGCGGCCCGGAGCGCGGCGAGGGTGTTGTCGAGCGAGGTCCGGCTTACCAATACGGTCGGCGCCAGGTGCCGCAGGCCGAGTCGGGCGAGCTCCCGGTGGGCGGCCAGCTCGGCCAGGAGCGCGGGCTCTTCACCATGGAGCACACAGGCCGCGGGGGCGATGCGCACCCGGCCGTGACCGCGCGCGGTGTCGTGGATCAGGTACGCCAGTGGCTGGGGGAGAGGTTCGACGGCGACGGCGGTCAGGTCGGCTTCGACGGCGTCGGGAGTGCGGCCGGCGTCCAGGGCCCGGCGGACGCTGCCGGGACTGAACCGCCACACCGATGCCGTACCGCCGGTTTCGCGGTCGGCGACCGAATCCAGCAGCGTGGTGAGACGGGCGGACGGCGTGCCGGTGACGACGGCTGTGAGGTCGGCGCCAAAGCGTGCGGTTCTGGTGGCGGCGGGAAGCAGCCGCCGGCAGGCGGCGGCCGGTGCTTCGGCGTCATTGTCCAGCAGGGCGGTCCCGATGGGGGACAGAGCGCCCCGGGCGAGAACGCCGAGCAGTACCGCCTCGCGGATCACGGTGGTGAACGGCGTGGAGTCCTGAGGCAGCGGGTCGGCGAGCGGACGGTGCCAGGCGACGAGTGGGCCCAGGTCAGCGTGACTCTTCACGCCCTGCCCCGACGGAAGCCGGGCCGCGGCGGTGAGGAGACCCTCCCGGGCCTGCCGACAGCCGCCGCAGGGAGGTGTTCCGGCAAGCGCGGGCACGGCCTTGCCATCCTCGTCGCGGGCCTGGCCGGGGGTGAGTCGCAGTGTCCGCCACGCCTGGAGAAGCACCGCGAACTGTTCGGCCGGTTCCTGTTCCGCCCAGGCGTCGTAGCCTTCCGTCGCCGAGACCCTGTCGCCGTCCCGGGCCAACAGCCCGGCCGCGTAGGCCGTTTCGAGCACGATGCGTACCCCGATGTCGTCACAGCGTGCCGCCTTGCCGAGCCGGGAGAGTTCTCGTGCTCCGATCCCGCCGGTCTTCAACCGGGCCGGCGGTGAGGCGGCGCACACCGTGAGAACCGAGGCGGCATGGTCGCTGAACGCCATAGCCGCGGCCGTCGCCTCGCGGTCCACCTCGGCCGGGGTGACGGACAGAGTGGCCACGTCGGGAGGCGCGGGCTCGAACGGAGCACGCCAGCCGGGCCCGCGCAGTGCGAGCGCCACCTCGGCCGGCATGCGGGCCGTTCCGTACCCGCGACGGTCCTGAACCAGCAGTCCCCGCTCCAGCGCCCATCGCGAACCCGGCTCCGAGTCGATCCCCGGAGCCCCGACCATGATGAACTCCGACCGCTCCGGCGCGGTCCCCGCCCGGCGCTCGAGCAGCGTGCGGGTGGCCACCGGAGCCCGTGCCACGAGTTCGGCGAGCCGTTCCCGGTCGCTGTGGTGTTCCACCAGGTCCACCAGCCGCTGTCGCTTGGTGCCACCGGACTTGATCCCCAACGACACCAGCATGCGACGCAGTTCGTCGGAGGTGGTGTCCTTCAGCAGCTGACGCAGTGGCGCGTCCAGTCCCAACGGAGCGTCCCACGCCTGTCGCAACGGCGCCACCATGCGCAGCAGCCCCTCGTCGTCCAGCCAGACCAGCGCGTGATCGGCCAGCGCCTGAAGGGCCGCATCCAGGCCGCGAGCACGCTGCCCGTCCACCGCTCCCAGCAGTTCCGCCAAGGCATCGAGGGTGGTGGGCGTCAGCGCCGCGAGTGCCTCGGCCACCTGCAGCTGCGGGAGCGAGAGCCGGGGCAGGACCTGTGCCACTGCCCCGGGGCGCTGAAGGCGGTCCGCCAGTTCGCCGATCGACCTCGGTTCCGGAGGGGACACGGCATTGGTCCTCGTTGTGAGGACCCTCTCCAGCCGCGCTGTGTCAAGGCTGAGTAGCCAGGCGGCCAGTGTTGATCCACTGGGCTTACTGATGGGGAACACCTCGCCGTCGAAGAGCAGGATGGTTCCGCGAGGGGAACCGGTACGCACAGGATTCAAGGATGGCGGACGGACAACGCCGATGAGGTCACACGACCCGCCAGTATCACGCGCAGCGTGTGGTGGGTGCTCAGCGCAGCAGCGAACCGGACGGCCTCCAGCCTGGCGGCAGGGCGCAACCGGTCAGCGGTCTCGTACTTCACCTGAACCTGGAGCGCGCCGGTGCTGCGGTCCATCCGCAGCTGACATTCGTACGATCCGGTGACATCAGTGCCGGTGAGGACGCTGCCTCGGGTGCCCATGCGCAGCGCCGTCATCCGCAGCCCGAGTACCGCCACGTGCTGACCCTGCGCGTCCGCCACCACCAGATGCGCTGCGTGGTCGGCAGGTATCTCGTGAGCCGAGACCGCAGCCTCATCTCAGGGCCGGGATGCCCACGGGGGATGCCCAAGACTGAAGGCCCGTTCACCCTGAAGTCGGCGATGTGCTCGCCGGGCACCTCTACCGAGTCACCGAAGGCGATGGCACGCTCCCACGCGGGTCAGGGCCTTGCCCACGGCGACATTGCCCGCACGACGCCTGGGGTGTGGGTCGCCCTCCGCGCCGGTACCGCGAGCGCGGATGGACGCAAGGTCGCTGGCGAATCCCGCACCAGGGGATGGCCGCGATCAGTCGGCACCACGCCTGAAGGTCGCGCGGTAGTCCCTTGGGCGTTGTCCGGTGTGCTTGGCGAAGAGAGCGGCGAAGGTCCCGGGGTCCTTGTATCCGACCGTGGTGGAGATGCTGGCGACGGTTCGATCCGTGGTCTCAAGCAGGTGGCGGGCACGGCGGACGCGCGATGACTGTAGGTACTCGAGAGGACTCCGGCCGGTCTCGTCAGCGAAGCGCCGCAACAGCGTCCGAGTGCTGACCCTGAACGCGTCCGCCAACGCCGCGAGGTCGTATCGGGCGGCGAGGTCCTGGTCGAGTCGTCGCATGACCCTGCGGGAGAACTCGTTTCCGGGATGCGGAAGAAGTCGCGCGTCGACGTATGGAGTCTGGGAGGACCGCGCGTCGTCGACGAGCGCCACCCGCGCGGTTGCCCGTGCCACGTCAGCACCGCTGTGTTGGCGGATCAGTTCCAGCGCGAAGTCGTACATGGCACTGAAGGCCGCGGTCGTCGTCACCCCCTTGTCGGTGACGACCAGATGTTCGGGGCGGACGTCGGCTTCCGGACAGCGTTGAGCCAGTTCGTCGGCGAGAAGCCACGCCGTCGTAGCCCGGCGCCGGTTGAGAAGCCCTGCCTCGGCGAGCAGGAAGGCGCCGACACAGATCGAGACGACGGCGTTACCCGCAGCGGTGTGTGAGCGGATCGCCGCAATCTCAGGGGCGAGGGCCGTGAGTTTCGCGTCCACGTCGAGACCCGGCACCAGCTCGAATCCCGGCACGACAAGAACGTCGACCTCGCGGAGCGGAGCGACGGCCAACGCCACACCGCCCGATGCGGTGATGCGACGACGAGGTGAAACGACCGACACCTCGTAGCCCGAGCGGTCCGGACCGGCAACGTGCGTGGCCATCGTCAACAGGTCGGGCACGCCGAACACCTCGGACGCGAAGCAGCCCGGGTAGGCCAGAACGCCAACCCGCAGTGCGCTCATGGTCGCCTCCTGACCACCACGCCCTGTGGCGAGATCGCCCCTCTATGTGGCGATCCAGCCTATCGCCTTGTGCGGGTTCATCAGTCCACGCTGTCGCCATGACCGCTTCCAACGGACGTCTTGGCGACGCGATCACGGACTTCTCCCACCGGATGGTGGACGTGGCCGGGGTGGTGAAGACGGTGCATGTCGCCGGTTCTGGGCCGGCCGTCGTATTGATGCCGGAGATGCCTGGTATCAGCCCCGACGTCCTTCGGCTGGCGCGGTGGGTGCGGGATGCGGGTTTCACCGTGTACCTTCCCTCGCTCTTCGGGACCGACGGTGCCCATCCCACGGTCGAGGGTGGGCAGGAGGTGATTCGCCGGGCGTGTGTCAGTGCCGAGTTCCGTGCCTTTGCCGGGGGTGGTACCAGCCCTGTCGTGGCGTGGCTGCGTGGGCTGGCGCGCCAAGCCCACGCCGAGTGTGGCGGTCCCGGAGTCGGTGCGATCGGACTGTGCTTCACGGGCAACTTCGCACTCACCATGGCGATTGAGCCTGCCGTCATCGCGCCGGTGGTCAACCATCCATCACTGCCTTTGGACGATCCCGCCGGCCTGGAGATGAGCGAAGAGGACGCGCACGCGGTCCAGGAGCGCGTTGCACGCGACGGACTGAAGGTCCTCGCCTACCGCTTCGACAACGACCGTTGGTGCACCGGGCAGCGTTTCGCCGCGTACCGAGCCCTACTCGGCGACGCCTTCGACGGCCGCGTCCTTCCAGGCGGTTCTGCGAACACGAACCCGCCCCCGTTCTTCCGTGATGTGGTGGGGTCCCCCCACAGTGTGGTTACCGCCCACCTCGTGGACGAGGACGGACACCCCACACTGAAGGCCAGAGACGAGATCCTCGCCTTTCTGACCGAACGGCTGAGCCGGACCGGGCACTCGGAGGTCAATCGTCAAGGGCTGTAGGCCACGTGAGGCCATTGACGTCTCAAGCGGCACGCCACGGCTCATGTATTGGACCTCGCGCATGCGAGGCTCGGTAGCTCCAGAGACTGACTGGTATGGGCTGGGACCGTTCTTGCGCGTTCGGTGGTCAGGACGGGGATGCGCTGATCAGCTGGCGTGCGGTTCGCATGGAGAAACGGATCAGGCCCGCGGTCGCCGTCGACATGACGCGCACGCTGCCCAGGTCCGCGCCATCCGATCATGGCAACTGAGACCAAAACTGAGATCAAGCACGTCGAAGGGCCCCACCGCGAACGGTGGGGCCCTTCGACATCGTGCCCGGTGAGGCACTGGCGGAGGATACGAGATTCGAACTCGTGAGGGGTTGCCCCAACACGCTTTCCAACTGTGTTGGTGGGGTGGTGGGCTCTGTGCGAGGGCGTTCACCTGGGTTCATGGGCGGCTGGTCGGAGAGGTGGGGACGGCTCCGGGTCTCGCTTGAACGGCCGTGAACGGCGCTGAATGAGACGGAAACTGAGACGGGCGGGCACCACCTGACCAGGCTGTTCGAAAGCCGACTTGAGCCTTTGCCGCCTGCCATCACCGATCTCCCGCAGCCATCCGACTGGGGCGCTTCTGACGGCTTCCAGCGGCGTCGGAACCAGATCACGGCATGGGGCGTCTTCGTCCGCATGACCGATACACGGATCAGCATCCGCTCGGCCCATGAGGAAGAGGCCGCGGCCCTCGCTGCGCTGCATACCCGTACCCGCACGGCGTACTACACGACGGGCGGCGTGCCGGCGGAGGAGCTGGCGAGTGCGGAACGCATCAGCGTCTACTGGGAGCGCGCGGTAGCTGAAGGCCGGGCGCAGGTCGCTGCCACCCTCGAAGGCCGTGTGGTCGGTTTCCTCATGGCCGGACCGCCGAAGTTCGACGACCTCGATGCCGCATCGGTACGAGAGTTGCAACAGATTGGTGTCGAACCGAACGGCTGGGGCCGCGGCGTCGGCAGCATGCTGCACGAGGCGTTCGTGCGGCAGTTGCAGGCGGACGGGCTCACCGAAGGAGTGCTGGAGTGCTGGGAGGCCAACGCGCGGGCGCAGGCGTTCTACGCCCGGCACGGCTGGCGTCCGGACGGCTCCCGCCGCACTGGGCCCCTGGGCCATGACTACATCCGGCTGCGGGTGACAGTCCCCCCTTTGACCAACCCGGGGCGGAGAGCCCTGGCTGTCCAAACAACAGAGGCCTCGGATTTCTCCGAGGACCTGTTCCTTGTGCACCGGGCGGAGAGCAAACCTGCGACCTTCTGATCCGTAGCTCTATGTGGATCGGTCGCTGATGGTCATACCGTTCGCGGAACGGCCGTGTGAGTGCCCTACCGGGCAGGGCCGGATGCTGGGGTTGCTGTACTTCGCTGCTGTACAGCACCAGTTTGGAAGATCGCGTACGCGCTCACCTCCTGACTAGCCGCGTCGCTGACCTGTGCGTATCCAGCGGCCGGACCGCCGTTCCCCGCTGCTCCCCGCCTGCCACCACTCAACCGGGCACGCGAAGGGCACGTTTGCGCTCGGCACCGGCTGGTCGTCAGGGCCGCCGACACTGCCTCAAGTTCAGTGCGGTTGTGAGTGCGGCACGCAGACCGACTGAGCATCAGTGACGTAACAACACGAGTGCCTCAGCTCGGGCCCGCCGGATTCTTCGACCCACCGAGTGCCGTCCCACATGTTCGACGTGAAGGTGACGGTCATCTTCCCGGCAGGCGCGATGCCTTGCTCCTCTCCCATGCCGCGTTCCTGGAGGAACTTGACGGGATCTGCCAGCAGCATCGGCACCTCCTCGGGGGAGACGTCGTAGTGGAAAAGAGGGGGATCCTGTTCCATCCCTGCGACGCCAGGGCCCGCGAGCTTGACTACGTTGGCGCCGGGATACATGTCGGACATCGGATTCCTCCTGTGTTCGGATGCCGGGGGCACTCATGGGCCATTCCGTTACGCGACCAACACTTTATGATTAGTTGTGCCCGCTTATGAACGATTGCACATGGTGTGTTCGTAAGTGTCATTTAAGGCGCCTTGGGCAGAGATGGGCGTAAGTTTGGTCGAGCATTGGTGCGAATACAGCGAGAGGTGCCGACGCTAGCCACAACGCGCCCCCAGCTCCCATCCCGTCTGCCGTCGACCCACACACCGTGGAGCGGGCGTGGTTCCTGGCGTCCAGGTGGAGCGCGTCACTGTACGAACGACCTGGACGCCAGGGGCCGCGTCTGCTCGGCTCTGCCTGGGTCGATGGCAGGCGGGATGGGAGCTACCCGCGCACGCCACTACTCCGGCCGGCACTCGCGGACGGCGCCCCCGCCATCCTGGAGCCTGAGCGCCCCCGCCGGAGGCACGTCTTTGACCCGCGGGTGATTTCCTCGCTTCTGCCCGCTGCACGTAGTGCGCCGCAGAGGCGGCGCGCGCCCGCGCCGTGCGCGGGCCTTGAAACCAGTAGAGAAAGTCGTAACTCAGTCTGTAGCGCGGGGCTGTCCGGTCCCGGGAGATGCTTGACATTTCGGTCTCAGCTGATGGTTGACAGTGGCCGTGACCGGCTTTTCTCTGCACGTTGTGGCGGCGTGTGGCAGGAGGCCGGGATTGGCGCTGGTGGAATTGTCGGTTGTCGAGCAGATATACCGGGCTGTCCTGGCGGTTCTGGAGTTGTGGCGGCTTCCGCGGTGAGGTGCGTCTGCAGTCCGGCATTTCGAACGGACTGGAGACGGTGTACGGGCCTCGTCCTACCCCAAGTAGGGCGCCGGACGGTTTTCCAGGAAGTGGCGAAGCCTCAGGCGCTGGGTGTGGTGCATGGGGAGTGCGTCCAGTTCCGAGGGGTCGACGAACCGCGCCTCTGTGGACTCGTCGGAGATGGTCAGCTCGCCTCCGACGGTGCGGGCCCGGAAACAGATGTTGAACTGGCGGCGTACCTCGCCGTCGCTGTAGGCGATCACGTGCCGGGGGTCCGTGTAGGTTCCGACTAGTCCCGTGATCTCGATGTCGTAGCCCGTTTCCTCCTTGACCTCACGGATTGCGCAGCCGGGGAGGGAGTCGCTCATGTCCATGCCGCCGCCGGGCAGGGCCCACAGGTCGTTGTCCCTGCGGCGTTGGAGCAGGATGCGGCCCTGGTCGTCGGTGACAACCGCCGAGGCTGCCACGACGAGGCTGTTCGGTTCCGGGGCCTCGGGGTCGTCGTAGTACTCGGTGCGGGCCACTAGGTCCCCTCCACTGGCCGGGCGGTCTCCCACACGGCGTCGAAGCTGGCGGCATACGTGTCGAACATGCCGCCGTCGTCACTTCTGCGCAGATGCCACACCGGGGCGGCGTAGGCGTTCACGCCGAACAGGTGGGCGTTGACGAGCACCTGATCATCCGCACGGTAAAGGCTGTTGTAGAGGGTCGTCCCGTGCGTGCGTACCTCGACACCGGCTACCCCGATCAACGGCTGACAGTGCATGACCGCCAGTCGGCATCGCGATTCGATGCCGTGGCCGAACTTCTCTTCTCTGCCTCGCTGTTGGACGTTCGAGGAGTTTGCGTCTCCTAATGCGATGCGCATGGTGCAGCCGGCTTCTGCCCGCTCCCGCAGCAGTTCGTTGAGTCGGGGGTACGCCTCGTGCAGGAACACCGCCGCGTACACCAGGACGTCAATGCGCTCACGTGCCGGGGCGAGAAGATCGATGAATGCGGACACCGGCACGTCCGCCCGGTGTCCGTACAAGGCGACCAGTTCAGGGCTCACCGCCCGCGCTGCCTTCGCCTGCCGCAGCGCCGGCCACAGGGCATAGACGTCCTCCCTCAGGGCTTCTGCGGCCTTGTGGGCGGTGCGGCGCCGGGGTACGCGTCCCAGATTCACCCACCGCTCCACGGACTTGGGGTCCACCTCTGCCTTCGCTGCCAGGGACTCGCAGGTCCAGCCCCCGGCCGCCATGACGGCCCGCAGCCTCTCATTCGGCATCTCGAGATCCCCCGCGGTACGTCGGGACGCTTCCAAGGACGTTCTACCGCCTGAGGGACGTCCCGAAGTGGCTTTGGGAGAGGTTCCTCCGTCCCGGGCATCCGCACGACGATCGCGAGACGAAATCCTCGGTGGTCGCTGACGCGGTTCCGGGGAATGGCCACCTTCTGAGAGCGCAGATCGACATGGCAGAGACTTTGGCCCCGGCGGCGATCCTGACATCCCTGTCCAGCCCGTCGCCCCGCGGAAGCGTCGAGGGCTGGCTGGCCTCCGCCCACCCGTCGCCGGATACGGCACGCAGCGAGTGGGGCAGCGCCGCGAGGCTCGCGCTGATCCCGCTGGGGAGCCTCTTTGAGGCGGTCCGTCTTCCTGAGCAGATCGTGCACCGTGCTGCTGGAAGCGACGAGTCGTCTGTCCTGAGTGAACGGCTCGCTCAGTACCTCGGTGGTGGCCCGGTCATCCACGACCCGGGATTCCGGCGCTACTACGCCCTCGTGCCGCCCGGTACCGCACAGGCGTGGCTCGCGCCGGTCGCGGAGTGCCTGGGGGAGGGCACTTACCTGGGCGTGCCGCGTGCCGACCGCACTGAGCGGGACGAGCGGACGCAAGCCTCGTACTGGATGGTGCCCATGGTCCGTCCCGGTCGCCTGTGCAGGTCCGGCGATGTGCTGGCGCTGGTGATGCAGGGCGACTCGGCGATCGACGAGGACGAGTCGTGACCGCGCCCGCGACCGAGGCTCTGCCGTTGGACCTCGACGTGATGCGCGCCTGCGCGGCGCGTGCTGGCGGAGGATGCCGAGGTGCTCTGCCTCGAGGAGTCGGGGACGCTCACGCTCCAGTTACGCGGACACCTGATGCTCGTCATCACCGAGATCGAGACGGAAGAGCCAGTCCTGTCCGAGGACGACGTGCCGGGGGTCCGTGCCTTCTTCTGCATCGGGGAGGGGCGCTTGCGGCTGCGTGCGGAACCCGGCCACACTCCTTCCGCCCGGATCGCCCACGCGCAAGTCCTCGCCCGCTCCGTCATCGCCCTGTGCGATCACTACGAGAACGGGGACCATCAGTGCCCGAGCGGTCCCGAACGGGCCGCGTACCTGCGCATGCTGCTGCACTGCCCCGGGTGCCCGGCCTGCCGGACTGTGAACGATGACGGTGAGGCCATCGGCACCTGCGAGACCGCCGACCGGCTGTACGCGGAGTACCGGCAGGCACGGCGTGGGCCCGTTCCCGCGTCGGAAACGGCCACCGGGGGCCGGGGGCCTGACCGAGACGGAATGTGAGACGGAGCACGACGAAGGGCCCCACCGCAAGCGGTGGGGCCCTTCGACATCGTGCCCGGTGAGGCACTGGCGGAGGATACGAGATTCGAACTCGTGAGGGGTTGCCCCCAACACGCTTTCCAAGCGTGCGCCCTAGGCCTCTAGGCGAATCCTCCGCCAGGAACATTACATGACCGAGGGGAGTGCTCGCGAACTCGTTCCCTGCCCCCGACATCAGGTAACCTTGGCGCAGCCCCTCACGCGGCGCTATCTGACTGAACTCCCCCAGGGCCGGAAGGCAGCAAGGGTAGGTTGGCTCTGGCGGGTGCGTGGGGGGCGTTTGCGTTCCGGGGTTCCTGTGGCGGGGTCCGTTGTCAGTAGGCGCCTATAACCTCGTATGCGTGTCGTCTCTCGCTCTGTACCGCCGCTATCGCCCGGAGACCTTCGCCGAGGTCATCGGGCAGCAGCATGTCACCGACCCGTTGCAGCAGGCGCTGCGGAACAACCGGGTCAACCACGCGTACCTGTTCAGCGGGCCGCGCGGCTGCGGCAAGACGACCAGTGCGCGAATCCTGGCGCGGTGTCTGAACTGCGAGCAGGGCCCTACGCCCACGCCGTGCGGTGAGTGCCAGTCGTGTCAGGACCTCGCGCGCAACGGACCCGGTTCCATCGACGTCATCGAGATCGACGCGGCTTCGCACGGCGGCGTGGACGACGCCCGTGACCTGCGGGAAAAGGCCTTCTTCGGGCCTGCGCGCAGTCGGTACAAGATCTACATCATCGACGAGGCCCACATGGTCACGTCGGCCGGCTTCAACGCGCTGCTGAAGGTCGTCGAGGAGCCGCCGGAGCATCTCAAGTTCATCTTCGCGACCACCGAGCCCGAGAAGGTCATCGGGACCATCCGGTCGCGGACCCATCACTATCCGTTCCGGCTCGTCCCGCCCGGGACCTTGCGGGAGTACCTCGCCGAGGTGTGCCAGAAGGAGGCCATCCCGGTCGAGGACGGTGTCCTCCCGCTCGTCGTGCGCGCCGGTGGCGGGTCCGTGCGTGACTCCATGTCCGTCATGGACCAGCTTCTGGCCGGCGCCGCTGCGGACGGTGTGACGTATGCCATGGCAACGGCCCTGCTCGGGTACACCGACGGCTCCCTCCTCGACTCCGTCGTCGAGGCCTTCGCGACCGGTGACGGGGCCGCGGCCTTCGAGGTCGTCGACCGTGTGATCGAGGGCGGGAACGATCCTCGTCGGTTCGTCACCGACCTGCTGGAGCGGCTGCGTGACCTGGTGATCCTCGCCGCCGTGCCGGATGCGGCCGAGAAGGGGCTCATCGACGCCCCCGCCGACGTCATCGAGCGCATGCAGGCCCAGGCCGGCACCTTCGGCGCCGCCGAGCTGAGCCGGGCCGCCGACCTCGTCAACGAGGGACTGACGGAGATGCGCGGCGCCAACTCGCCCCGTCTCCAGCTGGAGCTGATCTGCGCCCGCGTCCTGCTCCCCGCCGCCTACGGCGACGAGCGGTCCGTCATGGCCCGCCTGGACCGGATCGAGCGCGACGTGAACTTCTCCTCCCAGGGCCCCGCCGGCATGCCCGCCATGGGGTACGCGCCAGGGCCTGAGGGACATGGGGCGGCGGCGGCCGGTCCGGTGGCCGCTCCCGTGCCGCCGGGCGGCGGCCCGGCCGCAGCCCGGGCGGCGGTCCGTGGCTCCGGAGCGCCGGACGGTGGGGGCTCCGGGAGCCCAGGGAGCCCCAAGGGCCCGGTTGGTGGCGGTCATGCGGCGGCGGGCGGGCATGCACATGCCCCCGCTGCGGCGGGGCAGGGCGCGCAGCAGCCGGCGGTATCGGGTACGCCCGCGGCAGGTGCTCCTGGTGCCCCCGGCACTCCCTCCGACACGGCGCCCACCTCCGGTCCCGCCGACGGCGGGCACGCCCAGGCTGCGCAGGCCCAGCCGCCCCGGACACCGTCCGCTCAGGCTCCCGCTCCCTCCGACGCTCCCGCGGCCGCCTCCGCTCCGGCCCCCGGTGCCTGGCCCACCGCGGCCTCCGCCGGCAGCGGCCGTCGCCCCGGCGGCTGGCCCACGGCCGCCTCGGGCGCACCCGCACCCGCGTCGAACCCCCCGGCAGCGAGCACCCCCGCTCCGAGCGCCCCCGCACCCAGCACCCCACCGGCGCCCTCGGCCCCGGCACCGGCCGCCTCCACCCCTGCCCCCGCACCGGGCGGTCTCGACCCCCGCATGCTCTGGCCGAACATCCTGGAGGCGGTCAAGAACCGCCGCCGCTTCACCTGGATCCTGCTCAGCCAGAACGCCCAAGTGGCCGGCTTCGACGGCACCACCCTGCAGCTCGGCTTCGTCAACGCCGGCGCGCGCGACAACTTCCTGAGCAGCGGCAGTGAGGACGTGCTGCGGCAGGCGCTGGGTGATCAGTTCAACGTCCAGTGGAAGATCGAGGCGATCGTCGACCCCTCCGGCGGCTCCGCGCCGCAGGCCCCGGGCGGCCCTTCCGGGTTCGGAGGCGGCCAGGGCGGTCACGGCGGCGGCACCGGTGGCTACGGCGGCGGTGGCGGCTACAACGCCGGCGGTGGAGGCGGCGGATACAACACCGGCACCGGCGGCGGTACGGCGACCGCCCAGCGCCCTGCCACGTCCCAGGCGGCGACCCCGTCCGCCCCCACCCAGCAGTCGAGCACACCCACCCGCAGCTCCACCCCGGCCCCCGCACCCAACGCCCCCGTCCCCCAGCCCTCCGCCCCGGAGCCCCGGTCCGTCTCCGTCGAGGACGACATCCCCGAGGACGACGACCCCGACCTCGACGAGTCGGCCCTCTCCGGCCAGGAGCTGATCGTCCGGGAGCTGGGGGCGACGGTGGTGGAGGAGTTCTCGAACGAGCCCTGAGCGGCCGGACCAGCCCGAGGCGGCCGGCCCTGGGCGACCGGACAAGCCCTGCCCAGCGAACGAGCCCCCGGACGCCCAGACTGCGGAGCCCCCGATTTGGAGGAATCTCCAGCCCGAGATCCCCACCCCCTTCGGAAGCCCGCACAAAGGGAACCCGCCGCCTCCCGTTAGGCTGACCCCCGTGAAGGTCCTCGTCATCGGCAGTGGCGCCCGCGAACACGCCCTGTGCCACTCCCTGTCCCACGACCCCGACGTCACCGCGCTGCACTGCGCCCCCGGCAACGCCGGCATCGCCGAGGTGGCCGAGCTGCACCAGGTCGACGCCCTGGACGGCACGGCCGTCACCGCGCTGGCCACACAGCTCGGCGCGGAGCTCGTGGTCGTCGGCCCGGAGGCGCCGCTGGTCGCCGGTGTCGCCGACGCCGTCCGCGAGGCCGGGATCCCGGTCTTCGGCCCGTCCGGCCAGGCCGCCCAGCTCGAGGGCTCCAAGGCCTTCGCGAAGGACGTCATGGCGGTGGCCGAGGTGCCCACGGCACGGTCGTACGTCTGCACGACCCCCGAGGAGGTCGACGCGGCCCTCGACGCCTTCGGCGCCCCGTACGTCGTCAAGGACGACGGGCTCGCCGCCGGCAAGGGCGTCGTCGTCACCGACGACCTGGAGGCGGCCAAGGCCCATGCCGTCGCCTGCGAGCGCGTGGTCATCGAGGAGTACCTCGACGGCCCCGAGGTCTCGCTGTTCGCCGTCACCGACGGTGAGACGGTCGTGCCGCTCCAGCCCGCCCAGGACTTCAAGCGCGCGCTGGACGGTGACGAGGGCCCGAACACCGGCGGCATGGGGGCGTACTCCCCGCTGCCGTGGGCCGACCCGAAGCTGGTCGACGAGGTGGTGCAGACCGTCCTCCAGCCGACTGTGGACGAGATGAAGCGCCGCGGCACGCCGTTCTCCGGGCTGCTCTACGCCGGACTCGCGATCACCTCCCGCGGCGTGCGCGTGATCGAGTTCAACGCCCGCTTCGGCGACCCCGAGACCCAGGTCGTCCTGGCCCGGCTGAAGACGCCGCTGGCCGGTCTCCTGATGGCCGCGGCCACGGGCAACCTCGCCCACCTGGAGCCGCTGCGCTGGAGCGACGACGCGGCCGTGACCGTGGTCGTCGCCTCGCACAACTATCCCGGCACCCCGCGCACCGGCGACCCGATCACCGGTCTCGACGAGGTCGCCGCCCAGGACGCCCCGCACGCGTACGTGCTGCACGCCGGCACCAAGCGCGACGGTGACGCGATCGTCAGCGCGGGCGGCCGCGTCCTGTCCGTCACGGCCACCGGCAAGGACCTCACGGAGGCCCGCGACCGCGCCTACACGGCCGTCGGCCGTATCCGGCTCGAGGGTTCCCAGCACCGCACGGACATCGCCGCGAAGGCGGCCGGTGCGTAACCGACAACCACCGGCACCGACAACCACCGGCCCCCGGCTCACCGGCACCGGGAACCACCGGCCCCCGGCTCACCGGCCCCCGAAGCCACCGGCCCCCGAAGCCACAGGCCCCCGGCTCACCGGCCCCGGTGAGCCCGCCCGCCACCTGGCGTCACCGCCACTCGTCAACCCCGCCACCCGGCTTCACACCAACGCGGGAAACCACCCCGCTCGATGAACCCCACAGGCCCCGGATCCGTCTCAGGATCCGGGGCCTGAAGTTTTCGGTATGCGGGGCCTGATCCTCGCTGTCCGTCATCCACCTCTCCCCAAAGCCATTCCATCGAGTGACCGATGCCTTATCCGGCTGACGGGGGGCGGGGCCCCAACTAGGGTGCGGCGCAAGCGTTCCGGCACTTGGCCCACGCGGCATTGCGATGTCAGTGGGCGGTGCAACAGTGGGGGAGTGAGCAAGGAAAGCGTCAGGTCAACGGGGAGGGGGTGAGGTCGGTCGTGACCGGAATGGGTGTGGAGGCAGGCGCGCAGGCCGCGCGGGCACGAGCCCTGTTGGTGCTGCGCATCCGCAGTCGCGCGCTGGCCGTCGCCCTGCTGCCCGCCGCCGTCGCCGTGGTCCTGCTCGCGGGCGCCGCCACCGGCCGTCTCGTCGGCCCCGGCTGGGATGCCGTCCGCTGGATCCTGACGCCGGTCGCGGTCCTCGTGCTGCTCGCCGCCGCGGGTATCGCCCTCGTCATCGCCCGGGCCCGCCCCGCCATGAGCCCGACCATCCCCATCACGGAGGAGGCGGCCCCCGACCTCTACCGGATGGTGCGCGACCTCGCCGACCGCCTCGATGTCCCCGCGCCCTCCGCGATAGCGCTCACGCCGGACTGCGACAGCTGGCTGGAGGACCGCACTCACCGGGCCCACGGGCCGCCCCCCGCCGAGGAGCACGACGACATAGCGGGCAGCGGGAGACACACCCAGCGCCGTCACCCGGTCGCGCCGGTCCTCGTCATCGGCTCGCCCTTCCTGTGGTGGATGCGGGTCGCCGAGCTGCGCGCGGTCCTCGCCCCGGTCGTCGCCGGTACGGGCCCCTCGGCCCACCCGGACATAGCCGCCGCCCGGCGCTTCGTCCGGGGTCTGGACGCCGCGGTGGCCGTGGCCTCGGCGTCGCACCGCGGGCCGGTGCCGCGGGCCGTGCTCGCCGGTGTCGGCTGGGTGGCCCGGCTTCTGCTGCGCAGCTGCCGGGTACACGCCGCCGAGATGGAGCGGGGGGTGGCGGCCGCGGCCGCGGAGTGTTCACAGGCTGTGGATTACGGGCTGCGGATCGTCGCCCAGGAGCAGGTGGGCCTGGCGTACGCGGGCTGGGACCGGCTGCTGACCCGGGTCGCTCTGCCCGCCTGGCGGATGGGCCGCTGGCCGTCCCGGCTCGACGCCGGTGTGGTGGCGGCGCTCACGGAGCTGTCCCGGCGTGACCGCCTGGCCGAGGGCTTCGCCTCCCGTCTCGGTGAGAGACCCGCCTGCGATCTGCTGGAGGAGCCGGGCGCGGTCGACGAGGCAGCCTCCCTCCTCGCCGCGCGCCTCTTCCACGGCGGCCCCGCGGGGCCCGGGCCCGACTGGTCGCCGGTGGGCTGGAGTGAGTATCCGGAGGAGGTCGTGGACCGCAAGTGGCGCATCGACGCGGCCCGCCTCCACCGCGTCCTGGACACCATGGGCGTCCGCCCGGCCCCGGGAAACACGGCCCCGAACACCGGTGGCCCGACCCTGTCCCGTGTCCTCGACCATCTGACGGACCGGGCCGGAGAGCTCCCCTTCGCCACCCGAAGCCCCGGACCACCCCCCGACGACGAAGAGGACCTCTCCGGCGCCACCCCCCGCAGCGCCACCCTCGCCGCCCGGCTCAGCGCCGAACTGTCCCGCGAGGAGGCCACCGCGAAGCCAAGACCGTCGGCCACCGGCCCCTCCACCGGCCCCTCCACCGGCCCCTCCACCGGCCCCTCCACCGTGGGATCTCCCCCCACCAGCTCCCCGGCCATCCCTGACCCCGCCGCCCTCTGGGACGACCGGGCCCTCCCCCTCTTCCCCCTCCAGCCCCCGCGCACGGCCCGTGAACTGCTCGCCGACCACCTCACGGCGATGATCTGCTGCGCCGCGATGGACACCGCGGGCGCGACGCCGGGCCTGGACTGGCTGGACGGCCCGACCCTCCTCCACAACGGCGAACGCACCGCCGACCTGGCGCCCAAGGTCCTCACACTGATCGAGGACGGCGACTCCACGCCCCTGCGGGCCTGGCTGGCCGAGCTGGGGATACGCCCCGAGAAGCCGGTCCGGCTCGTCTGACCGCCGGAGCACCTGCTTCCGCTTCTGGCCAATTCGAAACGAACAGTAACGAAGTGCGCGCTTTATGTGATGTGCTTGAACCCTTCGCGTGCATGGCAAGGGCTTGCGACATACGACAATCACATAACCAGTGCGCACCACCACGGGGGCGAAGGGGAGGGGAAGCAACCATGGGTTCGGAGCAGATCCGCCGCTGGGAGTCGGGAGCGCTGGCGCACGCCGTGACGGATCCCTTCGGGCAGGGCCCCGTTCCGTGGCTGCGCGGGAACGTGACGTACGTCGACGAGAGTGGTCAGGTCGTCCCCTGGTACGTGGACCAGGATCCGGCCCACGCCCCGAAGAAGGGCAGCCGCTCCGGCGGCCCCCGCGCGGCAGACGACGTCCACCGCCAGATCAAGGGCTTCACCTCCACCGGCGCGGTCGCGCCAGGCGAGGCCATCGACTTCCACATCACCGTCGACCCGCCGCAGGAGTTCGGCGTCGACATCTACCGCATCGGCCATTACGGCGGTGACGGCGCCGCGAAGATCACCACCAGCCCGCGCCTGTCCGGCATCGTGCAGCCCTCGCCGCTCACGGCGGACCGTACGGTCTCCTGCCACCACTGGTGGCTTTCCTGGCGGCTCCAGATCCCGTCGTACTGGAACATCGGCGCGTACGTCGCCGTCCTCACCACCGCCGACGGCTACCGCTCCCATGTCCCCTTCACAGTCCGCCACGACCAGCCCGCCGACCTGCTCCTCGTCCTGCCCGACATCACCTGGCAGGCGTACAACCTCTACCCGGAGGACGGCCGCACCGGCGCCAGCCTCTACCACGCCTGGGACGAGAAGGGCCGTTTACTGGGTGAGGCCGAGGCGGCCACCACGGTCTCCTTCGACCGCCCGTACGCGGGCGCGGGCCTCCCCCTGCACGTCGGCCATGCCTGCGACTTCATCCGCTGGGCCGAGCGCTACGGCTACGACGTCGCCTACGCCACCGCCGGCGACCTGCACGCGGGCCGCGTCGACCCCACCCGCTACCGCGGCCTGGTCTTCCCGGGCCACGACGAGTACTGGTCGGCCCCGATGCGCGGAGCCGTGGAGCTCGCCCGGGACGCCGGCACCTCGCTCGTCTTCCTCTCCGCCAACTCCATGTACTGGCAGGTGGAACTGGGCCCCTCCCCGTCCGGCGTCCCCGACCGCCTGCTGACCTGCCGCAAGCGCAGGGGACCCGGCAAGCCGGTGCTGTGGCGGGAGATCGACCGGGCGGAGCAGCAGCTCATCGGCATCCAGTACGCCGGGCCCGTCCCCGTGCCGCATCCGCTGATCGTGCGCAACGCCGGCCACTGGCTGTGGGAGGCGACCGGGGCGCACGAGGGGGACGAGATCGAGGGTCTGGTGGCGGGCGAGGCCGACCGCTACTTCCCGCGCACCCCGCTGCCCGAGCACGAGGAGCGCGTGCTGCTCGCCCACTCGCCGTACACCGACAAGGAGGGGGTCAAGCGCCACCAGGAGACGTCGCTCTACCGCGCGCCCTCCGGCGCCTGGGTGTTCGCAGCGGGAACCTTCGCCTGGTCACCGGCCCTGGACCGTCCTGGCCACGTGGACGCCCGCATCCAGCGGGCCACCGCAAACCTCCTGGACCGCATCTGCAAACGCGACTGACCCCCTGTCCGTGATCAAGCTCGCATACGGGAGAATCGAGCCACTTGGACAGAACCACGGGGAGGAACCGTGTCCGGATTCGTCGAAAAGCCCGAGCCGATCCAGGTTCCGGGCCTGGTGCATCTGCACACCGGAAAGGTGCGCGAGCTGTACCAGAACGAGGCGGGCGACCTCGTGATGGTCGCCAGCGACCGCATGTCCGCCTACGACTGGGTGCTGCCGACCGAGATCCCCGACAAGGGCCGGATCCTCACACAGCTCTCCCTGTGGTGGTTCGACCAGCTCGCCGACCTGGTCCCCCACCACGTCCTGAGCACGGAACTGCCCGCGGGCGCCCCCGCCGACTGGGAGGGCCGCACGCTCATCTGCAAGTCGCTCCAGATGGTCCCCGTGGAGTGCGTGGCCCGCGGCTATCTGACCGGCTCGGGCCTGGTCGAGTACAACGAGTCCCGCACGGTCTGCGGCCTCGCCCTCCCGGAGGGTCTGGTCGACGGCAGCGAACTGCCCGCCCCGATCTTCACCCCGGCCACCAAGGCCGCCGTCGGCGAGCACGACGAGAACGTCTCCTACGAGGAGGTCGCCCGCCAGGTCGGCGCCGACACCGCTGCCCAGCTGCGCCAGGTGACCCTCGCCGTCTACTCCCGGGGCCGGGACATCGCCCGCGACCGGGGCATCATCCTCGCGGACACGAAGTTCGAGTTCGGCTTCGACGGCGACTCCCTGGTCCTCGCGGACGAGGTCCTCACCGCGGACTCCTCCCGCTTCTGGCCGGCCGACCAGTGGCAGCCGGGCCGCGCGCAGCCGTCGTACGACAAGCAGTACGTCCGCGACTGGCTGACCTCGGCGGAGTCCGGCTGGGACCGCAAGAGCGAGCAGCCGCCGCCCGCGCTGCCGCAGCAGGTCGTCGACGCCACCCGCGCCAAGTACGTGGAGGCGTACGAGCGCCTGACCGGCACCAGCTGGACGTAGGACCGCACGTAGGACACAGAGAAGCCCCCCGGCCGGAACCGGGGGGCTTCTCGCTGGAGCGAACGACGAGGTTCGAACTCGCGACCTCAACCTTGGCAAGGTTGCGCTCTACCAACTGAGCTACGTTCGCATGCGCCGTGGCGCGAGAACCACTATACCCAACCTCGCTCCCGCGCGAGCCGCACCGCGGCATGCCGGTTCTCCGCCCCGAGCTTCGACACGGCCGACGACAGGTAGTTCCGTACGGTCCCCTGCGACAGCGCGGCCCGCTCCGCGATCTCCGCCACGGGCGCACCGTCGGCTGCGAGTTCCAGCACCTCGGCCTCCCGGGCGGTCAGCGGCGAGTCCCCGGCGGCGATGGCGTCGGCGGCCAACTCCGGGTCGACGTAACGGTTCCCGGCATGGACCGTGCGAATGAGCTCCGCGAGCCGTTGCGCGCTCACGGTCTTCGGCACGAACCCCCGCACACCGGCCTCCAGCGCCCGCTTCAGATGCCCGGGCCGGCCGTGGCTGGTGACGATGAGCACCTTGCAGCCGGGCAGTTCGGTGCGCAGGGATGTGGCGACCTTCACACCGTCGGCGCCGGGCATCTGGAGATCCAGTACGGCGACGTCGGGCTTGTGGGCCCGGGCCATCGCCAGCGCCTCCGGGCCGGTGGCCGCCTCGGCGACGACCATGAGGTCGTCCTCCAGCGACAGCAGCGCGGCGAGCGCCCCCCGGATGAGGTGCTCGTCGTCGGCGAGCAGCAGCCGCACGGGCTCGGGGGCCGTCATGGCATGACCTCACTCACGGTTCGCGCAACGGCGACGGACTCGGAACGGGCGGGCTCCGACGGCAGCGGAATCTCCACCGTCAGCCGGAACAGGTCCTTGCCCCCGGGCCCGGCCTCCAGCGTCCCGTCGATCTCCGACAGCCGCTCCCGCAGCCCTGCGAGCCCGGAACCGGTCGGGCCGGACGAACCGGTAGAGCCGGACGCCCCCTGCCCGGTCTCGGCAACCCCGTCGTTCTCCACCGACAACACCACCCGCCCCTCAAGCACCCTCAGCCGCACCTCACACCACCGCGCGTCCCCATGCCGCAGGACGTTCGTCGCGGCCTCCCGCACGACCCACCCCAGGGCGGACTGCACCCCGGCCGGCAACCCCACCGGGGCCCGCCCGCTCACCGTGCAGTCGATACCGGCGGCGGCCAGCACCCCTTGCGCACCGGCCAGTTCCGACCCGAGGTCGGCCTCCCGGTAGCCGCGCACGACCTCGCGTACCTCCCGCTGCGACTCCTGCGCGAGCCGCTGCACCTCGACCATCTGCGCCACGGCCTCCGGCCGGTCCCGCTGGGCGAGCTGCACGGCCAGTTCGCTCTTGAGCGCGATGACGGCGAGGTTCCGCCCCATGACGTCGTGCAGGTCCCGCCCGAACCTCAGCCGTTCCTCGGCGACGGCGAGCCGGGCCCGGGTCTCGCGCGCCTCGTCGAGCTCGTAGACGATGTTGAGCAGCCACACCGAGACGACGGCCGTGAAGGCGAGGAGCCCGCCGCCGAACAGCACCATCATCGACGCGAAGAGCGATTCGCCCACCGGGGCACCCCGAGTGAACGCCAGGACGAAAGAGCCCGTGGCGAAGGCTCCGGGGATCGCGAACACGCGCCGCCGCCCGCGTACGCCGAGCGCGATGATGCCGGTCCCGATGACGATGACGGCCCCGAACGTCCCGCCCGCAGCGGCGTCCACGCTCTCGCGGTCCGGTCCGCCGTCCGCGATGCCGATCGCGGAGAGGCCGACCGCGGAGGTGACGGCGGCCAGCGTCCATAACAGCCGGACGGGCTGGGGCCGCCTGCCGCGCGTCCAGTCCAGTGCCCGCGACACGGTGACGAAGCAGACTCCGACGTGCACAGCCACCGTCAGCAGCAGCACGGCCCCGGGCCACGCCCCCAGTGGGACAGTCATGATCCCGATCGTGACGAACTCGACCACCGCGAAGGAGTGGAACGACCACCGGGTGTACGTCTCGACCTTCTCCGGCTTGCTCTGCCGCCGCCACCACCTGCCCGGCCCGCGCATCAGCCCTTCACTCCCCCTCCGGTCAGCGCCGAGGTTCCCAGCGGAACCACCGTCGTACAGCAAACACGGCGATGACGATCCAGGCCACCGCCGTCGCGACGGCGCCCAGCGCCTCGTACGCCGACAGGTCGCCGGTCCAGCCGCCGCGCACCAGGGTGACGACGGGCGTCAGCGGCAGCAGTTCGCAGACGGAGGCCACCCGGTCGGGCAACAGCTCCAGCGGGAAGACCATGCCGGAGCCCACCATCGAGACGAGCATCAGCGGCATGGGCGTGACCTGGGCGCTCTCGCCGGTCCGGGTGAAACTCGCGGTGGCGGCGGCGAGCGCGGCGCACATCACGAGCCCCAACAGCAGGCCGACGACGGCCAGATGGGGCGCGGACGGCGCGGACACATCCAGCACGACCGAGCAGCCCGCCGCCAGCAGCAGGCACTGCACGAGCCCGGTGAGGACGGACGGCAGCGCGGAACCGGCCAGGATCTCGACGTCCCGCAGCTCGCCGGTGCGCAGCCGCTTGAGGACGAGTTCCTCACGCCGGACGACGAGGGCGCCGACGAGCACCGAGTAGACGGCGAACAGCAGGGAGAAGCCGAACGAGGCGGGCAGGATCAGGGTGCCGGTGTCCAGACCGGCCTTGGCGAGGTCCATCTCCTTGGTCGCCTGGGCCGTGCTGACCGGCAGCACCAGCGGTACGAACAGCGCGGCGACGAGGGCGCCCTTGGTGCGCCCGAGCAGGGTCAGCTCGGCACGGGCGAGAGCCGTCATCCGGCTCAGTGGAGTGGTCGCCGCCGGCGCCGGGCGGGTCGTCGCGTGGGTGGCGCTCATGCCGCGTACTCCTTCGTCGTCGTGGCCCGCTCGCCGGAGACCTCCCGGGCGATCCCGAGGAACGCCTCCTCCAAGGAGGCCGACCGCACGTCCAGGCGGCGCAGCTCCACCTGGGCCTGCCCGGCCCACATCAGCAGCCCGGTGGCCGTCCGCTGCAGTTCATGGGTGCGGAGCCGGATGATCCGGCCGTCGGTCTCGTGTCCGGTCACGCCCAGCTCGCCGAGCGGCGGGAGATCGCCGGCGAAGTAGCCCTCGGGCAGCTCGAAGGAGATCCGCGAGGGTTCGGCGGCGGTCACCTCGGCCGGGCTTCCGGTGTTGGCGATGCGCCCCTCGTGCATGATCGCCAGCCGGTCGGCGAGGTTTTCCGCCTCCTCCAGGTAGTGCGTGGTCAGCAGCACCGTCGTACCGCCGTCGCGCAGCGCGCTCACCAACTCCCAGGTGTCGCGGCGGCCCTCCGCGTCGAGGCCGGTGGTCGGCTCGTCCAGGAAGAGCACTTCGGGGTCGCCGAGCAGCGCGAGCGCCAGATCCAGTCGGCGCCGCTGGCCTCCGGACAACTGCTTGACCCGGGTGCCGGCCTTCGACTCCAGCCCGACCAGCGCCAGGACCTCCGCGGGCGGCCGGGCCCCGCTCACACACCCCGCCCACATCCGCGCGGTCTCCGCGACGGTCAGCTCGGACGGGAAGCCGCCTTCCTGGAGCATCACGCCGGTGCGGGGCCGTACGAGGGCCCGGTCGGTGTACGGGTCGTGCCCGAGGACCCGCACCCGGCCGTCCGCCGGTGCCGCGAGTCCCTCCAGCAGTTCGACGGTCGACGTCTTGCCCGCGCCGTTGGTGCCCAGCAGGGCGAAGATCTCCCCGCGCCGTACGGAGAAGCTGATCCCGCTTACCGCCTCGAACCCGCCCCCGTACACACGCCGCAGGTCAGTGACCTCGATCACGTGTTCGTGTCCGTTGGTTTCCATGCCTTCAGCGTCCCGGCCGCGCGGCTCCGGGAGCAGTGCGCGCTGTCATCGCTCGGCATGACAAATGTCAGAAGCAAGGGTCAAGGACGAGAAACGGAAACACGAAGAAGACCCCGGTCCATCAGGACCGGGGTCTCATTCCCGAGCGGACGACGAGGCTCGAACTCGCGACCTCAACCTTGGCAAGGTTGCGCTCTACCAACTGAGCTACGTCCGCATTTGCTCCCGACCGGCTCTCACCGATCGGTGCGGGCACCAGCCTACCTGATCCACAAGAGTGGTCGGTACTGGCGATGCAGAGCGGGTGACAGGAATCGCACACTGCGCCTTCCCCCTGGAAGGGGGATGTTCTACTACTGAACTACACCCGCATGTTTCCGTGAGCTGGGCCTTTCGGCCTCGCCCCTCGGCGTGCTCCAGACTCTAGCTGATCAGCCGGGGTGCTGCGCAAGTCGGTTGCCGCGAGGGGCGGGTGGCCGGTCGTCCGCCCGGACCCCACCGGCCGTCACTGCGCGGCGGTGAACGCCTCGTAGACCCTCTTGGGGATGCGCCCGCGCGCGGGGACATCCATCTTGTTGGCCTGCGCCCAGGCCCGCACGGCCGACGGGTCGGGGGCGACCTCCGTCTGCCGGTACGCCCTGCCCGAGCGGGACCGCTTGCGGCCGGCCTCCACGTAGGGCGCGAGCGCCTTCCGCAGTTGGACGGCATTGACTTCGTTCAGGTCGATCTCGTACGACTTGCCGTCCAGTCCGAAGGCGATCGTTTCCGCCGCTTCCGAGCCGTCGATGTCGTCAAAGAGAGTGACCACGACTTTCTGCGCCACGAATATCGGTCCCTTCCTGCGGCACTTGTCAATTCATTTCTACAGTGCCCGGCAATGCAATGTGAAACCCGACTAAATCCTTCCGCGTGTCCGAACGCAATAGGTTTCGGGTGTCGACCCGGAATCTTTCCCGGAAATTTTCGTGTGTGGGCCCGTCGATGCAGGATCGTGATGACCGTCACGTAGATTCCTACAAGTCGACGCGCGTAGAAATTTTGTGCGGGTAGTCTGAAGGGACCTGCTCAGCACCACACACCGGGAGTGCCAGTGGCACGCGTCGTAGTCGACGTCATGCTCAAGCCGGAGATCCTCGACCCCCAGGGCCAGGCGGTGCAGCGCGCACTGCCGCGGCTGGGTTTCGAAGGGATCTCGGACGTCCGCCAGGGAAAGCGTTTCGAACTGGAAGTTGACGGGCCGGTCGACGAGGCCGCCCTCGCCCGCATTCACGATCTTGCGGAGTCCTTCCTCGCGAACACGGTGATCGAGGACTTCACGGTCCGTGTCGAGGAAGCCGCGGAGGCCGTGAAGTGACCGCTCGTATTGGCGTCGTCACTTTCCCCGGCAGTCTGGACGACCGGGACACCCAGCGCGCGATCCGGCTCGCGGGCGCCGAGCCGGTCGCCCTGTGGCACAAGGACAAGGACCTCAAGCAGGTCGACGCCGTGGTGCTGTGCGGTGGTTTCTCCTACGGCGACTATCTGCGCGCCGGGGCCATTGCCCGTTTCTCGCCGGTCATGGAGCCGCTGATCGAGCAGGCGAAGGCCGGCCTCCCGGTCCTCGGCATCTGCAACGGCTTCCAGATCCTCACCGAGGCCCATCTGCTGCCCGGCACGATGCTCCGCAACAACCACCTGCACTTCATCTGCCGTGACCAGAAGCTGCGGGTGGAGAACGCCCGGACCGCCTGGACCAGCGACTACACCGCCGGCCAGGAGATCCACATCCCGCTGAAGAACATCGACGGGCAGTACGTCGCAGACCAGCGCACGCTGGACGCGCTGGAGTCCGAGGGCCGGGTCGCCTTCCGGTACCTGGACGTCAACCCCAACGGCTCGAACAACGACATCGCGGGTGTCACCAACGAGGCCGGCAACGTCGTAGGCCTCATGCCGCACCCCGAGCACGCCGTCGAGCCGCTGATCGGTACCGGTCGTACCGACGGTCTCCCGTTCTTCACCTCGATCCTCAAGAAGCTGGTCAACGCATGAGCCGGACGCCTCTGGACACGGTCGAGCACGCGGCCGCGACCCCCGACGTCGAGCTGCCCTGGGCCGAACTGGGCCTGAAGAAGGACGAGTACGAGCGCGTGGTCGAGATCCTCGGCCGCCGGCCCACCGGTGCCGAGCTCGCCATGTACTCGGTGATGTGGTCGGAGCACTGCTCGTACAAGAGCAGCAAGGTGCACCTGCGCCAGTTCGGCGAGAAGGCCCCCGAGTCCGACGCGATGCTCGTCGGCATCGGCGAGAACGCCGGTGTCGTGGACGTCGGCCAGGGCTACGCGGTCACCTTCAAGGTCGAGTCGCACAACCACCCGTCGTACGTGGAGCCCTACCAGGGCGCGGCCACGGGTGTCGGTGGCATCGTCCGCGACATCATCGCCATGGGCGCCCGGCCGGTGGCGGTCGTCGACCCGCTACGGTTCGGCGCGGCCGACCACCCCGACACCAAGCGCGTCCTGCCGGGTGTCGTCGCGGGCATCGGCGGCTACGGCAACTGCCTGGGACTGCCCAACATCGGCGGCGAGGTCGTCTTCGACTCCTGCTACCAGGGCAACCCGCTGGTCAACGCCGGTGCCATCGGCGTCATGCGGCACGAGGACATCCACCTGGCGAAGGCGTCCGGCGCGGGCAACAAGGTCATCCTGTACGGGGCCCGGACCGGCGGCGACGGCATCGGCGGCGCGTCGATCCTGGCCTCCGAGACCTTCGACGACGCCAAGCCCTCGAAGCGCCCGGCCGTCCAGGTCGGCGACCCCTTCCAGGAGAAGCTCCTCATCGAGTGCACCTTGGAGGCGTTCAAGGAGAAGCTGGTCGTCGGCATCCAGGACCTGGGCGCGGCGGGCCTGTCCTGCGCCACCTCCGAGCTGGCCTCCAACGGCTCCGGCGGGATGCGCGTGACGCTCGACGACGTACCGCTGCGCGACTCGACGCTCTCCCCCGAGGAGATCCTCATGAGCGAGTCGCAGGAGCGCATGTGCGCGGTCGTCGAGCCGGAGAAGGTCGACCGCTTCCTGGAGATCTGCGAGAAGTGGGACGTCATCGCCACCGTCATCGGTGAGGTGACCGACGGCGACCGCCTGGAGATCTACTGGCACGGCGGCAAGATCGTCGACGTCGACCCGCGCACGGTGGCCCACGAGGGCCCGGTCTACGAGCGCCCGTACGCCCGCCCGTCCTGGCAGGACGCCCTCCAGGCGGACGACGCGAACAAGCTGCCGCGGCCGGCGACGAGCGAGGAGCTGAAGGACCAGGTCCGGAAGCTGGTCGGCTCCCCGAACCAGGCCTCCAAGTCCTGGATCACGAGCCAGTACGACCACTTCGTGCAGGGCAACACGGTCCTCGCACAGCCCGAGGACTCCGGCATGATCCGGATCGACGAGGAGACCGGCCTCGGCGTGGCCATCGCCACGGACGGCAACGGCCGGTACGCCAAGCTCGACCCGTACCACGGCGCCCAGCTTGCGCTGGCGGAGGCGTACCGCAACGTCGCCACCACCGGGGCCAAGCCGCTCGCCGTCTCCGACTGCCTGAACTTCGGTTCGCCCGAGGACCCGGCGGTGATGTGGCAGTTCGCGGAGGCCGTGCGCGGTCTGGCGGACGCCTGCCAGCAGCTCGGCACGCCGGTCACGGGCGGCAACGTCTCGCTCTACAACCAGACCGGCGAGGCGGCCATCCACCCGACCCCGGTGGTCGCGGTCCTGGGCGTCATCGACGACGTCGCCCGCCGCACGCCGGTCGCCTTCCAGGAGGAGGGCCAGCTGCTCTACCTCCTCGGCGACACGCGTGAGGAGTTCGGCGGCTCGGCCTGGTCGCAGGTCGTCCACGACCATCTCGGCGGCCTCCCCCCGAAGGTCGACCTGGAGCGTGAGCGGCTGCTCGCCGAGATCCTGATCTCCGCGTCCCGCGACGGCATGATCGACTCCGCTCACGACCTGTCCGACGGCGGCCTGATCCAGGCGGTCGTCGAGTCGGCGCTGCTCGGCGGCAAGGGCGCCCGCCTGATCGTCCCGGACGGTCTGGACGCCTTCACCTTCCTCTTCTCCGAGTCGGCGGGCCGCGCGGTCGTGGCCGTGCCGCGCTCCGAGGAGGTCCGTTTCAACGACATGTGCGGCGCGCGGGGCCTGCCGGCCACCCGCATCGGTGTCGTGGACGGCGACTCGGTGGACGTCCAGGGCGAGTTCACACTCTCCCTGTCCGAGCTGCGCGAGACCCACGAGAGGACGATCCCGGCGCTGCTGGCGTAGCGCCCGGGGCAGCACGACGACACGGGCCCCGCCTGTCATGGTGACCGGCGGGGCTTTCGTGTGTTCCGGGGTCCGGTTCATCGGTCTGCGCTTGTCCCCGGCTGACGGCCCCGCCCCGGGGCGTCCCTTCACCTGGCACGGAGCCCTAGGCTGACGCCATGCCCCCGGCCAAGAAGCGCACCCGCAGCTACGACCCCGCCAAGATCCGCACGGCCGTGTTCGCCCAGTTCGGGAACGTACGGCAGGCCGTCCGCGCCCTCGGCCCCCAGCAGCTGGCGCTTCCGACGCGGCTCGGTGACTGGACCGTCCGGGAGCTGGCGGCGCACGTGACGCTGGCCGTGGAGAGCGTCAGCCGTAACCTCGACCGCGAGGAACCGGCGAAAGCGGAGCTCGCCCTCCTCGACTGGCCCTTCGCCACCGCCGCCCGCGCCTCCGGCATCGCCGACGACACCCGGCAGCTCGCCGAGGCCCACCCCGACCTCGACGCCCTCTACGCCGACACCGGGGAACGCCTCACCGAGAAGCTGGCGGACGCCCCCGGCACCCGCCTGCTCGCCACACGCACGGGCGCCATGACCCTCGCCGACTACCTCGTCACCCGCACCGTCGAACTCGTAGTCCACACCGACGACCTCAACACCGCCGTCCCCGGCCTGGACATCCCCTACGACCGTCAGGCCCTGGCTACCTGCATCCGGCTGCTGGCCGACGCGCTCGCCGCGAAGGCGCCCGGCGGCTCGACGGAGGTGAGGGTTCCGCCGTATGCGGTGGTGCAGTGCGTGGAGGGACCGAGGCACACCCGGGGCACCCCGCCCAACGTCGTCGAGACGGACCCGCTGACCTGGATCCGGCTGGCGACCGGGCGACTGGCCTGGGCGCAGGCGCTCCAGGACGCCCAGGTGAGCGCCAGTGGAGAGCGGGCGGATCTTTCGGCCCACCTGCCGTTGATGGGGTAAGCGGAGGCACAGGAAGGAACGGGGGCCGTAAGGGGAACCGATTCCCCCGGGTCCCCCGTCGAAGTGGCATGGACAGGCAGAAGCAGCGCATGACCCTGATGGCCGCCGCCATGCTCGTCCCGCTCATGGCGGCCTGTGGCAACGAGAAGGCGGACAGCGGCAGCGGTTCGGTCCGTGCCGAGAAGCCGGTGACGGGCGTGCGATGGAGCGTGGACAGCGTCACCGCGGACGGCAGGACCCACAAGGCCCCGACCGGCGCCCACGTGACCATCGACAAGGGCCGGGCCGAGGGCAGCTTCGGCTGCAACAACTTCGGTGCCAAGGCCACCGTCGACGGCGACCGCATCCGGCTCAGCAGGACCATGTCCACGGAGATGGCGTGCGAGAACAAGCCCATGGAGTTCGAGGAAACCCTCGCCCGCACACTCTCCGACCGGGAGTTCAGGGCCCGGGTGGACGGCGACCGCCTCACCCTCACCACCGACCAGGGGGACACCGTCCGCCTGACCAAGGCCGAGGACGCCCCGCTGAGCGGCACCAAGTGGACCGTCACGTCCCCGGAGACCGACGGCCGCGCCCACCTCACCTTCGACGGGAAGAAGGGCACCGTCTCCGGCAGCCTCGGCTGCAACAAGGTGAACGCCGAGGCCACCGTCCGCGACGGCGATATCACCCTCGGCCGCCCGGCCACGACCCGAATGATGTGCGAAGACTCACTCATGTCCGACGAGAAGGCCCTGCTGCGACTTTTCGACGGGAAGCTGAAGTACCGAGTCGATCACCAAACTCTGACGCTGACCAGCGAAAACGGCACGACTGTGCGCGCCGTCGCCGAACAGTGATCCACTGAAAAGTCCGGTATCCCCAATTCGGACCAGTGGACGACCTCGCCTACACTCGGTGGCGTGCCACGTGGTGACGGACGACTCAACCACGACCTGCTCCCCGGTGAGAAGGGCCCTCAGGACGCTTGCGGCGTCTTCGGTGTCTGGGCTCCGGGCGAAGAGGTCGCCAAGCTCACGTACTTCGGGCTCTACGCCCTCCAGCATCGAGGCCAGGAATCCGCGGGAATCGCGGTCAGCAACGGCTCACAGATCCTCGTCTTCAAGGACATGGGCCTGGTCTCCCAGGTCTTCGACGAGACCTCACTCGGTTCGCTCCAGGGTCACATCGCGGTCGGTCACGCCCGCTACTCGACCACCGGTGCCTCCGTATGGGAGAACGCCCAGCCGACGTTCCGCGCCACCGCGCACGGCTCGATCGCGCTCGGCCACAACGGCAACCTCGTCAACACCGCCCAGCTCGCCGAGATGGTCGCCGACCTGCCCAAGCAGGAGGGCGGCCGCACGCCGCGCGTGGCGGCCACCAACGACACCGATCTGCTCACCGCACTCCTCGCGGCCCAGGTCGACGAGGACGACAAGCCGCTGACCATCGAGGAGGCGGCCGGCCAGGTCCTTCCGCAGGTGCGCGGTGCCTTCAGCCTCGTCTTCATGGACGAGAACACCCTCTACGCGGCCCGCGACCCGCAGGGCATCCGCCCGCTGGTTCTCGGCCGTCTTGAGCGCGGCTGGGTCGTCGCCTCCGAGTCCGCCGCCCTCGACATCTGCGGCGCCAGCTACGTCCGCGAGATCGAGCCGGGCGAGTTCGTCGCCATCGACGAGAACGGTCTGCGCAGCTCCCGATTCGCGGAAGCGAAGCCCAAGGGCTGCGTCTTCGAGTACGTGTACCTGGCCCGCCCGGACACCGACATCGCCGGCCGGAACGTCTACCTCTCCCGCGTGGAGATGGGCCGCAAGCTCGCGAAGGAAGCCCCGGTCGAGGCCGACCTGGTCATAGCGACCCCGGAGTCCGGCACCCCGGCGGCCATCGGTTACGCCGAGGCCTCGGGCATCCCCTTCGGCGCCGGCCTGGTGAAGAACGCCTATGTCGGCCGTACGTTCATCCAGCCCTCGCAGACCATCCGGCAGCTGGGCATCCGCCTGAAGCTGAACCCGCTGAAGGAAGTCATCAAGGGCAAGCGCCTGGTCGTCGTCGACGACTCGATCGTGCGCGGCAACACGCAGCGAGCCCTGGTCCGCATGCTCCGCGAGGCGGGCGCCGCCGAGGTCCACATCCGGATCTCCTCGCCGCCCGTGAAGTGGCCCTGCTTCTTCGGCATCGACTTCGCCACCCGCGCCGAGCTCATCGCCAACGGCATGACCGTCGACGAGATCGGCACCTCGATGGGCGCCGACTCCCTGGCGTACATCTCCATCGACGGCATGATCGAGGCGACCACCATCGCCAAGCCGAACCTGTGCCGCGCCTGCTTCGACGGCGAGTACCCGATGGAGCTCCCGGACCCCGAGCTGCTCGGCAAGCAGCTCCTGGAGACCGAGCTGGCCGCCGGCCCCGCCGCGACGGCCGCCGCCGACGCGATCCGCCGCCCGTAGGCAGCCCGCAATACCTGCTGTACGACACGAAGGTTCTCATTAGCCATGTCTGAGACAACTGGTGCCAGCTACGCAACTGCGTCTTACAAAACAGCAGGTGTCGACATCGAAGCGGGCGACCGCGCCGTCGAGCTGATGAAGGAGTGGGTGAAGAAGGCCCAGCGCCCCGAGGTCCTCGGCGGCCTCGGCGGCTTCGCCGGCCTCTTCGACGCCTCCGCCCTGAAGAACTACGAGCGTCCCCTGCTCGCCTCCGCCACGGACGGCGTCGGCACCAAGGTCGACATCGCCCGCCAGCTGGGCGTCTACGACACGATCGGTCACGACCTGGTCGCCATGGTCATGGACGACATCGTGGTGTGCGGCGCCGAACCGCTGTTCATGACCGACTACATCTGCGTCGGCAAGGTCCACCCCGAGCGCGTCGCCGCCATCGTCAAGGGCATCGCCGAGGGCTGTGTGCTGGCCGGCTGTGCCCTGGTCGGCGGGGAGACGGCCGAGCACCCGGGCCTGCTGGGCGAGGACGACTTCGACGTCGCCGGCGCCGGGACGGGCGTCGTGGAGGCCGACCGGCTGCTCGGCGCGGATCGTATCCGGACGGGTGACGCGGTGATCGCCATGGCGTCCTCCGGTCTTCACTCGAACGGGTACTCGCTCGTCCGCCACGTCCTGCTGAACCAGGCAGGACTCGCACTCGACGCGCACATCGACGAGCTCGGCCGCACCCTCGGTGAGGAGCTGCTGGAGCCGACGAAGATCTACTCGCTGGACTGCCTGGCCCTGATGCGCACCACCGAGGTGCACGCCTTCAGCCACGTCACCGGCGGCGGCCTCGCGGCCAACCTCGCCCGGGTCGTCCCCGACGACCTGCACGCGATCGTCGACCGCTCCACCTGGACCCCGGGCCCGGTCTTCGACCTCGTCGGCCGGACCGGGAACGTGGAGCGCCTGGAGCTGGAGAAGACCCTGAACATGGGCGTCGGCATGATCGCGATCGTGCCGCAGGAGTCCACGGACGTGGCCCTGGCAACCCTGGCCGACCGCGGTGTGGACGCCTGGGTGGCAGGCGAGATCACGGACCGGGGCGAGCACACCACCGGCGCCGCCCTGATCGGTGACTACGCGAACTGAGACACGGGGGGCCGTGACCCTGCGGGCAGCACAGAACCCGGTCGGTGACCGGAGTCACCGACCGGGTAAGTGCTCAGTGCAAGGTCAAGCGCCGCGACGGTGTTGCGAGGACTGGTCGTCCTCGTCCTCATCGTCGTCCTCGTAGAGGTCGGCGTACCGTGCGTACAGGTCGTCGTCCTGATCATCGTCCTCGAACGGCCCGCCGTTAGGCGGCTGCGGATTCGAAGGCGATGCACCCAGCTCCTCGGCCAGGCGTGAGAGGTCAGTCCCACCGCTGTTGTACTTCAGCTGGCGGGCGACCTTCGTCTGCTTGGCCTTGGCCCGGCCGCGCCCCATGGCTCGACCCCCTCAACGACGGGGCTCGACGGCCCCAGAGTCTTGACACGCGTTCATGGTCCGGCACGGACTCTCCGCGGAGAGACCGGTCCGTAGGGCTTCCACGGTACCTGAGCCCGCGCCCATACGGTACGTCGCCCGCATGACGTGCCCGCGCCCAGGACCTTCGAGGCGCCCCGTCCTCGCTGGTCAACCGCGATTTTAACCACTTATCGGCGGTCGACCCGCCGGTAGAAGTGAGAGTTCTCTCTAACTGCCCACCGACGGGTACCGGCCAAACGTACGAGGCGCTTTCGAATCAGAGCGCCCGGCGGGCCGTGGCCGCGTCGTGCATGCGCTGCTCGGCGATCCGGTCGGCCGCGGCGGCCGGCGGAATTCCGTCTTCCTTCGCACGTGCGAATATGGCCAGCGTGGTGTCGAAGATCTTCGCCGCTTTCGCCTTGCACCGCTCGAAGTCGAAGCCGTGCAGCTCGTCGGCCACCTGGATGACGCCGCCGGCGTTCACCACGTAGTCCGGCGCGTAGAGGATCCCGCGGTCGGCGAGGTCCTTCTCCACACCCGGGTGGGCGAGCTGGTTGTTGGCGGCGCCGCAGATCACCTTCGCGGTCAGCACCGGCACCGTGTCGTCGTTCAGGGCCCCGCCGAGAGCACACGGAGCGTAGATGTCGAGGTCGTCCACGCGGATCAGGGTCGCGGTGTCGGCGACCGCCGTGACGCCCGTCGGGTGCGCGGCGAGGACCCGCCCCACGGCCTCCTCGCGTACGTCCGTGACGAAGACCTCGGCGCCCTCCGCCCGCAGGTGCTCCACGAGGTGGTGGCCGACCTTGCCGACGCCCGCGATGCCGACCCGGCGGCCGCGCAGCGAGGGGTCGCCCCACAGGTGCTGCGCGGAGGCCCGCATGCCCTGGTAGACGCCGTACGCGGTGAGGACGGAGGAGTCCCCGGCGCCGCCGTTCTCCGGGGAGCGGCCGGTGGTCCAGCGACACTCGCGGGCCACGACGTCCATGTCGGCGACGTACGTCCCGACGTCGCAGGCGGTGACGTACCGGCCACCGAGGGAGGCGACGAACCGGCCGTAGGCGAGCAGCAGCTCCTCGCTCTTGATCTGCTCCGGGTCACCGATGATCACGGCCTTGCCGCCGCCGTGGTCGAGACCGGCCATGGCGTTCTTGTACGACATCCCGCGGGCGAGGTTCAGCGCGTCGGCGACGGCCTCGGCCTCGTTCGCGTACGGGTAGAAGCGCGTACCGCCGAGCGCGGGGCCCAGGGCGGTGGAGTGGATGGCGATGACGGCCTTGAGGCCGCTCGCGCGGTCCTGGCAGAGCACGACTTGCTCATGACCCCCCTGGTCCGAGTGGAACAGGGTGTGCAGTACATCAGCAGGTGCGCCGGTTACGTCGGTCACTGTGGTGACTCCTGAGTAAGTTGCGGCGGGTGGAGACCAGCTCCCAGGGGGTCCCCCCACGCTTTTGGCAGAGGGGAGGGCGGTGGGGGCTGTTGAGCACGAGATTAGAGCCTGGTGGGCCCGCCGACCGCACAGTGCACAGGATCACCTCCGACCGGAGTACACCCGTGCGACGATTTGCATAGATTTCCCGCGCGTTTGTGAGTGGGTTCCGCAGGTTTTCGCGACGGTGCGCGGGGGAGGGAGCAGGCGTGCCCAAGGTGTCCTCGGTGATCGTCCCCTACGCGACCTATCTGCGCGTGTACGAACCGCTGGCCGCCTTCCCGGAGCCGGAGCGCAGCCACTGGGCCCGCTACGCACGCCGTCCGGACCGTCCCTCGTACCAGGACGAACTCCGCCGCGCGCTGGCCGATTTGGCGCCCATCCCGCCGGTCCTGGTGCCGGTGCACGAGAGCCAGGACGCCTTCGTGCTGGATGTCGACGGCGTCGTCTGCGTCTGCCCCTGGCGCACCCGGCTGCGCGGCTGGCAGGCCCTGGAAGAGCTCTCCGAGGAGCTCCCGCCGCCCGTCCTGGACGCGGTCCTGCCGCCCTTCCTGCGCCGCCAGGCGGCCCAGGACTACGAGCGCTGGCTGGCGGAGAACCCGGACGCCCGGCCGTGGATCCGTACGGCGACCTGGCAGGTGCCGATCAACTGGTTCGTGCTGGTCGCCGACGAGGAGCGCGAGTACGACAAGGGCGACAGCGAGGACAGCCCGCCGGTGCTGCGCTACCGGACGCCCATGGTCCAGGCCCGGCGGCGTGTGGCCCGGGGCCTGCGGGCCCTGAAGGAGGCCATGGACGAGGGGCCGCTGATCGACGGCCTGGTGGACGTCGGTCGCTGGCTGGAGGAGTTCCACCCGCGCTCGCTCGTGGAGCTGGACTACGGCGGCCTCGTGCACGCACTGCCGGCCGGGGCGCTGGAGGACGACCACTCGGCCGCGGACGTGGCCGAGGGCATCGCCGCGCTGCGCCGGGGCGACGGAGCGGTCGCGGGGGAGGCGTACGCCCGGCTCGTGGACCGGTGGCGTTCCGTACGGGATCTGCGGTCGGCGAACTGACATCTGACCTTCGGTTCCTACGGACCGCTCGCGACCGGTCACGAACAGGCGTTTGACGTACCGCCCGTTTTGGGGTTTCGTCCTCGCACCGACGTTCCTGAAGTGCGCTCTGCGTTTGCTGAGGCCTTGTCAGTAACGGACGTAGGTTCCGATCCGGGCGTACCTCTCAAGTGGGCCAAGCGTGACGGACTACACGTACATGACCCTTGCGCCCCTTGCCCCTCCTCATGCCAAAATAGGACAAGGAGTCCGGGGGGCTCCTTCCGTCCCGTTGTGCTGCATTGTGGGCGGAATCTCAGCATTGCACGCTTTGGGGGGTCTAGTGACTCCTGATCGTCCTGTGACTGATCGTCACAGTGGCGTGACTGTCCGCTATGGCATGGTCCATCGGCTTCCGTCGCTGATGAACACCTGGGAGGGCAATTCCATCGGTTTGGCCGACGCGGCTGGACAGATGGTGTAGTTGTAGTGCCGAGGACAAGCCGTTCGTCCTATAACCGACTCGACTCGCGTCCGCCATTTCGGGCAACGCGGGTCAAGGTGCAGAATTTAGAGGAAAGAACCGAGAAGGTTCGGTTCTCCCGAGGAGGCCGCTCATGACCGCTCGCACCCCTGATGCCGAGCCGCTGCTGACCCCGGCTGAGGTCGCCACCATGTTCCGCGTCGACCCCAAGACGGTCACGCGGTGGGCGAAGGCCGGCAAGCTCACGTCGATCCGCACGCTCGGCGGGCATCGCCGCTACCGCGAGGCGGAGGTCCGTGCTCTGCTCGCGGGCATTCCGCAGCAGCGCAGCGAGGCCTGAACAACTGAATAACCGGGCAAACCGGCTGGTCCCCCATCAGTCGAGACGTCCGGAACCACAGCTCCAAGCGACGCGGGTCCTGCCCCAACAGGCCCCACGCCCACGCCAGTCAGAGCTATCCAGGCATATAACAGGGTGCGTCGTCGGTCGCGCTGGACTCCGCCGGGTCCAGCGCGATCTTTTTTGTGCGCCGGATGTCGGGCTGGTGGCCTCGCTGTGAGCGGCCTTGTCGGAGTCTGGGGAGGGGTGCCGGATCCTCTGTGTGCAGCACCGTCGAAGGGGTGCAATTGCACATATTAAATTGACCCTTTGTAGGCGGGGTGTAAGTACCGCACTTTCCAAAACTCATGCAGTGACACCCGTCACATACCAAGCGGCTTGTTAGCTTCGCCGCGGGTGCGGTAGTGGAACCACCGGCTCCAGCATCCCCTGTGCGGAGGGGTGTTGAGACCGGCCTCCGGTTATGCTCGCGCCGGGCGCTCGTTCTCGACGGCCCCCTGTGGGGCCTGGGTGGTGCGAGGGGCGGACTCCATGGCCAGCCGCAGCAGGCGATGGCAGATCGGACAGTGGCGAGTGAGATGCCGGTACGACGACGCGGCCGCCAAGTGCGCACGGAGCAGGGCCCGTGTCTCGTGCCTAGCCGATGCCGCCATACGCCACCTCCAGGAGGCCGAACGGGGACGGCCCTGGTTTCTGGGTACCGAGGGAATGACAGGCCGTCAAGACGGCGTGAGGGCCCGCGAGGGGTCATCGCGCAGGTCAGGGGCGCACAAAGAAAGAGCCCGGATCCGAAGATCCAGGCTCTTTTACTGCGGTCCTGACGGGATTTGAACCCGCGGCCTCCACCTTGACAGGGTGGCGAGCACTCCAAACTGCTCCACAGGACCAGGTTTCGCGGCGCCATTCGTGCGTTGCGCTGCGAAAAGAGACTCTACAGGAGGGTGGGGCCCTGGTCGAACTCACCCTGCGTGCGCACGCCGTTACGGCGCCGCCGCGTCGATCGCCTTCACGATCCGCTTGTCGGAGACGGGGTAGGCCGTGCCCAGCGCGTGGGCGAAGTAGCTGACCCGGAGCTCCTCGATCATCCAGCGGATGTCCAGGACCGACGACGGCACCGGCCGGCCCTGCGGCATCTGCTCCAGGAGCCAGGCGTACTCGTCCTGCATCTCGTGGACCTTCTGCATCCGCGTGGTGTCCCGCTGCACGTTCGTCGGCATCTGCTGCAGACGCCGGTCCGCGGCCACCAGATAGCGCATCAGGTCCGGCATGCGCCGCAGCCCCGCCTCCGTCACGAAGCCGGGCTTCACGAGGGCGTCCAGCTGCCCCCGCACGTCCTGGAGGTTCGGCAGCAGCGCGGGGCTGCGTACGGCCTTCAGACGGCGTTCACAGGCCTGCCAGGCGGCCAGCACCTGCTGGACCTGGCCCACCGTACGGACGGTCGTGTCGACGATCTCGGCGCGCACCTTGTCGTACAGCTTCCGGTACGACTCCTCGTCCCACGCCGGCCCGCCGAAGTCCGCGATCAGCTTGTCGGCGGCCGCCATCGCGCAGTCGTCGAACAGTGCCTGGATGGAGCCGTGCGGATTCGCGGACAGCGCCAGCTTCTGCGCGTTCGTCAGCTTCTCGGAGGCGAACTTCGCCGGGTTCACCGGGATGTTGCGCAGGATCAGACGGCGGGTGCCCTTCCACATGGCCTGCTGCTGCTCGGCCTCCGTGTCGAAGAGGCGTACGGAGACCGTGTCGCCGTCGTCGACCAGCGCCGGGTACGCCTTCACCGGCTGGCCGGCCCGCCGGGTCTCGAAAACGCGAGTGAGGGTGCCGATCGTCCAGTCGGTGAGGCCCTTGCGCTCCAGGGACTCGCCACCCTGGCGTTCCGCCGTGGCGGCCGCCGCCTGGGAGAGGGCCTTGCGGGCTTTGGGCCGGAGCCTGAGCTTCAGTGCCTCCAGGTCCTTGTCCTCGGCGAGCTTGCGGCGCCGCTCGTCGACGATCCGGAACGTGACCTTGAGGTGGTCGGGGACCTTGGACCAGTCGAAGTCGTCCGCCTCGAAGGGCACGCCGACCATGCGCCGCAGTTCGCGGGTCATGGTCGTGGTGAGGGGCTCCTGGAGCGGGACCGCCTTGTCCAGGAACGCCTTCGCGTAGTTCGGCGCGGGGACGTAGTTCCGGCGGATCGGCTTGGGCAGGGAGCGGATCAGCTCGGTGACGACCTCTTCCCTGAGGCCCGGGATCTGCCAGTCGAAGCCCTCGTCCGTGACCTGGTTGAGGACCTGGAGTGGGATGTGGACGGTCACGCCGTCCGCGTCCGCGCCCGGCTCGAACTGGTACGTCACACGGAACTTGAGGTTGCCCTGCCGCCAGGAGTCCGGATAGTCGGCCTTGGTGACCTCGCCCGCCTTCTCGTTGATGAGCATCTCGCGCTCGAAGTCGAGGAAGTCGGGCTGCTCGTGCCGCTTGTGCTTCCACCAGGAGTCGAAGTGGGCACCGGAGACGACGTGTTCGGGGATCCGCTGCTCGTAGAAGTCGAACAGCGTCTCGTCGTCGACCAGGATGCCCCGGCGCCGGGCCCGGTGCTCCAGCTCCTCGACCTCGGTGAGGAGTCTGCGGTTGTCCGAGAAGAACTTGTGGTGCGTGCGCCAGTCGCCCTCGACCAGCGCGTTCCGGATGAACAGCTCGCGGCTGACCTCCGGGTCGATCCGGCCGTAGTTGACCTTCCGCTGCGCCACGATCGGTACGCCGTAGAGCGTGACCTTCTCGTACGCCATCACCGCGGCCTGGTCCTTCTCCCAGTGCGGTTCGCTGTACGTGCGCTTGAGGAGGTGGCCGGCGAGCGGTTCGACCCACTCGGGCTCGATCCTGGCGTTGACGCGGGCCCAGAGGCGGGACGTCTCGACGAGCTCGGCGGACATCACGAAGCGCGGGGGCTTCTTGAAGAGGGCCGAGCCGGGGAAGATCGCGAACTTGGCGTTGCGGGCGCCCAGATACTCGTTCTTCGCTGTGCCTTTCCCGCCCTCCCCACCGGCGTTCTTCACGTCCTTCATGCCGATGTGGGAGAGCAGGCCCGCGAGCAGGGAGACGTGGATGCGGTCGGCCGGGGCGTCGTCCTCGTTGAGGTGGATGCCCATCTGCTTCGCGACCGTGCGCAACTGGCTGTAGATGTCCTGCCATTCGCGGATGCGAAGGAAGTTGAGGTACTCCTGCTTGCACATCCGGCGGAAGGAGGACGAGCCGCGCTCCTTCTGCTGCTCGCGGATGTAGCGCCAGAGGTTGAGGTAGGCCAGGAAGTCGCTGGTCTCGTCCTTGAAACGGGCGTGCTGCTGGTCGGCCTGGGTCTGCTTGTCGGCGGGGCGCTCGCGGGGGTCCTGGATGGACAGCGCCGACGCTATGACCATGACCTCGCGCACGCAGCCGTTCTTGTCCGCCTCCAGGACCATCCGGGCCAACCGCGGGTCGACGGGCAGCTGGGCGAGCTTGCGGCCGGTGTCCGTGAGCCGCTTGCGGGGGTCCTTCTGCGCCGGGTCGAGGGCGCCCAGCTCCTGGAGGAGTTGTACGCCGTCGCGGATGTTGCGGTGGTCCGGCGGGTCGATGAAGGGGAACTTCTCGATGTCGCCCAGGCCGGCCGCGGTCATCTGGAGGATGACGGAGGCGAGGTTCGTCCGGAGGATCTCCGCGTCCGTGAACTCCGGGCGGGCGTTGAAGTCGTCCTCGCTGTAGAGGCGGATGCAGATGCCGTCCGACGTACGGCCGCAGCGGCCCTTGCGCTGGTTGGCGCTGGCCTGGGAGACCGGCTCGATGGGGAGGCGCTGGACCTTGGTGCGGTGGCTGTACCGGGAGATCCGTGCGAAGCCCGGGTCGATGACGTACTTGATGCCCGGGACGGTGAGGGAGGTCTCGGCGACGTTCGTGGCCAGAACGATCCTGCGCCCGGTGTGCGGCTGGAAGACGCGGTGCTGTTCGGCGTGCGACAGCCGGGCGTAGAGGGGCAGGACCTCCGTGAACCGATAGTTCTTCTTGGTGAGCGCGTCTGCCGTGTCACGGATCTCCCGCTCGCCGGAGAGGAAGACCAGGATGTCGCCCTTGCCCTCCCTCTGGAGCTCCTCGACGGCGTCGGTGATCGCGGTGATCTGGTCGCGGTCGGCGTCGTCGCCGTCCTCCTCCAGGAGCGGCCGGTAGCGGACCTCCACGGGGTACGTACGGCCGCTGACCTCGACGATCGGGGCGTCGCCGAAGTGCCGGGAGAAGCGCTCGGGGTCGATGGTGGCCGAGGTGATGACGACCTTGAGGTCGGGGCGCTTCGGCAGCAGCTGGGCGAGGTAGCCCAGCAGGAAGTCGATGTTGAGGGACCGCTCGTGGGCCTCGTCGATGATGATCGTGTCGTAGGCGCGCAGCTCGCGGTCGGTCTGGATCTCGGCGAGCAGGATGCCGTCCGTCATGAGCTTGACGAAGGTGGCGTCCGGGTCGACCTGGTCGGTGAAGCGGACCTTCCAGCCGACGGCCTCGCCCAGCGGGGTGTCCAGCTCCTCCGCCACGCGCTCGGCGACCGTGCGGGCGGCGATACGGCGGGGCTGCGTGTGCCCGATCATGCCGCGGACCCCGCGGCCGAGCTCCATGCAGATCTTCGGGATCTGCGTGGTCTTCCCGGAACCGGTCTCACCGGCGACGATCACGACCTGGTGGTCGCGGATGGCGTCGGCGATCTCGTCCTTCTTCTGGCTGACCGGCAGCTGCTCCGGGTACGTGATCTCGGGCAGGCGGCCGCGTCGCCCGGCCATCCGCTCCTCGGCCTTGCCGATCTTCGCCTCGATCTCGGCCAGCACGGCGGCCTGGGCCTCCGGCTTACGGATCTTGCGCGCACCTTCGAGCCTGCGCCCGAGCCGGTGCGCGTCGCGCAGGGACAGCTCGGTCAGGCGGGAGGCGAGGGCGCCGAGGGCGGGGGCGGATTGCGTAGACATACGCGGTCCAGGATCTCATCCCGCGGATTTTCATGGCTAACGCTTTTGTCTCCGGCGGTTTGGCCGGGTCACGCGCCGCCCCTCCGGAAGGGTGGGACCTGATCGTGGAGCCGTGAGAGGTGCCCGGCAGCGGCGGTCGTTCGCTGCTGTCGGCGTACGGGTTGGCGTACGCCCACGGTGTTCTTCCTGCTGGTCACACCTACGCCGCCCTCAGCGTGCCTGAGGTGCGGCAGGCGTAGGCCTGTGGCCCGCCTGAGACGATGGCGCGGACCATCACACGAAATGGGGGTCGAGCATGCTCGTGCTCGTACTGTCGGTCGTCGTTCTGCTCTTCATCGGCGGCTGCGTCTGCGTCTTCTGGGCGGCTCGGGGCGACGCCCCGCGCTGGGCACGTGGTGTGGCCAAGGCCACGCTGCTCGGCAGCGAACTGGCCCGCAGCACGAGCCGGAACTCCCGCTCACAGCAGAGCAGCGGGGACGACTAGTCGAAGAATCCCAGCACGCGGCAGCGACTACTCATCGCCTCCCCAACCATGGACACGCAAAGTACCCAAAGCGCCACCATCAGTCGCGTAAGGGGATGCGCAGCCGCGCAGCCCGACCCTCTACACCTCTCATGCCCCACCCGCTACGGGTCCGTAAGCGCCCCGGAGCCGATCTGCCACCGGGGTTCGCCGAGGAGAAGGGGGCGGGATGCATGACGGCTGGACCGGGGCGGGCAACGGCGCCCAGTAATCGAGACGGCCCCCGCAAGCATCCCGCGGGGGCCGTCACCCCTGTTCAGCCTTCGGTGACACGTACTCAAACTTCGATGGCACAGGACAGAAACGGTCCCCAAGTCGCTCGTCCGCTGGCGTAGACGGCATGAAAGAGCCCCTCTCCAGTGTTAGTGGAGAGGGGCTCAAGCCCTGGTGAGGGCGGTTGTGGCTGGGGCCGGGGTCGAACCGGCGACCTTCCGCTTTTCAGGCGGACGCTCGTACCAACTGAGCTACCCAGCCACGAGGTTTCACGTGAAACCTCAGCGGTCCTGACGGGATTTGAACCCGCGGCCTCCACCTTGACAGGGTGGCGAGCACTCCAAACTGCTCCACAGGACCAAGCGTGTCGTACGACAGTGTCGCACAGGGTGGTGCGTGCCCCCAACGGGATTCGAACCCGTGCTACCGCCTTGAAAGGGCGGCGTCCTAGGCCGCTAGACGATGAGGGCTATCGGCCCGCCTGGGCGCTTCTCAGCGCGTCGGGGACGTGAGAAGCATATGGGATGGCGGGAGCTATCGCCAAAACGGTTTAGGGAGAGGGCGTCGGGGACTCCGACGGGGACTCCGTCGTGGGGGTGGTCGGGGACTGGGTCGCGCCGGGCTGGTTCTCCTCCGGGAGGTGGCGGCTGACCTCGGCTGTCGTGAGGCCGAGGCCGCCCAGTTCGATCTCGTCCCAGGCCTGGAGATGGCGGGTGTCCCGGTCGAAGTAGAGGATCGACGCCTCGATGGGGTCGGGGTGCTTGCCCTCGATGGCGCGCAGGCCGCTGCCGCCCGTGGAGCCCTCGATGCGGAGTCGGGTGCCGTACTTCAGGACTTCCATCTCGTCGTGGTGGATGTGGCCGGCCAGCACCAGCGGCACCTCGCCGTCGACCTCGCGGGCCGCTGACGGCTCGTGGGCGATGGCGATGTCCACCGGGGTGCCGGCCGTGCGCTGGTCGCGCAGGGCCGTGGCCAGGCGCGCGCCGGCCAGTTCCTGGGACTGTTCGGCGCCGGGCCGCTTCGATCGGTCCGGGGTGTACTGCGGGTCGCCGATGCCCGCGAAGCGCAGGCCCTCGATCGTCTTCGCCCGACCGTCGTCCAGGACGTGCACGTTCTTCAGGCCCTCCAAGTAGCGCTGGGTGATCATCGAGTCGTGGTTGCCGCGGACCCAGACGTAGGGGGCCCCGAGGTCCTCGATGGGGTCCAGGAAGCCGTTCTCGGCGGCCGTGCCGTGGTCCATCGTGTCGCCCGAGTCGACGATCACGTCGACCTTGTACTGCTCCACCAGCGAGGCGATGATCTTCCAGCTCGCCGGGTTCAGGTGGATGTCGGAGACGTGCAGGACCCGGATGGTGGAGGGGTCGGGCGCGTAGGCCGGGAGGGTCGAGGTGGCGTCGTAGAGCTTGGTGACGTTGGTGACCAGGCGGGCCAGTTCCTTCTGGTAGACGTCGAATTCGGTGACGATGCTGCGCGCGTTGCCCACCAGGGAGGGGGCCGAGGTGAGCAGGCCGGAGAACTTGGGTTCCAGGACGGAGTCGGGGCGCCAGGTGGCGTACGCCGTGCCGCCCGAGGCGGCGAGGAGGGTCAGGGCGAGGCCGCCCGCGGCCAGGGCGCGGCGGGGGCGGCGGTAGACCGCGAGGCCGAGCGCGGTGGCGCCGCCGACGACGGCGATGCCGGAGCGGACGGCCAGGTCGAGGGTGCCGTGTCCGACGTCCTGGGTGACCTCGTCCTGGAGGCCGGAGAGCCGTTCGGGGTGGTCGACCAGGGCCTGGGAGCGGACCGGGTCGAGCTGGTCGACGTTCACGTCCAGGCGGACGGGGGCGATGTGGCTGTCCAGCTGGAGGGCGCCCAAGGGCGAGACGTTGATTTTGGTGCCGCCGGTGAAGGAGGGGCGCAGGGTCATGGTGGTGTTCATGGGGCCCACCGGGACCCGGACGTTGCCCACGACCAGCAGGCCCAGCCAGGCGCCGAGGAGGACGACGGCCACGAGACCCACCGCACGGGACCACGGGTGCGGCTGCGGCACGAGTTCGATCGTGGCCGGGGCCTGACGGGAGCGGTAGCGGCGGGCGAGGGTGTGCGGGGCCTTGCGGATGGGGTTCAGGACACTCAGGACTGCGGCGGGGACGCGGGCCATTGGTCCCGTATGCCCAAGTCCCGGGCCGGATATGCGACGCCGGAAGGCTCTCGTACGGCTGTGCCGTGGCCGACAATGGGCCTGTGCTGGAGATGACGCGCGAGGAGTTCGAGGAACTGGTCGCCGAGGCGCTCGACCGGATCCCGCCGGAGTTGACGCGACTGATGGACAACGTCGCGGTGTTCGTCGAGGACGATCCTCCGTCGGACGATCCCGAGCTGCTCGGGCTGTACGAAGGGACTCCGCTGACCGATCGGGGCGAGTGGTACGCCGGTGTGCTGCCGGACCGCATCACCATCTACCGGAATCCGACATTGCGGATGTGCGAGTCGCGGGAGGACGTCGTCGCCGAGACGGAGATCACAGTCGTGCACGAGATCGCGCACCACTTCGGCATCGACGACGCGCGCCTTCACGCCCTGGGTTACGGCTGAGCGGGTTGTGAATGCGGGGCGCGTGTCCTCTTGTGGGCGGCGGGAGTTGGAGGTGTTGACTCCATCACCCTTTCCGGAGGTGGCCCCGTGCGCCCCTTGTACGTACCCGTCCGCTTGGCCGCCATGGTCGTGGCCGTCGCCGCTGCCGCCGGCTGTATGAGCGTCGGCGACGACGACGCGGGCGGGAGCGCCAAGCCGTCGCACTCCGCCGGGCAGCGCGGCGGGGCGGCACCTGACGGTGAGTCGGCGGCGTCGAGCGGCGGTACCGGGCTCGGCGCGGCGGCCGACGGGGAGCGCGGGCGTGGCAAGGGCAAGAAGGGTGAGAAGGGCAAGGGCGGTGAGGCGGGGGAGTCGGCGTCTCCCGGGGTGTCGCCGTCCGCCGTGGTGAGCGCGTCCGCGCCGGGGCGCGACAAGCCTGGGAAGCCGGCCAAGCCGATGCCGAAGCCGCCGATTCCGCCGACGCCCACCCGGACGGTCGATCCCGAGCCCACGCCGACGCCGACCGAGGTGACGACGTCGCCGGAGCCGACGGACAAGCCGGAGCCGTCGTCGTCGGCGCACGAGCCGCCGGGGCCGCAGCTGGCGCAGCGGGAGCCGGCACCGGAGGCGGGGGCGCCGGCGTAGCCCTGCGGTGAGCGTCGCCGCGGCGGGAACATTTCCGGGGGGTGGTTGGTTGGGAGCCGACGGGAGGTTCTCCGGGCCGCTGGCTGACGGAGGGTGTCCCCGCTGCCTCCTGCGGAGTCCGGTTTGCCTTGCGGGGCCCGGAGTGCGTATGGTGGCAGATCGTTTGATCCCATCTTGCCCGGCGCCACCGCAGAGCGCGCCGTGTGGCGCGTACTCTCCCTTGCCGTGGTGGACCGCATTGAGGCGGTCGTATTGCGAATCGCGAATCACGGAGTTGACGGGCGCGTGCCGACGAGACTCCGGAAGGTTTCGCATTCGCATGTCCATCGCCAGTACTGATCACATCGTCGTGCCCGAGAACGAGGCAGCCGACGACACCCCCGAACTCACTTTCGCCGACCTCGGTCTCCCCGAGGGCGTCGTGCGCAAGCTCGCGCAGAACGGTGTGACCACCCCCTTCCCGATCCAGGCCGCGACCATTCCGGACGCCCTGGTCGGCAAGGACATCCTCGGCCGTGGCCGCACCGGCTCCGGCAAGACCCTCTCCTTCGGTCTGCCGGCCCTGGCCACGCTGGCCGGCGGCCGCACCGAGAAGCACAAGCCGCGGGCCGTCATCCTCACGCCGACGCGTGAGCTTGCCATGCAGGTCGCCGACGCGCTCCAGCCCTACGGCGACGTCCTCGGCCTCAAGATGAAGGTCGTCTGCGGCGGTACGTCCATGGGTAACCAGATCTACGCCCTGGAGAAGGGCGTCGACGTCCTGGTCGCCACCCCGGGCCGGCTGCGCGACATCATCAACCGCGGCGCCTGCTCGCTGGAGAACGTGCAGATCGCCGTTCTCGACGAGGCCGACCAGATGTCCGACCTGGGCTTCATGCCCGAGGTGACGGAGCTGCTGGACCAGGTCCCCGCGGGCGGTCAGCGGATGCTGTTCTCCGCGACCATGGAGAACGAGATCAAGACCCTCGTCGACCGGTACCTGAACAACCCGGTGAGCCACGAGGTCGACGCCGCCCAGGGCGCCGTGACGACCATGTCGCACCACATCCTCATCGTGAAGCCCAAGGACAAGGCGCCGGTCACCGCGGCCATCGCCTCCCGCAAGGGCCGCACGATCATCTTCGTCCGGACCCAGCTGGGCGCCGACCGCGTCGCCGAGCAGCTGCGCGACTCCGGTGTGAAGGCCGACGCGCTGCACGGCGGCATGACCCAGGGCGCGCGGACGCGGACCCTGGCCGACTTCAAGGACGGGTACGTCAACGTGCTCGTCGCGACCGACGTCGCGGCGCGCGGTATCCACGTCGACGGCATCGACCTGGTGCTGAACGTGGACCCGGCCGGCGATCACAAGGACTACCTGCACCGCGCGGGCCGTACGGCGCGTGCCGGCCGCACGGGCACGGTCGTGTCCCTGTCCCTGCCGCACCAGCGGCGTCAGATCTTCCGGCTGATGGAGGACGCGGGCGTCGACGCCACGCGCCACATCATCCAGGGCGGCGCGGCCTTCGACCCGGAGGTCGCCGAGATCACCGGCGCCCGGTCGATGACCGAGGTCCAGGCCGAGTCCGTGGGCAACGCCGCGCAGCAGGCCGAGCGTGAGGTCGCCCAGCTCACCAAGGAACTGGAGCGGGCGCAGCGGCGCGCGAACGAGCTGCGTGAGGAGTCCGACCGGCTGCTCGCGCGGGTCGCCCGGGAGCGCGGCGAAGAGCCTGCGGCCGTGGTCGCCGGGGAGCCCGCGGAGGTGCCGGCCGGCGTCGAGATCTCGGTGCCGGAGCAGCGGACCGCGCAGGACGCCGAGCGCGAGCAGCGCGCCGAGGCTCCCGCGCCGTACGAGCGGCGGGAGCGGCGCGAGGAGCGCGGCGGGGCCGGGCGTGACCGGTCCGCTGACCGTGACCGTGGTGGTCGTTCCTTCGAGCGTCGTGATGACCGTGGTGGCCGTTCCTTCGAGCGTCGTGATGACCGTGGTGGTCGTTCCTTCGAGCGTCGTGACGACCGTGGTGGCCGTCCGTTCGAGCGTCGCGACGACCGTGGTGGCCGTTCCTTCGAGCGTCGTGACGACCGCGGCGGGTTCAACCGGGACCGTGACGGTGACCGTGGCGGCCGTTCCTTCGACCGTGACCGCGACCGTGGTGGTTTCCGCCGGGACGACCGGGCGGACCGGGGCGACCGGGGTGAGCGCGGCGGCTTCCGTCGCGACGACCGTGGTGGTCGTTCCTTCGAGCGTCGTGACGACCGCGGTGGCCGTCCGTTCGAGCGTCGTGACGACCGTGGCGGCTTCCGCCGGGACGAGCGCGGTGGGCACCGTGGCAGCGACCGTCCCTTCAACCGGGACCGCCGCGACGACCGTCCGGGCTTCCGTTCCGGCGGGCACGACCGGCCCGGGCACGACCGGCCGCAGGGTCGTCGTGACGACCACCGTGGCGGCGGTTCCTTCCAGCGCCGCGAGGACAAGCCGCGCTGGAAGCGCAACAGCTGACGCACAGGCGTGACGAGCGCCGTGGCCCCGTCCCGACGGGGCCACGGCGCTCCGCCGTTTCGGAGGGTTTTCACACCCCCGGCACGGCCGGGTCACCGATACCCGATCGGAGACTCGGCCAGGTCCGGCTATGCTCGTGGGGGCAACATCGCCTGGGCCCTTAGCTCAATTGGCAGAGCAGTGGACTTTTAATCCATTGGTTGTGGGTTCGAGTCCCACAGGGCCTACCTGAGGCGGGTAGGGGGTAACCCCTCTGACCTGCTGTGCAGCGCCTGAGTCGGCTTCGGTCGGGTCGGGCGCTGCTTTATTTTCAAGGCTGTTGCGTGAGCGGATGCGTCCGTCGAGCTTCGACCGGCACAGCACCTGGGGGGGAGCATCACCCTCGTGCAGGGCGAAGACGGTGTCGACCTGTTCGATGCGGCGCCTGGAATCCTCCGCGTAGTCAGGGCTCCGTGGTCAGGCCGAGGGTCACGGCCAGTTCGTCGAGGCACTGTTCGAAGAGCGGTAAGCGCAGGCCGGCCTGGTAGTGGAAGAAGCCCGCGGGCACCGCCTCCACGAGGGCGTCCCGGCTCGCGTAGTAGTGGTACAGCGAGGGTCCGCTCATGCCCTCTCGCGTGCCACCGCGTTGATCGTGACCGCCGCCGCCCCCTTGTCGACCAGGAGCGTCCGAGCGGTCTGGTGGACCTCTTTGAGGGTGGCCTCACGCATCCGGTCGCGTCGGCCCATCGCCTGGTTGCTCATGAAACACCCGCCTTCATGCCGTCGCCCTGAACGGGGCGAGGGCCTCTGGTTTCGGTGTGGACTGCGACATCGACAACCGGCACCCAGGAGGCCCTCGTTGTTCCACCGTAATGCCCCGCTGACGGCGACCGGCAGTCGAGGACGGCTGGCCGCTGCGGCGGGCCGCGGAACGCTTCCAGGTCAGCCACACCACCGCAGCCCGCTGGGCAGACCGCTACCGGCAGCTGGGGGCCGCCGGAATGCAGGACCGCTCCAGCCGCCCGCACCACCAGCCTGGCCGCACCCCGGCCGCCATCGAGGAGCAGGTCGTGCGCCTGCGCCGCGAACACCGCATCGGACCGGTGGCTGGCCGCCCGCTGCAACATCGCCGCCTCCACTGCCCACCGCATCCTGCGCCGTCACGGCATGCCCGCCCTGGCCGCCACCGACCGGGCCACCGGCGAACCCGTCCGCCGCTGTGAACGCTCCCGGCCCGGCGAGCTGGTCCACATCGACGTCAAGAAGCTCGGCCGTATCCCCGACGGCGGCGGCCACAAGGTCCTGGGCCGGGCAGCCGGCCGGGCCAACCAGGACCGCCGCAACGGCACCGGATACGCCTACCTGCACACCGCCCTGGACGACCACTCCCGCCTGGCCTACACCGAAGACCTGCCCGACGAGAAGGCAGCCACCTGCGCGGCCTTCCTCAATCGGGCAGCCGCCTGGTTCGCCGCACGCGGCATCACCGTCGAGCGGGTACTGACCGACAACGCCTGGGCCTACACCAAGAACACCTGGCGCGACACCTGCCGCGACCTGGGCATCAGTCCGCGCTGGACCCGGCCCTGGCGGCCGCATACCAACGGCAAAGTCGAGCGCTTCCACCGCACCCTGCTGGACGAGTGGGCCTACCAGCGGCCCTACACCTCAGACGCCGAACGACAGGCCGTATTCCCCGACTGGCTGGACTGGTACAACTACCACCGACCCCACACCGGCATCAGCGGCCAAACCCCAGCCAGCCGCGTCACCAACCTGCACCGACAGCACAGTTAGCCCGTCGCCAGCAGCCCCGACCGAAGGCGTGCCACCGTGCGGGAGATCAGGCGGGAGACGTGCATCTGGGAGATGCCGAGGCGCTTGCCGATGTCCGCCTGGGTGAGTTCCTCGACGAAGCGGAGGTGGAGGATGAGGCGCTGGCGCTCGTCGAGTTCGGCGACCAGGGGAGCCAGCGCGTGGAAGTCCTCGACGAGTTCGAGGGCCGGGTCCTCCTCGCCGATGAACTCGGAGAGCGTGGTGTCGCTCTCCTCCGAGTCGCCGCTGATCGCGGCGTCCAGGGACGAGGACAGGTAGCCGTTCGCCGCGACCTGGGCCTCGACGACCTCTTCCTCCGAGAGGTTCATCAGCGCCGCCAGCTCCGTGACCTTCGGCGCGCGGCCGAGGCGGGAGGACAGTTCCTCGGTGGCCTTGGCGAGTTCCGTACGGGCCTCCTGAAGGCGGCGCGGCACGTGCACGGCCCAGGACGTGTCGCGGAAGAACCGCTTGATCTCGCCGATGATGTACGGCACCGCGAAGCTGGTGAACTGGACCTCGCGGGAGACCTCGAACCGGTCGATGGCCTTGATCAGCCCGATGACACCGACCTGGACGACGTCCTCCATCGCCTGGCCGCTCGCACGGAACCGGCGGGCCGCGAACCGCACCAGCGACATGTTCATCTCGATGAGCGTGTTGCGCGCGTACTGGTATTCGGGCGTGCCCTCCTCCAGCACGGCGAGCCGTTCGAGGAACTGTCCGGTCAGCCCGCGCGCGTCCTGCGGGGCGAGCTTCTGCGGCTCGCTGATCTGCGGCAGCTCCTCACCGGTGTCGGTACCGGAATCCGTCGTCGTGCCGATGCGCGTCGTCGCCGTCACGGGCCCTCCCTCGTAGTTCCGGCCCGCTCCCGTCCCCCGACAGGCCACCTCCAGCCCGCTACCCGCAGTCGCCCGGCTCATGCCCCGTGTCCTCACCGCCGAGACGTTGACCACAGTCGGCGCAGGTCGGGGCGGTGACGGGGTACCCGCACGGTGGCTCACGGTACGGGCAGGAGGGTGGGGCGGTGCGGCGGCCAGGAGTTGGCGACGGGACTCGCGGAGCGGACAGTTGTCGTTTGGCAACTATAGCCGCGATGCAACGATCCAGCCGTGTCATGCGGTCGCGGGGAGGATCCGGAATGGTGGTCCCGGTGCCACGACGGGCGGTTCAGGCAGTGCGGGTACCGGGCGCGGCGGAGTCGTCGCGGTCGTCGTGTATCCGGGCCGCGGCCGCGTCGCAGAACGCCTCCAGCCCCTGCAGCAGCGCGACTCGCTTGGCGGCGGGCATCTGGTCGAGCACCGCGCGCAGCGTCTGTTCCCGGCGGATGCGCAGGTCCGCCAGGAAGGCGCGGCCCCGGCCGCTGAGGTGCAGCCGTACCTCGCGCCGGTCCGCCGCGCTCACCACGCGTTCGACGAACCCGGCCGCCTGGAGCCGGTCGCACAGCCGGCTGGTCGAGGGCGGGGTGGAGGCGAGGGAGTCGGCGAGGGTGCGCAGGTTGATGCCCTCGTGGTGCTCCAGGATGAGCAGCACGCGCAGCTGGGACGCCGAGGCGGGTGCCGTAGAGGCCCGGCCCCAGAGGACTTCCAGCAACTCCGCGGCCGTGGAGGTCACACGGGCGACCTCTGCTGGCTCAGGGTGGGGTCGGAGGGAAGTCACAGTCACACTCTCGCAGGCACCGGGATGGCCGTCAGCGTACTAGGGGTGTCCGCAAAGTCCCGCCTGCCCTGCGACGCCCGGCACGCCCTCCGGGCGGACGACGGGGCTTCGCGGACACCCCCTGGGCGTGCCGCGAGCCAGGCCCGGCACAGGCCCCGGGACCGAGGGCCGTGCCCGAGGACCAAGTAAGTGTCCGACCGAGGATTCAAGGATTGGGCTTCGACCATCGTGACGACGATCGTGAACAGACTCGTGACCGCCGAGCGCGCCCTGCGCTCGGCGGCACCCCCTCAACTGCTGGACGCGGTCCGTCGCGTACTGACCGATCAGTACGCGGCGGACTCCGTCGAGCTGTACCTGGCCGACTACGGACTGACGGTGCTGCAGCCGGTGTCCGTGCCGCCGCACACCCTTCAGCCGGTGTCCGTGGCCAACAGCCCGGCGGGCCGGGCCTTCGGCGCGCAGGAGCCGTACGTGGAAACCCTTCCGGGTGACTCGGTTGACGGAGTACGCGTGCATCTGCCGGTCACCGTGCGCGGCGACCGCCTCGGCGTGCTGACGGTGACCCTGCCGGGCGGCGAGCACGCCGACGGCTGCCTCGGCGAACTGGCCGAGATCGCCGAGGTGCTCGGGCACGAGGTCGTCGTGGCCGAGCGGGACACCGACGTGTACCTCCAGGCGCGCCGCAGGGACCGGCTCACCCTGTCCGCCGAGATGCAGTGGCAGTTGCTGCCGGGTCGCTCCTGCTCCCGCCCCGAGTACGAGCTGGGCGCACAGCTGGAACCGGCATACGCGATCTTCGGCGGCAACTTCGACTGGTCCGCCACGGCCGACCGGCTCAGTCTCTACGTCACCAGCGGCGTGGGCGACGGTATAGAGGCCTCCCTGCTGACGAACCTGGCGATCAACGCCCTGCGCAACGCGCGCCGGGCCGGTCTCTCCCTCGCCGACCAGGCGGCCCTGGCCGACCAGGCGGTGTACGCCCACTACCGGGGCCGCTGCTACCTGTCCGTGCTCATGCTGGACATCGAGCTGGCCACCGGGCGGGCCCGGGCGGTGGACGCCGGCTCCCCGCGGCTGCTGCGGCTGCGCCATGGCGCGGTGGAGCGGGTGCCGTTCGACGCCCAGCTGCCGCTCGGCATGTTCGAGGAGACCGACTACGTGGCCCAGGAGTTCGAGGTCCAGCCCGGTGACCGGCTGGTCTTCGTCAGTGACGGGGTGCACGACGCCGCCTCGCCGGGCGGCGAGGCGTACGGGGGCGCCGCCCTGGCCCGGGCGATCCAGTCGACCCGGCTGCTCCGGGCCGCCGAGGTGCCCCGGGCCGCCCTGCGCGAACTGTCCGGCCACCGCGGCAGACCCGCCCCGGACGACGACGCCCTGGTGGTGTGCCTGGACTGGCGTGGGCGGTGAGGACCGGGGCAGACGCAGGTCAGGGATGTGGACGAGCGGCTGCTTGGTGGTGCCGTACCCCGGCCCTAATGTTTGTCATATGGCAAGTAACGGCTGAGGTGCCGTAGCGCGACCTCGGCCGGCCCGTGCAAGGGAGCGATGCAAGTGTCGGTGTCGGAAGAGAACGCGGAGCAGGAGCCGGCCGCACACCAGGTGAGTGCCTTCCTCGAACGGCGCCGGGAGCAGATCGCCCAACGGTGGGCGGACGCCGCGCTGTTCCGCACGGTCTTCACCGTCTCCCGCGACGAGGCGGTGGAGGCGGGCAGGTCTGTTGCTGCGGCGCTGGCCGCGGTGGCGGCCGCCGGGCGGCCGGACGACATCCGGGCCTCCGGATTCGAGGCGGTGCGCGACCAGTTGGGGCGGATGGCGGCCTCCCACGACCGCATGGGGATCGGCGCGGACGGGCTCGCCGACGAGGTGGCCGAGCTGCGCGAACCGGTGACCGAGCTGCTGCGTTCCGAATTCCCGGACCCGTACGCCCCCGAGGCCCAGGAGTGTGTGCTGGCCCTCACCGTGCTGATGGGCACGCTGCGTCTGGTCGTGCAGGAGACGACGGTCAGCGCGGGCGAGGCGGTGATCGCACGGCAGCGCGAGCAACTGAACGAAGTGGCCACCCCGGTGATCAAACTCTGGGAGAGCACCGTCGCCGTACCGCTGATCGGCACGCTGGACAGCGCGCGCAGCCAGGTGGTCATGGAGAGCCTGCTGGACGCGATCGTCGCCGAGCGCGCCCGGTACGCCATCCTCGACATCACCGGCGTGCCCACGGTCGACTCGCTGGTCGCCCAGCACCTGATGAAGACGGTGGCCGCGGCCCGGCTGATGGGCGCCGAGTGCATCGTCTCCGGCATCCGGCCCGCGATAGCGCAGACCATCATCCATCTGGGCATCGACCTCGGCACGGTGCTCACCCGCGCGAGCCTGGCGGACGCGCTGGCCTACGCGCTCAGCCGGCAGGGCGTCGAGATCGCGCCACTCCGGGCGGCCGACGCGGGTGCGCGATGACCGGCCCCTCGGGGAACGGGCCCGCGGGATTCGGGCTCCCGGCCACCGGGCCCTCCGGCGGGCCCGGCTTCACGGTGCCGGTCCTCAGGCTGGGCGACATCCTGCTGGTCACCCTCCAGGGGGAGCTGCACGACGGGATGGCCGAGCAGCTCCAGCAGGACATCACCGAACGGATCGCGCACACCCGGGTGACCGGTGTGGTCATCGACATCTCCGGCGTGGACATCGTCGACTCCTTCCTGGGGCGGGTCCTCGCCGAGATCGCCGCCGCAGCCGGACTGCTGGCCGCCCGTACGGTGCTGGCCGGGATGCGCCCCGCAGTGGCGATCACCCTGGTCGAGCTGGGGCTCACCCTGCCCGGACTGCGTACGGCCCTGGACGTCGAACGCGCGATGGAGATGCTCACCGCCGGTGAGTACCGGGACGGGGGGAGTCCGTGACGCAGGCCTCCCGCCACGCCGCGCCGGCCAGCCTGCCGATCGGCTCCGACGCCGACCTGGCCTGGGTACGGCAGCAGGTCCGGCAGGCCGCCGCCGGGCTCGGCTTCGGTCTGGTGCAGCAGACCAAGCTCGTCACCGCCGCCAGTGAGCTGGCCCGCAACACCCTCGTCCACGGCGGCGGAGGCCATGTGGAGATCACCCCGCTGGACACCGGGCCGTCGCCCGGCCTGCGGCTGGCCTTCGTCGACGCCGGGCCCGGCATCCGCGACCTGGACCAGGCGATGACCGACGGCTACACCAGCGGCGGCGGGCTCGGACTCGGCCTGAGCGGGTCAAAGCGGCTCGTCCAGGAGTTCGAGGTGGACAGCCGGCCCGGCCAGGGGACCACCGTCACCGTCACGGCCTGGGCCACGGTCGTGCCGCCGACCCGGTGGGGGGCGTGATGAGCAGGGTGTGGGACGTGCCGGTGGACGACTCGACCCGGGTGCGGGACGTCCGGGTGGCGGCCGAGGCGGCGGGCGCGTGCGCCGGGCTCGGCCCGCACCGCACCGCGACCGCGGCGCTCGTGGCGACGGAGCTGGCGACCAACCTGGTGCGGCACGCGGACGGCGGGTACGTCGTCATCAACCTCGTCGAGGGCGCACCCGCCGACGGCCGGCGGCTGTCCGTGCAGCTCGTCGCCCTCGACCACGGCCCGGGCATCCCGGACGTCGCGGCGGCGATGAGCGACGGCTACACCACCGCGGCCTCCCTGGGCGCCGGCCTCGGCACGTGCCGGCGCACAGCGAACGACTTCGACCTGCACAGCGCCCCCGGCCGGGGCACCGTGGCCGTGGCCCGGATCGACCACGAACCCCCCGCCGGCCGGCATCGGACGCCCCCGCGGGGTCTGCGCGCCGCTGGCGTCAACGTCCCCCTCGGCCGGGCCGAGTACTCCGGCGACGCCTGGAGCCGGGTGTGTGCCGACGACCGTCTGACCTTGCTGCTCGCCGACGGGCTCGGTCACGGACCCAAGGCGGCCGAGGCGTCCGGCGCCGCCGCGGACGCGCTGCACGGCATGGCCGACCGGCCGCCCGCCGAGATGCTGCGGCATCTGGGCCGGGTCCTGCGCCGCACCCGGGGCGCAGCCGTCGCCGTGGCCCAACTGGACCTCGGATCGGGGCGGTTGCACTTCGCGGGGATCGGCAACGTCGGCGCCCGCCTGCGTACCGGCGGCACTTGGAAGGCGATGCTGTCCCAGCCCGGCATCGTGGGCGCGCAGGCCCCGGCGTCCGTGTCCGTGCAGCGGGCGCCGTGGCAGGACGACAGCCTGCTCGTCCTGCACAGCGACGGCTTGCCCGGCCGCTGGACGCCGCCCGACGACGCCGTGCTCCTCGGCTGCGACCCGGCGGTGATCGCCGCGGCGATCCTCCGGGACGCGGGCAGCGCGGCTCGTCCGGTGCGGGACGACACGTGCGTGGCGGTGCTGGGTGGTGGCGGCGCCGGTGGGGGGAGCCGTCACGGCTCGGGGGGCTGACGGCGCCGGGTTTGGGGGAGCGGGGGCGGCCGGAGCGCGGGTTGTGCGGGTGGGGCGCGGGTCGTTGGACGGGGCGCGGGTTGTACGGCCGGCTTACGGCGGGACCGACCGGACTTGCCGCCGTTACGGTCCGCCGGTGGGGTCAGTCCTGTCGGTGTGGCCGGTGGGGTCAGTCCCGTCGGTCCGGCCGGTGGGGCCGGTCCCACCGGTCCCGTCGGTGGGGCCGGGGCCAGTCCCACCGGTCCCGTCGGCCCTGTCCGTCCCGTCGACCCGGGGAATATCCGCATCCCGCGCGGTGAGAAACCCCCGCAACCCCCGGCTCAGCGCCACCCGTGCCGCCGGTTCCATCGCCGCCAGCGCCGTCGCCAGGGCCTGTGCGCGGCGGCCGGCGACGTCGCCCAGGACGTGCTGCCCGTGCGTGGTGAGCCACAGCTGTACCTCGCGGCGGGTGTCCGGGTGCGGGGCGCGTTCCAGGAGGCCGGCCGCCGTCAGGCGGTCGCAGAGGCGGCTGGCCGTGGGGAGGCCGATGTCCAGCCGGTCCGCCAGGGCCGTCAGGTTCAGTCCGGGCACCGCCTCCAGCGTGCGCAGTGCCCGCAGCTGGTGCAGGGACAGGCGCGGGGACGCCTCCTGGGCGGCGTCCGACCACAGGGCCGTCAGGCTCTCCACGGCGTCGGCGATCTGTGCCGCGACGGCCTCCGGGCCATCGCCCGGTCTCCTCGCCCCGGGATCTCCGGGGCCGCCGAGATCGGTCACGAAACGGTCACTTTCCATAAGCTCCGGGTACTGCGGAGGTCGCCCTCTTTCAAAGGCTGTACCCGATGAGCCGAGGGGCAAGCCGCCTCGTTCGGTGCCCGGCCGGGCCGGGAAGGCTCAGCTCGCGTTGAGCCCCGTCAGCGCGGCGAGCGGCAGCGTGTGCTGGGTCTGGAGGACCTTCGCGCGCAGGTAGCGGACGTTGTGCGCGGTGGTGAAGACGCCCGTGGGGACGCGGTCGCGGACGTCCACGCCCAGGTCGCGCAGCTGGGCGGCCTTGTCGGGGTTGTTGGAGAGCAGGTCCAGCTCGCCGATGCCCAGGGCGCGGAGCATCTGAGCCGCCGCCGTGTAGTCGCGGGCGTCCTCCGGCAGCCCCAGGGCCGCGTTCGCCTCGTAGGTGTCGAGGCCCTCGTCCTGGAGGGCGTACGCGTCGAGCTTGTTGTAGAGGCCGATGCCGCGGCCCTCCTGGCGGAGGTAGAGGAGCACGCCGCCGCGCTCGGCTATGCGCTCGACGGCCTCGCGCAGCTGCGGACCGCAGTCGCAGCGGGCCGAGCCGAACACGTCCCCGGTCAGGCACTCGGAGTGCAGCCGCACCAGCGGAACCGGGCCGGGCTCGCCCAGGACGACGGCCACGTGCTCCTGGCCGTCGGCCAGACCGTGGAAGGTGACGAGTTCGGCGTCGACTTCGTACCCGTCGTGGAAGCGCAGCGGGACCCGGACTCGGGAGCGCGGGGTGGCGAGGACAGCGGCGGTGTCGGGCATGCGGGGCCTCCGGGTTCCGTTCCTGTTCGGCTGCACAGCCGTCGGCTTGCAGGCTGCTTCAGATTTGAAGCAGATCCACGTCCGGAACCCTACCCTTGCTTTAAATTTGAAGCAACGAGATCGAGGTGCGTTGTGACGTGCCTCACGAACAGGCTGTGGAGGACCTCCGTCGCCACGGCACGTCGTCCGACGCCGGCCGCGTCCCGTCCTCCTGGAGCCCCTGCGCGATCGCCATGGAGATCTCCTCCAGCTGCCCCACCTGCTCCTTGCTGAGCCGGTCGAACAGGAAGCTCCGCACGGTGTCGACATGCCCGGGCGCCGCCCGCTCCAGTACGGCGAACCCGTCGTCGGTCAGGGCCGCGATGCTGCCCCGCTTGTCGTACCGGCAGGCCTCGCGCCTCACCATGCCGTCCTTCTCCAGCCGCGTCACCGCGTACGTCAGCCGGCTGCGCGTGATCTTCAGCCGCTCGGCGAGATCGGTCATGCGCAGCCGCCGCTCCGGGGACTCCGACAGGACGGACAGGATGGAGTAGTACAGGTGCGGCATGCCGGCGTCCTGCTGGAGCTGCCGGTCGATCGCGTCCTCCAGGAGCAGTGAGGCGGCGATGTACGCGCGCCAGGCGCGTTGCTCCTCGGGGGTGAGCCAGCGAGTCGTCATGCGGCCAGTGTAGGTTTGTTTCAAACTTGAACCAAGACCGTCCCGCAAGTCCGCCGTCTTCCACGAGTTTCCACGTATTTCCACGAGCCGGGAGCGTCGATGCCCCACCCGTACGTCCTGCTGTCCGCCGCCGTCTCCCTCGACGGCTACCTGGACGACACCGGCCCCGAACGCCTGCTCCTGTCCAGCCCGGCCGACTTCGACCGGGTCGACGAGGTCCGGGCGTCCGTCGACGCGATCCTGATCGGCGCCGGCACCGTCCGCGCCGACAACCCGCGCCTGCTGGTCAACTCACCCGAGAGGCGAGCCGCCCGCACGGCCGCCGGCCGGCCGGAGTACCCCCTCAAGGTCACCGTCAGCGGCTCCGGCGACCTCGACCCGGCGGCACGGTTCTGGCACACCGGCGGTGAGAAGGTCCTCTACACCACCGACAAGGGCGCCGAACGCGCCCGTGCCCTCGGCCTCGCCACCGACGTCGTCCCGCTCGGCGCCGACCTCGACTGGCGGCGGCTCCTCACCCACCTGCACGACGTCCGGGGCGTACGACGGCTCATGGTCGAGGGCGGCGGCCTGATCCACACCCAGCTCCTCACCCAGGGCCTGGCCGACGAACTCCAGCTGGTCCTCGCCCCGCTCTTCGTGGGCGCCCCCGAGGCACCCCGCCTCTTCGGACCCGGCGGCTACCAGTCCGGCCGGCTCCGGCTGCTGGAGACCCGGCGGATCGAGGACGTGGTCCTCATGCGCTACGAGCCGACCGCCCCCGGCACCGGCCCCCTCCCCACCGCCGCCGACCACCACTGGCTGACCCTCGCCTGCGAACTGGCGGCACAGTGCCCGCCGTCGGACACGGCGTTCAGCGTCGGCGCGGTGGTGGTCGCGGCCGACGGTACGGAACTGGCCCGCGGCCACTCCCGCGAGGGCGGCGACCCGGTCGTGCACGCCGAGGAGGCGGCCCTGGCGAAGACCGACCCGGCCGACCCCAGGCTCGCCGGCGCGACGGTCTACAGCAGCCTGGAGCCCTGCGCCCGCCGCGCCTCCCGTCCCGCACCCTGCGCCCGGCTGATCCTCGACGCGGGCGTACGACGCGTGGTCACGGCCTGGCGCGAGCCGGACACCTTCGTGGCGGGGGCCGACGGCAGCGGCGTCCTGGCGGCCGGGGGAGCGGAGGTCGTCGTCCTCCCGGAGCACGAGGAGCGGGCCAAGGCCCCGAACCGCCACCTGCTGCACTGAGCGCGGGCCGATCGGCCCAACAGATCCGGCGGCCTCGCCGCCTCCCGGGTGACGCCACCTTCAGCGTCACCGCCGGGAAGCAGCCCTGGCTGAAGTCGCACCTCGGCATGGGGGACGGCGCGCCCAGGTCCCGCTGAAGTCGGGGACCTTCCCGGCACCCCTCTCCACGGGTGAGCGCCGGGTGTGCGCGAGCTGTCCCGCGGATGGCGTACACTGGAGACACAACGACGCGGGGTGGAGCAGCTCGGTAGCTCGCTGGGCTCATAACCCAGAGGTCGCAGGTTCAAATCCTGTCCCCGCTACTGAAGGCCGAGGGCCGGAATCCGAAAGGGTTCCGGCCCTCGGTGTATGTCCCGAGCCCTTCATTACGTTCGGTGAGTGAATCACACCGCTGCGCATAACAACTGACGCACCGTCAAAACTCGTGAGTCACTTATGTGGCGGCCAACTCGCCCGATTTGAGCCGGTCATGGCAGGTTGGTCCGCGCGAAAAAGGTTAATGATCAAGTGGAATCGCTGGAATACCCACCGCGCGTCTATTAACGTTCGATAACGCAGCGCGGTCGTCCCAGCCGTCACAGAAGGCGGCTCCGTGCGCACGCGCCGAATCCCGAAAGGGAACCGGGGAACCACCACTTGGGGTGAATCGGGCGGATGCCGCCGTGGAAGCACGGCCGGTATACGCGCGTAGGAGACCTTCCTGCTCCGAACCCGTCAGCTAACCCGGTAGGCGAGAAGGAAGGAAAGGAGTACGCCCACGTGGCGTCCAACCGGCCTGCCCCCGCGGCCCCGTCCGCGCCGAACCAGCGCGACACCGAAACCTTCGGCTACGGCGGTCACCGTACCGACGAGGGCCCGTTCCAGGAATGGAACCCCACCGCGGAGTCCATCCGTCCCGTCCGTGGCCGGCATCGTGTCACCAAGCAGCGCGGCGGAGGACTCGCCCGCAGCTCCACCGTCCTGGGCGTCGGCGTCATAGCCGCCGTGGGCGCGGGCGGCATGGCCAGCGCCCAGACCGGCAAGCCGCCGGTGTCGATCTCCGTTTCGGACCTTCCCTCGGTGGGTTCCCTCATTTCGGACGACGACACCCCCGAAGGCTCCGCCACCCCGCTCAGTGACCTCGGCACGGCGGCCGCCGACACCGAGCAGGGCACCTCCGGCGCCGGTGAGGCACTGCGCGCCCGGATCATGGCGCAGGTCGAGCACCAGCAGGAGCAGATCGAGACCAAGGCCGCGCAGGATGCCGCGGAAGCCGCCGAGAAGGCAGCCGCGGAGGCCGTCGCCAAGGCGGAGAAGGAAGCCAAGGCCAAGGCCGCCGAAGCCAAGAGGAAGGCGGAGGAGGAGGCCCGGAAGAAGGCCGAGGCCGAGCGGCTCGCCGCCCTCGCCAAGCAGTACACGCTGCCGACCTCCGCGTACACCATCACCTCGACCTTCGGTCAGGCCGGCGCCTACTGGTCCTCCGGCTACCACACAGGTCTCGACTTCGCCGCCCCCACGGGCACGCCGATCAAGGCGGTGCACAGCGGCACCATCACCGAGGCGGGCTGGAACGGGTCGTACGGCTACAAGACGGTCCTGACCCTCGATGACGGCACGGAGATCTGGTACGCGCACCAGTCGTCCATCGGCGTCAGCGTCGGCCAGAAGGTCAGCACGGGCGACGTCATCGGCCGCGTGGGCGCGACCGGCAACGTCACCGGGGCGCACCTGCACCTCGAGGTTCACACCGGTGGGTCCACCAACGGGGTCGACCCGCTGGCGTGGCTGCGGGGCAAGGGCCTGAACGTCTGAGCTTCGGAGGCCGGTTGAAGCACCGGTGGTCCTGATGACGACCCCCGACATCAGGGCTGCCGGTATTTACGGCAGCTTTGCGTCTGTTGTGGAATGAGCGGTTCCGTACGGTCGTTGACGCAGAGCATGACTTCTCTTCGCAAGCTCGGCTCCTCCGACCTCGAGGTCTTCCCGCTCGCCCTCGGCGGCAACGTCTTCGGCTGGACCGCCGACGAGGCGCAGTCGTTCGCCGTCCTCGACGCGTACACCGCCGCCGGCGGCAACTTCGTCGACTCCGCCGACGTCTACTCGGCCTGGGTCGAGGGCAATCAGGGCGGTGAGTCCGAGACCGTCCTCGGCAAGTGGCTCACGTCACGCGGCAATCGCGCGGACGTCGTCGTGGCCACGAAGGTCAGCCAGCACCCCGAGTTCCGCGGCCTGTCCGCCGCCAACATCAAGGCCGCCGCCGACGCTTCCCTGCGGCGCCTCGGCACCGACTACATCGACCTCTACTACACCCACTTCGACCAGCCCGAGGTGCCGGTGGAGGAGATCATCGGCGCGCTCGACGAACTCGTGAAGGCCGGCAAGGTGAGGTACATCGCCGCCTCCAACATCTCCGCGGAGCGGCTGCGGGCCTCCCTGGAGTTCTCCGACCGCGAGGGGCTCGCCCGGTACGTGGCCCTCCAGCCCCACTACAACCTCGTCTCCCGGGACACCTACGAAGGTGAGCTCCAGGACCTCGCCGAGCGGACCGGCCTGGCGGCTGTTCCGTACTACGCGCTCGCGTCGGGCTTCCTCACCGGCAAGTACCGGCCCGGTACGAGCGTCGACAGCGCGCGGGCGGGCGGTGCCGCCAAGCACCTGGAGACCGAGCGGGGCCGCCGGGTCCTCGACGCCCTCGACGAGATCGCCGCGGCCCACGACGTCCCCGTCGCCACGGTCGCCCTCGCCTGGCTCGCGGCCCAGCCGACGGTGGCGGCGCCGATCGCTTCCGCGCGGACGGTGGAGCAGCTGCCCGCCCTGGTCGGGGTCGGGGAGCTGACGTTGACGGAGACGGAGCTCGGGCGGCTCACGGAGGCTTCGGCCTGAGCGGTTGCCCCCGGATGGCCCGCCCGGGGGTGAGGGCTGAGGTTTCGGCTACGACCGGTACGGGTTGTACGCGGGGTACCGCTCCGCGTCGCCCCACCGCGTCGTCGGTGTTGTCACCGTTGGCCGAGTTACCGGACAGCCGTACCCGTACGCCCCGTACACCGGCCAGGGCGGGGCCGCCACCGGTACCGGAGGGGCCGTGATCCGCGCGGCGTAGTCCAGCGCGGGCCGGGCCGCCTCCCGGCGGCGCCACAGCTCGTCTAGCAGTTCTCGTTCCCGTACGACGAAGTCGGCACCGGCGCGGCCGCGGCGGCCCCGGTGCCGCAGGAACGCCAGAGACGTCGCGTACGCCTCGTACCGCGCGACCTCCCGCGCCACCCCCCTGCCCGCGTGGCGGCGGGCGTACTGGCGGGCGATCCGCCGGGCCCGCATCGAGCCGAGCGCGTACGGCTCGACCGGCGACAGCCACCCGGCCACGGCGTAGGCGGGCAGCTCCGCCCGTACGGTTTTCAGCTCCCGCTGCCGGGTCCAGACCACCAGCCACGTCAGCAGCCCGAAGATGGGCACCATGAACGCCGCGTACACGGCGAAGAACCCGTACTCGCCGAACGCCGACGAGCCGTTCCACATCGCGTGCAGGCCCATCGCGAGCAGCAGCCCGGAGAGCGGGAAGGCGACGCGGCGGACGTGCTGGCGGTCCGCCGCGAGTGCGGAGACGCCGAAGCCGATGCCCGTGAGGACGGTGAAGAGCGGGTGCGCGAACGGCGACATGATGATGCGCACGAAGAAGGTCGCCGCCGTGACGGAGGCGATGCCGGTGCCACCGGTGAGCTGGTCGGTGCCGAAGGCCGTGCCCAGGTAGAGGATGTTCTCCGTGAACGCGAAGCCGGTCGCGGTGACGCCGGCTGTGACCACTCCGTCGAGGACGCCCGTGAAGTCGCGGCGCCGGAAGAGGAAGACCAGAAAGACGGCCGCCGCCTTGGCCATCTCCTCGACCACCGGGGCTATGACGGTCGCGCCGAGCGTGTCCGCGCTGGACGGATCCGCCGTCGCCGTCGCTATCCATCTGGTCGCGAAGCTGTTGGCGACGATCGCTATCAGCGCCGCCGCGCAGGCGCCCCAGGCGAAGCAGAACAGCAGGTTCCGCCAGGGGCCCGGTTCGACCCGGTCCAGCCAGCGGAACGCGGCTATGAGCAGGGGCACCGGGAGCGTGGCCAGCCCCAGCCCGACCAGGAACCCTTCCGTGCCGGTCTCTTCGCGGACCAGGGCGAGGATGACGAGGCCGGATATCGCGAGGAGCGTGGTCAGCGCGCCGTAGCGCACCCAGGCGCGCTGCCACCAGTGGGCATGCCGGAGGGGGGCGGCGGTGGGTGCGCCGGCGAAGGGCGCGCCGTCGGCGGGACCGCTGGGCGGACCGCTGGGGTACGACGGATGTGGGGGGCAGGTGGCCACGGCATTGACCCTAACGACGGATGGGCGCTGTCCGCAGGCGGGAGGGATGCGGGTTCGGGTGCGGTCAGGCGCCGGCGGGGGGTTGGTCCACGTGCTGTACGCGACGGAAGAGGAGGTCGTTCACGACATGTCCCTTGTCCAGTCCCTGGCCCTCGAAACGGGTCAGGGGGCGGAAGTCGGGACGGGGCGCGAACCCGCCGTCCGCCTGCGTGTTCTCGAAGTCGGGGTGTGCCGTGAGTACGTCGAGCATCTGTTCGGCGTACGGTTCCCAGTCGGTGGCGCAGTGCACGATCGCGCCGGGCTTGAGGCGGGTGGCGGCGAGGGTCAGGAAGTCGGGCTGGATGATCCTGCGCTTGTGGTGCCGCTTCTTGGGCCAGGGGTCGGGGAAGTAGACGCGCAGGCCGTCGAGGGAGTCCGGGGTGAGCATCTCGCGGAGGAGGATGATCGCGTCGCCGTTGCCGACGCGGATGTTGGACAGGCCGTTCCGGTCCGCGAGATTGAGCAGGTTGCCCTGGCCGGGGGTGTGGACGTCGACGGCGAGGATGTCGGTGGTGGGGTCGGCTGCGGCCATCTGGGCGGTGGCCTCGCCCATGCCGAAGCCGATCTCCAGGACGACGGGGTTGTCGTTGCCGAACAGGTCGGCGAGGTCGAGGGTTCGACTGCCGTCGATGTCGAGGCCCCATTTGGGCCACAGCCGCTGAAGCGCGTCGGCCTGGCCGGCTGTGACCCGGCTCCGCCGCGGCTGGAAACTCCGGATCCGCCGCTCGAAGTGCGACCCGGCGGGATCGGCCTTCGGCCCATCGGGGAAGCGCGGCTCACCCTTGGCCCGGGTGTGCCGGATGGAGGCGCCGGGGGTGGCGGGCTGGGGCGTTTCGGGGGTGTTCACGGAGTCAGACACAGTGAGGCCGATTTTACGGGGGGTGGATCGCGTCCGGCGGGACGGGCGGGGGTGGTATGCCTGCGGCGGCCTGCGCGGGTGCGGTGGGGGTGCGCGTAGCGCCTTCGCGGTGGTCGTGGGTCGGGGCCGCCACCTAGCTGCGGGCAGTCGTGCCTCCCCCAGTGCCTTAAGGGCCTGGGAGGTACCCCCAGGGCGGCACGGGTGGGCGCTGGGGGTACCCCCAGCTCGAAGCGCTTGGGGGAGGCACCCCGCTCCGCCGGGCCGCAGACCCGCCCGGCCTCAGCGACAACGCCGAGCACCTCGGAACCCCCGCGGCTGGTCAGGCCAGCGCGCTCAACGCCCTGCGCGCCACCTCCCTGCCGATCGGCAGGGACGCCGTAGCCGCGGGAGACGGCGCGTTCAGCACGTGCACCGTGCGAGGGCCCTCGCGGAACAGGAAGTCGTCCACCAGCGTGCCGTCACGCAGCACGGCCTGTGCCCGCACCCCCGCCGCCGTCGGCACCAGGTCGTCCTCGGACACCCCGGGCAACAACCGCCGCACCGCCTCCGTGAACGCCCCCTTGGACACCGACCGCCGCAGCTCCCCCGCCCCGTACCGCCAGTGCCGGCGGGCGATCCGCCAGGAGCCCGGCCAGGCCAGCGTCGACCCGAGCTCCCGCACACGGACCGTCCCCCACCCGTACCCCTCGCGGGCCAGCGCCGGCACCGCGTTGGGCCCGATGTGGACACCCCCGTCGATCCCGCGCGTGAGATGCACCCCGAGGAACGGGAACGCCGGGTCGGGGACCGGATACACCAGGCCCCGCACCAGCTCCGGTCGGGCCAGCTCGTAGTACTCGCCCCGGAACGGCACGATCCGGACGTCCGGGTCGTCCCCGGTCAACCGGGCGACCTCGTCGCTGTACAGGCCCGCGCAATTCACCAGCACCCGCCCGCGTACGACGTCCCCGGCGGCCGTGAGCACGGCGACTCCCCGCTCGGGGCGGCGGTCGACGCGGACGACCCGCGTGCCGTAGCGGATCTCCGCGCCCGAGCCGTGGGCCAGCCGGCGGGCGACCGCGACGAAGTCGCAGATGCCGGTCGTACCGACGTGTATCGCGGCGAGGCCCCGCACCTCCGGTTCGTACTCCGCGATCTGGGAAGCGCCCAGTTCACGGACCGGGATGCCGTTCTCCCGGCCGCGCTGTACGAGTGCGTGCAGGCGGGGCAGCTCGGAGCGGTCGGTCGCGACGATCAGCTTGCCCGTGACGGCGTGCGGGATGCCGTATTCGGCGCAGAATTTGACCATCTCGGCGGCGCCCCGCACGGCGTAGCGGGCTTTGAGGGAGCCGGGGCGGTAGTAGATGCCGCTGTGGATGACGCCGCTGTTGCGGCCGGTCTGGTGCCGGGCGGGGCCCGGTTCCTTCTCCAGGACCGTGACCCGTGTGCCTGGTGCGGCGCGTGTGATCGCATACGCCGTCGACAGACCGACGATCCCCCCGCCGATCACCAGCACGTCACAGTCGTACGCGATCTCCGGCACCCGCGTCACCAGCACCACCTCCCGCTTCGATAGTGCACTGCGCCACTGACAATGCCTTCAAACGCGGGGACGGCAGCATGCCTGTCCGGCTATGCCGGGGCCATCAGCAGCGGCCGGGCGCGCTCCCGCAGCTCCACGACCCGCGGTTCGTCGCCGTACGGCTCCAGCCGGTGCAGGAGGTCCTTGACGTACTCGGTCGTGCGGGCCGAGGAGATGCGCCCGGCGACCTCCACCGCTCGTACGCCCTGCTCGCACGCCGCGTCCAGGTTGCCCGACTCCAGTTCGGCGACCGCCGAGACGACCAGGCGCAGGCCGTGCGAGCGGACGAACTCCTCGGTGGGCTTCGAGAGCGCCTGTTCCGTGAAGCGGCGGACCTGGCGTGGGGCCTTCAGGTCGCGATAGCACTCGGCCGCGTCGGCGGCGAAGCGGTCGTAGGAGTAGAAGCCGAGCCAGCTCGGGTCGTTGTCGCCGGGGCGGGCGCGCTCCAGCCAGCTCTCGGCCGCCTTCAGGGCGCCGCCGGCCGCCTGGGCGTCACCCGCACGCGCGTGTGCCCGGGCCTCGACGAGGCGGAAGAAGCTCATCGTGCGCGCCGTGGCGAGCCCGCGGTTGCGTTCGAGGGCCGCCTGGGCGAGGTCCACGCCCTCGTCGCCGAAGCCGCGGTAGGTGGCCTGGAGGGACATGGAGGCCAGGACGTAGCCCCCGAGGGGGACGTCCGCCGCCGCCCGGGCCAGGCGCAGGGCCTGGATGTAGTAGCGCTGGGCGGCTTCCTGCTGGCCCGTGTCGAAGGCCATCCAGCCCGCGAGCCGGGTGAGTTCGGCGGAGGCGCCGAAGAGCGCCCGGCCGACCTCGTCGGAGTAGGAGCCGAGCAGGAGGGGAGCCGCCTCCACCCTCAAGCACTCGGGGACCATCGACGAACGCCAGTCGCCGCCGCCGTACTTGGAGTCCCAGCGCCGCGCGTCCTCGGCGGCCTCCCGCAGCTTCTGCACATCGCTGTGGCCGACTTTGAGCGGTGCGCCGGAGTCCTCGCCGGGGCCCACGTCACGCGCTACCGAACTGTCGGCCGGGGTTATCAGCCACCGTGAGGCGGGCGTCGCGTACGCGCTCACCGCGAACGATCCGGCCAGCGACTGCCAGATGCCGCCCCCGGCGCGGCGGCCTGCGAGGTCGAGGCGGTACAGCTCCGTCGCGGACTTCACCGCCTGCCCGACGTCCCGCGGGAAGGCGAGGCCGACTTCGGGCGCGGGGTCCGCGTCCGCCAGGCCGATCTCGTGGAGCGGCACCGGGCGGCCGAGCTTCTGGCCGATGGCGGCGGCGATGAGGTGCGGCGCCGCACCCTGCGGCACCATGCCCTTCGACACCCAGCGCGCCACCGACGTTTTGTCATAGCGAAGTGTCAGTCCTCGCTGAGCGCCAAGATCGTTGACGCGCCGCGCGAGGCCTGCGTTGGAGATTCCCGCGAGGGCGAGAACGGCGCCGAGTTTTTCGTTCGGCCCGCGTTGCTCCCTGGACATGAGCCACCCCTCGACACAGACGGCTGCCGACGTTGGCATAACCACGCGGCATTCGTAAACCCAGCGTAGTTCGCCGCATCCCAAGCGTTAAGGGGCATTGTTCCGGTTGGCGGGATTGTGGTCCGTACTGAAGTACGGTTCAGATACGGGCTGTTGCGGCGTGCTCCCACTGTGTGGCCGTGCGCCTGTCCGTGCGCTCTTCTCCGGCCACCGCGGGAGCGGTTCCATGGTCATTGCGTGGGTCGGCCCGCTGTACTGGATCCAGTGGGCTGGGGGACACCGCCGCCTCCATCCCCGCGGGCGGTGGAACGGTCCGGGAGGCGTGCTCCGTCTCCCGGACTGCGCGACCGCACGTGGTGCGCAGAGCCTGTACGGAGAGTGTTCGACGCTGCCTGCCTGACAGGGATTTGGCCAAAAATCGACCCCACCCGTGGTGGGGTATCAGGCCTCCTACCACGGTACTTGAGGGCGCGCCGGGCGTATTTGGGGCGCGTATGGGGGGCGCATTCGCGCCGCAGTCGTACTGGTGATGTGTCGCTGACGTGCCTTGTCTCCTGGCGCTCCCTTCTGTTCCCGCCGCCACCACCGCAGTCTTCCCTTTCCGTCTTCACTGCCGTCTTCTCCGCCCGTCTCTTCATGTGGCATGGGAGAGTTCGGGGCGTTCGGGGGTGTTCCGGACGGCGTGGGTGGCTCCGCCGGGGCGCGTTCGGCGGAGCGCAAGCGGCGCGGGCACACTCTGGAACGCTTCCTTCATGGCAGCATGGTGAACCGGTTCGTACGGTGCACTGGTTGTCCACAGCCTGTGGAGGCGGCGATGCGGTGGTTGGTGGGGTGGAGCAGCACCGCCGCGGGAGCCGTCGCTGCCGGTTCGGCGGGGGCCACGGGACCCGACGGCGAGACCCTGCACCCGGTGGGCTCCCAACTCCTGTGGGGCGATCCCGATCCGCTGTGGGCGGTCGGTGACTGGCGCCCCGACGAGGTGCGGGTCGTGAAGGCCGACGACCGGACGCGCATCGCCGTCCTCGGCATCTGCGGCGCCACCGACGAGCAGCTGCGCGTCGCGCTGTTCGCCGCGCGCGGCGGGGCACTTCGGCATCTGACCGCCTGGCCGGGAAGTTACACCGCGATCGTGCAGGTCGGCCGAAGGGTCACCGTCTGCGGCGATCTCGCGGGCGCGCGGCCGGTGTTCCACACCCCCTGGGCCGGCGGTACGGCGTATGCGACGGCCGCGCTGCCGCTGGCCGACCTCATCGAGGCCAACCTCGACTTCGGGCACCTCGCCGCGCTGCTGGCCGCCCCTGACGTGCCCGCGGCGCTGCACGACTCCACGCCGTACGACGGCGTGAAGCGCATTCCGCCGGGGCATGCACTGATCCTGCGCGCCGGGGCACGGGAGATCGCCGGGTATGAACCGGTCGCCTCGCTGGCGGTCGCGGCGCCTTCGGCCGATCCCGACAGCGCGGTCGACGCCGTGCGCGACGCGCTGGTGGAGGCCGTACGGACGCGGCTGTCCGCACCGCGGCACGTCCCCGGGGCGGACATAGACCCCGGACCCGTGCCCGGCATGGGACCCGCCGAGCGGCGTGCCGCGCGCGGGATGCCGGTGCCGGGGATCGGGGCGGACCTGTCGGGCGGGCCGGCCTCGGGGACACTGGCGCTGCTGGCCGCGGGGCTGCCCGGAATGCCGGGCACGGTGCTGGGGCACGGCACGGGCGCGGGAGAGCGGCTGCTGGCGGTCACCTTCAACGACCTGGCCGTCGGAGGGCGGGAGGCCGAGCTGGAGCGGGCGGGTGCGCTGGCCGCGAACCCGCGTCTGCACCATGTCGTCGTGGCCGGTGGCGAGGAGACCCTTCCGTACGCCGATCTGGAGGGCCCGTTGACGGACGAGCCGGGGGCGTCCCTGGTGACGGCGGCCCGGCACCGGGCGCGGCTGGCGGCCGGCAGCGCGGACCACTTCACGGGCTACGGTGCGCGGCAGGTCCTGGACGCCCATCCCGCGCGTCTGGCCGACCTGCTGATGGACCGTAAGCGGCGCCACCTGGTGCGGCCCGTCGCCGCGCTGGCCAAGACGGACGGCTCGGTGCTGGTCCCCGCGCGCGTGTACGCGGCGGCCCGACGGCTGTCCCGTACGCCCTACCGGGCGGGGCTGGAATCCCTGGCCGAGCGCCTGCTCGACCACCGTACGGACGACGGTCTGGACGCGCCCGGGGGTGCGGTGGAGGCCTCGCTCGCCGCGCTGACCTGGGGGAGACCCGGGCCGGCGGCGCGCTGGCTGACCGGTGAGGCGCTCGCTGAAGTATCGGTTCGTCTTCAGGCGGCGACGCACCGGTCGGAGCTGGTGGGGCCGGGGCAGCGGCCGGGTGACTTCCGCGCGCGTGCGGCGCTGGCGCGGTATGCGGCGGACCTGCGGGTGCTGGAGCAGGCCGCGGAGATCCGCTTTCAGCGGCTGCACGCGCCGTTCCTCGACAACCAGGTCGTGCGCGCGGCCCGGGCGCTGCCCGAGGCGTTGCGGGTACGGCCGGGGGCGCGGGCGGCGATCCTCCGTACGGTGCTGGAAGGGGCCGGGGTCCGGGACCTGCCGCCCGGGTGGGGCGCCCCGACCCAGGCGACGGCGGCGGCCGCGGCGCGTACGGGGCTGAGGGTGGCGGCGGACTCCCTGGTCGCCCTGTTCGACACGCCGCTGCTGGCCGAGGCGGGCCTGGTGGAGGCCCGGGTGGTCCGAAAGGCCCTGCGCTCCGCGGCGGCCGGCGAACCCCTCCCCCTGGACGGCCTCGCCGGCCTCGTGTCCCTGGAGCTGTGGCTCCGCCGCCTGCTGGCCCGCCGCGGCACCTGCTGGACGGGCACACCGGCCCGGCAGCGCGCCGTACCGGCGGGGATCGCGCCGCAGCGGGGGGCGTTGGGGGCGGGGGCCGGGGTGCGGCGGGTGTAGCGAGCGCCGCCTTGCGCCTGGAGCTGTGGGCATGCGCCGAGGTACGCCTCTGCGCCGAGCTGCGGGCGATCGTGCCGCTGAGGGCGATGGGGGTCCCCCTGCTCGAGCGAAGTCGAGAGCTTGGGGGAGGGTGGGCGCTGGGGGTACCCCCTGCTCGAAGAGCTTGGGGGAGGCACCCCGCTACGCCGGGCTGCGAACCCACCCGGCCCCGGCAACACCGCCGAGCACTGCACAGCGCCGAGTTGTGCACCTCCCGCCGCACCAACACCCGGCACCCGCCGACCCAGTTCACAGCAACACCCCACCCCAAAAACCCCACCACCCTCACCCCCACCCCAGCCACAATGACCCGGTGCGGTACAGAATCCTGGGCGTCACCACAGCAGCAGACGAGCACGGCACAGCCATACCCGTCGGCGGTCCCCGCCTCCGCGCCCTGCTCACCGCCCTCGCCCTACGCCCCTCCCACGTCACCCCGCCCCGGACCCTGATCGACGAGGTGTGGCCGGACGACCCGCCCCAGGACGCCCACGCCGCGCTCCAGGCCCTCATCGGCCGCCTCCGCCGGGCACTCGGCAAGGACGCCGTGACCTCGGACACCGGCGGCTACCGCCTCACGGCCACGCCCGACGACATCGACCTCTTCGTCTTCGAACGGCTCGTCCGGCAGGGCACGGACGCCCTCACCGCCGACGCCCCCGCCCTGGCGGAACGGCACCTCGACGACGCCCTGGCCCTCTGGCGCGGCCCCGCCCTCGCCGACCTCCCCGACCGCACCGTCGCCACCCGCCCGGAGGCCACGCGCCTGGAGGCGACCCGGGCCCGAGCCGAGGCCCGCCTGCGGCTCGGCCGCGCGTCGGACGTCGTACCGGAACTGCGGGAACTGACCGCCGTGCACCCGTACGACGAACCGCTGCACGCCCTCCTCGTCCGCGCCCTGCGCGACACCGGCCGCGAAGCCGACGCCCTCGCCGCGTACGAGTCCGTCCGCCGCGCCCTCGCGGAGGGCCTCGGCACCGACCCCGGCCCGCACCTGCGCGCCCTCCACGCCGACCTGCTCGCGCCGACCGCGAGGAGCGGGAAACCGACGCCCAATCCGCCCGAGCGCACCGGGAACATCCGTCCCCGTCTGACCTCCTTCGTCGGCCGGGAACCCGAGATCGACGCCATCCGTTCCGATGTGCGCAGAGCCCGACTCGTCACCCTCACCGGACCGGGCGGCTCCGGCAAGACCCGCCTCGCCGAGGAAGCCGCCGCCGGCCTCCCGCAGGCATGGCTGGCCGAGCTCGCCCCGCTCGACCGGCCGGAGGCGGTGCCGGGAGCGGTGGTCAGCGCGCTCGGTCTGCGCGAGACCGTCCTGATGACCAGCGAGCTGACGGCCGTGCAGGACGACCCCGTCGCCCTGCTCGTGGAGTACTGCGCCCCGCGCGGCCCACTGCTGATCCTCGACAACTGCGAGCATGTCATCGCCGCCGCCGCCCACCTCGCCGAGACCCTGCTGACCCGCTGCCCGGGGCTCACGATCCTCGCCACGAGCCGTGAACCCCTGGGCGTGCCCGGTGAATTGGTGCGCCCGGTCGAGCCCCTGCGGCCGGACCACGCCCGCCGGCTGTTCGCGGAGCGCGCCGCCGCCGTCCGTCCCGACGCGGACGCCGTGCTCCGTGACGAGCGGGCAGTGGCGGAGATCTGCCGCCGCCTGGACGGGCTGCCGCTCGCCATCGAGCTGGCCGCGGCCCGGCTCCGGCTGCTCACGCCCCGGCAGATCGCCGACCGGCTCGACGACCGCTTCCGCCTCCTCACCTCCGGGAGCCGTACGGTCCTGCGCCGCCAGCAGACCCTGCGCGCCGTCGTCGACTGGTCGTGGGACCTGCTCGACGAGGCCGAGCGGACGCTGCTGTGCGAGGTGTCCGTGTTCGCGGGAGGCTGGGACCTGACGGCGGCGGAGGCCGTGTGCACCGGGCCCGCCGCCGAGCTGCTCGGGGCCCTCGTCGACAAGTCCCTCGTCGTCGCGGCACCCTTCGGGACGGACGACCCGGACGGCACAGACCACCAGGACGGCACAGACCAGCAGGACGGCTCCGCCGGCATGCGGTACCGGTTGCTGGAGACCATCCACGAGTACGCCGTCGAGCGCGCCGCCGAGGCCCCGTCGCTGCGTGCCGCGGCCGAGCGGCGGCACCGGGCGTGGGTGCGCGCGCTCGTCGAGCAGGCCGAGCCGCTGCTGCGCTCCGCCGGGCAGCTGCCGTGGGTCTCCCGCCTGGAGACCGAGCTCGACAACATCCGTGCGGCCCTCGACCGGGCCCTCACGGACGGGGACGAGCAGGAGGCCGGCGCTCTGATCCTGGCCATGGGCTGGTTCTGGTGGCTGCGCAACTACCGGCACGAGGGCTTGGAGTGGCTCGACCGGATCCTGCGGCTGAGTGTGGAGAGGGATGTCGCCGGGCGTGTGCCGCCCGTCGGCGAGCCGGGCCTGCCCGATCCCGTCGACCACTTCCTGGCCGCGCCGGACGGAGAGGCGGAGCATCCGCTGCACGCCCTGCGGATGGATCTGCGCATGCTGCATCTGTTCTTCATGGCCGAGGCAGGGCCCATGCAGGCGTTCGTGAAAGAGCGGCGGCAGTACGTGGAGCGCGTGTGGGCGTTCTTCGCGGAGGGCGGACCACAGGCGGCCCGGGTCCCGGGTCTCGTCTGGCCGATGATCTCCTCCTTCGTGGTCGACCCGGGTGACGTCCGGGCCCAAATGGACTCCGGCGTCGCCAACTGCCGTGCTCACGGTGGCGATTGGGAGGTCTCCGTTGCCCTGATGGCCCGTACGCACATGGTCGTCGACGCTCCCGGCAACCTGGACGGCGTCGACGACGACCTCGCGGACCTGCGCGTCCTCAGCCGCCGCGCCGGTGACCGCTGGCTGCGGGCCCAGGTGTGCAGCGCGGCCGGCGAGGCCGCCATGGCGCGCAGCCGCTTCGAGGAGGCCAAGGGGGAGTACGAGGAGGCGCTTCGGCTCGCCTACGAGGTGGGCGCGTACGCCGAGTCGCCGTTCCTCCTCGCCCGGCTCGCCGAGCTCGCCTACCGCGCGGGAGACCGCCCGGCCGCGCTGGCGAGGCTGGACGAGGCGAGTGCCGCCGCCGACCGGTGCGGCGTGGCGGACTCCAGGGCGTTCGTCCTGTTGCTGCGGGCCCAGATGGCGTCCGAGGAGGGGCACACCGCTCGGGCGCGCGAGTTCTGCGAGGCGGCGCACGCGGATGCCGCGCGCGGCACACCGCCGCCCCAGTTCTTGGTGATGCTGGATCTGGTGGAGGCCATGGTCACGGCGAGCGAGTCCGGCCCGGAGTCCGCTCTGGCCAAGCTGACAGGAGCCTTGCGCGATGCCGTGGACAAGCGGTGCTCCGACTTGATCCGGGCCACGGTCGTGGACAGCGCGGCAGGCCTGCTGGCCGACCTCGGCGACTTCCCGCACGCGGCACGGCTGCTCGGCGCCGGCGACCACTGGTGGGCCGGCCGTCCCCGCCCCATGCCGGAGCACGCCCAGGCGGAACGTATCGGGGCAGCCGCCCGCGCCGCCCTCGGTCCTGCCCGGTGCGAGTCGGAGCGCGCTCGGGGCGCGGCGCTCACCGCGGACGACGTCCTGCACGAGCTGGACGAGGCGCGGAGCTCGTACGCCACCGAGTCGAAAGCCGCTAACCGCAGGTGAACTTGGACTCCGCCCAGTCCGCCAGGGCCAGGTTGTCGAGGGCGCTGTGCGGTTCCACCACCAGCCGTACGGTGCGGCGGCCGGTGAGGTTCACCTGGACGGGGACCGCCGGGTCACCGCCCTGCACCAGCCCGGACCGCCACAGCCGGACCCCGTCGGCGTAGACGGAGAAGTACACCGTGCCGAGCTTCAGCGTCAGATCGTCCACCCCGACGAGCGCCTCGTACGAGGAGCAGGAGCGGTTGAGGTCGATGGTGACGGAGGAGCGTCCGTGCACGGTGACGCCGTGCGTGTACCGCTGGTCGCCGGCCGACAGGCCGTACCGCTGCCAGACCCAGCTGCTCGCGCCGAACCGCATCTCGGGCTCGGTGCCGTCGCCGCTGATGTCGTACGACAGTTCGCTCCACTGGTAGACGGCCGGGGAGGGCGGCATCTCGGTCGGAGTCGGAGTCGGTGGCGGTGTGGGCGTGGGCGTGGGCGTGGGCGCCGGGGGTGGTACCGGCCTCGGGGGCGCGGGCGGCGGGGTGGGCGTCGGTGTCGGTGCCGGGGACGGTGTGGACGGCGGGCTGGTCCTGGGGGTCGGTGTCGGCGCGGGGTTCTCGGCGCGCGCGGGCACGATCCCCGGTGGCCGCGGTCCGGGTTCCCGCTGCGAGGGAGGGGGCGTCGGCTCGGCGGGCCGGACCACCGGCGAAGAGGGGGTGGGAGTCGGCCTCGCCTCGTCCTTCGGCTTCTCGTTGCCGGCCGACGCCAGCACCACCGCGGCCACGACGCCCACGGCGACCACACCGGCCGCGACACCGGCCTTCACCGGCGCGCCCACTCCCCTGGCGGCCGTCGCTCCGCCTCCGGCCCCACCGGACGAGCCGCTCCCCGCAGCACCACCGGCCGAACCGGCGCCCGCCGCCGACCCGCCGGACGAGCCCCCGCCCGCCGCCGAGGCCGCACCCGCGGCTCCGGCCGCCCCCGCTCCTCCGGCGATGAGCCCTGCCGCCTTGGCGTACCCGGCGGGGCCCAACCAGCCGATGACCGCGACCGGCACCACGGCGGGTATACCGCCGGCGACCTCCTCGATCTGCGTCGCGGCCAGCCGGCACTTCGCGCACTCCTCCAGGTGCTTGCGCAGCCCCCGCTCGGCACGCTTGCGCAGCCGGCCGCGGGCGTACGTGCCGAGCTGGTCGGCGTAGCGCGCGCACTCCTCGTCGGCGGTGAGTGTGGCGCTGACGTGGGCCTGGAGGTAGGCCTGCTTGAGGCCCTCGCGGGCCCGGCTGGCGAGCACGCGCGTGCCGTTGGCGTCCAGCCCGAAGAGCGTGGCGACCTCGCTGGGCGACTCGTCCTCGACCTCGGTGTGCCACAGCACGGCCTGCCACCGCTCCGGCAGCGACCGGAAGGCCCGCATGGCCATGGACCGCTCGGCCTCGTGCATCGCCCGTACGTCCGCGCCCCGTTCCAGCGTGTCGTCGTCGGACACGTCGGAGCCGCGTGCGGACTGGGCGGCGAACACGGCGAAGTCGTCGACAAGCTGCTCCCGCCGCGCCGACCGCGTCCACGAGGCGGCGACGCGCCGGACGGAGGTGAGCAGGTACGCGCGGACGGCGTGCTCGGGACCGGAGCCGCCGCGTACCGCCTGGAGCATGCGGGCGAAGACCTCGGCGGTCAGGTCGTCCGCGGTGTAGGCGTCACGGCAGCAGGTCCGGGCGTACCGGCGCACGGCCTGCGCGTGGCGCCGGTACAGCTCCTCGTACGCCGTGTCGTCGCCCGAGCGCATCCGGTCGATGAGGTCGGCGTCGGAGGGCGGCAGCTCGCGCGGCGGCGGCAGGTGGCTGTCCTCACGCCATTCGCGCTGCGGCGGGACCGAGCCGCCGGCCGTGGCGTCCTCGTTACCGCTCGACCCGTCCCGCCCGTCCCGCCCGTCCCGCCCGTCAACGCTCATCGCGGAAAGCCCCCGCCAGCCGGCCAACACGTCCAGACCACCGGATCAGAGTGCCATATTGGCTTTTGGTCAGAACCTCGGATTCCGGACCGTCACTCATCCGTCGGGATTTACCGCACGCCAGTACTGGTCGTCACTCGTTCGGGGAATGATCCCTCGTCGCTCCGGGCTCGGAAGCCGACCGGTCCGTTCCACCGGCAAATCCGACTGACGCCTTCGACCAGCCCAGCCCAGCCGACCGGCAAGCCGACAGGACCGGTCGAGGGGCCGCCCGTGACGGCAGCCCGCCCGCCCTCACGCCGGCCGCGACCGCAGCCCCTCCAGCAGGATGTCCAGCAGCCGGGCCGACGCGGCCGCCTGCTGCGCCGCGTCCGGCAGCGAGGGCGCGGCCGTCGCGATCACCAGCAGCACGTCCGACACTGACACGTCCGCCCGCAGCTCACCCGCCGCACGCGCCCGATCCACCAGCTGACCCACGACCTCGAGCAGCGCCGACGCCCCGGCGTCGTCCTCCGCCACGACCCCCGGCGCCGGCACCGAGGCGACCGCCACCGGCTCCTCCGGCACCAGCCGCAGCTCCCCCGAGCCCGGCTGCGTCCGCTGCTGCGGCACCCGCGCCTGACCGGCACGGTCCTCCTCGACGGAGACCCGCAGCACCTGCGGCGGCAGCAGCCGCCCGGCGCCGGAGGCCACCGACGTCCGCAGGAAGCGCGACAGCGCCGACCACGGCTCGTCCTCCTGCCCGAGCGCCGTACGCGCCTGGTCGGTCAGCCGGGAGATCTCCTCCTCGGCTATCCGCCGCACCAGGACGTCCTTGCTCGGGAACCGCCGGTACACCGTCCCCACACCGACTCGCGCGCGCCGCGCCACGTCCTCCATCGGCGCGCCGTACCCCAGCTCGCCGAACACCTCGCGCGCCGCCCGCAGCACGTGCTCCAGATTGCGCTGTGCGTCCACGCGCAGCGGCGTCGTCCGCGATCCGTTCCCGCGTCCGTTGCCCGCCGTCGCGCTCATCGTCACGCCACCCGCCGCGACAGCGGACGCGGACGACCAATGAGAGTCCTGAACATGCATACGCATTCCCCCGGTAATGACGTCTCCCCCCGGAGACACTCCCCGCCATTCGATGCCGGGACGGAGGAACAGGCCCGGGTCCCCGGGCCCGCCCCGCGGACCCGGCGAGCGCATCCCCCTACACCCCGTCGACACACGAACATAGTTGAGAGGGAGTCAATTCAGAAGGGGCAGGTTCCGCACGGAGCGCCCACCGATCGGAGTACGGGCCGCATACGTCCGGAATGTGCCCCTGACCGCCCCCCGCACCACCCCTGCTGACCTGCGCGTATTCATCGCAGCTCGCCTTTCCGGCCAACTCCGCGCGCTCTCCCGCTCCGGTCACACAATTCGTCGAGGCTGTGGACAAACGCAAGCGGTGGGTGCGTCATGGGATGGTGAAGGAACGTGCGCGCATTCTCGTTGTCGGTGGTGGCTACGTCGGGATGTACACGGCCCTGCGCCTTCAGCGCAGACTGAAACGGGAACTGGAGCGGGGCGACGTGGAGATCACGGTCGTCACCCCCGACGCGTACATGACGTACCAGCCGTTCCTCCCCGAGGCCGCCGCGGGCGCCATCTCCCCCCGCCATGTCGTCGTACCGCTGCGCCGCGTCCTCGACCGGTGCCGCGTCGTCATCGGCGAGGCCACCGCCGTCGACCACGCGAAGCGCACCGCCACCATCACCACCCTCGCCACCGACGAGGAGGGCACGGGCGGGCAGCAGCTGACGTACGACGAACTCGTCCTCGCCCCCGGCTCCGTCTCCCGCACACTGCCGGTCCCCGGCCTCGCCGACCACGGCATCGGCTTCAAAACCGTCGAGGAGGCGATCGGCCTGCGCAACCACGTCATCGAGCAGATGGACATCGCCTCCTCCACCCGCGATCCCGCGATCCGCGACGCGGCCCTCACCTTCGTCTTCGTCGGCGGCGGCTTCGCCGGCGTGGAGGCGCTCGGCGAACTGGAGGACATGGCCCGCTACGCCGCGCGCTATTACCACAACATCCGCCCCGAGGACATGAAGTGGATCCTCGTCGAGGCCTCGGACCGCATCCTGCCCGAGGTCGGCGAGGAGATGGGCCGCTACACCGTCACCGAACTGCGCCGCCGCAACATCGACGTACGCCTTCAGACCCGCCTGGAGTCCTGCGCGGACCGGGTCGCGGCCCTCAGCGACGGCGCCCGCTTCCCCACCCGTACGGTCGTCTGGACGGCCGGTGTCAAACCCCACCCGGTGCTCGCCGCCACCGACCTGCCCCGCAACGGCCGCGGACGGCTCAGGTGCACGGCGGAACTGGCCGTCGAGGGTGCCACGCACGCGTGGGCCGCCGGAGACGCCGCCGCCGTCCCCGACGTCACGGCCGGTGAACCCGGCCGCGAATGCGCCCCAAACGCCCAGCACGCCCTCCGCCAGGCCAAGGTCCTCGCCGACAACATCGTGCGCACCCTGCGTGGCGAGCCCCTGCAGACGTACGAACACGCCTACGCCGGTTCGGTCGCCTCCCTGGGCCTGCACAAGGGTGTCGCCCACGTCTACGGACGCAAGCTCAAGGGCTACCCCGCCTGGTTCATGCACCGCGCCTACCACCTCAGCCGCGTGCCCACCTTCAACCGCAAGGCGCGCGTGCTCGCCGAATGGACCCTGGCCGGCCTCTTCAAACGCGAGATCGTCTCCCTGGGTTCACTCGAACACCCCCGAGCGGAGTTCGAACTCGCGGCCGGTGGAAAGCCTTCCCAAGACCCCCCGCACAACCCGAAGGGGTCGTCCTGACCGGACCCAGGAACTCCACCGGCCGGCCCGGCGTCTGACGGATGCCGGTCCGGTCCGCTCACTGCCAGACTGGTCCACCACCGCGGGCGTGCCACCACACGCCCCGGTGCGGGCCCCCGGGGCCCCGGCCGGTTCCGGTGCCGGCCGCCGACGACTACACGAGGCAAGGATTCGTGAACTTCACGCGCTGGAGCGCCCGGCTCCCCGGAACGCAGCGCCGCGCCGCAGCGCGGACCGAGCAGACGGCCTCCCCGGACCGGCGGGGGGACGGGTCCGTACCCGCCGCCCGTGTCGAACAACTGACCGACGAGCCACCGTCCGTACCCGCCGTCGACGAACTGCGGGTACGCGAGGTCCTCGACCGCGTCCCGTCCCTCGTCGCCCTGGTCCACGGCCCCGACCACCGCATCGCCTACGTCAACGACGCCTACACGACCGCATTCGGCGTACGCCCCCTGGGGGAACGCGCCCGCGAGGCCCTCCCCGAACTGGACGCCCTCGGCCTGTTCCCCCTCCTGGACCAGGTCCAGCGCAGCGGCAAGCCCCGCACGGTCAAGTCCCGCAAGGCCCCCGACGGCCGCTCCTACACCTTCACCTGCACCCCCGTCGCCCAGGACGACGGCAAGGGCGGCAGTGACGGCCGCGGAGTCCTCGTCTTCGCCACGGACGTCACCGACCACGCCGAAGCCGCCGAACGCCTGCGCGCCAGCGAACGCCGCCAGCGCGAAACGGCGGTGACCCTGCAGAGATCACTGCTCCCCCAGGAGCTCGAAGAACCCGACGACCTGCGCGTCGCCGCCACGTACCACCCCGGTGGCACGGAGGCCGCGGTCGGCGGCGACTGGTACGACGTCATCACCCTCGGCGGTGGCCGCACGGCCCTCGTCATCGGCGACGTCATGGGCCGCGGCGTCCGCGCGGCAGCGGTCATGGGCCAGCTCCGCACGGCGGTCCGCGCCTACGCCCGCCTCGACCTGCCCCCGCACGAGGTGCTCCAGCTCCTCGACGGCCTGGCAGCCGAGATCGACGCCAACCAGATCGCCACATGCGCGTACGCGGTCCACGACCCGAACGAGGGCAAGCTGGTCTACGCCTCGGCGGGCCACCTCCCCATCCTCGTCCGCGACGAGAACGGCACGGTCCTGCACGCCGACGAACCCACCGGCCCGCCGCTCGGCACCGGCGGCTGGATGCACGCCTCGGGCTCGATCCCCCTCGGCCCCGGCTCCACGGCCGTCCTCTACACGGACGGCCTCGTGGAGCGCCGGGACGCCGACCTGGACGAGGGCATCGCCGCCCTGGAACGCGCTCTGGCCGGCGCCACCGGCACGCCCCAGGTCGTCTGCGACCGCCTGGTCCGCTCGGCCGGCGTGACCGCCGACCACGACGACGACGTGGCCGTCCTGGTCCTCCAGCACCCTGCCCGGACGGGCCCGGAGAGCGAGCTCTTCCGCAACGCCGCCCTGGAACTCCTGGGCGGCGTGGAAGCGGCCCCACGCGCGCGTGCCTTCGCCTCCGGCGTCCTGACCAGCTGGCGTTTCCCCGCCGACCTGCACGACCTGGGCGTCCTGGCCACCAGCGAGCTGGTCGCCAACTCCCTCCAGCACGGCACCCCACCGATGCGCCTGCGCCTGCGCCGCACCGACCGCCGCCTGATCATCGAGGTCACCGACGGCGACGACCATCTCCCCAGGCGCCGCCGCGCGGAACCGGGCGACGAATCGGGCCGGGGCATCGCCATCGTCGCCACGATCGCCTCGAACTGGGGCTGCCGCCGGACACCGGGCGGGGGCAAGGCGGTCTGGTGCGAGTTCGCGCTGCCGCGTACGCAGGCGACGTAGAGCAGACGGAAGCAGGGACTCAGGGACCGGAGGGGCAGGGAGGGGAGGGGATCAGACGTCCGCGGAAACGGGCGCCCCACCCCGCGCCACGACCCGGCTCTTCGCGAGCCACGGCCGATCCTGCACGTCCGTGAGCTGCCGCCCCAGCCGCACCGCCAGGAAGCTGATCCCCAGCGAGAACAGCAGGAACGCCACGATGTACGGCGCGTGCAGCGAGGCCCCCAACGGCCCGCCCACCGCTGGCCCGACGGCCAGCGCGAGCTGCTTGACCAGGGCGAACGCGGAGTTGTACTGCCCGGCCATCCCCTCCGGCGCGAGATCCGCGACCAGCGGGGCGACCGTCGGCGACAGCATCGCCTCACCCAGCCCGAACAAGGCGTACGTCGAGACGAACGCGGCCGTCGCCATCTCCTGGCTCCCGTGCCCGAGCCCCGCGTACCCGGCGACAGCCCACGCCACGGCCCAGATCAGCCCGACGGCAGCGATCACCCGCGAGCGCCGACGCCGCTCCACGAACCGCAGCACGGCGAACTGCGCGACGACGATCACCAGCGTGTTGGCGGCCAGTGCCGTCCCCAGCGCGGACGTCGAGATCCCGGCGGCCTCGACCCCGTACGCGCTCAGCCCCGACTCGAACTGCCCGTAGCAGGCGAAGAACAGCACGAAGCCCAGCACGCACAGCTGCACCATGGCACGGTTCCCCAGCAACTGCTTCCAGCTGCCCCGCCCCGACGGCACGGGCGCGCCCTCGATCCGCGGCGCGTGCGGCATCCGCACGGTCGCCATCACCACGACCAGCAGCAGGAACATCGCCGCCTCGATCGCGAAGAGCAGGGTGAAGGAGGCGGCGCTCGTCGTGTCGACCAGATGACCGCCGATGAGGCCGCCCACCCCGAGCCCGAGGTTCTGCAGGAAGAACTGCATGGCGAAGGCCCGCGAGCGCGTGTCCGCGGTCGAGCAGTCCACGATCATCGTCGCCAGCGCCGGCTGCGTCACGGCCTGCCCGGCCCCCAGCACGGCAGCCGCTGACAGCACCGCCGCCGCACTGCTCGCCAGCCCCAGCCCCAGCGCACCGACGGCGGCGGTGACCAGGGCGGCGAGCAACACCGGCAGCGGGCCGCGCCGGACGATCGCCCGCCCGGCGAACGGCAGCACGACCAGCGCCGCCACAGCGAAGACCGCGAGTACGAGACCCGCCGTCATGGCTCCCAGTCCCCGCACCTGCGCCACATAGACGTACAGATAGGGGACGGTGAAGCCGAGCCCGAACGCGCTGAGTGCGTTGCCCACGTGGATCCGGCGCATCGCTGCGCCCATCGCCCTGGTCACGTTCACCTCTCTCACAAGTTAGGAGTGAAGACTTCGAAACTAAAGTTCGAAGCTAAAGAGTACATACCCAAGGACTTCAAGGCAAAGAACGGCCGTGCCATACTGCGCCCATGGGCGACACCCCCGGCCCCAGCGAGCCGACCCTCGAAGAGCAGATCGCGGCGTACCAACGCGAGTTCCAGGACCTCGACCCCCAGGTGGAGCAGATCGTCTCGGCCCTGTCCCGCCTGAACCGCCGTATGAACGTCGCCTACGGCCGTCAGACCGCGGCCCTCGGCATCAGCAACGCCGAGTGGGAGGTCCTGAAGGCCCTCGTCCTCTCCGGCGCTCCCTACCGTCTGGGCCCGAGCGACCTCGCGAAGCGCCTCGGCCTGACCCCGGCCGCCATGACCCACCGCATCGACCGCATGGTCGGCGAAGGACTGGTTACCCGGGAGCGGGATGAGTCCAACCGAGTCCGCGTCATCGTGGAGCTGACCAACGGAGGTCGCGAGAAGTGGCTGGAGGCGATGCGCCTGGCGTCGGTCTTCGAGGAGGACCTGCTCCAGGACCTCTCCCCGGAGGAGCGCACCGCGCTCGGCGAGGTCCTCACCCGCCTTCTGCGTCGGGTGGAAGACGCCCAGCCGGACGCCGGCGGCCGCCTCTCCGACCTGGACTGACGCCCACACAAAAGATCTTGACAGGGGACGTTTGACAGCCCCCTCTCTGATCCGTAAAGTTCTTCGGGTTGCCGCGGAGCCGTAACGGTTCTGCGACGGCACTTCCGCCGCACCAGCGGCACCCAACCACTAGCAAGATCGCTCCCAACGGGGTTGATTTCGGCGTGCCCGAATTCAATTCGAATTGGGACTCGACGACCTGATCGACACAGCTTCGATTTTGGAAACGCCGAGTGAACGCGCTAAGGTTGGACACGTCGGAACGGCCCAACAGCCGCGAAGACAAACCCTGCTGACAGGGAATCGGGCCCGAAAGGATCTGATAGAGTCAGAACCGCCGGAAAGGGAAACGCGGAAGCGGGAACCTGGAAAGCACCGAGGAAATCGGATCGAGAAAAGATCTGATAGAGTCGGAAACGCAAGACC